>NZ_JAVHLD010000022.1 GCF_031082295.1 Humidesulfovibrio sp.
TCTATCTAGTAACGGCGGGGCGGGCGGGGGGCACGCTCCTTGGCCTCGTTGACGCGCAAGGTGCGGCCGCCGAAGTCTTTGCCGTCAAGGGCCTCGATGGCCTTGGCGGCGCCTGCGTCCTCCATCTCCACGAAGCCGAAGCCGCGGAAGCGGCCCGTCTCGCGGTCCATGACGAACTTGACCACCTGCACCTCGCCGTGGGCGGCGAACAGGTCACGAATCTCATCTTCCTTGGCGCTGAAAGGCAAATTACCGACATAAATGGACTTCATCGCTTCCTACTCCTCGTGGAATACAAGAGAGAACCCGCCTTGTCCCGTCCGCCTGCGTCTTACCCAAAGTCGCACGCAACGCTCCAAGCATGCCTTGACCTATTGCCGCAGTATCAAAGGCAAAACAAAACAGCAAGGGTTTGGGCGGAAATTTCATGCCCATGACGAAAAATAAATTGACCCTGCTGAATCTTTTCCCAAACCCCGCAGCCGCCAGAACTATTTGCGCGGCTTACCCCTTTCGCCGCAGCAGTCCGGAGCCGGTTTCCCACGGAAACGGCCCGAGCCCGCCCGATTTCTTGCTGTCGTAGATCTCGAACAGCGACTTCTTTTTCTCCTCGCCAGCCGTGCCGCCGTCGAGCAGGTCCAGCAGCTGGTTGGCCTTTTCCAGCTGCGCCTCGGTGCGCGGCGTGGGCGAGGCCAAAAACGGGTTGCGCTCCGGGAAGGCGCTCTGCGGCAGCAGCAGGCTGTCCGCCCCATTGGCGAGCGCGTCCTGGGCCTTTGCCGCCAGCTCCGGCAGCAGGCCAGTGGCGGAGCCGTCGCCCAGCAGCGTGGCGCGCACGCCCTGCGGGTCGCTGGTCAGCGCCTGCACGAAGGTATCGGCGTTCATCCACAGCAGCTTGCCCGTGCCGGCCTCGACCAGGCCCAGGCTGGCCAGGTCGCCGGCGCGGTCGGCCACGGGCTTGCGGAAGTCCTCGGCCAGGCCGGAGCGCAGCAGGTCCGCGTTCTTGGTCAGCAGGCCGCGCAGGTCGTTGTAGGCCGAGACCGCGTCGGACAGCCCCTGGGACATGCGGTCGAGCGGCGCGAGCACGCTCACCGGCACCATCTCGCCGAAGGTGCCGGACTGGTCCAGCGTCACCCGGCCCTGGTCGGCGATGTACGCCCCCGGCGTGCGCGTCTGGTCGCGGCCGTCGATGACCATGCGCCCGTCGCTGCCGGGCTGGGCCGTGACGTTCAGGCCCATGGCCGAGAGGATGTTGGCGGAGGCGTCGGCGTTGTCGCCGCCGGAAAGGGAGAGCCGCCAGCCGGGCTTGGGGTCGTTCAGGGCCACCTGCAGGCCCGTGGCGTCCACCACGGCGTGCAGCTCGTCGGTGGTGGAGTCCCACACGCGCTTGGCCGGAACCAGCTGCGCGCTCATGGCCGGGCTGGCCGAGCCGAGCATGCTCTTCATGTTGGCCAGCACTTCGCCCCAGGTGTCGCCCGCGGCGATGACGATGTCCACGCTGCCCGAGTACACGCTGCCCGAGGCCGGGCCAGCGGCGTAGTCCACGGTGTAGGTGCCTGCGGAGAGCGTGGTGGTGGCGTTGGTGTCGTACCCGCCGGTGCTGTAGACCGTGGGCCGCGCCACGGACAGGCTGGTGAGCTGGTGCGTGTCCTGCGCGGCGGGGGCAAGCGGCGTGCCCGTGGCGGAGAGTTTGAGCGAGGCCGCCAAATGCCCGGAGGTGTCGGTGAGGGTCGGGGCTTCCGCGGCGCGGGTGCGGTTCACGGACAGCGCCAGGAAACTCCCGGTGGGGATGACCCCTGGGCCGAGGGGGCCGTAGCCCAGCGGATTGACGCCGGTCTGGCTGCGCACCGAGGCGTCCACCTGCAGGGTGGAGGCGTTGACGGCGTCGGCCACGGCCTGGAGCACGTCGCCGTTGGTGTCGCCCTCGGCCACGTCGATGGAGAGCTTCTCGGTCTTGCCGCCGAAGCCGAGCTTCATGGCGTAGGTGCCGGGGTCGAGGGTGGTGGGCGTGCTGGCCGCGAACCCGCGCGAGAGGTACTTGTCCTCCTGCAGGTAATTGGCGGCGTCGGGCAGGCCCGCGGCGAGGTCGGCCTTGCGCGCATCCGCCAGCACCGCCAGGCGCGAGTTGGTGGCGAAGGGGATACCCTCGGTGGGCCAGGCGAAGGCGGAGGCGGTGTCGCTTAAGCGGCGCAGGGCGCTGTCCAGCCCGTAGGCCAGGGAGCTGCCCAGGCGCAGGCGGCGCGCCCCGGCGTTGGCCTGCTTGTATTCTTCCGTGACCCGGGCGCCAGGGGAGACCCCCGCGGGCTGCCCCGTCGCGAGGGGGTCAGTCCGCAGGCTCCCGCCCAGGCCCGTCGTCATGCCCGACAGGCTCCCGGTCGCCGCGTCCGGCCATTTGATGCTCGTCATGGGCCGTGTCCTGGCCGCGCGACGCATCGTCCTCCGGGCCGCCCCCAGGGCCGGGCTCCGGATAAAAGACGCGCTCCATGCACAGGCCCCAAGGCGGGGCCGTCGGCAGGAAGTGGTTGCGGTCGCGCCGCTCAAGGATTGATCGGACATCGTCGGGCATGACTTTACCCTTGCCCACGGCCACCAGGCAGCCCATCATGTTGCGCACCATCTGCTTCAGGAAGCCGTCGCCCCGGAAACGCCAGACGGTCTCCGCCGGGGTCTGGCCCGGCTCGCGCCACAGGGCGATAATCGTGCGCACCGTGCCGCGCGGCCCCAGCGGCGTGCCCGCGTTCTTGAAGCTCTTGAAGTCGTGGGTGCCGAGAAAATGCAGGGCGGCGGCGTCCATGGCCGCGAAATCAAGGGGCGGCACGTCCCACACGAAGCGGCGGCGAAAAGGGTCCACATGGGTGCGGTCGATCCAGAGGGTGTAGGCGTAGATCTTGGAGAGGGCGTCGCGCGTGGCGTGAAAGCGCGGGTGGGCGAGGGTCGCCTCGACCACGCGCACGTCGGGCCGCATGTGGCCGTTCAGGGCCACGCGCCAGGGAATGCGCGCGAACCGCTCCGGGACCTCAAAATGGGCGCACTGCCCGAGCGCGTGGACACCGGCGTCGGTGCGACCGGCGCCCTGCACGGCGATCCGGTGGCCGACGATCTTGGCGATGGCGGCCTCCACCTCGCCCTGCACGGTGCGGTCGCGGGGTTGGAGCTGCCAGCCGGCGAAGTCGGTGCCGTCGTAGGCCAGAATGAGCTTGATGCGTGGCATGGGGCGGACGTAGCACAGCCCCGCCCGGCCGTCCACGAGGGACTTCCGGGCGGGGCTGGAGGAATTGCGTCGGTGGTTACTGGCCGGGACCCTGCAGGGCCTGGACCTTGGTCATGGCCTCGGTGAGCTTGGCGGCCTTGGGGGTCTTCACGTAGGTCATGATTTCGCCCGCCACCTTGGGCTTCATGCCGGTCAGAATCTTGACGGCGAGGGCTTCGTCCATGTTCGAGAGCACTTCCGCGGCCTGCTTGGGCTTCATGGCCATGTAGGTGTCCACCTGCCGCTTGATGCGGGCGTCCTTGAGCACGTCGGCCTGGTCCAGCAGCGCCTTGATGGAGGCTTCCGCGCGCTTGAGCTCGGCCAGCTTCTCGTCGAGGCTCTTCTCCATGGCGCTCAGGGCGCGCTCCTTGGCGGCCACCTCGTCCTCGCGGCGCTTCAGGCTGCTCGCCTGCTGGGTCTCCTTGACCTCGGGGCCGGGGATGACGTTCTCGGCCAGCATCTCCGGCTCGGCCGGGGCGGCGTCCTTGGCCGGGGCCACTGCGGCCGGGCCGGCCGGAGCGTCTTGTCCGGTGGCGGCGGGCGTGGAGGCCAGGGCGTTGGGCATTTTGAACAGGTCCTCACCCTGGAGATGCTCCCAGGCCTTGAGGCCCAGCGCGCCAAGCACCGTGAGCTTGAGCGCGGCCACAACCACCAGCAGCGCCAGAACCTTAAGTATCTTTGGGCTCATAGCGAAGCGTGGCCATCTCATCGAACTCTTTTTGCTCTGCGAGGTTTTCCGCGACATGGTGTTTCTTTGCCTGCCTGTCCTTGAGTTTTTCGAGGAGCTTCTTCTCTCTGGAGCGAAGCACCGCTTCCTGGCGGCAATGATGCAAAATGGAGGCCAGCCGTTGCAGTTCGGCCTTTGCGGCGGACACGTCGCGCTCCAGGGCCTGGCGATACTGCATCCACAGCCAGATGTCCGCCTGGGAGGCCTTGGCCCCGAAGCCGTGCTCCAGGTGGTCCGCCAGCCGCGTCTCCAGGTCCAGGACAGCCTCCTCCTGGGCCTTGTGCCGAGCCTGGGCCTGGGCCAGGGCCATGCGCGCCTGGTCTTCCAACTGGCGTCGATATTCCAGCACCTTTTCCAGGCGAAAAACAAAGGGTTTGCCCATGGGCGGGTCATGCCACGAACCCAGTCCGCAGGCAAGGGCGGGGCAAGGCCGGCGCGATCGCCGACTCTTGTGCCGAAGGCCGCTTGGGTGTAGGCTCGCCTCCGCACAAACCCCGGCCAGAGCCACCCAAGGAATGCCATGACAATGACGCCCCGCGCCCTCATCTTCGACCTGGACGGCACCCTGCTGAACACCCTGGACGATCTGGCCGACTCCGGCAACGCCGCGCTGGCCGCGCTGGGGCTTCCGGAACACCCGGTGGACGCCTACCGCCTGTTCGTCGGACTTGGCGTGGCCGAGCTGGTCCTGCGCATGCTGCCCGCGGACAGCCGCGACGAGTCAACGCTCAAGCGCGCCGGGGCCCTGCTCGTGGACGAGTACACGCAGCGCTGGAAGTCAAAAACCCGGCCCTACCCCGGCATCGTGGAGATGCTCTCCGCGCTGCGCCAGGCCGATTTGCCCATCTGCGTGCTCTCCAACAAGCCCCAAGACTACACCGACCTGACGGTGCGCGAGTTTTTCCCGGACGTGCCATTCACCCAGGTGCGCGGCTCCAGGCCCGAGGTGCCGAACAAGCCGCACCCGGCCGGAGCCCTGGCCCTGGCCGGCGAGCTGGGCCTTGCGCCCGGGCAGATCGTCTTCGTGGGCGACTCCGCCACGGACATGAAGACCGCGCGCGGCGCGGGCATGCTCCCGGTGGGCGTGCTCTGGGGCTTCCGCGACGAGGCCGAGCTGTCCGGCAACGGCGCCCGGCACCTGATCAAGGCCCCCGGCGAGCTGCTGCCGCTGCTGGCGCGCACCGCAGAGATCACAGGCTAGCGCCATGCCCGTTTTCCCCGCCCCGGACCTGGACCTGCTGAACGCCGTCGACGCGGGCGTGCTGCTGCTCGACGCGGCCTCCGGCCGGGTGCTCCAGGCCAACGCCAAGGCCCAGGCGCTGCTCGGCCGCGCCGACGCCCTGCCCATGCTGTCCGGGCTGTTCGCCCCGGGCGAGGTGTCCCTGGCGGAGCTTTCCGCCGGGGTGAACGACCGCGAGTGCCGGGTCTTCGGGAGCATGGGCCTGCCCATCCCGGCGCTTTTGACCTCGCGCCCGCTGAACCAGGACGGCCGCAAGCTGCTGGTGCTGACCCTGTCCGACCTCTCCGGCCTCAAGCGCGCCGAGGCCCGCTTCCAGGGCTTTTTCGAGAACATCATCGAGGGCGTGTTCCAGTCCACCCCGGGCGGCTCGTTCCTCATGGTCAACCCGGCCCTGGCCGAGATCCTGGGCTTCGACAGCCCCGAGGAGCTGATCAACCACTTCCGCGACCTGCGCTCCCAGCTCTACGTGGACCCCAGGGACCGCGACACCTTGCTGCGCATCCTGCGCGAGCAGGGCCGCATCAAGGACTTCGAGACGCGCTTCAACTGCAAGGACGGCTCGACCAAGTGGATATCACTCACCGCGCGCGAGGTGCGCGACCCCTCCACCGGCGAGCTGCTCTACATCGAAGGCCTGAACGTCGACATCACCGCCCGCAAGCAGGTGGAGCGCGCCCTGCGGGAGAGCGAGGAGAAGTTCCGCCACACCTTCGACCAGTCGCCCATCGGGGCCAGCATGGTGGCGCTGAATTCCACCTTCCTGCGCGCCAACGACGCCTTCTGCCGCATCACCGGCTACAGCGAGCAGGAGCTGCGGGCCATGACCTTCCTCGACATCACCCACCCCGACGACCAGGGCGAGAGCTTCTCCCAGTACGAGCGGGTCAAGGCCGGGGAGATCGAATCCTTCGAGCAGGACAAGCGCTACATCCACAAGAACGGGCACGAGGTCTGGGTGCACCTCTCCGCGGGCATGGTGCGCGACGCGCTCGGCCAGCCGCTGTACCTGCTGCCCATGGTCCAGAACATTTCCGACCGCATCGAGACCGAGCAGGCCATGCGCGGCATCCACACCGAAAAGGAGCGCCTGCGAGCCAACCTTGAGGCCATGTTCCGCTCCATCCCCGATGCCATCATCACCGTGGACACGGACATGCGCATCATCCAGACCAACCGCGCCCTGGGCGAGATCTGCTGCATCGGCTCGGAGCTCTCGCCGGGCAAGGAGCTGGCGGACCTCTCGGGCTCGTGCAAGCGGGCCTGCTTCTCCGTGCTGCGCACCACGCTCGAAACCCGGCGCCCGGTGCTGGAGCATCGCGTGGAATGCCAGAGCCACACCCCCGGCAAGGTGGTGGTCATCAACTCCTCGCCGCTTCTCGACAGAGACAACAACTTCACCGGCGCGGTGCTCGTCATCCGCGACATCACCCGCCTGGCCGTGCTGGAGAAGCGCCTCACCGACCTGCACAGCCACCAGGGCATCGTGGGCAAGAGCAAGGTCATGCAGGACATCTACGCCGTGCTCGACCACCTCTCGGACGTAGAGTCCACGGTGCTCATCACGGGCGAGTCCGGCACGGGCAAGGAGCTGGTGGCCGAGGCCCTGCACTTCGGCGGCTCGCGCAGCAAGGGCCCGCTCATCAAGGTCAACTGCTCGGCCCTGTCCGAAAGCCTTCTGGAGAGCGAAATCTTCGGCCACACGCGCGGCGCCTTCACCGGGGCCATCCGCGACAAGATCGGCCGGTTCGAGGCCGCCGAGGGCGGCACCATCTTCCTCGACGAAATCGGCGACATCTCCCCGCGCATCCAGCTGAACCTCCTGCGCGTGCTGGAGAGGAAGGAATTCGAGCGCGTGGGCGACTCCAAGACGCGCAAGGCCAACGTGCGCGTGCTGGCCGCCACCAACGTGGACCTGCTGGAGAAGATCCGCCAGGGCCTGTTCCGCGAGGACCTCTACTACCGCCTCAAGGTCATGGTCATCCAGCTGCCGCCCCTGCGCGAGCGCACCGAGGACATCCCGCTGCTCACGGCGCATTTCATCAGCCACCTGCAGGCCGCCTTCGGCAAGAACATCACCAAGTGCTCGGAGGAGGTCATGCGGCTGTTCATGACCTACCCCTGGCCGGGCAACGTGCGCGAGCTCAAGTACTCCCTGGAGCACGCCTGCATCCTTTGCCCCGGCGGGGAAATCACCCTCGCCCACCTGCCCGCGGACCTGCTGCGGCCCATGCCCCCCCGGCCCACCCACGCCGAACAGCCCGCCCCGAGGCCGGGCTCCCGCGGGCTGACCATGCAGGACATCACCCGCGCCCTGGCCCAGACCCGGAACAACCGCGCCAAGGCCGCGCGCCTGCTCGGCATCGACCGCCGGACGCTCTACCGCAACATGGAGCGCCTGGGCCTCTCCTGACCGACGCAAGAGTGTGGCGAGCGCCACACGTGTGGCGCCACAGTCGTGGCGCGTGCTACATTATCTCGAGCGTGCGACCCGCTCGCACCACATTTTTTTACACTTTTTTTACAGCTAACATACGGCGTTAGCAAAAGCGCGCGAGCGATTGCCCGCTGGCACAACCTTTGCCAAGACAGCCTTGGCAAGCATGTTGCCCACCCATCGCTAATTTCTGGAAGAGGCGTTGAGACAGGGGTGGACGACACATCTTACCTGACCACCGCGCTGCCATCCGGTCTGAGGGGACCGGATGTGCCGACAGAGCCGCCCACGCGAAAGCCGTGCCCAAAGGGGGAATTTTGGGGCCATCGTCCGGGGCATACCGCGAGCGCCGTGCGTCACCAACCTGCAACGCGCACCTGGAGGGGCCATGCAAGACAAGTTGAAAGTTTACGGACTATTCCTCGGGCCGATCGTCTTTCTCATCATCTGCTTCCTGCCGCTGCCCGAAGGACTGACCCAACCGGCCCTGTACTGCGGCGCCGTCACGGCCCTCATGGCCATCTGGTGGATCACCGAGGCCATTCCCATCCCGGCCACCTCGCTGATCCCCATCGTCCTGTTCCCCCTGCTGCAGATCCTGCCCACGGCAAAGGTCACTCCAGCGTACTCCAACCACCTGATTTACCTGTTCATGGGCGGCTTCTTCATCGCCGTGACCATGGAGCGCTGGAACCTGCACTACCGCATCGCCATGCACACCATTCGCATGGTGGGCACCAGCCCCTCGCGCATCATCCTGGGCTTCATGATCGCCACGGCGTTCTTGTCCATGTGGGTGTCCAACACGGCCACCACGGTCATGATGATGCCCATCGGCATGGCCATCATCAACGCCTGCGCCGAGATCACGGGCGACAAGGACCTGAGCAGGAACCCCTTCGCCATCGGCCTCATGCTCTCCCTGGCCTACGCCGCGTCCATCGGCGGCATCGCCACCTTGATCGGCACCCCGCCCAACGTCATCATGGTGGCCCAGCTTGACAAGCTCTACGGCCAGACCATCAGCTTCGCCCAGTGGATGCTCATCGGCGTGCCCCTGGCCGCCACCTTCCTGTTCGCCGCCTGGGTGCTCATCACCAAGATCCTCTACCCGGTGCACGGCGACATCCTCATGGGCAAGGGCGAAGAGCTCGTGCGCACCGAGATCGCAAAGCTCGGACCCATGAAGCGTGAGGAAAAGATCATCACCATGGTCTTCGTGGCCGCCGCCGCCGCCTGGATCCTCATGGGCCTGGTGAAGCTGCCCTTCATGAAGGGCGTCTCCGACGCCACCGTGGCCGTGGCCGCGGCCCTGGCCCTGTTCCTCATCCCCTCGGACTTGAAGAAGGGCGTGTTCCTGCTTGACTGGAAGACCGCCGTGAAGATCCCCTGGGACGTCATCCTGCTCTTCGGCGGCGGCCTGGCCCTGGCGGGCGCCTTCCAGAGCACCGGCCTGACCCAGTACATCGCCGGCGGCCTGACCGACATGAACGGCATGCCCGTCATCATCATCCTGGGCGCCATCGTGGCCCTGAACATCTTCCTGACGGAAGTGACCTCCAACACCGCCGTGGCCACCCTCATGATCCCCATCATGGGCGCCATCGCCGTGGGCATGGGCATCCACCCCTTCGGCCCCATCATGGCCGCGTGCATCGCCTGCTCCTACGCCTTCATGCTGCCGGTGGCCACGCCGCCCAACGCCGTGGTCTTCGGCTCCGGCGCGGTGACCATCCGCCAGATGGCCAAGACCGGCCTGTGGCTGAACCTCCTCGGCATCGTGCAGATCACGCTCGTCGTGTACTACCTGGCCCCCATCGTGCTCGGCATCGACCTGAACGTGCTGCCCGACTGGGCCATCCCCAAGAAGTAACCCGGCGCACAGAGTCCCCCCGGCGGGCGGGCAGCGCACGTGCTGTCCGCCCGTTTTCATTCACAACAAAAAAGCAAGCCACTTCAGGTGGTTCTGAGCAACTGTGGCGCAGCCCCACATGTGGCGCCACACCATGTGGCACATGCCTCGCAACCAGCGTCCGGATAAGCCGAAGCCCAGGCTTGTTTTTAGCAATTTGCGCAGCAAGTACGGGGTGTTGCCGGTCCAACGCGGGCAGCCGCCCGCATGGCACGGCAATTGCCTTAAAGTGCGCGAGCACAAAATGCGTTCTCCTGGCCTTTCGGGAGCCCTGCCCGCGCAGGTCTCCTGGTCCAGCGCGAACAGCTCGAGGAGAGGATGTACGGTTTCGGCCGAAGATGAAGGCAGACGCGGCCACGCACCCTCCACCGGGCTGTTTTTTCGCCCCGGCCCTGGACTGCGCGACCGAAATACGGCAACAATGCACAGTAATCGTTCCGGCACCCCGCCGGGGCAAATTCCAAGAAAAATGCAGATGGAGGTTCGAATGTCCGTTCCCTTGACCGCCAATCACAAAAGTCTGCAAAGCCATCGCTTCGATGGCCTGCTGGACTGGGCGCAGATGCTCTCCGGCGCGGGGCTCATCCTGTTCATGTGGGCGCACATGCTGCTCGTGGGCAGCGTCGTCCTGAGTCCCGGCATCATGAACGCCATCGCGGAATTTTTTGAGAACACGGGCATGGCCCAGGTGGGCGGGCCGCTGATCTTCCTGCTCTTCCTCGCGCACTTCGCCCTGGCCGCGCGCAAGATCCCCTTCCGCCTGGAGGCGCAGGGGACCATCTGGGAGCACGCAAAGCTCCTGCACCACACCGACACGTGGCTCTGGGTCATCCAGGCCGTCACGGCCATGATCATCCTGATCATGGGCTCCATCCACATGTGGGCGGTGCTCTCCGACCTGCCCATCAGCGCCGCCAAGGCCGCCAAGGTCCTGCAGGAGCACAGCGGCTGGTTCCTGTTCTACCTGGCGCTGACGCCGCTGGTGCACGTGCACCTTGGCATCGGGCTGTACCGCATCGCCATCAAATGGGGTTTCGCGGGCCGCGCCGAGCGCGCCGCGCTGAAGCGTGTTGTGACGCTCATCGTCCTGGTCTCCGTCGGCATCAGCGTGCTGGCGCTGATCCGGTTCTGGTTCATGGCAGTCTAGGGGGCGGACAATGCAGACTATCTACACCGACGTTCTTGTTGTTGGAGCCGGACTCGCCGGCGAACGCGCGGCCATCGAGGCCGCCGAGGCGGGCTTCTCCGCCATCTGTCTGAGCCTTGTGCCGTCGCGCCGGTCGCATTCCTCAGCCGCCATGGGCGGCATGCAGGCGGCCATGGGCAACTGCGCCAAGGGCGAGGGCGACTGCCCCGATGTCCACTTCGCCGACACGGTGAAAGGCTCCGACTGGGGCTGCGACCAGGAAGTGGCCCGCATGTTCGCCGACCGCGCGCCCATCGAGATGCGCCAGCTGGCCTACTGGGGCGTGCCCTGGGGCCGCGTGGTCCCCGGCAAGGGAACCTACTACAAGGGCGGCAAGCTCTACGACAAGGAAGAGAAAGAGGAGAACCGCGGACTCATCAACTCCCGCGACTTCGGCGGCACCGCCAAGTGGCGCACCTGCTACGTCTCCGACGGCACGGGCCACTCCGTTCTGTACACCATCGACAACGTCTGCGCCAAGCTGGGCGTCGAGGTGCATGACAAGACCGAGTCCATCTCGCTCATCCACGACGGCGTGACCTGCTTCGGCGCGGTGGCCAGGTGCCTGCGCACCGGCGAGCTGCGCGTGTACCTGGCCAAGGCCACGGTCATCGCCACCGGCGGCTTCGGCCGCATCTACCCCGGCACCACCAACGCGGTCATCTGCGACGGCGGCGGCCACATCACGGCGCTGAACACCGGCGTGGTGCCCATGGGCAACATGGAGGCCGTGCAGTTCCACCCCACGGGCATCGTGCCCACCGAGATCCTCGTCACCGAGGGCTGCCGCGGCGACGGCGGCACCCTGCTCGACGTGAACGAAGAGCGCTTCATGCACGTCTACGAGCCCGAGAAGCAGGAGCTGGCCTCCCGCGACGTGGTGGCCCGCTGGATGACGCACCACATCCGCCAGGGCAAGGGCGTGAAGTCCCCCTACGGCGACCACCTCTGGCTCGACATCCGCCATCTTGGCGAGAAGCACATCACCGGCAAGCTGCGCGAAGTGTACGAGATCTGCACGTCCTTCCTGGGCGTGGACCCCATCCACCAGCTCATCCCCGTGCGGCCCACCCACCACTACAGCATGGGCGGCGTGCGCACCAACAAGGACGGCAAGGCCTACGGCCTCTCCGGCCTGTTCAGCGTGGGCGAGGCCTCCTGCTGGGACATGCACGGCTTCAACCGCCTGGGCGGCAACTCCCTGGCCGAGACCGTGGTCGCGGGCGGCATCGTCGGCAAGAAGATCGCCGAGTTCCTGCAAGGGGCCGAGGTCACCTTCAACTCGAGCGTCATCGACGCCGAGGTCAAGAAGCAGCAGGAGCGCATCCAGAACGTCATCAGCTGCAAGGCCGGCACCGAGAACGTCTTCAAGGTGCGCACCGCCATGCAGGACGCCCTGTTCAAGGGCGCGAACATCTTCCGCACCAAGGAAGGCCTGGAGGAGTGCGTCGCCACCCTGCAGGACACCCTGGCGCGCGCGCGCAAGGTTGGGCTCAAGAGCAACGGCAAGGGCGTCAACCCGGAACTCTCCGCGGCGCTCAAGATCGAGGGCCAGGTGAAGATGGCGCTCATGCTCTCCGTGGGCGCGCTGAACCGCACGGAATCGCGCGGGAGCCACAACCGCGAGGACTACCCCGCCAGAAACGACCGCGACTGGCTCACCCGCACCCTGGCGTACTGGAAGAACGAGAACGACGACATGCCCACGCTCGCATACGAGGCGGCCACTGAAATCTTCCACATCCCGCCCGGCGACCGCGGCTATGGCAAGAGCGAGATCATCAAGGCCGACACCAAGGCCGAGGAGAAGGGGTAGCACAACATGGCCAGACTGCTGAAATTCAACATCTTCCGCTATAATCCGCAGGACCCGGAGTCCACCCCGCACATGGAAAGCTTTGTGCTGGAGGAAACCGACTCCATGACCCTGTTCATCGTGCTGAACCGCATCCGCGAGGAGCAGGACCCGAGCCTCCAGTTCGACTTCTGCTGCCGGGCGGGCATCTGCGGCTCCTGCGGCATGGTCATAAACGGCCGCCCGGGCCTGGCCTGCCACACCAAGACCAAGGACCTGCCCGACGAGATCACCCTGCTGCCCCTGCCCGTGTACCAGCTGGTGGGCGACCTCTCGGTGGATACCGGCAGCTGGTTCCGCGAGCTCTACGACACCGTCGAGAGCTGGATCCACACCTCCAAGGCGTTCGACCCCACGGCGCAGGAAGAGCGCATGGAAGACAGCATGGCCGAGGCCATCTACGAGCTGGACCGCTGCATCGAGTGCGGCTGCTGCGTGGCGGCCTGCGGCACGGCGCGCATGCGTCCGGACTTCCTGGGCGCGGCGGGCATCAACAAGGTGGGCCGCTTCCTCATCGACCCCAGGGACGAGAGGACCGAGCGGGACTACTTCGAGATCATCGGCAACGACATGGGCATCTTCGGCTGCATGGGCCTGCTCGCCTGCGAGGACGTGTGCCCCAAGCACATGCCCCTGCAGAACCAGCTGGGCTTCCTGCGCAGGAAGATGGGCATCACGGCGCTCAAAAGCTTCTTCAAGAAGTAGGGCGCAAAGGACAGGGGTCACGCCATGAGAGAAATCAAGGCGGCGGACATCAGCGCGGCCGTGGCGCAAATGTGCATGAGCGCCAACACGAAGCTGCCCGACGATGTGCGCAGGAAATTCGAGGAAGGCTACAAGAACGAGACCACGGAGGCCGGCAAGGAGATCTTCCGCCAGCTTCTGGAGAACGCCGACCTCTCGTTCGAGACCAAGCTGCCGCTCTGCCAGGACTGCGGCCTTGCCATCTTCTACGTGGAGATGGGCGAGGACGTGTTCGTCAAGGGCGGCGTCAACCAGGCCATCACGGAAGGCATGGTGACCGGCTACAAGGACGGCTTTCTGCGCAAGAGCAGCTGCGACCCGCTCACCCGCAAGAACACCGGCGACAACACCCCGGCCATCATCCACATCGACATGGTGCCCGGCGACCGGCTTAAGATCAGCTACATGGCCAAGGGCGGCGGCAGCGAGAACATGAGCCGCGTGACCATGCTGTCCCCCAGCCAGGGCTGGGAGGGCATCAAGAAGTTCGTGGTGAACCGCGTGGCCGAGGCCGGACCGAACCCCTGTCCGCCCATCATCCTGGGCGTCGGCATCGGCGGCACCTTCGAATACGCCCCCAAGATCGCCAAGCAGGCGCTGCTGCGCAAGCTCGACGACACGCACCCCGACCCCAAGGTTGCCGCCATGGAGGCGGAGCTGCTCGAGGCCGTGAACAAGCTCGGCATCGGCCCCATGGGCCTGGGCGGGTCTTACACCTGCCTGGCCGTGAAGATCGCCCTGGCCCCCTGCCACATCGCCAGCCTGCCGCTGGCCGTGAACGTGCAGTGCCACAGCGCCCGGCACGAGGAGGTGGAGTTCTGATGCCCACGTACACCCTGAACACTCCCCTCACCGACGCCGACATCGAAAAGCTGCGCGCGGGCGACGTGGTGCTCTTAAACGGCATCATCTACTCCGGCCGCGACGCCGCCCACAAGAAGCTCATGGAACTGCTCGACGCGGGCAAGCCCCTGCCTTTCGACCTCAAGGGCGCGAGCATCTACTACGTCGGGCCGTCGCCGGCGCCCCCGGGCCGCCCCATCGGCTCCGCCGGGCCGACCACCAGCTACCGCATGGACGCCTACGCCCCGCGCCTGCACGCCCTTGGCCTCAAGGCCACCATCGGCAAGGGCAAGCGCTCCGACGAGGTGAAACAGGCCATGCGGGACAACAAGGCCGTGTACTTCGGCGCCACCGGCGGCGCGGGCGCGCTCTTGAGCAAGTGCATCACGGCCTCCACGGTCATCGCCTTCGAGGAACTGGGGCCGGAGGCCGTGCGCGAAATGAAGGTGAAGGACTTCCCGCTGCTCGTCATCAACGACGCCTTTGGCGGGGAGCTCTACGCCAAGCCGAAGCTCGACGACTAGCCGCAAGGCGAAACGAAAACGCAACTGGCCGGGGGCGGCCTCTGTGCGGCGCTACCGCAGAAGGCCCGACCACATGCCCCCGTTTGCCGCGCGCTCAAGGCGGGCCGGTCTTCCGTTGCCCCGGATCAACGGAATCGACCGGCCGCCTTTGACGGGCGTGGCCCTCTCACGAAAGACGCGGGGTGACGCGGCCAGCGCCCCGGCACAGTCTCAGCATGGCGCCCTTGCCTTGGCGGAACCTGTTTGTTATTCCCGACCATGGGATACATTCCCCGGAGACTTGCCATGCAGACCCCACCGCGCCCAGTGGACCTCGCGGACGACCGCGACCCGGCCTTCCAGGCGGAGGTGGCCCGCCGCTCCGGCCAGGCCCTGGCGTCCTGCTACCAATGCGGCAACTGCACCGCCGGCTGCGTCTTCACCCCGGACTACGACATCCCCGTGCACCAGGTCATGCGCCTGGTGCAGGTCGGACTGAGGAAGCGCGCCCTGGCCTGCCGGGCCATCTGGCTCTGCGCCACCTGCCAGGCCTGCACCACCCGCTGCCCCAACAACATCGACGTGGCCAAGGTCATGGACGTGCTGCGGCACATGGCTCGGCTGGCCGGGCACGCCCCGGAGCCGAACGTCAAGACCTTCACCGACAGCTTCCTGTCCTCCGTCGCCAAGCATGGCCGGGTCTTCGAGGCCGGGCTGGCCGCCGTGTTCGCGCTGAAGTCCGGCAAGCCCCTGCAGGACGCGTCCCTGGGCCTGCCCATGCTCACGCGCGGCAAGCTCTCCCTCACCCCGCACGAGCCCGAGGGCAACGGCAAGGCCGAGGTGGCCGCCATCTTCTCCCGCTTCCGCTTCGCGGGCCAAGGGGCCAGCCGCTGCGCGGACCAAGGGGTCAGCCGCAACTCCCACGACGACGTCCAGCGCGGCGGCAAGCCTTCCGGCAAGACGGAGGACAAGAGATGAGCGCCCCCGCCGCGACGCCACCCACCTTCGCCTACTACCCCGGCTGCTCCCAGACCGGCACCGCTGCCGAGTACGACCGCTCCAGCCGGGCCTGCTGCGCGGCGCTTGGCGTGCGGCTGGTGGACGTGCCGGACTGGACCTGCTGCGGGTCGACGCCGGCGCATACCGTGGACCACGTGCTGGCCGGAGCGCTGGCCGCGCGCAACCTGCTTCAGGCGGAGCTCATCGGGCACGACCGCGTGACGACGCCCTGCCCCAGCTGCCTGGCCGCCCTGCGCACCGCCAGCCACCACCTGGCCGAGCCTGAAGCCGAAGACAGTGAGACGGGCCTGCGCGCACCAAGCTTCCGAACTGAGGTCGAGCGCCTGCTGGACCGGCCCGCGCCCCTGCGCGCGGACGCCGTCAGCGTGCTCCAGGTGCTGGTGGAGGACGTGGGCGTGGAGGCCATCGCCGCCGCGGTCAAGGCGCCCCTCGCCGGGCTGCGCGTGGCGCCCTACTACGGCTGCATCATGAACCGCCCGCCCGGGCTCATGGCCTTCGACGACCCGGAAAACCCCACGGCGCTGGACCGGCTGCTCGCCGCCTGCGGGGCCACGGTGGTGGACTACCCCTTCAAGACAGAATGCTGCGGCGCGGCCTTCGGCATGCCCCGGCTGGACATCATGCAGCGGCTGTCCGCGCGGCTGCTCGGCATGGCCGCGGACTGCGGGGCCGACGCCATCGTGGTGGCCTGCCCGCTCTGCCAGATGAACCTGGACCTGCGCCGCTCCCAGGTGAACGCCTGCGCCGGGAAAAACCACGCCATGCCGGTGCCCTACTTCACGCAACTGCTCGGCCTGGCCCTGGGCCTGCCCGAGGACGCCCTCGGCCTGGACAAGCTTGTGGTGCCGCTGGCCCCGGCCCTTGAGGCCGCCAAGGCCCGCGCTGCCGAGCCGAAGAACGCCAACGGCGGCGGCCCGAAGGAGAACGCCCCATGCGCATAGGCGTCATGGTCTGCCATTGCGGCTGCAACGACGAGGAGGCTTCGTGCGCATAGGCGTCATGGTCTGCCATTGCGGAAACAACATCGCCGCCACCGTGGACTGCGAGGCCGTGGCCGCGGCAGCCCGCGAATTCCCCGACGTGGTCTACGCCACCGACCACATGTACGCCTGCTCCGACCCCGGCCAGGGCACCATCGAGAAGACCATCCGCGAACTCAAGCTCGACGGCGTGGTGGTGGCCTCCTGCTCGCCGCGCATGCACGAGGTGACCTTCCGCCGGGCCGTGGAGCGCGCGGGCCTGAACCGCTACATGTTCGAGATGGCCAACATCCGCGAGCACGTGGCCTGGATCTCGCTCGACCGCAAGCGCAACACCGAGAAGGCCATCGACCTGGTGCGCATGGCCGTGGAGAAGCTGCGCTACGACAGGCCGCTCACGGCCAAGAGCTTCGAGGTGCAGAAGCGCGTGCTCATCATCGGCGCGGGCGTGGCCGGGATACAGGCCGCCCTGGACTGCGCCGAGGGCGGGCTGGACGTGGTGCTGGTGGAGCGCAAGCAGTCCATCGGCGGGGTCATGAGCAAGCTCGACAAGACCTTCCCCACCGTGGACTGCTCGGTCTGCGTGCTCGGCCCCAAGATGGTCGACGTGGGCCAGCACCCGCGCATCACCCTGCACGCGCTGTCCGAGGTGGAGGAACTCTCCGGCTACGTGGGCAATTTCGAGGTCAAGATCCGCAAGAAGACGCCCTTTGTGGACTGGACCAAGTGCACCGGCTGCGGGGCCTGCCTGGAAAAATGCCCGAGCAGGAAGGTGCGCGACGGCCACAACGAGGGCATCTGCACCACCACGGCCATCAACATTCCGTTCCCCCAGGCCATCCCCAAGCGGGCGGCCATCGACGCAACCGTCTGCCTGCGCTTCACCAAGGGCAAGTGCGGCGTGTGCCAGAAGATCTGCCCGGCCGACGCCGTGGACTACGACCTGAAGGACGAGGTGGTCACCGAGAAGGTCGGCGCGGTCATCGCCGCCACCGGGCTGGACCTCTTCGACCACACCAAGTGCGGCGAGTACGGCGGCGGGCGCTACCCGGACGTCATCACCAGCCTGCAGTACGAGCGCATGCTCTCGGCCTCCGGCCCCACGGCGGGCCACATCAAGCGGCCCAGCGACGGAAGGGAACCCAAGACCGTGGTCTTCATCGCCTGCGTCGGCAGCCGCGACCGCTCCGTGGACCGGCCCTACTGCTCCAACTTCTGCTGCATGTACACGGCCAAGCAGGCCATCCTGACGCGCGACCACATCCCGGACTCCCGGGCCTACGTGTTCTACATGGACATCCGCGCCACGGGCAAGGGCTACGAGGAGTTCGTGCGCCGCGCCCAGGAGGAGTACGACGTCCAGTACGTGCGGGGCCGCGTGGCCCAGATCTACCCTTCGACCGGGCCGGACGGCGACCAGCTGGTGGTGCGCGGCGCGGACACGCTGCTCGGCGCCCAGGTGGAGATCAAGGCCGACCTGGTGGTGCTGGCCGTGGGCGCGGAGTCGGCCAAGGGCGCGGGCGCGCTGGCCGAAAAGCTGCGCATCTCCTACGACGCCTACGGCTTCTTCCTGGAAAGCCACCCCAAGCTGCGGCCAGTGGAAACCAACACCGTGGGCGTGTTTCTGGCCGGGGCCTGCCAGGCCCCCAAGGACATCCCCGCCAGCGTGGCCCAGGCCAGCGCCGCCGCGGGTAAGGTCCTGGCCCTTTTGTCCAAGGACAAGCTCGAGAGCGACCCGCAGATCGCCCAGGTGCAGACCATCCGCTGCATCGGCTGCGGCAAGTGCGAGCGCACCTGCCCCTTCGGCGCCATCCGCATGCGCGAGCTGCGCGACGGAAGCAAGCGCGCCGAGGTCGTCGAAACCGTCTGCCAGGGCTGCGGCATTTGCAGCGTCACCTGTCCCGTGCGGGCCATCCAGCTTGCCCACTTCACCGACTCACAGCTCCTCGCGGAGGTCAACGCGCTATGCAGGACATGGGACGAGAATACCGAATCATAGGCTTTCTGTGCAACTGGTGCTCCTACGGCGGCGCGGACGCGGCCGGCGTGGCCCGTTTCAGCCAGCCCACGGAACTGCGCATCATCCGCGTGCCCTGCTCGGGCCGCGTGGACCCCATGTTCGTGGCCAAGGCCCTGCTCTCCGGGGCCGACGGCGTGCTCGTGTCCGGCTGCCACCCGCGCGACTGCCACTACACCGAGGGCAACCTTTACGCCCGCAGGCGGCTGGAGCTGCTGCGCCGCTTCCTGCCCATCATCGGGGTGGACGAGGGCCGCTTCGAGTACGTCTGGGTCTCGGCGTCCGAGGGCTCGCGCTGGCGCGACATGGTGACCAAGTTCACGGACAAGATCCACCAGCTCGGCCCCATGCCGCGCATGGCCGAGGCCGCCCGCACCCTGTGCAAGCTCGAGGGCATGCTCGGCGTCAGCTCCGCCCAGCCGGACATGTGGCGCGCCGACGCCGCAAGCCCGGCGCCGCGGCACGACGCCCTGCTCAACATGGACGACTTCAGGCTGGATGCCTCGAAACTGGACGAGGCCAAGGAGGTCATGGATGGCGAGTGATCCCTTCGCCACCGGCGCCGCCAGCCGCATGGAGACCCTGCGCTCCAAGATCGCCCAGGAGCTCGCCAACGTCGACTTCGTGCTGGGCTACGGCCGGGGCTTCGACCCCCTGCACGCCACGCCCGTCACCGTGCGCAACGAAAAGGATCTGGACCGGCTCATCTTCGACGCCACCTGCGTGCAGAACCTGGCCACCAGCCTCTACGGCCTGCGAGGCAAACGCCTGGGCGTGGTGGTCAAGGGCTGCGACTCGCGCTCCATCGTGCAGCTCCTGCAGGAGCGCCTGTGGGAACGCGAGAACCTGGTCATCTTCGGCCTGCCCTGCGAGGGCGTGCTCGACCTGGCCAAGCTGCGCGCCAGCATGGACATCGCCTCGGTCAAGGAGGCCCGCGTCGAAGGCTCCCCGCGCGACGGCCTGCTGCGCCTGAAGCTCGCGGGGGACGGCGGCGAGCGCGTGCGCGACATCGAGACCAGGGGCCTGCTGGCCGACAAATGCCTGCGCTGCCAGCACCCCAACCCGCTGGTGTACGACCACTTGATCGGCCCGGAGATCGCCCCCCAGGGCGCGGAGGACGACTACGCCGACCTGGCCGCGCTGGAAAAGCTGTCCACCCAGGAACGCTTCGACTTCTGGAAGCGCCAGATGGGCCGCTGCATCCGCTGCTACGCCTGCCGCAACGCCTGCCCACTGTGCGTGTGCAAGCACGTCTGCCTGGCCGACAGCCGCGAGCCGCACTGGCTCAGCGCGGAGGCCACCCTGCAGGAGAAGTGGCTGTTCCAGGTCATGCACGCCCTGCACCTGGCCGGACGCTGCACCGAGTGCGGCGAGTGCCAGCGCTCCTGCCCCATGGGCATCCCCATCCTGCTTTTGAAGCGCATGATGAACCGGGAGCTGAAGGAATTGTTCAACTACCAGGCCGGGGTGAACCTCGACGCCGTGCCGCCCCTGCACACCTTCCTCATGGAAGAAGACCGCATCAAGGACCGGGGGCTGTTATGGTAGCGCGCCACATCAAGGAGACCGAACTGGCGGCCGTGGCCGCGGCCTGGGCGCGCAGCTACCGCGTGCTGGCCCCCGTGCGCGAGGGCGCCGCCATCGTCTACCGCGTGTTTTCCGAGGACATGCACCCCTTCCTGGGCCGCCCGCCCACGTCCTCGGCCAAGGAGGCGCTCCTGCCCCAGACCGAGAACCTGTTCACCTACAAGTACCGCAAGGACCAGGCCGACCTGACGCGCACCGAGGTCTTCCTGTCCGAGGCCCTGCCGCCGGAGCCCACGCTGATCCTGGGGCCGCGCCCCTGCGACGCGCGGGGCCGACACCTGCTCGACCGCGTGTTCCTGGAGCGCGGCGTCGTGGACCCGCAGTACAAGGCCCACCGCGCCGCCACGCTGTTCGTTTCCGTGGCCTGCACCAGCCTGCAGAACACCTGCTTCTGCCACTGGACCGGCGGGGGCATGGACGACGAGACCGGCTCCGACGTGCTGCTGCATCCGCTGAACGGCGGGTTCGTGGCCAAGGCCGTGACCCCGGCCGGGGAGAAGCTCATAGCCGAGCTGCCCGAGGCCACGGCGCAGACGCTCGCCAGCCTGGACGAGCGCAAGGCCGCGGCGCAAACGCCGGACCAGGCACCGGAACAGACGCCGGACCTGAAGGACATCGCGGGGAGCTTCCTGGCCGTGTTCGCGGACCTGGACTTCTGGACCGACCAATCGGCCCGGTGCCTGAGCTGCGGGGTGTGCACCTACCTGTGCCCCACCTGCTCCTGCTTCAACATCACCGACGAGAACCAGGGCATGAGCGGACGGCGCCTGCGCACCTGGGACACCTGCATGAGCGCGCTGTACACGCTGGAAGGCAGCGGCCACAATCCGCGCGGAAGCCGGGCGCACCGCCTGCGCAACCGCGTGGGGCACAAGTTCTGCTACCACCCGCGCGAATTCTCCGAGGCCGCCACAGAACCCTCGGGGCTGGAGTTCTCCTGCACGGGCTGCGGCCGCTGCATCAAGTCCTGCCCGGTGGCCGTGGACATTCGGCAGATCGTGCTGGACGTGCTGGACAAGGCCCGGGAGAAGGCCGCGGAAACCGCCGGGGCCAAGGGCGAGGAAGCCAAATGAACGCGAACAATCCCTACATCCCCGAGCTGGCCACCATCATCGAGACCTTTGACGAGACCCCGGACGTCAAGACCTTCCGCGTGGTGCTGCAGGACCCGGCCAAGATGGCGGCCTTCCGCTTCGAGCCAGGCCAGGTGGCGCAGCTCTCCGTGTTCGGCACGGGCGAGAGCACCTTCGTCATCTGTTCGCCGCCGACGCGCATGGACTACCTCCAGTTCAGCGTCATGCGCGTGGGCGAGCTGACCCACCGCCTGCACACGCTGAAGGAGGGCGATCCCGTCGGCCTGCGCGGGCCGCTGGGCAACCACTTTCCCTACCAGGACATGCGCGGCAAGGACATCGTGTTCGTGGGCGGGGGCCTTGGGCTGGCGCCCCTGCGCACCCTGCTGCTGTTCATGCTCGACAACCGGGCCGACTATGGTGCGATCACGCTCATTTACGGCGGCCGCACCCCGGAGCACCTGTGCTTCAAGGACGAGCTGAAGGAGTGGGCCAACAGGGGCGACATGCGCGTGGAGCTCACCGTGGACAACCCGAACGAGGGCTGGCAGGGCCGCACGGGCGTTGTCCCGGCGGTGCTGACCGACCTCGGGGTTCGCCCCGACAACGCCGTGGCCGTGACCTGCGGCCCGCCCATCATGATCCGCTTCACCCTGGAGGCCCTGGGCAAGCTGGGCTTCAAGGACGAGCAGATCGTGACCACGCTGGAGCGGCGCATGAAGTGCGGCATCGGGCTGTGCGGGCGCTGCAACATCGGCGAGAAGTTCGTCTGCGTGGACGGACCGGTGTTCACCCAGGCGCAGCTCGCCGGGCTGCCGCAGGAGTTCTAGGCGGCCTCCATTTTTCTCGGCGCGAGGCCAAAAGTTTTTTCGGAACCACCTTGGCGCACTGGAAATTTTTCTTGGCCCGGCTGTTGACATGCCAAGCCCAAAGAGTATCCTGACATCGTAGGGATCTTCCCTCAACGCATGAAAGAGGAGGTCACTCCAATGGGCTATTCCCTTCGTGCTTAGAAGGCCCCTGACCGGCCCGGGCTCCGATCTGCTTCCGACCCGCCGCGCTCTCGCGGGGGGGACGGGCCAAAAGCCGGAAACCAGCGGTCAGGCTCTCAGCAAGTGGAACGCAAAACGATCCCCGGGGAAACGGGATCTGGAGCCGGAAACCTGCACGATGCGCCAAGACAAGGAGCCGCACGGCGCGTTGAAAAACGTATACGTGGACAAAGCGGCCTACAAGGCCATCATCAAGGAGAAGGCCCGGGCCAAACCCGACGAGGCTGCCATCGTGGAGGAAAACTGTAGGCTTGACCAGAAACTGGCCGCAGTCACGATGCAGGACGAAAGATGGCTACAATGCCAGTCCAGGTCACAAGACGGCTCAAGAATAGCCCGGACCTAATACAGACCGTCCCGGGCAAGGCAGCACCCCTGCAAACGACGCCGCGACACGACCAAGGACACCGATAACGTCTGGTTGGCTCCGCTGGAAGATACAACCGGCCCAACAGACCCCAAAATAACAGGCCGCCCAGGACAACCCGGGCGGCCTTCTTCATTGACTCAGCAGTATTCGTGGCGGCTAGAAGCGGAACAGGGCGAACTCGCTGGGCCGGAGCGCCTTGTTCTTGTCGGCGTCGGCCTTGGCAAAGGCCTCCCGGTGCTTGCGCCGGTAGTACTCGTCGAGGTCCTCGCGGCTGATGTAGCCGTCGCCGTTAATGTCCATCTCCTTCAGATTCACGGCGCCGAACTGCTCCATACCGTTGATGCCAGCCTTGCGCTGCTCCTCCGGCGTGAGCACGCCGTCGCCATCCAAGTCCGCGTCCGTGATGCGGAACGGCTCGGTGTCCGAACTCTTCTTCTTGGCGTAGGACATGACCTCTTCAAGGGTCAGGTGCCCGCTCTTGTCCGCGTCCATGGCCTTGAAGGAAGGCCCTGCAACCTTTTCGGACGGCGCTTTCTGTGCCTGGGCCGAAACCGCCATGAGCAGCAGCCCCCCCAGGAGCAACGCCATCGTGCTATGCCTCATCTCTCCCCCCTTGCATGGCCGCAATGGCCTGCCTGCGTTTTGGCGAGCCTACATGAGGGGGGAGGCAAAGGGCAATGCCCGCAGGCCTCTTTAGGCCAGCTTACTGAGCAATTCCTTGCTGCCCAGGTAGCTTGGCCCTTCCTCGGTCTTCACCAGCTTGTAAAAATCGCACTCCATGCAGTTGGACGCCTTCTGGGCGAAGGAACCCTGGACCTTGCCGCCGCAAAGGGTGCCGGCGAGCGCCCAACAGGCCCGCCCGCCCATCTTGCCCTGGTTCAGCCCATCGGCGCGCTTGTCCTTGCCGGCCGGGCACTCGCCCAGTTCCGACACCTTGGCCCCACCTGGCTGACGGCCGCACTTCTTGAATTCCCAGCAATTGGTCTTGCCCATGCGTCAAACCTCCGTTGGTTGATGCGATAAAATCATACCGAAAAAATCTGATTACAAGGAAGCTTACTTCGCTTTCAAGGCTTCTGGCAAGCTTCCCCTTAAGAAAATTATACGCTATGACGAAAACGTGATTGCCCACTGTACCCCGAACTCGCACTCGTTCGCCTCCAAGGAGCCCACATGTCGCTGAACTTCTTAAACATCGTCGCCAGGGCCAAGATCTCCGCGAAGATCTGGATCATTTCCGCCGTGACCATCGCCCTTTTTGTCGTTGCCACCCTCTACGGCTTTCTGCCGCTCATGGCCGAAAAGCTCATGGAGGAGAAGCGCGTCATGCTGGCCAACCTGGTCCGCGTCGAGGACGCCCAGGTGCGCGACTACCAGGCCCGCGCGGCCAAGGGGGAGTTCACGGTCGAGGAGGCCAAGGCCAAGGCTCTGGAGTTCATCGCCAAGCACCGCTACGGGCCAGAGGGCAAGGACTATTTCTGGGTCAACAGCAATGAGGCCACCCCGGTCATGGTCATGCACCCCACGGTGCCCGCCCTGAACGGCAAGCCCATCGTGGACCCGAAGTTCGCCACCGCCACCAGCATGCGCTACCGCGGCGCTGACGGGAAGTGGGTGGTCACTGAGATCCCCGGCGGCAAGGGCAACCTGTTCCAGGCCATGGTCGGCGTCACCAGCAAGAGCCCCGACGGCATCGGCTACGTCACCTACAACTGGCCAAAGCCCAAGGCCGGGGGCGGCGTTACCGCCGAGATGTTCCCCAAAGAATCCTGCGTGAAGCTGGACAAGGACTGGGGCTGGGTCATCGGCACCGGCATCTACGTGGACGACGTGGAGGCCGAGGTGGCAGGGGTGCGCCTCCTGGTGCTGGGCGTGGTGGGCGTGGTGGCCGTGGCCGCGGCGCTGTTGACGCTCTTCATCCTGCTCGGCATCACCCGGCCCCTGGGGCGGCTGGTGGACTATTCCCTGAAGGTGGCCGAGGGCAAGCTCGACGCGAACATCGAGGGCAGCTACCACGCCGAGCTCGGCGAACTCAAGGACTCGCTCACCCTCATGGTGGCGCATCTCAAGAAGGAGATCGCCATCGCCAAGGAGCACGAGACCCTGGCTGCCGAGAAGACCTGCGAGAGCGAGAAGGCGCTCTTGGCCCTGCAATGCGCCGAGGACCAGGCCAAGGAGCAGACCAAACAGACCGTGTCAGAGATTATCGCCAAGCTTCGGGGCTCGAGCGAAGAGGTCCTGTCCTCGGTCATGTCGGCCATGATGGAGATCGAGGACATCCACAACGAGTCCGAGCAGCAGCTTGGACACATCTCCGAGGTGGCGACGGCCATGGACGAGATGACCGCAACCGTCCTTGAGGTGGCCAAGAGCGCTGGCCGCGCCGCCGAGGGCGCCGAGAACACCCGCAAGAGCGCCGAAAACGGCGCCCGCGTCGTGGAAAGCTCGGTCAAGGCCATCAATACCGTGCACGACCTCACGGTGCAGCTCAAGACCAACATGGTGGAGCTGCACACCCAGGCCGAGGGCATCGGCCAGATCATGGGCGTCATCTCCGACATCGCCGACCAGACCAACCTGCTGGCCTTGAACGCCGCCATCGAGGCCGCCCGCGCCGGCGACGCCGGGCGCGGCTTCGCCGTCGTGGCCGACGAGGTCCGCAAGCTCGCCGAAAAGACCATGAACGCCACCAAGGAGGTGGCCCAGGCCGTCAACGCCATCCAGGGCGCGGCCAAGCTCAACATGGACGGCACCGACGCCGCGGCCCAGGCCGTGGAGCAGGCCACCACCTTCGCCAACGAGTCCGGCGATGCCCTGAAGAGCATCGTGCATCTCGTGGGCGGCACCTCGGACCAGGTGCGCTCCATCGCCACAGCCTCGGAGGAACAGTCCGCCGCCAGCGAGGAGATCGACCGCATCGTCAGCCAGGTGCGCAACGCCTCCCAGGTGGCCCTGGACAACACGGCCACCGCCGCCAACGCCGTGGCCAAGACCTCCAGCGCCGCGCGCGCCCTGCAAGACGAGATCGAGGACTTGAAGAAGATGTACGAGTAGCGCCACCGCGCCACTCGGCCAGAAAGCGCGAGGCCGCCAGGAAGGGAGAGCCCGTCCTGGCGGCCTCGCCGCGTTCGAGGTCAGGCGGCTACAACCAGCGGACCTTGGCCGGATTCCTCGGCGGCAGGCGCTTGAAGCCGTACTTGGGGTACCCGGCCATGAGCGCGCCCAGCACCCGGTGGCCCTCGGGGATGCGCAGCGCCCCGGTCAGCTCGGGCGAGTCCTTGGCCGCCAGCATGAGCAGCCCGGCCCAGCAGGTGCCGACGCCGTGCGCGTGGGCCGCCAACTCGAAGTAGGTCAGCGCGATGGCCCCGTCCACGGTGTGGTCAAAGCCCGTGGCCTCGGCATGGGCCAGCACCAGGTTCGGCGCCCCGCGCAGGATCACGTCCTGGCCCTTGTCCCAGGCCTCCAGAAAGCCCAGGAAGTACGGCAGGCGCCTCAGCGCCTTGGCCGTGAGCCCGGCCAGCTCCATCATGCGCTCGCGGCCCTCCACCACCAGCCAGTGCACCGGCTGGGCGTTCATGCCCGAGGGAGCGTAGCGCGCGGTGTCGATGAGCTGCAGCAGCAGGTCGCGGTTCACGGGCGCGCTCTTGTAGCGGCGCACCGAGCGGCGCGAGCGCAGCAGCTGTTCGGCGGCCTCCGGGCTCACGGTGAACTTCTTCTGCACCTCCGGCAGGGCCGTGGGCGGGATGCCCGCCAGGGTCAGCGCGGCCTGCGGGCATACCGCGACGCAGTGGCCGCACATGACGCAGCGCGCGGCGGCCTCGTCCGAAACGGCAGGCAGGCCGCCCTCGCCGAAGGCGATGATGCCCACCGGGCATTCGGCCACGCACAGGCCGTCCTTGTCGCAGCGGGCGGAATCGATTTGAATGTGGGACATGGCGTCCTCCTTTCGTTTGCAGTGAGGCTTTGCGTTTACAGTGAAGCGATGATGCCGACGACCGTGCCGGTCATGAGCGAGGCGATGACCCCGGCCAGAAGCGAGCGCATGCCCAGGCCGGTGATCTCGCCCCGGCGCTCCGGGCACAGCGTGCCCAGGCCAGCGATGAGGATGCCCAGGCTGCCGAAGTTGGCGAAACTGCACATGGCGTATGTCAGGATGAGCCGGGAATGGGTTGAGAGCGCCTCCACGGGCAGGGCCGCCAGATCCATGAACGCCAAGAACTCGTTGAGGATGATCTTGGTGCCGAGCAGCGAACCGGCCGTCTGGGCCTCGGCCCAGGGGATGCCGATGAGCCAGGCCACGGGCGAGAGCGCCACGCCCAGGCCGCGCTGCAGGGTCATGGGCGCGCCGGCCACGTCGGGCAGGGCCGCCAGGCCGATGTTGGCCAGCTTGACCACGGCCACGAACACGATGAGCATGGCCACGATGTTCCAGAACAGGGTCAGGCCCTCCCAGGTGCCGCGGCACAGGGCGTCCACAGACCCCGAGGCGGCGGACTTGGGCATGTCGTGGCCCAGGGTGGGCTTGCCGCGCTCCGGGAGCATCAGCGCCGCCACAAGCAGCGCCGCTGGAGCGTGGATCACCGAGGCCGTGAGGATGTGGCCCAGGGCGTCGGGGATGACGTTTTGCAGCACCGAGGCGTAGAGCACCAGCATGGTGCCGGCGATGCAGCTCATGCCCGTGGCCATGAGCGCGAAGAGCTCGCTCTTGGTCATCACCGCCAGGTACGGGCGGATCAAGAGCGGCGACTCGATCATGCCGAGGAAGATGCAGCCCGCCGCGCCCACGCCGAGAGCACCGCCGATGCCCATGGCCTTTTCCAGCACCAGGGAGAACAGCCGCACCACGCGCTGCAGAATGCCCCAGTAGAACAGGAGCGAGGCCAGGGCCGCGATGAGGATCACCAGCGGCAGGGCCTGGAAGGCCAGGCTGAAGGTCAGCGCCGGGGTGGTCACGGTGAAGGGCGCCTGCCCGCCGCCCACGAAGCCGAAGACGAAGCTCGTGCCCGCGCGGGTGGCTTCCTCGAGCGCGTGGACCACGCCGTTGAGGCCCATGAACAGGGCCTTGAAGGCCGGGATCTTGAGCACCAGCCCGGCGATGCCGAACTGCAGGGCCAGCCCGGCAACGATCATGCGCCAGGGCAGGCGGGAGATTCGGCTGCGCTCGGCGCTGGCCAGCCAGGCGATGACCATAAGAGCCACAAGACCCAGGGCGCTGTGGAGCATGCAATTCTCCTCGTGGGGGATTCGGGCGCGCGGAAGAACCGTCGCCCTCCCATCTTGTGCTCGATTTTTCGAACTTTGTGAAGGGGCGGCGCTCAAAGGCCGACAACAATATCGGCTGGTTGACCACGGACAGCGTGGCATGTATTGATTGCCCGGAACAGCCGGAAGGCCCGGCAAACGCACAAGAAACACGGGGGACGCAGTGACGCGGAAAGAACCGGGACTCTTGCGGACAAGCTTCCGCTTCGTGAAACAGGCCCTGAACGAGAACGCCCTGCTGCGCACCAGCGTGCTGGCCACGGTGCTTGTGGTCACTCTCACCTGCATCGGGCTCGCGTTCTTCGGCGTCACCTACAGCCTCGACCCGAAGAAACCCGCCGAGGCATACTCGCCCCGGCTGTTCGGCATCCTGTTCCTGCCCGCCGAATTCCTCGTCTACGACCTCATCCTGGGCGCCCCAGCCCCGCGCACCTCGCTCAAGGACCTGTACCTGGACTGGCGACTGCCGCGCTTCTTCTGGGCCACCCTGAAGGCCATGCTGGCCGTGCTCGTGCCGACTTTTGCCGCGGGGCTGCTGCTGGTGGCCATGACCGTCGGCTTCCAAAAGGGCGGCAAGCCCGCAATGGCGGCTCTCATCGTGCTGGTCCTCGGCCTGATCGTGCTCCTCTGCGCCGCCTTCTACTACCTGTCCCGCTTCTTCTACCTGCCCATCAACGTGGCGCGGCGCGAGGAAATGCCCGTGCGCGCGGCCTTCCGGGAAACCAAGGGCAGGATGTGGAGGATCGGCTGCGCGCTGTTCCTGCCCTACCTGGCCATCCTTGCCGTGACCATTCCCGTGGAGATGCTCGGGCCGGTGCTGGAGCGCAACCTCGGCTTCGTGGGCCTGGCGCCCTGGTTCCTGCTCGACGCGGGCCTGTCGGGATTCATGAGCTGCCTGGGCGCGGCGGTTTTGGCCTTCTCCTACCAGCGGATCATCGTGCGCGGAGCAACGCCCGCCCCGGAGCCCGCCGCAGTCCAGGTCCCGAGGCCGCAGGACGGCTGAAGGCTCCAGGGAAGGGGGAAAACGGTGCCGACGCCGCACTCCTGTTACGGAACCCTCCGCCAGCGCCTGTGCGCCACACTGTGCGCCTTGGCGCTGTGCCTCGCGTCCACGCTGGCGTTCGGGGCCGAAGCCGACAGCCTCGCGTCCGCGCGCTATGCGGAACCGGTGGACCGCTACGGGCATTTCGCCCTGGGCCGCCCGCACGAATACGCGCGCATGGAGGCCGAGACGACGGGGGGCGCGAGGTTGGTCCTCAGCCTGCCGCCGGAGGAGGTGTTCGAGGACGTGGCCCCGCGCCTGGTGCGCCTGTCCCCCGCCAGCCCCGCGCTCCTGCTGGCCATCGTGAGCAACCGCGCCACTGGCTCGGCCCTGGCCCTGCTCGGGCTGGAGCACGGGCGGCTCGCCATCCTGGCGCGCTCGGCCCCCATCGGCACCGCCCGGCGCTGGCTGAACCCGGTGGGCGTGGCCGACCTGGACGGCGACGGCGTGGCCGAGATCGCCGCGGTGCTCACCCCGCACATCGGCGGCACCCTCAAAGTATACCGCCGCGAAGGCCATGAACTGAAGGAACTGGCCGCCCTGCCCGGCTTCTCCAACCACGTGTATGGCACGAGCGAGCAGCGCCTGTCGGCCATCGTGACCACGGGCGGCACGGCGCGGCTGCTGGTGCCGGATACGTCGCGCACGGTCCTGCGCGTGCTGGAATTCCAGGCCGGACGCCTGCGCGAAACGGGCCGCTGCCGACTTGCCGCGCCGGTGGTCGGTCCGGTGCTTCCGGCTGGCGAGGCCGAGGTGGTGGTGACGACGCAAAACGGCGAGCAGCGGCTTGCTCCAGCCCACTGCCCGCCGCCGGACGGGAAGAAGTAAAAGGTGCGGGGCCGCGGCTACCCGTGCCGCTCCCGCAGGATGCGCGCAGCCTGGGCCATGCTCCTGAGCTTGGCGGCGGCGATGTCCTCCACGTTGACGCAGCGGTTGGCGAAGCAGCCGAACCCGCAGTCCGTGTTCAGGAAAATCTGCTCCGGCCGGTAGTACGCGAGCGCGGCCTCGGCCTTCTCCACGATGAACTCCGGCGTCTCCACGTCCACGGTGCGCGGGTTGACCACGCCCAGGCCCAGCTCGCGCGGCAGGTCCGTTTCCGGAACAACGCCGGACAGGGCGCGACCCACCACGCCGATGTCGCCCGCGCGCGGGGTGGCGTATTCCAGCACATACTGGCGCACGTGCATGCGTTCAAGCGCGGGCAAAAGCGCGGTGTAGTCGCCCGTCAGGAGCACCTCTTCCTTGGTGCTCCAGTTGCCCCGGCAGATGTGCAGGCCTATCCGGGGACCGGTTTTCCCTGAAGGGTCGAAGACCCCGTCGATGATGCGGTTGATGAGGCTGGCGGCGTACCGGAGTTCTTCACCCGCGTCCCGGCGGGTGGCGAGCGTCGCTCACATGAAGGTTCGTCGGCCGCACTCCTGGCTCATGACGATCTCGGTGAGCACCGGCTCGTCGAACTGCACAAACTCGCACCCCGCCTCGGCCAGCTCCATCAGCTCCGCGCGCAGGATGGCCACCACGTCGTCGCCCAGGGCCTGCTGGTTCTCGTAGACCTTGCCCGTGTACGCGCCCACCCACATGGAGCGGTTCAGCAGGTACGGCCCGGGCAGGGTGATCTTCACCGGCTTGTCCGTGAGGCTTTTGACGAAGCGGAAGTCGTTCAGGGCCAGCGGTTCGCGGCGCTTGAGCCGCCCGACGCAGGTGGGGTTGCGGATGGCCGAGGCCGGGACGTCGAGGGTGGTCAGCATCTCCTCGAAGCCGCTCTTGTCCTCCACCTCGTCCAGCATCTCGGCCAGGCTCATGAGCTTCGTGCCTTCGACCTTTTCCGTGAGGAAGGAGTAGAAGTTGTCGCGCCGGTGCTCGCCGTCCACCACAACGTCGAGCCCGGACTCTTCCTGGATGCGCACGGTGCGGCGCACTTCCTCGTCGGCGACAGCGTCGAAGGCCTCGCGGGCCATCTCGCCCAGGCGGCGGTCGCGCAGGGCGCGCAGCATGGCCTTGGAGCGGGGCCAGGAGCCCACCTGCGTCGTCTGAAAGGGGAGGGTCTGAGAGGGGGTCGTCATCGTTACACCACCGCGAATTTGATTGTGAGGGCCGTGGCCTTCTTGAGCGTGGCCGCGATGGGCGAGCGCGCCACCACGTCCTCGAAGGCGGAGCGGACGGCCGCTTCGTCGTCCAGGGAGGAGGCGTAGCACTTGACCTCGATGTCGGCGAAGGACGGGTCGCCCACCTCCATGCCCAGGTGCGCCAGCACGTTGGCGAGCCTGCCCGCCACCGTCAGCTCGATGTCGTCCAGCTCCAGGCCGCGCCGGGCGCACTCCGTGGCGTAGGCCGTCGCCAGCGAGCCGCCCAGCGCCCCGAGCAGGGCCTCCACCGCGCTCGGGTGGGCGTCCTTCTCTTCGAAGCTGGCGCTCTGGCCCAGGTCCCAGGAGAAGTTGCGGCAGTAGACCGTGGCCTTCTGGTGGCCGGTGGCCCGGGTGCGCAGGCGCCACACGTAGGCCTTGGCCTTGGCCTTGTCGTCGGCCAGGGCCTTGGCCTCGCTGGCCAGCTGCTCTTGGGCGCCACGGCGCACGAAGTAGCGGACGACGCCCGGAGCCTGGCCTGGGGCGGCGCCTTGCGCGTGGCCCAGGTACTCGTGCCCGGCCATGCGGCACCAGGGGGGCAGGTCGTCGGCCACGGTGGGCTCGCTGCTCTTCATCTCCAGCACGCCGCCCACGGGCACCAGCAGCATGTGCTCGCGGATCATGAGCACAAGGCCGGAGCCGCAGTCCAGATCGCCGCCGTCGAAGACCACATCAGGGGTGATCCCCGGCGGCGGCGTGCTCGCTGCAGTCATGGGACTAGTAGGCCACGCAGGGGCTGCCGTTGGCCAGCCACTCCACCAGGGCCGCGCCACCGGCCGGGGTCGCGCCGGGGATGAGGTCGGCTTCGCCGAGGCCGCGCTTCTTCAGGCAGGGAGTGCAGACGTAGACCTTGCCGCCCGCGCCGATGAACTTGTTGATGAGCTCCTTCAGCGGGGCGAAGGGCGCGCCCTCGTCGATCTTTTCGGCCTCGCCCTTGACCGCGCAGTACACGCCGTCCGTTGACAGGAAGACCATGGTCTCCTTCTCGCTGCCCTGGGCGGCGTTGGCCACGACGAAGCCGAGGGTGGCCTTGTCGCCGTCGGTGCGGCAGTGGGTGATGGTCACGCAGAAGGTTCCGGCCATGTCAGACTCCTTTGAGTTCGGGTTTGTACTCGATGAGGTAGAACGGATGCGCCTGGTCCAGCAGGGTGTTTCTGGTCATGCGGCACCAGGAGGGAAACTCGATGGGCGCGGCGGCGTCGCGGCTGATGAGCAGCACGCGGGTGCCGGGCTCGGCCCGCTTCAGGTAGGTGTAGAGGTTGATGATCACCCGGCCGCAGGTCTCCTCGCCGCCGTCGAACTCGTCCTCGAACTCCCAGTGGTCGGGATAGTTTTCATGCATGGGCTGAAGCGTCCTCCGTCATGGGAAGAAGCCGTAGCATGGGCTTTGGTGATAGTAAATATTTTGTCTCTCTATCGAAGGCTGGCACAGCGCACTGATATGCTTGGTCAACAATCAAGATGCGGAGTGACCACATCAGCACTGGGATCATCGCTGAGGGGACGGCAGGGTGCGAGGGTGGGGAGCTGCGGGATGCGGGTGTCTTGAAAGGTTTACGGCAGCGGCGCGGCGGCGAGCGGCATGCGCCAGCCGGAGCCGAAGGAGCGCCAGGCGATCTTGATGCCAGGCGCGGCCTGCCTGCGCTTGAACTCGGCGAACTTCACCAGCCGGCACACCCGCGCCACAACCTCGGCGTCGAACCCCGCCGCCACGATCTCCGCGGCCGTCTGGTTCTTCTCCACGTGCAGGGCCAGGATGGCGTCCAGCACGTCGTAAGGCGGCAGGCTGTCCTGGTCGGTCTGGTCGGGCCGAAGCTCCGCCGAGGGGGCCTTGTCGATGATGGCCTGGGGGATGACCTCGCCGCGCGTCTCGTTCAGGTGCCGGGCCAGGGCGTAGACCTGAGTCTTGCGCAGGTCGCTGATGAGCGCGAACCCGCCGGACATGTCGCCGTAGATGGTGCAGTAGCCCACGGCCAGCTCGCTCTTGTTGCCGGTGGTCAGCAGCAGGGCGCCGGTCTTGTTGGACAGCGCCATGAGCAGGTTGCCCCGGATGCGCGACTGGATGTTCTCCTCGGTGGTGCCCGGCCCCTGCCCTGGCGCCAGCTCGGCGAAGCTTCCGGCAAGGGCCGCGTCGAAGCCCCGCATCAGCGGCTCGATGGGGATGGTGCGCGTGGACATGCCGAGGTTCTTCGCCAGGGCCAGGGAGTCGTCGAGGCTGCCCGTGCTTGACCAGGGCGAGGGCATGAGCACGCCGAGCACGTTGGCTGCGCCGAGCGCCTCCACCGCCACCGCCGCCACCACGGCGGAGTCGATGCCGCCGGACAGGCCGAGCAGGGCCTTCTTGAAGCCGCACTTGCGCAGGTAGTCGCGCGTGCCGAGCACCAGGGCCTGCCAGATCTCGGCGCTGCCCGTAGGCTCCGTGCCGGAAGGCGTGCCCTCGTCGGCCACGCGGCCTAAAGCGGCGAGGTCCGCCACCAGCACGTCCTCGGCGAACCCGGCGGCCTGCGCCAGCACCGCGCCGTCCGGCCCGTAGGCCGCGCTGCGGCCGTCGAAGACCAGCTCGTCGTTGCCGCCCACCTGGTTGCAATAGAAGAGCGGCAGGCCCCGCTTTTTCGCGATGGCCGAGAGCATGTCGCGCCGGAGCGCCTGCTTGCGCAGGCTGAAGGGCGAGGCCGAAAGATTGAGCAGCGCGTCCGCCCCGGCCGCCACGGCGGCCTCCACCGGGTCCACGGGGTACAGGCGGTGCGGCCAGTAGTCCTTGTCGTTCCAGAGATCCTCGCAGATGCTCACGCCGAACTTGAGGCCCCGGTACTCCACCACGCCCGCGCCGTCCTGCGCGTTGCCCGCCTCGAAGTAGCGCGCCTCGTCGAACACGTCGTAGGTGGGCAGCAGCGACTTGCGGATGCGCGCGCGGATGCCTCCGGCCTCGCACCACAGGGCGGCGTTGAACAGCGCCTTGCCCTGGCCCGTGTCGTTGGGCTCCGGGCAGCCCAGCACCAGGGCCGGACCGTCGGGGAAGCGCTCGGCCAGGCGGCGCGCCAGGGCCTCGGCCCCGGCGAAGGCGGCCCGGCAGAAGCCGTCATAGAGCAGCAGGTCGCGGGGGGGATAGCCGGTGAGGGCAAGCTCCGGCGTCAGGCAGAGTTCCGCACCACTGGCGGCTGCGGTGGCGTAGGCGGCCTCCACGAGCGCGGCGTTGCCTTTGAGGTCGCCCACCACGGGGTTGATCTGCAGGAGGCCGATCTTGAGCGAGCCGGTGCGCATGGCGTGTCCCTGGCCTGGCGGCCTGTCAGTCGCGGGAGTCGGGCGTTTCTGGCGCTGTGCCGCGCACGATCTCGCGCACCTTGTAGGGCATGTTGCCGCTGACCACGTCGTGGGTGTTCACCAGCACCTCAAGGATCAGGCCGGTGCTCATGAAGCCCAGGGACGACAGGTAGAACAGCACGGCGCCCATGAACGGCGGGCGGGTGCCCATGTGCACGCCCAGGAACAGCTTCTCGTACAAAAGCCAGACCATGGTCACGGAGGCCAGCGCGAACAGCCACAGGCTGATGCGCCCGAAAAGATACACGGGCCGCTGCTTGTAGGAGTTCTGGAACCACAGGAGCACAATGTCGAAGAGCACGTCGATGCTGCGGCCGATGCCGTAGTGGCTCTTCCCCGCGAAGCGCGGCGGCGCGGAGGTGGGCACCTCGCACACGGCCCCGCCCAAGCCGTACACCAGCGCCGGGATGAGCCGATGCTGGCCCTCGCGCAGCTTGAGCGAACGCGCCAGGTCGCCGTCCAGGCAGGACAGGCCGCCCATGTCGTGCACGTCGCACTTGCTGGTGGCGCGCATGAGGTAGTTGGCGACGAGGCTCGGGATGCGCCGCAGCAGCAGGGATTCCTGGCGCTTCTGGCGCACGCCCTTGACCAGGTCGTAGCCCTCGCGGATCTTCTCGATGAGGCTCGGGACCTCCTCGGGCGGGTGCTGCAGGTCGCCGTCCATGATGACCACGTACCTGCCGCGCGAGTGCTGGATGCCTGCGAAAATGGCCGTGCACTGGCCCCGGTTGCGCGCCAGGAACACGCCCACCAGGTGCGGGTCGGTGCTGGCCAGCTCGCGGATGATGGCGGGGGTGGAGTCGGTGCTGCCGTCGTTCACCAGCACGATCTCGTAGCTGACGCCCAAACCCTGGAGCGCCGCGCCGATGCGCTTATGGAACTCGCGCACGCAGAGCTCCTCGTTGTGCATGGGCGTGACGATGCTGACTTCGACCGGCCAGGAGCCTGCGGGCGGCCAGGAGCCTGCGGAGTTCAGGGGGCGACCGGCCCCGGCCTGGGCGGGGGAGTCATTCTGGGGGCAGTTCAGGGCGGATCGTGACATGCTTGGCATCCCGTTTTTTCTGACGTCGTTGCGTTACTGGCGAAATTCCGGCCGAAGACCGCGCGTGGCCGGATCAAGCTGGCCGTAGTGCGTCAGCCGCGCCCCGGCATCCGCCAGGACCGCGTCCCAGCCCGGCGCGGCCAAAGCGTCGCGCTCGGCCTTCCACTGGCCGCTGATGCGCATGGGGCCGTACTCCACGGGCAGCGGAGCGTCGTCCTCGCGCGGGGCGCCGGGGTGGCAGACCACCTCCAGCACATCCGGCCGCACACGCTTCATATACGCCTGAAGCCGCCCCGGCAACAAGTCCGCGCCCTGGTCGGCCACGCCGAACACCGAGTGCGGGCAGGCCACGCGGCCGCTCCTCGGCACCTGGTGCCACAGGGCGAAAGTGTTCAAAATCCGCGCACGCCGCCCGCCCTTGTCCCAGCGCAGGGGCGAGACAAGCTCCACCGGCCTGCGCACCCAGCCGATGCCGAAGGCTTCGGCCACGCGGCAGGCGGCCTCGAACAGGCCCGGCCACACGTGGATGTGCTTCTCGGAATCCAGGTGCGTGGGCGCCACGCCAAGGGCAAGCGCGCGCTCCACCTGGCGCGTCCACTCGCGCTCGGCGTCCGCCGGGGTGAAGGCCCGGCCAAGGTAGCGCTTGAAAAGCGCCACATAGTCGCCCAGGAACAGGCCCTGCGGCCCAACCAGGCCGGAAATCTCGTGCGCCGGGCTCTCGGGACGGCCCCGAAGAATGTTCAGGTGCACGCCGATGCCGAGGGCTCCCCCGCTCTGCGCGGACAATCTTGCCGCGGCGGGGGCGTCCGGGCCGTTGACCAAGAGCGTGGCCGAGCTGACGCGCGCCAGGCCCGCCAGGTCTTCCACGGCGCGGCGCACGGCGCTTGAGAGGCCCAGGTCGTCGACATTCACAACCACATACATGGGCGGCATGCTATCTTGTGGCGCGCAGAAGGTAAAGCCTGGGCGCGCCAAGGCCGCTCCGCCGCCGCGCCGAACATCCTTCGGAACCAAGCGGGCAGTCGCTTTCCTTCAAAATTCCACTAGCCAACATGCTCAGGCTTGGATATCATAAACGAAAATGACACCACCGCCCCGCCCTGCCACCAAAGGCAGCGGGACGAAGCACAGGAGAACCACACATGCTCATCGAAAACTGGATGACCAAGGACGTGTTTACCGCCACCCAGGAGACCTCCATGATGAAGGCCTCCAAGATCATGAAGGAGAAGGGCGTCAGCCGCCTGCCCGTGGTGGACGACAAGGGCGTGCTCGTCGGCATCGTCAGCGACCGCGACATCAAGGATGCCTCTCCCTCCAAGGCCACGACCCTCGACATGCACGAGCTGTACTACCTGCTCTCCGAGATCAAGGTGAAGGACATCATGACCAAGAAGGTCGTCACCATCCGCTCGAACGAGACCGTGGACAGCGCGGCGGCCATCATGCTGGAGCACAAGATCGGCGGCATGCCCGTGGTGGACGAGAACAACAAGGTCGTGGGCATCGTCACCGACTCCGACATCTTCAAGGTGCTGGTGAAGATCACCGGCGTGCTGGAGGGCGGCATCCAGATAGGGGTGCGGCTGTCCAACGAGCCGGGCGGGCTGGTGCCGGTGCTCGACTACCTGAAGGACCACGGCGCGCGGCTCATGAGCCTGCTCACGGCGTGCGAGCCCGCCGAGGTGGGCCAGCGCGACGTGTTCATCCGCATCCGCGACATGGACAAGACCGCCATGAACAAGCTCAAGGCCGAGATGAAGGAAGCCTTCGAGGTCGTCTACTGGGTGTAGGCGCTGGCAGAAACAACTGAAAAGGCCGGGGGCGCAAGCTCCCGGCCTTTATTATAGCCCATACTCGCTAGGCGAGATCTATACCATACACCAACACTGGGACCTGTATCGCGCTCTTGAGATGCGGCAGATACTTAACAACTTTTTCAAAGTTTAAAGAACCTTCCCAGTTGAGTTCATGCAGCTGTTTCATCTTCTTTTGAAAAGAAAGCGTTGTCACAACATACACACCGATATCAATCTTATCTAAGCCAGAGTAGGAGCCGATCTGCATCTTTAAAAGATCTATTCCGATGAACGATGCATGCCCGAACTCAACCTCTACTCCGACGCGATTCTTCAGAAAATCCATCTTCGCCATCGGCTCTCCTGGTTCACCGAACACGAGAGGCTGAGACTCCCAGCCTCTGGCGACAAAACGAGTCTCAAGCTCTTCGTTGAACCTTGGGCGCGATAGTTCAGCTATCGGAAGTGAAGGGTCCGTCAGGACGGCCTCAATCTCCTGCCGAATAGCAAGGCTACTGTTGATAACTTGCTCAGCAAAGCGGTAACTAAAATTTCTCAAAATGATCGGCATGTCGCCCCCCTCACTCCGCCTGAATCCCGTACCCTTTCAATTTCCGGTACAGCGAGCTGCGGTCCAGGCCCACGGCCTCGGAGAGCTTGGTGACATTGCCGCCGAACTCCTTGAGCTTGGCCTCCAGGAAACGCGCCTCGAACGCCGCACGCGCGGCCTTCAAGTCCAGCGGCCCGGCCCGGAAGGTGTCGGGGATGTCGGTATCGGGGACGTCGTCCTCGTCCGGCCCGGCGGCGGGAGCCTGGAGCGTTGCAGCAGGCGGCGGCGACGCAGGCGCGGCGCTCACCGTTGCGCGGCTGGTGATGTCCGGCGGCAGGCGGTCCGGGGTGATCTCGCGCCCGCCCGCCAGGATCAGCATGCGCTCCACGAAGTTCTTGAGCTCGCGCACGTTGCCCGGCCAGGGGTAGGTCTGGAGCACGGCCAGGGTCTCGGGGCTGAAGACGGCGCGCTTGCACCCGCCCCGACGCGAGAGCGTCTCCACGAAGTCGTCGATCAAAAGCGGAATGTCCTCGGCGCGCTCGCGCAGGGGCGGCACGGTGAGCGGGAACACCTTGAGGCGGTAGTACAAGTCCTCGCGGAAGTTCCCGGCGCGTATCTCGCTCGCCAGGTCCTTGTTGGTGGCGGCCAGCACGCGCACGTCCACGGTGATGGTCTTGCGCCCGCCCACGTGCTCGAAGCGCTGCTCCTGCAATATGCGCAGAATCTTCGCCTGGGTCTTCAGGCTCATGTCGCCGATTTCGTCCAGAAACAGGGTGCCCTTGTTGGCCAGCTCGAACTTGCCGATCTGGGCCTTGTCCGCGCCGGTGAAGGCGCCTTTCTCGTGCCCGAACAGTTCGCTCTCTATGAGCTCCTCGGGGATGGCCGCGCAGTTCACGGCCACGAAAGGCAGGTCGGCCCGGCGGCTCATGCCGTGCAGCAGGCGCGCCGCGATCTCCTTGCCGGTGCCGTTTTCGCCGGTGATGAGCACCCAGGCGTCGGTGGGGGCCACCTGGCCGATGACCTCGCGCAGGGCGCTCATGGCCGGTGATTCGCCGGTGAGGTGCACCTCGGCCTCGCCCAGGGAGTGGCGCAGGGCCAGGTTCTCCTGCTTGAGCCGGGAGAATTCCAGGGCCTTGTGCGCGGCCAGCACGACCTTCTCCAGCGACAACGGCTTCTCGATGAAGTCGAAGGCGCCGCGCTTGATGGCGGTGACGGCGGTCTCGATGGTGCCGTGGCCGGAGATCATGACCACGGGCAGCCCCGGCCGTTCCTCGCGCAGGCGGGCCAGCACCTCCAGGCCGTCCAGCCCGGGCAGCCAGATGTCCAGAAACACCAGGTCGAAGTCCCCGTCCGCGTCCAGCAGTTCAAGCCCGCGCTCGCCGGTTTCGGCCTCGGCCACGGCAAAGCCCTCGTCCTCCAGGATGCCCTTGAGGGAAAAGCGGATGCCGGACTCGTCGTCCACCACCAGGATGCGCCCTCGTTCGCTCATCATTCCTCCAAATCGGCAACGGCTTGTGGCGCCTGTGGCGCGCAACTCAGGGAAAAGTCGGGCAACGGCCCGGGCGGATGGGGCTCCGGGGCCTCGAAAGTGAAGCCGCCTCTATTCAGCAGCGCAAGGCAGGCGTCCACGACCTCGGGGTCGTAGACCTTGCCGCGCCCGGCCTTGATCTCCTCCAGGGCCAGGGGCAGGCCCAGGGCGGCGCGGTAGGGCCGGTGCGAGCTCATGGCCTCGACCACGTCGGCCACGGCCAGGATGCGCGCCTCAAGCGAAATTTCGGTGCCCTTGAGTCCGCCGGGATAGCCGGAGCCGTCCAGGCGCTCGTGGTGTTCGAGCACCGTGCGGGCCACGGGCCAGGGGAAGTTCACCTCGCGCAGGATCTCGAAGCCCACCTCGGAGTGGCTCTTCATGATGCCCATCTCCATGTGCGACAGCCGCGCCGGCTTGGACAAGATCTCCGCCGGGACGTAGACCTTGCCCACGTCGTGCAGGGTGCCGGAGACCTCCAGCCCTTCCAGGGAATCCGCGGGCAGGCCCATCTCCCCGCCGATGGCGCAAGCCAGCCGCGCCACGCGCTGCTGGTGTCCGGCGGTGTAGGGGTCGCGCTTTTCGGCCATGCTGGCCAGGGCGCGCACGGTCTGGCGGAAGGCGGTGCGCAGGGCCTGCATGCTCTCGAGCAGCTCGGCTTCCGCCTGTTTGCGCAAGGCGACATTGCGCAACACCATCACCCGGCCACGGAACTCGCCACGCTGCCCCGTGACGGGGGACACCGACAGCCCCACGGGCATCTCCAGTCCGGCGGACGTGCGCAGCAGCATGTCCTCGCACATGGGGTGCGCCGCGCTCGGGCTGCAGATCTCCTCCAGCCCGGCGATGGGCAGGCGGGTGTCCGGCTCCATGATGGTGAACAGGGCGGAAATGTCGTGGCCCAGGGGCTGCTCCGCCTCCACGCCCAGCATGTGCGAGGCGGCGGGGTTCATGTAGGTCACGCGGCCCTCGGCGTCGATGGCCACCACGGCCTCGGCCAGGCTGCCCAGCGTGGTGGACAAGAGCCGCTCGCTCTCCTGCAGCTGCGCGTCGGTGCGGGCCTTGTACAGGGCCACCTCGATGGCCAGGGACAGGTCATGGTCCCTGAAGGGCTTGGTGATGTAGCCGAAGGGGTCTGTGCGCTTGGCGCGGTCCAGGGTCTTCTCGTCGGTGGCGGCGGAGAGGTAGACCACGGGCAGGCGGAGGTGCTCGTGCAGCTCGCGGGCGGTGTCGATGCCGTCCATGCCGCCGTCGAGCATCACGTCCATGAGCACGAGATCGGGCCTGGCGGCCTCCGCCAGGGACAGGGCCTGAAGCCCTGTGGACGCCACGCCCACCACCTCGTAGCCCAGGCGCATCAGGGTGGACCTGATGCCCAGGGCCACTATGGATTCGTCCTCAACGATCAAGATTCTGCCTTTGCCCATGTGCGCTCCCTTCAACTCCCCGCCAGCCTACGCCCGGCCCAGGACGTCCGCAAGGGCGTCGGCCAGGGAGGGGTGCCGGAACCGGTAGCCCGCGGCCAGCAGGCGGGTGGGCTCCGCGCGCACCCCGGAGAGCAGGACCTCTTCCGCCATCTGCCCCAGCAGCAGCCGGAGCGCGAGGCCCGGCGCGGGCAGAAAGGCCGGGCGGCCGAGCGCGCGGCCAAGGGCGCGGGCGAACCCGCGGGAATCCACGGCCTCGGGCGCGGCCAGGTTGAAGGGGCCGGACAGCCCCGGCGTGGCGATCAGAAAAGCCATGGCCCCGACCTCGTCGTCAAGGTGGATCCAGGGCACCATCTGGGTTCCGGCGCCCAGCGGCCCGCCCAGGCCCAGCTTGAACGGCGGCAGCATCTTGGCCAGCGCGCCGCCCCGGCCCAGCACCATGCTCGTGCGGGCCACGACCCTGCGCACCCCGAGCGCCTCCGCGTCCTGGGTCGACGCCTCCCAGCGGCTGGCCACCTGGGCCAGAAAATTTGCGCCCGGCGGGGCGTCCTCGCCCACCGGCTCCGGCCCGCGCGCGCCATAAAAGCCCACGGCCGAGGCCTGCACCAGCACCGCGGGCGGGGCCGCTGCCTGGCGGATGGCGTCCATGACCGCGGCCCCGGCGTCCAGGCGGCTGTCCAGGATGCGCCGCTTCTTGTCCGGGGTCCAGCGGCCCTCGGCGATGTTCTCGCCCGCCAGGTTCACGATGGCCGTGTCCGCGTTGATGTGCTCCGCCCAGCCCGCGCCGGTGACGCCGTCAAAGGGCGCGCCGAGGACTCCACGGCCCAGCGCCGCCGGAACTTTTTCCGGCCTGCGCGAGGGAACGACGACCTCGTGCCCCTGCCCTGAGAGCAGCCGCGCAAGCGCCTTGCCGATAAACCCTGTGCCGCCGAGAATGATTGTTCTCATGGTCCGTTGGATACGCACAATCCATGACGAGGGCAAGGGCCGGGCCACGCGCAAGCGGGCCGTGAAGGCGCCCCGCCGCGTGGCCCTCGCGCCATTAGACAGCCGGACAATTATGCCGTACAAGGGCTCTCGCCCTCAAACGGGGTAATCCTCAAGAACGCAGCCCGGAGAGCTTCCGGACGGCACGTGCGAGACCATGACCGACACCAACCTCATCAGAAATTTCAGTATCATAGCGCATATCGACCACGGCAAATCGACCCTGGCCGACCGCATCCTTGAGCTCACCGGCGTGGTTTCCGCGCGGGAGCAGAAGGCCCAGTACCTCGACAAGATGGACCTGGAGCGCGAACGCGGCATCACCATCAAGGCCCAGGCCGTGCGCATCCCCTACACCGCCAAGGACGGGAAGAAGTACGTCCTGAACCTCATCGACACCCCCGGCCACGTGGACTTCTCCTACGAGGTCTCGCGCAGCCTCGCCGCCTGCGAGGGCGCGCTGCTCGTGGTCGACGCCTCCCAGGGCGTGGAGGCCCAGACGCTCGCCAACGTCTACCTGGCGCTGGACAACGACCTCGAGGTCGTGCCGGTGCTGAACAAGATCGACCTGCCGAGCGCCGAACCCGAGCGCGTGAGCCGCGAGATCGAAGAGGTCATCGGGCTGGACTGCACCGACCCGGCCCTGGTGAGCGCCAAGTCGGGCCTGGGCGTGGCGGACCTGATCGAGCGCATCATCACGCACCTGCCGCCCCCAAAGGGCGAGGCCGACGCGCCCCTGAAGGCGCTCATCTTCGACTCCTGGTACGACACGTACCTGGGCGTGGTGGTGCTCTTCCGCGTGCTTGAGGGCACCATCAAGAAGGGCGAAAAGATCCGCATCTTCTCCTCGGGCAAGGAGTTCGAGGTCATGAAGCTCGGCGTGTTCTCCCCGGAGAGCGTGGAGATGGCAGACTTCGGCCCCGGCGAGGTAGGCTTCCTCTGCGCCAACATGAAGGAGCTGTCCGACGCGCCCGTGGGCGACACCATCACCAAGGCCGCGAACCCCACCAAGACGCCGTTCCCCGGCTTCAAGAAGGTCAAGCCCATGGTCTTCTCCGGCCTGTACCCGGTGGAGCCCAACGAGTACGAGATGCTCAAGGTGGCGCTGGAGAAGCTCCAGCTGAACGACGCCGCCTTCAGCTTCGAGCCGGAGACCTCCAAGGCCCTGGGCTTCGGCTTCCGCTGCGGCTTCCTTGGCCTCCTGCACATCGAGATCATCCAGGAGCGCCTTGAGCGCGAGTTCCAGGCCCGGCTCATCACCACCGCGCCCTCGGTCATCTACAACGTGGAGACCACCGACGGCCGCAAGCTCCAGATCGACAACCCGAGCCTGCTGCCCGAGCCGAGCCACATCGCCGCGCTGTACGAGCCCTACGCCAAGGTGGAAATCCACGTGCCCAACGACTTCGTGGGCAACGTGCTGGGCCTGTGCGAAGAAAAGCGCGGCATCCAGAAGGACATGAAGTACCTGACCACCTCCCGCGTGGTGGTGACCTATGAAATGCCCTTCGCCGAGATCATGTTCGACTTCTTCGACAAGCTGAAGAGCACCACGAAGGGCTACGCAAGCCTCGACTACGAGATCATCGACTACCGCCAGTCCGACCTGGTGCGCCTGGACATCCTCATCAACACCGAGGCCGTGGACGCCTTCTCGGTCATCGTGCACCGCGACTCGGCCTACAAGTTCGGCCGCAGCCTCGCGGAGAAGCTCAAGAAGAGCATCCCCCGCCAGATGTTCGAGGTCATCATCCAGGCCGCCATCGGCAACAAGATCATCGCCAAGGAGCGCGTGGCGCCCTTCCGCAAGGACGTCATCGCCAAGTGCTACGGCGGCGACATCACCAGAAAGCGCAAGCTTTTGGAAAAGCAGAAGGAAGGCAAGCGCCGCATGCGCCGCATGGGCAACGTGGAGATTCCGCAGGAAGCCTTCCTGGCCGTGCTCAAGGCCGGCGGCGACGACTAGCCCCCAACGACGACCAACCACGCGGCGGCCCCCTCGCCGCACAGAGAGAAGGAACGAGCATGAATCCGAGATGGCTCAAGACGCTCAAGGAATACGTGGAGGCGCTGCTCGTCGCGGTGGTGCTGGCGCTGATCATCCGCGCCTTCGTGGTGCAGGCCTTCAAGATCCCCACCGGCTCCATGCTTGAGACCCTGCAGATCGGCGACCAGCTGCTCGTCAGCAAGTTCCACTACGGCCTCAAGATGCCCTTCTCCGACCGCATCCTGGTGGATGTGTACGAGCCCCAGCACGGCGACATCGTCGTGTTCGAGTACCCCTTCGACGAGAAGCTCGACTCCAGCCGCCCGACCCTGAAGGACGTGGACTTCGTCAAGCGCATCGTGGGCGTCCCCGGCGACACGGTGGAGATCCGCGCCAAGGAGGTCTACGTCAACGGCAAGCACGTCACCGGGCCGTACGTCCAGCACACCATGGCCGACATCGAGCCAAGCCCCCTGCCCGAAGGCCACCCGGACGTCACCGTGGACCCCAAGACCTACTTCGACCACTGCGAAAGCGCGAGCGCCCCCTGCAGCGCCAAGCGCGACTGGATGCCCAAGATCACCGTGCCCGAGGGCAAGTACTTCTGCATGGGCGACAACCGCGACGAGTCCTTCGACTCCCGCTTCTGGGGCTTCGTGGACCGCTCCGCCATCAAGGGCAAGGCCATGATCATCTACTGGTCGTGGACAAGCCCCACCCACATCCGCTGGGAGCGCATCGGCCGCCTGCTGCACTAGCCCGCTCCGGTGAAGGAAGGCACGAAGGCAACGCTGGCGCTGGTGGCCACGGCGCTCATCTGGAGCTCCGGCGGCCTGGCAGTGAAGCTGGTGGACGTGAGCCCCATGGCCATCACGGGCGTGCGCGGCGCCATCTCCGCCCTGACCATCCTGCTCATGATGCGCGGCGCGCTTGACCTCCGGCCCACCCGCGCGCGCCTGGGCACGGCCCTGTGCTATGCCGGGCTGCTGCTCGGCTACGTGGTCGCCATGAAGATGACCACCGCGGCCAACGCCATCCTGCTGGCCTACACCGCGCCCATGTACGTCGCGCTGCTGGCTCCGCGCCTGCTGGGCGAGCCCACCCGCCCGCGCGACTGGCTGTTCGTCCTGACCATGCTCTGCGGCATGGTGCTGTTCTTCCTCGACCGGGTCTCCACGACGGGCCTCTGGGGCAACGTCATCGCCATGGGCACGGGGATGCTCTACGCGGCCTTCACCCTGTGCATGCGCGCCCAGAAGGACGCCTCGCCCCTGGAGGCCGTCGCGCTGGGCAACATCATCACCGCGCTCATCGGGCTGCCGTTCCTCCTCTGGGAAGGCCTGCCCGACGCCTCCGGCTGGCTGGGCCTGGTCTACCTGGGGGTGGTCCAGCAGGGCCTGTCCATGGGCCTCTACGTCTGGGCCATCAAGCGCCTGGGCGCGCTGGAGGCCATCCTCATCATGACCCTGGAACCCATCCTGAACCCTGTCTGGGTGGCCCTGGGCTACGGCGAGATTCCCGGCCTGTGGTCGATCCTCGGCGGGGCCGTGGTGCTCTGCGCCGTGACGCTGCGCGGCGTGTCCGGCGCGTTGCGAAAGCCCGCCCCGGCCTCCGCACCGGCCTGATTGCCTTGACTTTCTAGACAAAGCGCTCCCGGTATGGCATGATCTATAGGCACAGCCGCAGAAAAGGAGCATCCCCCCGTGATCGCCAAAGTCAGCACCGCCGCACTGCTCGGCATCGAAGCCCTTCCCGTGTCCCTGGAGGTCGACCTGACCCGCTCCGGCATGCCCGCCTTCACCCTCGTTGGCCTGGCCGAGGGCGCCGTGCGCGAGGCCAAGGAGCGCGTGCTCGCGGCGCTGAAGAACGCCGGACACAAGCTGCCGCCCGCGCGCATCACCGTGAACCTCGCCCCCGCCGACCTGCGCAAGGAGGGCAGCGCCTACGACCTGCCGCTGGCCCTGTGCCTGCTGGCCGCCAGCGAGGCCATCGACCCGCGGCACCTCGCCCCGGAAGGCCCGGACCCCAAGGTCGGCGGCTGGTTCCTGGCCGGGGAGCTGTCGCTGGACGGCGCGCTGAAGCCCGTGCCGGGCATCCTGCCCCTGGCCATCCTGGCCCGCGACCAGGGCGCGCAGGGGCTCATCGTGCCGGGCGAAAACGCCGCCGAGGCCGCCGTGGTGCAGGGACTTTCCGTCTACGGCGTGGACAGCCTGTCCCAGGCCGTGCGCATCGTCACCGGAGAGGACCAGCCCGCGCCCGCCGTGGTGGACGTGGACGCGCTGTGGGCGGGCCAGGCCGGGTGCGAGGGCGACTTCGCCGAGGTCAAGGGCCAGGACCACGCCAAGCGCGCCATCGAGATCGCCGCCGCGGGCGGGCACAACCTGCTGTTCGTCGGGCCTCCGGGCAGCGGCAAGACCATGCTCTCCCAGCGCATCCCCACGGTGCTGCCGCCGCTCACCTTCGACGAGGCGCTGGAAGTCACCAAAATCTACTCCGTGGCAGGAATGCTCCCGCGCGAGGCCGCGCTCATCGTGCGCCGCCCCTTCCGCTCGCCGCACCACACCATTTCCGACGCCGGGCTCATCGGCGGCGGGGTCTGCCCCCGGCCCGGCGAGGTGTCCCTCGGCCACAGAGGCGTCCTGTTCTTAGATGAGCTGCCGGAGTTCAAGAAACACGTGCTGGAGGTGCTGCGCCAGCCCCTGGAAGACGGCCGGGTGACCATTTCCCGCGCGGCCCAGGCGCTCACCTACCCGGCGGACTTCATGCTCGTGGCGGCCATGAACCCCTGCCCCTGCGGCTACCTGACGGACGACCGCCACACCTGCACATGCTCGCCGCTGTCCATCCTCAAGTACCGGTCGCGCATCTCCGGCCCGCTCATGGACCGCATCGACCTGCAGGTGGAGGTGCCCGCCGTGCCGTACGAGGACCTGAAGGCCCCGCGCGGCACCCGCGACTCGGCCACCATGCGCGCAGGCATCGTCAAGGTGCGCGCGCTGCAGGCCGAACGCTACAAGGATTCGAGCATCCGGCTGAACGCCGACCTCCAGGGCGCGCTCCTGGAGTGCTGGTGCAAGGTGGGCGAGGGGGAGCACCAGTTCCTGGAGCAGGCCGTGCGCCGCCTGGGCCTTTCCGCCCGGGCGTACACCCGCGTGCTGCGCATCGCCCGCACCATCGCGGACATGGAGGACGCGGAAGCCATCGAGATTCCGCATCTGGCCGAGGCCATCAACTTCCGCACCATGGACCGGGTGAACCAGCCGGGGGGGTGAGGGGGCTGTCAAGAACGTCACTTTACGGCTGGCGCGGCTGAAGAAGCTGGGCACACGCATTAGCCAGCGCGCGAATGGAACTGAGGGGAGCAGATGTTGGAAGAAGTGAAGCGGAGGGTGCTTTCGGGGAGAGCGGTGCACATGTTGCAGGAAGTTGCGGGTGGATGCAAACAAAAATATGTGAATCGCTACTACTAAGGGGGCGATGATGAGGAAGCGGGTGTTTGTGATATTGTGCTGCTTTGTTTTTCTCCACATGCCCATGGCAACTGCAGGAACTGATGCAATTTGCAAGAAAAGACATACAGACAATCTTGACGCGTACTTCGAGACAGATGTTGAACATATAATTACGTGTGCAAAGCATACCGAGGTGACAGATCTGAACTTTGTCTCAACAACGCTAGATGAGTCAAGCCCTGTTGCTATATTGTATTATAACAATAACGAAAGAAATTCTAATGGGTTTGCTGCTGTATTTCACCTGCTCAGCAAAACAGTTAAAACACTTAGATACGCCACGTTTAGGGTCAGTGGAGGAACAATAACTCCACCTGAAGCGGCGTTTATGACTACAAGATATAGTTTCTCGAGCATTCCGTCGATTGTTGTTTACCGTGCCTCTGCGGACGGTGTTGATGTCTCCCAAATTCGTGGTCATGTTAAAAATTCACGAGACATCAATGGCCTATACCTGGAGTCTCTTGATTATATCGTAAACGTTGTACTTCGGCCGCAGAGTACAAGCCCAAAATAGTCACCGCAGAAACGTTGGCTGTAGTGACACCATACCAATAATAGACCATCATCCATCCATGTGCACTTTGATTTCGTTGGCAGTTATACTCGTGTTGGCAACGCCTACAAGGAGCGCTCGGGCTGGGTCTGCCCGGCCTGCGGGCTGCTGGCCATGGACCGGGTGAACCAGCCGGAGGGATAGTCCCCAATCCCCACCGCAAAAGGGGAATTGCCCTGCGCCGCAAGTTCTGATACCCAGGACGGGTACCCGGCGGACCGCGCGCACGCCCACCAATGCCTGCCACCGCCCGGCCCTGGCCGCGCGCACTCAGGAGGAACCGTGACCCTGCTCAGCCTGTATGATTTCGCCGCCGGCCCGCTCTTCGCCTTTTCCTTCAGCGTGTTCGCGCTGGGCTCAGGCTGGCGCGTGCTGCGCTTCGTGCTCCTGGCCCGCGCCGCAGACCCAGCCGCCCTCAAGGGCTTCCGCCCGTCCTGGGCGCTGAAGAGCATCCTGCGCTGGCTCGTCCCGGCCAACATCACCGCGCGCGAGAACGCCCTCATGACCGCCGCGGGCTTTTCCTTCCACCTGGCGCTCCTCGGCGTGGCGCTCTTCTTCTCGGCCCACGTGGTGCTGGTGGACCTGGCCTGGGACGTGTCCTGGCCCACCCTGCCCGACGAGGCCGCCGACTGGCTGACCTACCTGTTCCTGGCCTCGGCGGCGTTCCTGGCCTGGCGGCGGCTCAGCCTGCCCCACGTGCGCGCCCTCACCACCGCCTCGGACTGGCTGGTGCTGGCCCTCACCGCCGCGCCCATGCTCACCGGCCTCATCGCCTACCGCCAGTGGGGCGACTACGACCTGTTCATCACCCTGCACGTGCTCTCGGGCAACCTGATGCTCCTCGCCGTGCCGTTCACCAAGCTCTCCCACGCCGTCTTGTTCTTCGTCTCGCGCGCCGTCACCGGCAGCGACTTCGGCAAGCGCAACGTGGGCGCCTGGTAATCGCCCAGTAGAATCGGCAAGGAGACGCAATGGACTTAGGCATCCTGAAACAAGCCCTGGCAGGCAAAAGCGGCGCGCGCCTCAAGCTCTGGATGGAGATCTGCGCGCGCTGCGGCCTGTGCGCCCAGGGCTGCCACTTCTTCCAGTCCGACCCCCGGCCCGAGCACGTGCCCGCCTACCGCCTGAAGCCCCTGGCCGAGCTCATCCGCAAGAAGGGCGACGTGGACGAGGCCTTCATGCAGTGGCTGGTGGACACAGCCTACGGCACCTGCACCATGTGCCAGCGCTGCACCATGTTCTGCCCGCACGGCATCTCCATAGCCTTCCTGGTGCGCGCCACCCGGGCGCTGGCCGTATCGCAGGGCATGACCCCGCAGGGGCTGGCCTCGGGCCTGGCCAACGCGCTGGAGTTCGGCAACAACCTCGGCATCACCGAGGAAGAGTACATCGAGACCGTGGAATGGCAGCTGGAGGAACTCCAGGCCGAAATGCCGGACGCCGTGGCCCCCATCGACAAGAAGGGCGCCGAGGTGCTCGTCACCTTCCACCCGCGCGACATCAAGTTCTACCCGCAGAACCTCTACTGCTACCTCAAGCTGTACAACGCCGCCGGGCTCGACTTCACCCTCACCAGCGCCAAGGGCTGGGACTCCACCAACATCGGGCTCTTCGCCGGGGACGACCCCGCCGCCGCCGAGCTGGCCGGACGCGTCGTGGCCGCGGGCGAAAACCTGGGGGTCCGAACGATCCTCACAGCCGAGTGAGGGCACTCCATCCGCGCCCTCAAGTTTGAGGGACCCAACTGGCTGAAAAGAGACTTCCCCTTCGAGGTGGTGGCCCCCATGAAGATGTGGGCCGACCTCTTCCGCGCGGGCAGGCTCAAGCTCAAGCACCATTTTTACAAGGAATCGGCCACATTCCAGGATTCCTGCAACTTCATCCGCAACGCCGGGCACTTCGAGGACTCGCGCCTGCTCTTGAACCACGTCTGCGCCGACCTGCGCGAGATGTACCCAAACGGCGTGCATACCCACTGCTGCGGCTCAGGCGGGGGGCATGGACTCATGGCCGAGTACAAGCAGAAGCGCCTGGCCACCGCCAAGGCCAAGGCCGAGGCCATCCGCGCCACCGGGGCCGAGGTCGCCGTGGTGGCCTGCCACAACTGCGAGGACGGCATCCGCGACGGCCTGAAGACGCACGAGGTGCCCGCGCAGGTGCATCTGTTCAGCAACTACCTGGCCGAGGCAGTGGACCTGGACTAAGAAAAGAGATGCCTCCGGCGGCCAAAGGGCCTGAGGCCCTTTGGAATCCCCATATCAAGCGAAAGGGCTTGG
>NZ_JAVHLD010000023.1 GCF_031082295.1 Humidesulfovibrio sp.
TGCCCCTGGTCATCAAATATATACACGAAATCAAGGTTGCCCTTGCGAAATTGCTCAAGTTGACTCCATAGTTTTTGGGCGTCTAGGAGACCTGTGTGGTGTTCGTAAACACCCCAAATCCGCCCCTGAAAGATCAGGAAGGCCACCGTGTGACTGTTGCCGATGTTTACGAGGGTAATGCCGCGGGCATCGGACCTGGCTCGTACTGACGGCTCAAACAATGCGCCAAGAACCGCCGCAGCGCCCGTATCTGCCACAGGGCCGCCACCTATGGATTTTTGCAGATCAGCCAGCCGTGTGAACTCTTGCGGGACCGCCTCAAAAAGCAGGCTCTCGGGCTGTCCATGCGCCTCCTTGAGCAAACGTTCCCAGAGCACAAATCTACCACGTCGGTTGCTTTGGCCAGGGTGAAAACCATGGTCTTGAACGCACGCCGTAATGAGGCTTGGCCAGGGCAGTCCCAGAGACAACATGGCTCCACGCCAAAAGTCCTGGTCGAAATCTGCGCAAAGCAGTGCCACGGCTTCATCAGGGCAATCAGGGGTGATGCTGTATCCTCGGGAGCGCAAGGCTTCAAGGTCGTCCGCGAGGGAGTAAGCGGCAGACTCGGTCATGGATACCTGCAGCCCTGCGGCGAGATGAGCCCGCACTGCACCTCCGAAGCCGCCCCCCATGTTGAATCCATATAAGTGCAAAGCACGGCCTTGTTTCGTCAATTCGCGGATGCGGGATGCCAACACGCGTGCCGGCGCAGGAAGAACCAGTTTAGGGCAGTTCTCAATCTCGCGATCTGCTGAGTAGAGTAGTACATCCTGGGTGCCTGAACCAATGTCGAGGCAGAGGATCGGCGTGTTGGCAGAGTTGAGGTCTGAGCGATTCTCGTTCATCTTTGTGCTCATTAATGGATGCGTTCGCCGTCAGGTGCGTAAGCGTCCGGGGCGAGCAGGGTGATTGTGCCATCCTGAGTTGCTGCGCCAAGCACAAGGACTTCGGAGCGAAAGCCTGCGATTTTGCGCGGCGGGAAGTTCACAACGGCGACGATTTGTCTGCCGACAAGTTCCTCTGGTTGATAGAGTTGTGTGATCTGCGCACTGGATTGCCGGACACCAAGATCCCCAAAGTCGATCCAGAGCTTATAGGCAGGTTTTTTGGCCTCTGGGAATGTCTCCGCGCGCAACACCGTGCCGACGCGGATGTTTATGCGAAAGAAATCTTCGACTGAGACACAGTCCGGTGCCTGCGGAAGTTCCATATTTTCCTCATAATGACAGGTCGTTTTGAGCATGCTACACGCTTCCATACACTGTACGCAAGCTTTGGACGGAGCGACCAATGTCGATAGTGCTGATACTCTTCGCTGTTGTTGTGGGCGTACCGCTACTCTCCTACGCGATATACCTTGTCGAGAACGCACGCGCTGGACTATTGCCTCGCGTCCGCGAACTTTGCGGTGGCCATCTCGCACGTGCAGTCTTTTGGGCAATATGGAATTCCATGTGGAGCATCGGCCTCGTCATATTGGCATACCCACTTGGCTGGTTGCCAAGGGCGAAACATTGTACGTCCATGCCAAGTAAACTTCCCCCTGTGATTCTGACCCACGGCTTGTACCATAATTCCTCAGCCTGGTTCCTTTACAAGCGTAGATTGCGCTACGCCGGGTTCTACCATGTGATGACCTACTCCTATGCAAGCTTCTTTCGCTCCTTTGAGGCCATAGTGGAGGGGCTTGTGCAGGAAGCTTTGAAGGCAGCTCAGCGGGCACCAGAGGGCAGGGTGCTGCTTGTAGGGCACAGCCTCGGCGGAATGGTCACCCGAGCCGCCTTGGCGGATGAACGTTTAAGGGGAAGGGTAGGCGGTGTCTTGACCATTTGCGCTCCGCATGGGGGGAGCGTTCTCGCAAGCCGTTTAGCCATCGGCCGGTTGGCGCGGGGGCTGGCTTTGGATGGTCACATTGTTCGCACTGTGAATGGGCCAGAGTATGCCGATTGCCTTGGCCCTTCAATTCTTCGGCAAAGCTTGTTCACACCGCTAGACAACATGGTGCTTCCGCTCTCCGGCTGCTGGTTAGGCCCTGAGCTGAAAGACAAAGACTGGGAGGAGCTCTGCGCTCCCCCCGTCAGCCACGTCGGAGTGCTTTATGATCGAAGGGTGTGGAACATGAGCGTAGAATACTTGCTGCGCGCTGCTAACCGCCCAGCATCTCGATGAGCTTGGCCTTGAGGTCAGCCGGTTTGAAAGGCTTTGTCAAGAACGCGGTAACACCGGTCTTGCTGGCCATCTCGCGTTGTGAACCCTCAGATTCGGTGGTGACCATGAGGATGGGCACGTCTTCGTATCCCAGGGAGCCGCGCAATTTCCCCACAAGCTCCATACCGTCCATCACGGGCATGTTCATGTCCGTGATGACAACGTCTGCAAATTCGCCTGCCTCCACATAAGCATAGGCTTCCTGGCCGTTGACGGCCATGAGGGGCTCGATGCCCATGTCGGTAAGGATGCTGCGGTAAAGCGCAAGCATCGACTTTGAGTCATCCGCTGCCAAGGCCTTGCGCGTGGCGGTCTTGGGTTTTGGCAGACTTGCTGCGTCAGCCTTGGAGCGATCCGTGCCGATTTCTTCCAGGCGTGTCGCGAAATCAGACAGAATCTCGGGATCCTGTGATTTTTTCAGCTCCACAAGCAGCGCCGTTCCGACGGTTTCGTCCTTGTAGAGCTCCTGGAACAGGCGCAGCGCACGCGAGGCAATGACAGCGTGAGCGATGCGCGAAGAGCGCTCTCCACCTTCCGCGATGCGGTCGGAAATGGTCTTGAGGATACCTGGCGCAGCGTGGCGCTCAAGCCCAGTGACTACTGCCATCAGGATGAGTTCGTCAGTCTCCATGAGGCCATCCACAAGGCAAACCAAGCCCTTCAAGGTGCCGATTCGTCCCAGTGCCTCAAAGGCGGCATAACGCACGTTGGGCTCAGTGAAGTAGCCTTTGTCAAACCCCTGCACGAGTCCGTCTGCGCCTTTGCGCGACCCGATAAAGCCGATGATGTTGCAGGCAAGAATGCGCTGATCGACATCACCCTGGCCGTAGTGCGACTCAAGGTGTGCAATAGCCGGTTCGCCAACCCGTACCAGGGCGTCCGTGATGATTCGTCTGGCAGTGGGGTTTTTGTGGTGAACGTTGGCGGCAAGAAAGGCGATCGCTTCCGGAGTCGCCATGGTGGCAAGGGCGTCGATGGCCTTCCATGTTGTGATGTCGCACTGATCGTAGGAGTGAGTGGCGTCAGTGGCTTCCACAGCGGCTTTCAGGAAGATAACAGCCTGGCTGTCTGCATAGGCTCCAGCCATTTCCATGGCCAAGGAGGCGATCATGGGATCATCATGTCCAAGAAAAGCTCTGAAAATGCTCGCACCGTTTGCCGGGTGAATCTTTGCCAGCGCAGCTAGGATCTCGGCCAGTCTATCTGTATCTGTTTCATCTTCAGCCATTTCCGCAAGCGGTTCGGCGGCATCAGGAAAAGTGTATTCTCCTGCGGTCCTTATGCAAAGGGTACGAAAAGCGAGATTTTGGCTGTGCAAGCCTTGAATGACCGCGTCTTCGTTCGCACCGAGCACGGCATTCAGTGTGTTCACCACCATGTAGTCTACGCCAGTGTCGCCTGTGGGGTTTTCAAAAAGGTCCATCAGGCCGTTCAGGGTGGACGAGTCCCTGGAGCTGGCGATTTCGTTTAGAATGGTGACCTGCTCAAGAAAATCCTTATCGTGGAATCCGTCAAGCTTGCTCATACCCCCCCCAAGGGACGTGGTTCATGCTTCTGTAGAAATGTTTCCTTGATTATTCGAAGCAGAACTCGATTGTGAATCCGCCCTCGTCTGTTTCAAAGGGTATGGCCATGATTGGGGATTTCGCCATGTGCGAAATGCTGTGGTTGTCGCCCATGATGACCGTGGGCGTTGAGCCCTGGAAAACAAGGCCTTTTTCGGAAAGGCCGGCGCGCGCTTGACCGGAGATCATGTTTGTGATCTCGCCGACGGCGTCCTTAACGTCAGAGACGATGTCCTGGATGTCATCACCCAGCATGTTCTTGACCATGGCCACCGCGCATTGCTTGCTGAAAGAGATTGAAACGCTTCCGCGCTTGCCATCGCCCGTGAGACCGACAAGCCCTGTCACATCTCCTGTCGCAATGGAATTTTTCTTAACGAAAGGCTTGCTCGGCCTTGGAGTGATGAAAGCCATGGTGCCAATGACATCCATTGCGGCCTTGACAAAAGGTTTTGCCAGTTCAACGTCCATGAGCGGGGTCTCCTTAGTCGGGATCGTGGTCAGATTGTGATACCTATCAAGAAATCTGAAGCACGTCGGGTTCAAATCTTTAGGATATTTAAGTCAGGCAATATGTAAAAAGTATGAATTATTTAGTACGTTCTTCCAGGTCTTCGGTCAAGAACTTTGAAAATAATGACCAGGCCATTGCGGTAATTCTCCACCATGTTTCAAGAAATTATCCGAAGATCAAGGTCAGCGCAACAGCCATGACAAGTGAGGGAAGAAGGTTGGAAAGGTTGATGCGTTTGATGTCCAACAGTGTCAGGCCGATGCCCATGATAAGCAGACCTCCTGTCGCCGTTAGCTGGCTGATGACAAGCGGTGAAAACTGTTCCTGGAACAAGCCTGCGAACATTGTCAGAGAGGCTTGGTAAACGAGTACAGGGATGAAGGAAAAGAGCACGCCAGATCCATATGTTGCTGCCAACGCAATAGAGGCGAAGCCATCCAGTATGCTCTTGGTGTAGAGTACCGTCGTGTCACCGCGGATGCCCTCGTCAAAGGAACCAACGATAGCCATGGCGCCGACGCAAAAGATGAGCGAGCTGGTTATCAAGCCTTCAGTGAAATCGGGATTCCTTGAGCGAAGCTTTGCCTTGGTGAGATTGCCAACATGCTCGAACATGTTGTCGAGCCGCATGGCCTCACCAAGCAGACCACCCAGAAGGATGCTGAAGATAAGGATGAGTGGGTTCTTGCCTGTCAGTGCCATCTGAAGGCCGATGAGCAGAACGCAAAGGCCAAGCCCTTGAAAGACGATACGCCTGAAGCGCTCGGCAAAGCGACTATGCAGAGCCATGCCTATCCCACTGCCGAGAATAATGGCGCCTGCGTTCACCAACGCCCCCATAGGCACGACCATTGCTGACCTCGTTGTTAAGTATATTTTGGAAGCGATCTGCTAGCATGATGGGACATGACTGACAAGGGGAGCATATTGACACAAGCCTCAGGTTCTCTTAAGAATGCACCTCTTGCCGGGATGGCGGAATTGGTAGACGCAGTGGACTCAAAATCCACCGACCGCAAGGTTGTGGGGGTTCAATTCCCCCTCCCGGTACCACAGTAATACCAAGGCTTCGCAGGCGTACAGAGGGTACGGTAGCGAAGCCTTTATCTTTGCACTTTTTCAATTCTGCCCCCCATCTGCCCCCTGTTTATTGCGAACCTTGGCATTATGCCGGGGGTCGGCATGAAAGCCCCCCACCCCAATCGCGTCATGCCCCACGACCTGGACGCCGAGCAGGCTGTGCTGGGTGGGTGTCTGATGCGCCCAGCCGCAGCCGTCGACATCCTTGAAGGCGTTTCGCCCGACATCTTTTATTCCCCTGCGCACCGAGCCATTGCTCAGGCCATGCTGGCGATGTTCTCTGACGGGACGCCGCTTGACTTGGTGACGCTGTCTGACAGGCTCGCGGCCCTGGGCAGTTTGGTGCGAGCCGGTGGGCCGGTGTATCTGGCCGAGTTGGCCAGCTCTCCCATAAGCGTGGCCAACGCCCGCCACCATGTGGGCATCGTGCGCGGAGCTGCCCAGCGTCGGGCCATGATCGAGCTAGGCATGGGGCTTTGCGATGCGGCCTTTGACCCAACCGCCAGTCCGACTGAGTTTGCGGCACATGCCCAGAAGACCATAGACGCAGTCCTGGAGGATCGCGTCAACGTGCCCAGCCAGCGCCCCAGCCAAGTGGCTTTTGACGCCCTGGCCTACGTGGAACGCCTTAAGGGCGGTCATGGCGATCTGATCAAGTCCTCCATCTACGACCTGAACGCCCTCATCGGTGGCTACGCTCCGGGAGAAACATGCGTACTGGCCGGACGGCCTGGGGCCGGGAAGACCGCCTTTGCTCTGTGTGAGGCGGCACACGCCTTGGACAAGGGCGTGCCTGGCGGCATCTTCTCCTTGGAGATGAGATCCGTGCAGTTGGCCCTACGTTTATTTGCCAGGCAGGGCGGGGTTGACGCGCAGCGTTTCCGTGATGGTGATTTCACGGACGCAGACATGACCAAGGTAATGGGCGGGGTTCACTGGCTTGGGCAATTGGACCCGCGCCTGCGTCTTTGGGACAGGCCAGGCCTCACCATTCAGGAGTTTCGCTCCCAGGTCCGCAAGTGGAAGCGCGAGATCGGCATCCGCTGGGTCATCATCGACTACCTTCAGCTCATGCGCGCGGACCAACGGTGCAGTTCGCGCGAGCAGGAGGTGGCCGAGGTCTCGCGCGCCATCAAGAACACCGCCCTGGAATACGACGTGGCTGTGATCTGCCTGGCCCAGCTCAACCGCGATGCCGACAAGACCAAGCGCCCCCTTCTCTCGCAGCTCCGCGAATCCGGCGCGGTCGAAGCTGATGCGGACATCATACTCTTTCTTGTTCCCTGGGACACGCGAGGCAAGGGCGTGGTCAGGGAGATCGAAATTGACGTGGCCAAGGGTCGTAGCAACCGCACGGGCACGGTCAAGGTCGACTTCCAGCGATCGTTCCTGCGGTTCGTGAACCAGGACTATCTGCGGAAAAACGAGAGAGGGCTCTGATGCCGATGGCATCAAGAACTTCAAGCCATGCACAAGCGGCATGCACCTGCCACCGGTGCGCGATGCACAGCACATCTGAAATGCTGGACGTGTGCCCTTGGCGCAAGGAGTGCCGGGAGTGGTGGCGGACATCCAGGAGGACAAGGGGGTGAGCATGGACACGCGCCTCAAGTGCCGGGCCGAGCTGTGTTCCCAGGCCGCCACGTGCCTGCTGTGGCTTGAGCCAATTGAGCCTGGCCAGGTGGAGATCAACCCGGACCCATGGCTGCGCGAAACAGACAGGTGCGCGAGGTACGCGCCTGTTGCATCGCCCACGGGAAGTTCTGTGGAGACAGAAGGTTTGGTGTTCCGCATTCATAGGTAATGGGTAGGCAATGGGTCCGCATTAGTTGCGCATTGGGTAAGTGGTGGCGTCGTTCAGGAGGGCATGCGCCGCCGCCGCGCTGACAAAAGTTTAGGGATGTGGCTCGCGATAAATTCAATTGTGGCCGTGGCAAGAGCTGGGGGCAATGTGGCTAAGAAGCTGGGAAATTATGTTCAGGACCTGCGCCTGCCGAAGGGGTTCCATCGTGAGCTTCGTTTCATGCGCATGGTAAGGCGGTTTGGCGGTGACGGAGCTTACGCCGTATTCCTGCTTTGGAGCTGGGCTGCCGAAAATTGCCCGACCACGGGCCGCTTGGAGAGAATGGGCGTCGAGGATCTGCATGAGGTGTGCTGCGTAAGAAAGGACGCCGATGGATTCATTGAACTTTTGATTGAAGAGGAGTTCCTGGCGAGGGGCGAGGATGGGATATTCTACCTGCCCAATTGGCGCGAAGAACAACCCCATGTTGCTCAGGCCGAGGAACGCCAAGAGGCTAGCCGCGCCGCCGCAAATAAACGATGGGGCACAAGGGATTCCGTGGAACGTCCAGGGAAGCAAAGAGTGCCTAATGCGGGTGGTAATGGGTCGGCATTGGGTAAGCAATGCCCCAATACCAATTCCAAAACTCTAAAATCCCCCCCACCCCCCCCAAGGGGGGGAGAGAGCGAGCATGTGCCCGTGAGTGAAATCGTCGCCAGGTACCGCGAAGTGTTGCCCGAGCTGCCTGAGCCCCGCGAAGATGCCGAGAAGTTGGGCAAGGACATCGCCGCGAGGTGGAAGTCCAAGCCGGAGAGGCAGAGCCTGGAGTGGTGGGGCTGGTTCTTCGCCCTGGTGCGGGAGCACCCGTACCTGATGGGCGAGGTGGAGCAGTGGCGCGCCGGTTTGGCTTGGCTGGTCTGCCGGGCGAACATGGACAAGGTTCTGGGCGGGCACTACCTGACGCGCGACCAAATGGGAGACCCGAAGCGGGCGCAAGGTGAGGTGGTCCGGGAGACGAAGAGCTGGAGCCTGGAAGAGTACGAGCAGATGCGGGCGGAACGGGCCAGAGAGCAGGCCCAGGACAAGTCCGGTTAAGGTCTTGACCGTCAAAGCCGGGGAAAAAGTTAAGGTTGGGTTAAGAACCTGGGGCAAGAGTAAAGACAGGGGTAAATGAGAGTTAAGCCGGACTGTTAAGCCGGTCAAGCGGGGGGCAAGATGAACGAGCGGGAGAGGTTAATCGCGGAATTGCTGCCGCCCGAGTTGGCGCTCCATCCTTCGCGGGGCTCTGGTTTCATCGACCGCGAGGTCATGGTGGAACTGGTGGTCAACCGTGGCTGGACAAAGGCCGCTGCGGCAGAATTTTTCGAAGTCAGCGGCGCGGCGGTGACGAGGGCCTTCCAGCGCATGGAGATCGCCGTTGCCAAGAATATTCCTGCGCAGCAGGCCGGGCAGGCGCTTATGACGGCCCAACTTTCGGACAGCGGCGCGCGCCTGGCGTCCTTGGCCGAGCAGGCCCAGTACATCCTGGACCTGGTCAGCGTGGTCATCAAGACCGACGAGAACGCCGAGGCTGGCCGCGAGGCGCGCTACAAGCTGCGGCGGCTGGCCGGTCCCAAGGGCAGCCTGGGCGACCTAGCCGTGAAGCTCCTGGGCGAGTCCAGGAAACAGCTTGAGTTCATTTTCGCCATGCAGCGGGAGGCCTTCAACATGAAGCGCGTGGAGGAGTTCCAGGGGGTGGTCATGGACGAGATCAAGGCCGCAGCGCCCGAGGTGCAGCAGCGGATCATGGCGCGCCTTGTCCAGGTGCAGGCCTTTCGGTCCAGCCTGGACATTCCCGGCGGCAATGTGAATTTCGCGCAGGATTAGGCAAACTTAAAACGACCGTAAAGAGGCAGCATAATAATGCTTAAAAACGTTTGCTTTCGCGCCGTGAATCAGGCACAAAAAAGCCGTGGGAACGGTTTTGACGCAGCGGACCTGAAAAACGGGGGCGAACATGGCGACCATAGCCTATTTGCGGGTGAGCACGGACAAGCAGGACATTTCGAACCAGCGACTGGAAATTCTCTCCTGGGCCAACCGGGAAGGCGTGCAGATCACGGACTGGATGGAGCGCGAGATGTCCTCGCGGCGCTCGGCCAAGGAACGCGGCCTGGAGGAGCTTGCCGGTCAGCTTGCGGCTGGGGACACGCTTGTGGTGGCAGAGCTGTCGCGCCTGGGGCGCAGCTTGGGCGAAGTGGTGCAGACCGTGGACAAGCTGGCCGCCGCCGGGGTGGGGTTGGTGACGCTCAAGGAGAACATCCGCGTCAACGGCGGCAAGCGGGATGTGCAGGGCAAGATTCTGGTGGGGCTCTTTGGGCTTCTGGCCGAGATAGAGCGCGACCTCATAAGCGAACGGACCAAGGCGGGCTTGGCGCGGGCGCGGGCCGAGGGCAAGACCCTAGGGCGGCCCAAGGGCAGCACCGGCAAGTCGGTCCTGGACGGTCGGGAGTCGGAGATCAAGGATTTTCGCGCCAAGCGTGTGAGCAAGGCCAGCCTGGCGCGCATCCTCGACGTTTCGGACACCACGCTGATCCGCTTCATGCGCTCGCGCAAGCTGGAGTAGCCAGGCCCCGCCAGGCCACGGCCTGGGGGTGCGCATGAAGCGGCGGACCCTCGGGCCTGGCGGCGGGGGCAGCCTGCTGCAAAACTTCGTCCTGAACCTGCAAACCAGCCTGCCTGCCGCCAACGCCGAGCAGCTCGTCTTCAAGCCGGAGATGAGCTACCACGACTTCATCCTCCAGTCTTGGCACATCATCGAGCCTGCCCGGCCCTTTGTCGATGGTTGGCACATCGGGGCCATCTGCGAGCACATGGAGGCCGTGGCCACGTTCGAGATTCGTGAGCTGCTGGTCAACATGCCCCCGCGCCACATGAAGAGCATCGGCATCAGCGTGTGCTTTGTGCCCTGGGTGTGGACCTGGGCTCCGGGCAGGCGCTCTTTCAACTCCTCCTACGAATTGACCCTGGCCCGGCGCGACAACCAGAAGGCCCGCACCATCATCGAAAGCCCGTGGTACCAGGAACGCTGGGGCTCTAAGGTCAGCATCAAGAGCGACCAGAACGAAAAGAGCAAGTTCGAGAACACCCACGGCGGCTCGCGCTTCGTCTCCTCCTCCGGCGGCAAGGCGACCGGCGAGGGCGGCGACTACGTGTTCTGCGACGATCCGCACAACGTCAAGGACGTGAGCCAGGACCGGGAGACAAAGCGCCTGTCTGTGCTCGATTGGTGGGACAACTCCATGTCCAACCGCCTCGATGACCCGGAGCGGGGCGCGTTCGTGGTCGTGGGGCAGCGCGTCCACGAGAACGACCTGTCTGGGCACCTGCTCGAACAGGGCGGCTGGGTGCACCTGTGCCTGCCTGCCGAGTACGAGGGCAGGCGCTACGTCAAGACTCCGCTCGGCTTTGAGGACCCTCGCACCAAGGAAGGCGAGCTGCTCTGGCCGGAGCGGTTCACCGGCGAGGCCCTGGAGAAGATCAAGCGCAAGATGCACGAGGCGGAGTACGCCGGGCAGTTCCAGCAGGAGCCCACCCCGCCGGGCGGCGGAATCTTCAAGTGGGAGTGGTTCCAGTCCTACACTGAGCTTCCCCGGTTCGAGCGCATTGTGGACTTTTGGGACACCGCGCAGTCGGTCAAGGATGGGGCGGCTTATTCGGTGCGCGAGCGCTGGGGCGAGGCCCAAAACGGCTACTATCTGCTGCACGTGCTGCGCGAGCGCATGGACTACCCGACCCTCAAACAGCGCATCGTCGATGACTACGACGCCGGGGGCGTGGATGAGGTTGTGGTGGAGGACAAGAGCAGCGGCACCAGCGTGATCCAGGACCTGCAAAAGGACACCAAGGTGCCGGTGATCCCCTACGTGCTGGGCAAGGACGGCAAGGAGACCCGTGCCCGCGCCCAGGCGTCCACGGTCAAGGGCGGCAACGTGTGGGTGCCGGAGAGCGCCCCGTGGCTTCCCGCGTTCAAGAACGAGGTGATCATGTTCCCCAACGGCAAATTCAAGGACCAGGTCGACGTGATGGCCGAGGCCCTGGACTATCTCAAGAACGGTTCCGGGCTCACGCAAGACCGGGACATGAGCTAGGAGACCAAACGTGGAGACGCAAAGCATCGCAGACATCGGCATCAAGCAGAACCCTTTCAGCCCCGGCCTGATGCAGTACCAGAACAAGGCAACCAAGGCCTTGTACCGCCGCGTGGTGGGCGCTCTGGCCTGGCCGCGCGACATCCGGCCCGGAGCGCTCGTTGTGCTGGTGGAACACCAGGAGCCCATGAGCGGCCTGGACATGCGCAAGGTCGAGATCGCCGCCGAGTACACCCATGATGACCCGGACCAGCTGCTGCGCCGCGCCAGCCTGTGGAGCGAGGTGCTTTCCTGCCGAGCCTGGATGACCCCTGTCTCCGCGCCGGAGATGCGCCTGGTCACGGACTACAACGACGGGCGTCGCCGTCTGCGCCTGCACCAGCTTGACCTGGCCCTGCCCCCCAGCGTGAACGGCAGCCGTGACTGGGCGGCCTATGACCGCTTGTTCGAGCGGCGCACCCGTGGCGTCAAGACGCTGTTCTTTGGCGAGGGCTCCATGGTGGCCAGGGAATACAAGAGCAGGCAGCGTGCGGAACTCTCCCGCAGCCTGGAATTGTACCCGCTCTTGGCTGCGTTCCTCTGGGCGCTGGCCTCTATCGACCTGGACAGCCCCGTGACGGCTATGGGGCAGGGCATAACTCGCCAGACCTCAAACGGTCCGGCAGACGACATCGGGGGGTACTAGCATGGCCAATGAGACACAGAACGGCATGCTGCGCGGGCACAGGGCCATCCGGGAGTTCCTGGGAGTGCGTATGGGGGTTGTCTCCGTTTTGGTTGACTACGATGCCGAGCGGGGTGGCCGGGTGTTCACCCAGCATGGTCAGGCCAAGCGCAAAACCGTGCGGGCGGACAAAGTTGGTGTGCTCGGCCTGTACCGCGAATGGTGCGCCGAGTGCCACGGGGCCGAACCCTAGGTGTGATGCCGCTCCCGCCCATGCACGGGAAAACATACGCGAAGATACAACGCGCGTTTCCCGTCCAAGAACAGGAAGAGGCCCCGCCCAGGCGGGGTTTTTCTTTGTTCAAAATGTTGTCAATGGTTTTTTTTGTTACCCGACGTTACCCCATGTTACCCGACGTTACCCCACGTTACCGCCCCCGTCTGACTCAAAATCCCATGATACGACTTTGGCTGCGAGCCCCTTGCCACGGTTGAGCGATGCCCCGCCCAACGTCGGCCCCTGGTGCATGCCGGGGGCCGACACAGCGGGGGAAAGACAGGAGAGGACGGCGGATGGAATTCAACGCACTCACAGCCTCGCTGCTCGCCGCCCTGGTCGGGCTTATCAGCATCGTGGTCACTGTCTTTGCCATGAAGGGCAACAGCGACACGCGCTACGTGACCAAGGATGAATGCGACACGCAGCGCAAACTGCAATGCCAGGAGCGCGCCGTCTTGCGGGATCAGTTGGACAGCGTGAAGCGGACCCTGCGGGTGAATCTCAACATGAGCCGCGCGCTTGTCGTGCACTCGGACATCCCGGACGAGACAAAGGCGGCCATCCTCAATAACGACGGAGGTGTCCAATGAGCCTGATCTCCAAACTCAAGCTGCCCCGGCCCGGCCAGTTGCTGGCCATGCTGCTCGGCGCGCTGATCATCGGTCTTGTCGAAGCCCTGTTCGCCCCGGCTCCCGCCATCTACCCCGGCGGCGTGGTGGTTATCGACCCATGGGCGCTGTTGCTGCACAAGGCCTTCGTCATGTGGCTCGGCGCGACTCTGGGCCTGATCGTGGACATGATCGTGTTCCACTATGCGCGGCCTGGCAAGTTCAAGGACTTGGCCGACCGAACCATGCACCTGAACAGCATGCACCGCCGGGCGCTCTTTATGGCCGTGTTCGCCTTCGGCTTCGGGCTTGCGCTGTGAGCGCGCGGCGGCTCCCGACTGCCGCCGTTTCGACGCTCCTGGCCATTCTGATGGTCGGGGCCGTGCTGGCTGCTTTTGCGTCCATGGCCCATGCCGCGTCCACCCCGCCCCAGGCCGAGCGCTACCGCAGAGACCTCATCCGTTCCGCTCGCTACGTGTTCGGCATGACTGCGCCTGTGGCCCTGCTGGCTGGCCAGGTACACCAAGAGAGCGCCTGGAACCCCATGGCCAAGAGCGCCTACGCCTCGGGCCTGGCGCAGTTCACGCCGGGGACCGCGCGGGACATGGCCCGCCTGCATCCACAGGATCTGGGCAGGTCATCCCCGAGTGGTGCGCCAACGGACCCGCGTTGGGCGCTCCTGGCGCTTTGCATCTACGACAAGTCGCTCTACGACGCTGCGGCCTTCGCGGCCACGGACGGGGATCGTTGGCGCTTTGCCCTCTGGGGCTACAACGGCGGTTGGGGCTGGGTGCAAAAGGACCGCGCCAAGGCCAAGGCCCTGGGCCTGAACCCGAACAGCGCTGCCGATGTGGCGCAGGTCAATAATGGCCGGGCCGCAGAGTTCTTCAGGGAAAACCGGAACTACGACAAGGCCATTGACCGGCACCAGTGGCTCTACCTGCCCTGGGGTCCGGGCGTGGCCATGAGAGGGGTGCCGTGATGTTGCCCGGACTGTCCTTTCTCGACCCCTCCTCCGGCTACCGCAAGCTGGCCCTGATCCTGGGCCTGCTTTTGCTCGTTGTTGTGGTCGGTCTCGGGGCCTGCTGGTGGGGCTACGGCCAAGGCTACGACAAGGCCGAGGCCATGGGCAAGGCCGAGATCAAGACGCTTGAGGCTGGCTACGCCAAGGCCGGAGCCAACGCCACCGCAGAAGCCATGCAGGAGACCGTGCGCCTGGCCAAGCGCGGCAACGAGCTGGCCGGAGAACTCATCGCCGCGCGTAGCGAGTTGGCAACGGCTCGCGCGGACATCACCCGGAGGATCAACGATGTTGCGGAGACTGTTTCTCCTGACTGCGTGTTTGGGCCTGCTTTCGTGCGCTGGTGGAACGACACAGCCGGTATTCGTGCCGACGCCGACGCCAACACGACTGATCCCGGCGGAGTTGCGGCTCGACCCGGTGAAGCCCAAACCCCTGGTGCAAGACTACGACAAGACGCACCCGTAAGCCGCCAGGCCCTGATGGCCCACTTCCGCGATCTGGAGATGTACTCCCGTGAGCTGGAGCGCGTAAGCGCCGACCGGCTCAAGCTGCTGGAGGCGTGGGCACAATGAGTGAAGTTGCGGTCCAGGCGCTTGGGACAAAGCTGCGCGGCGAGTTCACGAACAACGCCGCGTTGCGCCGTCCCTATGAGGAGCGCTGGGCCATGGACCTGCGCCAGTACCTGGGCATCTATGAGCCCAAGGTGCTCAAGCGGATCAAGAAGAACCGCAGCAAGATATACCTGCGCAAGACCAAGACCAAGGTTGATGCCCTCACCGCGCGCCTGATTGATTTGCAATTTCCAGCCAAGGGCGAGAAGAATTGGACCCTTGAGCCTTCAACCACGCCCGAGGTTCACCCCGACCTGCTGCGCGAGGTTGTGCTCATGGAGGAGTACCGGCGGGCGGCCAAGCTCGGCTTCGAGCTTGGCCGCCCGCTGCGGCCAGGCGAAGTGCCCCATTTGAGCGAGCGGGAGCTGCGCGATCTGACGCTGTCCCTGGCCAATGACGCTGCCGAGAAGATGAGCACGGAGATGGAGGGGCAACTGGCCGAGGGGCCGGGCCGGGCCTCCTACCGCTCCATCTGCGAGCGCATGGTCTTCCAAGGCGTCCTCTATGGCTGTGGCGTCTTGAAAGGCCCCCTGGTCGAGCGCCGCAAGCGCGAGAAGTTCATGTACTCCGGCGAAGCCGGGTGGATTCTGGGCCAGGAGGAAGGCGAATACTGGCCCTTCCGCGAGTTCGTCAGCATCTGGGACATCTTCCCCGACATGACGGCCATGGAGCCCTCGGGCCTGCGTTTCGTCTGGCAAAGCCACCTCAAGACCCTGAAGGACTTAAAGGAGCTGGGAGCCTGGCCGGGTTTCGACACTGCCGCCATCAGCGAGCACATCAAGGATCATCCCGACGGAGACGCGGAGCTGGAAGAGTACGAGTCCAATCTGCGCGGCATGTCCCTTGAGGACTACAAGGCTAGCGCGACGGGCGTTCCGGGGCGCTACAGGCTGCTGGAGCGCTGGGGCTATCTTTCCGGCAAGGAGCTGGCCGACGCCGGGGTCAAGGTGGCCGATGAGACCGGGGCCTACGCGGCCAATGTCTGGCTCCTGGGCGAGCGCGTGGTCAAGGCCGTGCTGGCGCCCATAGAGGGCATCGACATCCCCTACTGTTTCTTCATGTTCGGACGCGACGAAACCGGGTTCTTCCCGGAGGGCGTGGCCAGCGTCATGCGCCATCCGCAAAGCGCGTTCAACACCGCCGTGCGCATGATCCTGGACAATGCGGCCGCCTGCGCCGGGCCGCAGGTCGCGGTGAACATGAGCGCCCTGCACGAGGGTACGGACCCAGACGACCACTACCCGTTCAAAACGTGGAAGTTCAAGAACGTCGAGGACATGAAAACGGCGCTCAACTTCTTCACTGTGCCCTCGAACGTCCAGGACCTTTTGATGGTGGCCAAGCTCATGGCCGACTGGAGCGACGAGCTGACCACGCCCCGGTTCATGGGCGGGGACAATGCCGTCGGCGGCGCTGCGGAGACGGCAAGCGGCCTGTCCATGCTTATGGGCGCGGCCAACATCGTCATCAAGGGCCTGGTGGCCCAGTTCGATATCTCCGTCACCCGCCCGCACATCACCTGGTCCTACTACTGGAACATGCGCTTCAACCCGCGCGAGGACATCAAGGGTGATTTCGTTATCAAGGCCATCGGCAGTAGCGCGCTCATCGCCCGCGAACTCCAGGCCGAGCAGATGCTGAAGGCTATTCAGATGACCGACAGCCCGCGCTTCCACCGCTACGTGAAGGACCGCGAGCTGCTGGTGGAAGGCCTGAAGCTCATGGACCTGAACATCCCCGTGCGCACCGAGGAAGAGGCCCAGCAGTATGAGCAGGAGCAGCTGGCCAAGGAGGCCCAGGCCCAGGCCATGGCCAACGTGCAGGCCTTGCTTGGCGCAGCGGATAAGCAAGGCGTGGCCCTGCCGGACGCCATCATGGGCATGTTGAACGGTGAAATGCAGAAGCTGGGCCTGGCGGCCTAGAGAAGGGGGCGAAAGTGGCGAAGCTGGTGAACATGGCTCTCCCCAAGCCGAAGAAAGGGGACAAGAGCACGGCGGGCAGTTGCGTGCCGACATGCTGCGGCAAGGAAGATGACGGCCCCAAGTATCCCTACGGGCTTGAGATTAGCCTCGACAGCGATGCGATCAAGGCGCTCGGCCTGAACATCAAGGACTTCGATGCGGGCGCGGTGGTGCAGATCCAGGCCAAGGCCCAGACCACCCGCGTGAGCGACGAGGACACGCAGCACGGCGGCAAGCGCCTGGGCCTCGGGTTCCAGATCACGGACATCGCCATCACCCGCGAGGGCGAGGACGGATTCCAGAAGGGCTGGGACGACGCCACCAAGGGCAAGGCAGCGGACAAGGATGCGAGCAAGGACAAGGGCAATGGCTAGCCTTGAGGCGCGCAAAGCGCAGGCCCTGCGGGTCTGCCGCGACAGCTACGGCACGCATAGCATTTTGGGCGTGCGTGAGTTGTGCGACTGCCTCATCGAGGAGAAACGCGACGAGCTTGAGAAGGTCAAGCCGGAGCGCTTCCAGGCGCTGCAAGGCAAGATTTTAGGTCTGCGTGAGCTGTTGGAGGAAATGACCCCCCGGCAAAACGCGCAGGCCGAAAGCGACGAGAACTAACCAAACGACCGTCGGCTACCGCGCAAGCGGCCCGAGGGGGAGGACACAATGAGCGAGCTTAACAAAGACCAGGGCCAAGAGGCACAGGGACCCGTCGACGCCGAGGCGTTGGCTGAAGCCGAGTTTGCCGCCGCCTTTTCCGAGGCTGCGGGTGCTGCCGATTCCGATGCGGAGCCGGGCACCGGCGATGGGGAAGACAAGGCCGGCACGGGCGACGAGGGGCAGGGCGCAAAACCCGTTTCCACAGGCAATGAGGCCTCTGGCGAAAACGGCGCGGGCGCAGGCGCAGAGCCCTCGGCTGAAGATGACGCGGAAGCCATGCGCCGCAAGGCGCAGCTCTATGACGCCGAACAGGGGCGCTTGCGCCAGACCCAGGACCGCCTGCGCCAGGCCCAGGAAGAACTGAAGAACCTGCGCGCCTCTGGCGCTGGTCAGGCCGACGCCGTGGGCAAACCCCTGGCCGAGGTGCCCGAGGACATCCGCGAGGATGTGGAGGCCTTTGCCAAGGCCAAGCCCAAGTACGCGGCCTTCATGGCCGAGGACTCCGGTGACGGCGAACGCCTGCGCAAGGCCCTGGCCGAGTACGGCCCGGACCATGTGATTGTGGAGGAAATGGCCGACCGCATCGCCGACAAGCGCGGGCGGTTGAACGGAACGGTGGCCGCAGTTGAGCAGGCCGCAGCCGACCTGCATGAGGCCCACTTCGCGGTCATTCACACCGCGCACCCGGACTACGGCGCGCTTCAAAGCGCCGACATGTCTGTGCCTGAGAACAAGGCCAAGCTGGATGCGTACAAGGCCCGCGTGGATGCCTGGGCCGAGGCCAAGCCCGGCAAGGACTACGTGGAGATCCAGCGCATCCGCACCGAGGGCACCGCGCAGGAAGTCTGTGCGCTGCTCTCGCGCTTCAAGGAAGAAATCGGCCCCAAGGCGCGCCAGGAAAAGACGCGCCAGGCCGCAGAGGCCGCACTGGCCCCTCCCTCGCGACCCAGCCCCACGCCTGTCGTCGGCGGTGGTCCTGACAAGGACGACTTCGAGGCCGGGTGGAAGGCGGGGGTCAAAATAACCAAGAAATAGGAGTTCGTCATGGACCCGACCACCTACGGAAATATCAGCCCGAACACCGCTGGATACCTGTGCCCGGTGCTTTTGGAGCACGCCACCCCCTTCCTGGTCTCCGAGCAGTTTGTGGACGGCAAGCCCCTGGAAAAGAACAAGACCGACACCATCAACTTCGGTCGCTACAACCCGCTCGACTTCACCCCCAACTACGTGGTCGAGGGCGTGACCCCGGCGGGCAAGAAGCCCACCCGCGAAACCATCACCGCCCAGTTGCGCCAGGTGGGCGACTGGCTCGGCCTCACCGACGTGGTCAAGGATCTGCACACCGACAACGTGCTCCAGGAGATGATCACCCTTTGCGGCGAGCAGTCTGGGGCCATGCTGGAAACCATTCGCCTGGGGACCATGAAGGGCGGCACCAGCGCGTTCTTCGCCAACGGCGTTGAGCGCGCCGCCGTGAATACCGTCATCTCGCGCGACCACGTGACGCGCGTTGTGCGCTTCTTGAGCCGCCAGCACGCGCGCCGCATCACCAAGCGCGTCAAGTCCGGCGCTGAGTTCAACTCAGAGTCCGTGGAGCCCGCCTATGTTTGCCTGTGCCACACCGACTGCGTGGGCGACGTGCGCAAGCTGGACGGCTTCGTGTCCGTGAAGGACTACGGCGGCGGCTTCATCTACCCGACCGAGATCGGTGCCTGCGATGATGTGCGCTTCGTGGCCTCGCCGCTGCTCTCCCCCTGGCCCGATGCTGGCGGGGACGCTGGCCTGATGCTCAGTACCACCGGCGTCAAGGCCGATGTGTACCCCTACATCTTCCTGGGCCAGCACGCCTTTGGCTCCGTGGTGTTCAAGGGGCCGAACGCCGTTACCCCCAAGGTGCTGAACCCCGGCGTTCCGCGCGAGGGCGACCCCATGGGTCAGCGCGGCAGCGTGGCCTGGATCACCTACGTGGCCAACGTGTTCCTGAACCAGTCTTGGGCGGCGCGGCTTGAGGCTGGCGTCAAGGCCTAGCCTGTAACCGGAAAGGTAAAAGAGAGGATACTCGCCATGGCTGAGACCAAACAAAACGATCAAAACTCCCCCCCCGCTGCGCCTGCGCCGGACGATGCCAAGCGCATCAAGGACCTGGAGACCCAGTTGGCCAAGGCCAACGCCAAGGCCGATGAAGTGGCAGACCTGAAAACCCAGTTGGCCGAGGCCAGCGCCAAGGCGGAGCAGGCCGATGCTCTGGCCGCGAAGCTGGAAGAGGTCCAGGGACAGGTTGCGGCTGCTGCGAAAAAGACCTCGAAGGCCGAAGCCACGGCCTTTCACGAGGTGCGCAACGACGCCAAGGTCAAGATCAAGATCATGAACGGCGAGGGGACCAGCGGGCGCAAGCCCGTGTTTACCTGCGTCAACGGCCTGGAGTTCATGGTCCCCCGCGACATTGAAGTCGAGGTGCCCAGGTGCGTCTACAAGAACCTGCTGAACTCTGTGGCCCCTGATCCGGGTGACGGCCACGACGTTCAGAGCCTCAACATCCAGGTCATCATCTAGGGGGCGCTCATGCAGGCTGCGGAGCTGGTGATCAAGGTCGCACGGGACCTGAACGACTACGAGGAAGGCCACGAGCATACCCGCTGGAAGGCGGATGCGCTTCTGGGGTACTTAAGCGACGCCATGTGCGCCGTGGTGCTCCTGCGGCCCGATGCGTACTCAGTGACGGCCCCGGTGCTCCTGACCACCGGCTCCACCAAGCAGAACCTGCCCCCCGGCGGTGCCCGGTTCTTAAGCATCGTGCGCAATATGGGGAGTGACGGCCAGACCCCCGGCCTGCCCGTCACTCCCGTTTCGCGTGACGATCTGGACGCCGCGAACCAGGAATGGCACATTGAGGGCTTTTCCAGCGTCATTGACCACTTCGTCTACGACGATACCGTGCCCACGGTCTTCTACGTCTCGCCCCCGCCAGCCGCAGGCGTGTACGTGGACGTGTCCTACGCCCGCATCCCCCCCGCAATTTCCAGCATGGAGGCGGAGCTGCCCGTCAACGCCATCTGGGCCGAACCCCTGCGCGAGTACATGATGTACCGGGCATACTCCCGCAACGACGCCAGCGGCGAGGACATGGCCAAGGGCGAGCGCCACCTCTCGCGCTACTACCTGGTGCTGGGTGAAGAGGCCAAGGCCAAGCTCGTGTTCTCGCCCAACTTCCAGCAGGAGCAAGGCCGATGATCTTCACCTCCTGGCGCAATTTCGTGCCGCTGGTGCGGCAGTCCACGGCCAAATGCCCGGTCTCGGGCATGGCGGCCCAGGTGCGCGAGGCCGCGCGTGAGTTCTGCGCCCGCGCCCGCATCTGGACAGACAAGTCCCTGGTTTCCGATGTGCTGGCCGGAGAAGGGGCCTACGGCCTGCGTCCGCCCGACCAGGCCGACATTCGCTGCGTTTTGTCCGTGCGCTTCCAGGGGGCACGCCTCACGCCGCTCACGCCTGATCAGTGGCGCAGCCTGCCGGAGCAAACGGCGTGCGCACTCACGCATTTCATCTTCACCGAGCCGAACGTGGTGCGCCTGTACCCGACCCCGCAGGAAGACGTGCCCGGCGCGCTCCTGGTCGAGGTGGTCCTCATCCCCGCAGTAAATAGCGCCCAAGGCCCGGAGTTCCTGCTTTCCAAGCACGGCACAACCATCGCCCACGGGGCCATATCCAAGCTCATGCTCATGCCCGACCGGCCCTGGAGTGATCCGGGCGGCGGAGCCTTTTACGAGAAGAAGTTTGAGGATGGCGTGGCCGGAGCCACCATCAATGTTGAGCAGGGCGGCGCGGGCGCGCCCGCAAGCTCGCAGTACAGACCATTTTTTGACTGACCTTTTGAGGAGGAACACTCATGGCCAAGAGCAAGTATCTCGCCAGGAAGCTGCTGGACCACTCCCTGGGCGTGGCCGCGTTCGCCAAGCCTACGGTTTATCTGGCGCTGTTCACCAGTGTCACAGGCCTGGAAAACGGCACGCTGACAAATGAGGTTTCCGGCGGCGGATACGCGCGGGAAGCCTTCACCATGCCTGCCGCCGTGGCCTTCGGCTCTGGCGGGAAATCGACCAGTGATGCTTCCGTGGACTTTGACGTTGCTACGGAAGACTGGGGCCAGATGCAGGCCTGGGCCGTCATGGACGCGGCCACGGGCGGCAATGTGCTGCATTACGGCGCGTTGCCTCAGTACGGCGACCCTGCTGAATACAAGAGGGTTTGGGCGGGCGACAGCTTCCGCGTCCGCGCCGGGGACATGAATTTGACTGAGGAGTAAGCACCTGTGCCGACCCTTGGAACATACCGCGTGGGCACCGTGCCCTTTGCCGGGGAGCATCTGGTGGAGGGTGAGATTGCCTCTACCGGGCAGACACAGGTCTCGGTTCTTCCATTGGTGCTGCGAACAGTTCCCTGCGTTGCTTCTGGCCAGGCGGAAGCCGCATTCGATCCCGCCCTGCTGGTGGGCGCGGGCGTCTTCGGCGTTGGGGCCGGGGGGAGCCAGGTCATTGGGGCAGTGCCGGTTTCGTTCTCGATTTCCGGTGTTGGCTGTGCCGAGTCTGAACTGTCGTCCGGAGTTGTTCTCGCAGCCCAAATGCAGGGTCAGGGTGATTCCTTGGGGCGGGTGTTGCCAGTTCTTGTGGCTTCCAGCCCCGTGGAAGGCGAAGGGCGGTCCCCGGATGCTGTCCTGCCTGGCGTTTCGCATGTGGCCGTGACGGAGACGGAGGGCCGAGCCAGTGGGGTTGTTTTGCCATCCGTCGAGTCGTGGACGGAGGTTTTCGCCAACGGCGCTGCGGACGTTGATGTGGCCGGGGCGATGCAGGTGGCGGGCGAGGTCTTTTCTGATGGGAAATCCACGGCCATGGCCAGAGGCTACCCACTGTTCAAGGGCGTTGGCGTACGGGTGGACTTTATCGCTGGGGGCGAGCTTCCCCAGATTCTATTCTAGGAGAGGTGCGCATGATCAGGTTGACAAACAACGCCGGTTCTTCGCTTGTGGTGGCAATTGCCGCCGCCGACACCGAGGTGCAGATCCAGACCGCCGATACGTCGAAGTTTCCGGTGCTGGAATACCCCGGAGACGTGTTTCCGGTGCGCATCAGGGATAATGCGGGCAACTACGAGTACGTCCTGGCCACGGCCAGGGAAGGCAATCGCATCACCATCCTGCGCGGGCGGGAGGGCACCACGGCCAAGGACTTCCCGGCTGGCGCGGGCTTTGAGCTGGTTGTCACCGGCGAGGCCTGGGCGCGCTTGGCAGAAGGGCGCTGGGTGCGCCCGATGGACGACTCCAGGAACCTGCTTTTGCCTACCCGTGTGGACGCCAGCACTTTCACCATCGCAGGCGACGTGACGGATATTTTCCGTCCGAACCGTGCGCTGCACCTCATCCAGACCACGGACGCCTTCGGCTATGTGGCGACCTCGTCCTATGCCGGGGGCGCAACCACGATAACCGTGCAGAGCTGCACCGTGGACGCGGGGCTGGCCTTGGTGGAACTGGGCCTGGAGGTGGAGTCCGCGCCAAAGTATGGCAACGCAGCCAACTCCGATACCCTGGGTGGAAAAACCAAGGCTGAGGTTATCGCCGAGGCGCAGGGCATTGTATCAACCTTCGGCAGGACCCTTATGGACGATGCCGATGCAGCGACGGCGAGGGCGACGTTGGGCCTGGGAAGTGCTGCACAACTCAACACTGGCACGGATGCCGAGAAGGTGCCCACAAACGCGAACCTTGGCTCAGCCGCATACGCCAACACCGGAACGGGGAGCGGAAATATCCCCGTGCTCGACTCCAACAGCAAAATCCCCCCCGCGCTGCTCCCGGCCATGGCGACCGATCGCACATGGGGCGTTTACAAGGCTGGCACTTACACCTTCACGGTTCCCGCTGGCGTCACGTCCATTGAGGTGTGGCTGGCTGGTGGAGGCGGTGGCGGTGGAAGAACCTGGACGTGCAACCAAGGAGGTGTGCGTGGCGGCGGTGGCGGCGGCTGTATTAAGACCCTCACGGTCACGCCGGGGGCCAAGTACACAATTGTCCTTGGTCTTGGTGGCTTGCAGAACACGGGACTTCAGAACGGCGGCACATCTGGCTACGCAGGATACCCCTCGACTTTCGCCGTTGAGGGGCAGGCCGCGATGATGACCGCCAATGGAGGTTCCGCTGGAACGGGCGGCACGGCCACCGGAGGAGACTACAACATGTCCGGGGGTGCTCCGTACGCCAGCACCGAGAGCGCTGCCGTTCAGTATGGAGGTAAGTCTGGGCTTGGTGATGAACAGCGCCATCCGCCGAATCCTAACTACCAGCCGAAGGACATTCGCGGCGTAGGCGGCGGCGGTGCCTCTGGAAACCACTACGTCCAGGCTGCTCATGGCGCTGACGGCTACTGCGAAATCTACTGGTGATTCAAGGAGGATGCCTCAATGAAATATGCCTACGTCATCCAAGGGGTAGTGCAGGGGACCATTGACCTCCCGGCACTGGAAGCCCTGCATGAAGGCTCGTGGACACTCTACGTTCCCTGCGGGGATGAAGTAACGCCCGGCTGGACATACGCCAACGGGGTTTTTAGCCCACCCCCCACCACGCCCCTCACCCCGTCGCTCCGCGACATCCTGAGCCAACTTGAGGTACTGGACGCCGCCCTTCCGCGCCACGTTGAGGACGTGATGGATGTTCTCAACACGAAGGGGCTTGTCGCTATGAGCGCGTGGCCTGAAATCATGTTGACCCGCAAAGCCATGAAGGATGGCCTGCGGCTCAAGCTCAAGGAGGTGCTGTAGTGTTCGTCTACCAACACAACCACCGAACTGCGGGAGGATCGTTCAACTCGGCCCTGCTCAAACAGTTCCCTGGCCAAGAGGTGTTCTTTGACCCGAACGAGCGTGCTGAGGACTTCATGCCCACCGACATCCCTGTTGGTACCAAGGCAGCCACGACCTTCCGCAGCATCGCCAAGCTGACCAAGGAGCCGGGTGATGTATGGATTACCTCCCTGCGTGACCCAGTGGTGCGGGTGGTGGATATGTTCAACTTCTTCTTGCTGCCCGACCCGGTGCGTGGTGGCGGGCATTCCACCCTGGAGTACGCTACGCCGTCGGAGGTTTACAGCAAGGCCCATTCCGTGGACATGCGGGAATACGACAATGGCATCGTCCGGCGTCTGGCTGGGGTCTATGTTCCCTTCGGCATGGTCACAGCCGAGCACCTGGAGCTTGCCAAGGCGAACCTTGCCAAGTTCGACGAGGTGTTGTTCCAGGAGTCCTTCGACATTGACTACGCCCGTGTTGCGTCCAAGTACGGCTGGAGTGTGGCCCCGGACCTCTGGAACGCCCCGTCAGCCGACATCCGCCCCGTGAGCTTCTACGCCAAGCACATCCCGCTTCTCGCGGAGGCGAACAAGTGGGATATTGCGCTGGTTGAACACGCACAAGCCCTATGGGGGCGGGGGGCGTAGCCGTGGCGGGTGAACCCCATACGCTGGAGCTTTCGCTCTGCACGCAGGCTCTGGACGCGGCCAAAGTTCGCCAGGAATCTGCTCCGCTATACGTCTGTAGGATCAAGGTCTGCCCGGTGTGCGAGAGACCCATTGTCGCAGTGGCGCTACGTGCTGGAGATCCCGACGCCTGCCAGTGTGAGCGGGGGTAGGCCATGCGCTTTGACATCCCCGTATTCTCCGGCATGCGGCCCTTGATTGACCCGCGTTTGCTTGAGCCCCACCAGGCGCAAGTCGCGGCAGACTGTGTCTTGTCTTCGGGCGCGCTCAAGGCCCTGCGCCGCATGCGCGTGGAGGCGCGGCTGGCCGTGCGCGGCGTTCAGGACATCCTGCGTTATGGTGGACAGTGGATGACCTTTTTCGAGCCGGTGAGCGTGTGCCAGTCCCTGGTGGCCTCGGACGAGCTGGACCGGGTATACTACACCGGGCTGGGCTCCGGGGCCATGATGTTCCGCCGGGCCGAGGGCGGCTGGGCGGGCGCACCCGTGCGCCTGGGCATCCCGGCCCCAACGGCCACGCCCACTTGTGTGGTCCAGGGCGAGGGCGATCCGAACGCCATCTACAGCACGTACTACCTCTTCACCCTCGTGAGTGATCTGGGCGAAGAAAGCGCTCCCAGTCCGGCCAGCGCGCTGATGGATGTGCAGACCGGTCAGCCTGTGCAGGTTTCGGGGCTTGTCTTGCCGGATATGACCAGGCGCAACACTGTGGCGCACAAGCGCCTGTACCGTGGCGTGAGCGGCACTCAGGCCACCCTGGAACAGCTCGTGGCCGAGATCGACGCGGACGAGGATTCGTATCTTGACAGCATCCCATCCTCGCATCTTGGCGAGGCACTGCCAACCGAGGGCTGGTTGCCCCCGCCTGATGGGCTCCAGGGTCTCACCGCCGTGCATGGCGGGTCGCTCGCCGGGTTTGTGGGGCACCGCCTTTATTTCTGTCAGCCCTTTGCCCCCTATGCCTGGCCGCGCGCCTTCTCGCACAGCCTGGAACACCCCATCGTGGCCTTGGCGGCCACGGGCGGCAATCTCGTGATCTTGACCGAGGCCTCAGCCTACGTGGTGAGCTGCGACGACGTGACAGCCACGGTGCCGAGAAAGCTGGAGGGCATTACGCCCTGTGTTGGGCCTCGCGGCGTGGTGTCCATGCGCCAGGGCGTGCTCTTTCCCGGCGTGGACGGCCTGTACCTGGTTGGCGGCGGCTCCAGTAGCCCGGAGAACCTGACGGCAGGCGTCATCTCCGAAGAGTTCTGGCAGGCCATGCGACCGGACACTTTCCGCGCCTGGGGCTTGGGCGAGCGCTACATCTGCTTCCACGAGGACGAGAGCGGCATGCGTCGCGGGTTCATCTTTGACCTGGCCGCACCTGGCATGCTTCTGGGCCTGTGGGCTTACTCCACATGCGGCTACTTGGAGCCTGAGGGCCGCAGGCTGCATCTGGGGTTTGAATCCGGCGGGCGCACCAGCGTGGCCCTTTGGGAGGGCGATGAGATCAAATGCAGCGCGCAGTGGATGAGCAAGGTCTTTCGCTTCCCGGCCCCGGTGAACATGGCCGCTGCGCGTGTGGAGGCCGAATTTCCGCCCATGCTGACAAAGGCGGAGTTTGAGGCGCGCCGGGCAGCGCTGGCCGAGAGCTACGCGGACGAGATCGCCGCAGGGGACCTGGGCGGCAGGCTGGGCACGGCCCTGTGCGGCAGCGTGATCTTCGGCGGAGACATCCTGGACAGCGTGAGCGCGGCCTACAGCGAGGAGCCGGTGCTGGCCTTCCAGCTCTATGTTGATGGTCGCGAGGTATACCGGCGCAACGTGACGAGCCCCGCCCCCTTCCCCTTGCCTGCCGCCTCTGGGCGTGAGGCCTGGGTGTGTATTTCTGGTGCCGTGGATGTGCGGCGCGTGAGCGTGGCCGGGAGCATGGCCGAGCTGAGGGCAAGCTGATGCGCACGCCGCTCTTGCCCGATGTGCGCGACGGCGTGCCCTCCTGGGTGCAAGCCTTTCTCCGGGCCGTACGTCAGGCGCTCATGGCCCTGGTGCATGGCGTGCCCGACCGCATGGGCCGGGCCGTGACGTTCAAGGATCTGGTGGAGATGGGGCTTGCTACCCAGGAAGCTGCGGAGCGTCAGGCGCAGGAGGGACGATGAACGAATTTCGCATGAGCCCTTATGTCGAGGTGGACGGTGTGCCCAGCTACAAGGACTCGGAGATACTGGAGCTGTATCGGCGCGTGGTGGCTGAGGGCTGCGCGCATGTGTTCCGAGACCGGAGCATTACAGGCGAGGGCGCATTCCTGCGCATGGCCAAGGCCCCGCACACGGCCTTTTACGTGGCCTACGTGCGCGGAGAAACGGCTGGCTGCGTTTGGCTGAACCGTTTCCAGGCGCGCTTTGCCCAGGCCAATTTCTTCACTTTTCGCCAGTTTTGGGGCCAGGACGCCCTTGATCTTGGCAGGCACTGCTTGCGCGAGCTGATCACAATGCGCGGAGACGACGGGGCATTTATCCTCGACATGCTGGTGGGCATCACTCCCGCAGACAACCCTTTGGCTGTGGCCTTCGCCCTGAAATGCGGCTGGAAGCGGCGCGGGCTGCTTCCCTTTGGCGCTTATGACGCTGAGGCGGGCGCGAGCTTGCCCGCTGTGTTGACCACTGTGACGCGGGAGGACGTGTGATGCGGGTCTACACCAGGATTGTCATCGACATGGCGAGCGGGGCCGTGCTGGAGGCCGAGGGCTTTGATTACGACGGCCCCGTGGCCTTGTGCAAGGGCGGCGGGGGTGGCAGCCAGACCACGAACACCCAGGACACCGAATACAACGCGCGCATGGCCACAATTGCCGAGTCCCAGCAGGGCATGGCCCAGGAGTATTTCGACTTCTGGAAGAGCGACTACAAGCCGCTTGAGCAGGAGCAGATCGCGGCCAACCGGGAAATGGTGGCTGCGGCCAAGCCCGTGCGCGACAAGTTTATTGAGGAGAGCTTAAGCGGCGTGAACGCCGAGGCTATTGCGGGCACGGCGCGGTCCGACGCCGAGCAGGCCATGACCACCGTGGACCAGGGCGTGACCCGGAACCTCTCACGCCTGGGCCTGAACCCCGACTCCGAGGCCTTTGCCGACACCCTGGGCCGCTCCCAGGCCCTGACCCGCGCCCGCACGGTGACGCAGTCTGCCAACACTGCCCGCGCCCTGGCCAGGAGCGAAAACTACGACCGGCTCCTGAAGGCCTCCAACCTCGGCATGGGCTAGGAGGATACCCGCCATGTTCGGACTCTATAAGGTGGACAACCCGGCGAACCGCGCCAGCCAGATGATGGACGGGGCCAAAAGCTCCTTTGCGGCCATGGGGCAGAACAGAAGCTCCACGACGGAAAGGACGCTGCCCGGCCCCACGGCGGGCGGCGCGGTGAGCGCAGGCATGGGCGGCGCACTGGCCGGTGCGGAGCTGACCAAGACCATCGGGGCCATGACCGCCAAGGGGGCCGTTGCTGGCGGCGGTGCCGTGGCTGGCGGTGTTGTCGCGCCAACTGTTGCCGCTGAGACCACTGCTGCTGTGGAGGGTGCCTCTGTCGCTGCGGCCACGCAGGCAGCCACTGCAACGGGAGCCGATGTCGCTGCGACCACGGCGGCGGGTTCGTCCATGGGGCCGTGGGGCGCGGGAATCGGTGCCCTGGTTGGCATCGGCGCATACCTGTTTTCATAAGGGGGCAGCATGCCGGACGAATACGGAAGACCGACGGGCGATGACTTTGTGAAGGTGGCCAGGGGCCTGCGTGATTACCGGGAGACTGCTAAGAAGGAAGACGAGGAGCGTGGCCTGGGCCTGGGCCTGGACGCTCTGGAGTCTAACCCGAACGCGGCCAGGCCCGAGGGCGTCTCTGGTGCTGTTTGGGCCAAGGCCCAGGAACAGCAGGGCAAGGCCAAGTCTGGCAGGCTGTTGGCCGACCAGGCCGGGCAGGCCTTGGAAGAGTCCAAACTGGCCAATGAGTATATGGAGCTGGCGAACAATGCCAAGACGCCGGAAGAGCGTTTGAGCGCCCTCGGTCAGGTCAACCCGAAGAGCCTGGCGGGCGCAAAGGCTCTGGCCAGCGTGCAGAAGCAGGTCCTGGGCACCCAGGAGAACCAGGTTGCCCTGCTCGGGTCGGTGCTCAAGAAGGGCACTGTCGAGTACGACAACGTGGTGCGCCCCGCGCTGGTGGCTGCAAATGACATGGCCGCCAAGGGCGACGAGGAAGGGGCTGGTCATACTCTGGCGCAGTTGAGCAAGACGCTGCCCCTGCGTGGCGAGTTCCGCTGGAACCCCGAAACAAGGACGCTCGACCACTACCATAACGAGCGCAACGCTGGGCTACAGCCGCAGGCCGAAGGCGATGCCACGCCCGGCGACGGCTACACGCCCACGGGCCGCTCCATGAGCGTGCGGGAGGCCCTTGATCTGGTGGGCAGCACGTCCAAGGAAGACTACGCCATGCAGATGGCGTCTCACCGGGTGACGAACATGGAGTTCAACGCCAAGGCCCTGGAGACTGGCGGGCATGTGGCCACCGGACCCAAAGGCGAGAAGCTGCGCGTCGTGCCGCTCATCAATCTGGACAACTCCACCCGGCAGTTCGCGGTGTTCGATGAGGCCGGAACGCACACGGCCACCCTCGGCAACGATGACTATCTCAAGTCCGGCATCATGGTTGTGAACAAGGAGCAGCGTGCCCTTGAGCATGAGCAGGCGAAGCTGGGCATGGAAGGGCGCAGACTTGCGCTCCAGGAGCAAGCCCTGGGCCTGCGCCAGGGCGCGGGCGAGGGTAAGACCAAGTCGCTTCTCGAAATGGCCCTGGCTGACCGCGAGAAGGCAGCGGCCCAGGCACAGAAGAACGACCCCTTCATTGATCCTGAAGAGGCCGAGCGGCAGGCCGATGCCACGGTGTTCCACAAGTACACCATCATGACGGGGAAAGAGGTTAAATCTTACGACGATCTGCGCGGGGTGATGCCGAAATCTGTGCGCCAGCCTGGCGTTGCGACTAGCCCCGATGATGGCGTGGCCCCGCCTCCCCGGTCCAGCGCGGCCAGCGCCCTGTACGACAAGATGCGTCCGCAGACCAAGAAATAGGAGCCCGCGATGCCCCAGACGCAGTTGGACAGCGACGTATTCGGGCTCTACGCCGACCCGAACTTTGCAAGCGAAAGCCCGGAGTTCAAGAGTGATTTCTTGAGCCAGTACTTTGACCAGCAGGTTGCGCCACGGCTTGAGCAGGTCGGCGGGGTGAACCTGGCGGATTCGCGTCAGCGCTTCGTCAAGGCCCATACCCTGGGGCCGGACTATGACCCCGAGGTGGCCTCGCTCTATGCAGAGAGGCCGGACTTTGCGACACAGAAGCCGGAGTTCCGGGAAAAGTTCCTGGGCAAGCTGTTCGACCAGAAGATGCGGGCAAGCGGCCAGTACGTGGAGCCGGGCACGCTCAGGGACGCGCGCGAGGCCTATGTCGCGCGCAACCTGACGGATGCCGACCGGGGCGACCTCTACGGCGTGCTCTCCTTTGCCAAGGACACGCTCAAGGCCCTGCCGCGCCAGGTGGGCACCACATTGCTCCAGGCTGGGCGCCAGGGCTGGGGCTTCCTTGATGCCCACTTGCACGAGGGGGCGCTGTCCCAGACCTTCGAGCCTTACAACAAGATCAGCGCGGACGGCAGCGACTACACCGATAAGTCGCGCGCCATCAAGGAAGGCGCGGACAACCTGCGCGATCTGCGCTACGCCGGGCACCCGATCCTTGGCAAGGGCTCGTATTTCAGCCCCACGGACGCGGCAAGCTCCGCCGGGTATGGCCTGGCCTCAAGCGTTCCCGCGCAGGTCGGCGGCCTTGTCGCTGGCCCCCCGGGCGCTGCGATTGGTGCCGCTGCGGGTGCCCCCGTTGCTTTCCTCTCGCAGCGCGACGAGTTTTTGTCGAACGTGCTGGAGAAGGCCAACGCGGAGCTGCAAAAGACTGAACAGCGCAGGCTCACCCAGGAGGAAGCCGACGCCCTTGTCGGCAAGTTCAGCGACGCGGCCAGCCGTTACGGTGCCTGGGAAGCCATTCCCGAAATGGCCTCTAATATGATCTTCGGTTCCGTGCTGGGCAAGGTTGTGCATGGATTTGCGGGAAAGACCATGCTCACCAGGGCCGCCAAGACCATAGGTGCCGAGGCCCTTGACTTTGCTGGAGAGCACGCGAGCGAGACGGCCTCACAGTGGGGTCAGGGCAAGGAAGAAGCTGCGGCTGGATTGCGTGAGAAGGCTCCGACGCTGCTTGAGGCCTACAAGGAACAGGCCCCCGTCACCAACGCCCTGTTCGTCGGAACCCGTGGGACGGGCCTGGCGCTTGGCAAGGCCGCAAACAAGCTCGGCATCCTTAAAACCGAGCCCGCCCTGGCCCCCGGCGAGCACAAGGACCTGCTCAACGACGCGCCCGCAGCCGAGCCGAAGCCTGCGGCCCCGGCCCAGGACTACTATGCCGAAGACGCATTGCGCAGCCGCTACCAGGAGGCGCACAGTGCCGCCTTCCCCACGGCCAGCGAACTTTTCCGGCCGGAAGACAGCGCGCGCAGCCCCTTGGCCTCCGCCGACACCCAGGCCGGCCTCGGGTTGGGGCTGGTTGAAAAGCCCGCGCAGCCCTCCGTAACCAGGGATCTGCTGACGCAGCCGCTCGCGCCGACTGCTGGCGGTATTGGCCTCGGCCTTGACCTGGCCCCGGAGGTTGTGCAGGCACTGTCCCGGCCCTTCTCCGCGCAGGAGTTGGCGGCCACGGCCCTGGAGCGCCCCGAGCTGGCCCAACCCGCGCCGCTGGCCCAGCCTGTTGCAGTGCAACAGCCCCCGGCCCAGATGCAACAGGATTCAGTTGCACCCCTGCAACAGGCCCCGGCAGCCGGGCCGCAGGGCACTCCCGTTGCCCAGCCTGGACCCGTGCAACAGGCCCCGGCCCAGCAGCAGGGCAGCCCAGCCTCCCAGGCCATGCGTGCAGAGCAAGACGCCATCAAGGCCAGCTTTGCGGCCCTGCCAGTACCTGAAACCATCCTGCGCGCCGACGGCAAGCCCTTCCCGACCAAATCGGCGGCAGAGTCCCAGGCTGGTGTGCTGCGCCGCAATGGCCGTTTTGCCACGGTAATGGCCAATCGGGCTGGGGGCTTTGTCATCGAGGCCCGCGAGGGACTGTTTGAGGACTCGGACACAGGCTACGCAGTTAAGCAGGCCGTGGAAAACAGGGATGCAAAGACCCTCTGGGACTACCTGCGCCTGGATACCAACAAGAACTCGCGCGAGTTGTTCTATCGCCTGACCGGCACCCAGCCGACCAAGACGCAGCGCGATCTGCGCGCGGCTATAGACGCCTGGTCCAGCGCAGGCGATCAGGCAGGGCAGGGTGAAGCGGCGGGGGAAAGCACCGCGCCTGTCGCTCCTGGCTCGCCCGTGCCCGCCGCTCCGGTCGCGCAGCACACCGGCCTGGACGCCGAAACCCAGCAGGCGAACCTGGCCGCCAACGAGGATCTGCGCGCCAGGGGAGAGAAGGTTGCGCATGTGGTCCGGCGCGAGAACCCTGGCGGACGCCCCGTGCTGGAGGCCTTCGACGATTCCGGGCAGCTTGTGGCCCACAAGGCAGGCCCCGGCGGGCGCGGCATCGACGCGATCTTGGTGGAGAAGGGCTACTACCCCGGCAACAGGCGCAGGCAGTTCGCCGTGCCCAAGGACTGGAGCCCTAGCCGCGAATATTTCGAGGGTGGCCAGCCGCAGGGCGCAGCCTCTGCCGAAGCCTCTGCGGCCGCACAGCCGCAAGGCGTGGACAACAACCCCGAAGCCGCCCAGGCCGCGCTGCCTCCCGGCCCCAAGACGGTGGCCAGCAACGTGGCCGAGGCCCTGGCCAAGGGCGAAAAGTTCACCTGGCGCGAGTTGCAGGCCTGGGCCAACGAGGGCTTTGGCGGCACACAGGCGGAAGGGCGGTGGAACATCAAGGAAGCCTACGACGCCATGGAAATGGGCGTGAACCAGTACCTGGCCACGCGCGGCCTGAATCCCGGCGAGGCGGACGCCAAGGCCATGAAGGCCATGGTCAAGGAGATTGAGGACCACGTGCTGGCCCTTCTGCCCACGCAGACCAAGCGCACCGAGGAGCAACTCGAGTTCCAGCAGTTCTCCACGCCGCCGCACCTGGCCGCCGTGGCCGCCTGGGTGGCCAGGCCCAGCGCAAAGGATGTGGTGTTGGAGCCAAGCGCGGGCATCGGCGGCCTGGCCATGTTCGCCAAGAACGCCGGGGCCGACGTACACGTGAACGAGCTGGACCCGCGCCGCCGGGCGCTCTTGTCCGCCCTGGGCTTTTCCTATGTCACCGGCGAGAACGCCGAGCAGCTCCACAACATCCTGCCCGAGGATGTAAAACCCACGCTCGTCATTATGAATCCGCCGTTTTCGTCCACCGCCGGGCGCATGAAGGGTCAGCGCAAGACCAAGAACGTGACGGCGCACCTGGACCAGGCATTGGAAAGGCTGGAGCCCGGCGGGCGCTTGGTGGCTATCCTCTCCCCTGGCATGGGCGCGGACAAGGCGCACATGGCTGAGTGGTGGCGAAAGACCAGGGAAGAGAATACCCTGCGCGCCAATGTCTACCTCGATGGCGAGATATACAAGAAGTACGGCACCAGCTTCGACAACCTCATGGTGGTCATTGACAAGGTGCCACCTCATGGTAATGACTATGTAAACATCGAATGCAAGAACCTGAACGAGGCCATAGACGCCTTGACCGAGGTGCGCGATGCCCGAGCAAATTCCGCAGAACGAGTCTCCCCTGAACCGGGCGGCCAAGAAGGCCTTGAAGCAGGCCGGACAGCAGAGCTGGCCGGAGAGCCTGTACGCACTCCAACTGGCGCACTGGGCGCTGGAGACGGGGGCAGTGAAGGCCAAGGACCCGGCGTTGGAGGAGTACGTGGAGACGCTGCTCTACCGGCGCACGCCGGAGCACGGGCAGAGGGCGATTCTCGTCCAGGTGGAGGACGCGAGCCCCGAGGTGCCCGTGGACCACAGTCCCGGAATGAGCCCGGAGCGGCTGGCGGCAGCGATCTTGGACAATCTCTCCATGAGCCTGGCGGAGCAGAACCCGGCCTACATGAGCGCGGAGCGAGTGAACATGACGCGCGCCCGGTAGAGGTCGAGGCCGTCTCGCACAAGGTCGAGTCCCAAGGCGAGATCACCGAAGCGCTTTTCGAGTCCTACCGCCCCCAGCGCGTCCGCGTGAAGGGCGCGAAGCCCCACCCCACCCCCCTGGTGCAAAGCGCGGCCATGGCCGCCGTGGAGCCGCCTGCGGCCACGTACGCTCCGCATCTGCCCCGTGCCGCTGTGGAGTCTGGCGCGCTGTCCGATGCGCAGCTCGAACAGGTGGTCTACGCTGGCCAGGCCCACGCCGACCTGCTGCCCGACGGCTCGCGCCGGGGATACTTCATCGGCGACGGCACGGGCGTGGGCAAAGGCCGCGAAATCTCCGGCATCATCCTGGACAACTGGAACCAGGGCCGAAAAAAGGCCGTGTGGGTCACGTTCAACGGCAGCCTGTTCGAGGATGCCGGGCGTGACATGCGCGGCATTGGCGATGATTCGGGCAAGCTGTTCCAGTTGGCCGACACCAAGCTTGGCGAGGACGTCAAGCGCGGTGATGGCGTGCTCTTTACCACCTACGCCACGCTGCCTCAGCTGCCCAAGGGCGCAGGCAAGGCCGGGAAGGAAGCCTTTTCGGGCGGTCGCCTGGACCAGATAGAGAAGTGGCTGGGCAAGGACTTTGATGGAGTTCTGGTCTTTGACGAGTCGCACAAGATGGGCAACGCCATCGAGGTCGAGGGCGCGCGCGGCAAGAAGCCGCCTGCCCAGCAGGCCCTGGCTGGCGTGGAGCTGCAAAAGCGCCTGCCAAATGCCCGCGTGGTCTACGTTTCGGCCACGGGCGCAACCGAACCCAGCAACTTAAGCTACCTGGAACGCATGGGCCTGTGGGGCGAGGGCGCGCCGTTTGCAAACAAGCGCGACCTTGTCAACGCCATCGAGGCGGGCGGCGTGGCTGCCATGGAGCTGGTCTCCCGCGACCTCAAGGCCATGGGCGGCTACATGGCGCGCACGCTTTCTTATGATGGTGTCACCTACAGCCGCCTGGACCACGAGCTAACGGAGTACCAGCGCAAGGCCTACGACACCTATGCCCGTTCGTGGCAGATCGTGTTGGAGAACATCAACGACGCCTTGGAGGAGACCGGCCAGGACAAGAACGGCCAGGCCAAGAGCGCGGCTATGAGCCTGTTCTGGGGCAACCACCAGCGCTTTTTCGGCCAGGTGCTCACCAGCATGACCATGCCGAGCGTCTTGGCCGACATCAAGGCCGAGCTGGCTGCCGGGCATTCCTGCGTGGTGCAGCTCACCAACACCAACGAGGCCGCCCAGGAGCGCGCGCTGACGCAAGCCAGCATCAGCGGCGAGGACCTGGCCAGCCTGGACATCACCCCCCGACAGATGCTCATGGACTATGTGCGCCGGGCCTTCCCCATTCATCAGTTCGAGCAGTACCTGGATGAGGACGGAAACGAGCGCTCGCGCATTGTGAAGGATGCGGGCGGCAGCCCGGTGGAGAACCGCCAGGCCGTGAAGCGGCGCGACGGGCTCCTTGAAAAGCTCGGCGCGCTCAAGGTGCCCGGCAACCCGCTGGACATGATCGTGGAAGAGATCGGCCCGGACATGGTGGCCGAGGTCACGGGCCGCTCGCGCCGGGTGATTTTGGGCAAGGAGGAGCGCCGGGGTACCGCCGCCGGGGCCAAAGAGGCCCAGGACTTCATGGACGGCCGCAGGCGCGTGCTGGTGTTCAGCCAGGCGGGCGGCACGGGCCGGAGCTACCACGCCGACAGAGGGGCCAAGAACCAGGAAAAGCGCATCCACTACATCCTCCAGCCCGGCTGGCGCGCCGACGCGGCCACGCAAGGTTTGGGCCGCACCCACCGCTCAAACGAGGCCCAGCCCCCGCACTACAAGCTCGTCACCACGGACCTGAAGGGGCACAAGCGCTTCACCAGCTCCATTGCCCGCAGGCTGGACCAGCTCGGCGCGCTCACCCAGGGCCAGCGCCAGACCGGCAGCCAGGGCCTGTTCAGCGCCGCCGACAACCTGGAGAACACCCTGGCGAACGACGCCTGGGTGTGGCTGGCCGAGAGCATCTACTCCGGCAAGGTTCCGGGCGTGGACTACAAGGAGTTCGTCAGCCAAACCGGCTTAAAGTTGGAAAAGGAGGATGATACTGGACTTCGGTTCGACCCTCCGCCCATTAAGCAATTCTTAAACCGCCTGCTGTCCATGACCGTTGATTTTCAGAACCAGGTCTTTGACGCCTTTGAGTCGCGCCTGCGCGACGTGTACGCCAATGCCGAAGCCCACGGCAACCTGGACACAGGCATGGAGACGCTCAAGGCCGAGCGCATTGACGTGGTGCGCGAGGAAGTGCTGCACACTGATACGCGCAGCGGGGCGGAGACAAAGGCCCTCGCGCTCAAGGTGCATGTGCTGCGCGACCTCATGGACCATGCCCGGCTTTTGCGCGAGCACGGTGAGCCCTCGGAAGGCTGGTGGCGCAACAAGAACAGCGACAGGGTCTATGCCGCTTACTCTGGCGGAGTGAAACAGAACCTGGACGGTGAGATGGAGGAGAAGGTCCTGCTGCGCGGGGTGAACGCTAAGAGCCCCAACCGTGTCGGCATGGACATGCTCCACGAGAACTACGCGGCCATGGACCCCAAGGAAGCCGCCACGGCCTGGGACAAGGCCTTTGCCGAAACCGAAAAGACCAAGGAACAGGAACGCTGGCTTTTGACTGGCATGCTCCTGCCCGTGTGGAAGCAGATCAGCGGCAAGGCCAACGTCTACCGACTCCAGGACAGCCAGGGGCAAAGGCACCTGGGCCGCCTGCTCTCGCGTGATGAATACAACCAGACCCGCAAGAACATGGGCCTGGGCGTGGACCTGCCGAACTACAGCCCCAAAGAGGCGCTGGCCGCGATTCTTAAGGGCCGCAAGCTGTCGCTGCGCGGGGGGTACGAACTTGAGGCCCGGCGCGTTTCCGGCGAGATGCGCATCGAAGTTACCGGCGAGGCCGTGGCCTGGCAGATGGATCAGTTGAAGAAGTTCGGGGCCTTCTCCGAGATCATCCAGTACCGCACACGGCTCTTTGTGCCCACGGGTGAGAAGGGCGTGGCCTTCATGGAGCGCATGCTGCCCACGCATCCGCTGGTGGGCGATGAGCAGTCATACTCCCGCGCTTCGGCAGACGTGCATTTCTCTGTTCGCCCCGAGGACGGCGCGCCTGGCCAGGGCATGAGCGCGAACAAGGTTCGCGGGGCCTTGCAGGACATCCAGGCCAAGGCCAAGAACGCCAGGCCTCTCACTGTTGTGCAGACTTTCGAGGACCTTCCCCAGCGCATCAAGCGCGAGGCGCGCGCCCAAAAGGTTTCCGTGGTGGAGGGTTCGTACGACGCCCATGACGGCACCGTGTACATGGTGGCCGACGCCCTCACGAGCCGCAAACGGGCCGTAGAGGTGTGGATGCACGAGCAGTGCGCCCACCGTGGCCTGCGCGGCCTGTTTGGCGACGACCGGCGCTTTGGCCAGTTCCTGCGCGGCGTGTTTGAATCCGCCGGGGGCAAGGCCGCCTTCCGCGAGATTTCCGATACCTACGGCTTCACCCTCACCAACCAGGCGGATCAGCTCCGCGCGGCTGAGGAATACCTGGCCCGGCTCACGGAAAAGGTGCGATTGGAGGAGGCTCTCACCGCTCCAGAGGCGCGCGTGTGGCGGAAGCTGGTGCGTTTCGTGAAAGAAATGCTCAGGACGCTGGGCGTGCGGGTGAACTTCTCGGATGCGGAGATCGAGGGTGTGGTGCGCGAGGCCGTGCTGTGGACCTTCGAGGGTGGCCAGGCAGCAACGGCAGAAGGGGTGCGCTTTTCCATCCCCTCGCGGGGGCAGAGCAAGGCCCTGGATTCGGCCCTGGATAAGATCGGCGCGCCGCGCACCGGCATGCGCGAGCGAGTGGCGGCCTTGCGCGACCGTTTGCGCGCGGAGTCCGAGCAGGGCGTGTTCGACCGCTTCGCCAGCTTGCGCACAGTGGATGAGGCCGCAGGCGTTCAGAGAGCGGAGGACTCGGCCTACATCGCGGCACGCATGACCACGAGCTTGGGCGACGTAATGACCGCCATTGTGCAGCACGGCGCGCCCATCTGGCGTGATGGTGCTGTGGACGTGGACGGCATGCACAAGGGCTTTGCCAGCGTGTTCAAGCCCGTTGAGGGCGAGATTGACCGCTGGTGCGCCTGGATGGTGGCCAAACGAGCGGAGAAGCTGGCCGCCGAGGGCCGCGAGAATCTGTTCACGCCGGAGGAGATCAAGGCGCTTAAGGGCCTGAACGCCGGGCGCGAGCGCGACTATGACCAGGCCTGGCGCGACTACGTGCGCTTCAAGACGAAGGTTCTGGATTTCGCCGAGGCTGCTGGCGTCATCGATCCTGCTGGCCGAGTGCTGTGGGAGCACGACGAGTACATTCCCTTCTACCGTGTGACGGAACAAGGCGAGATCACCGGCCCCAAGGACAAGAAGGGCCTGGCCAACCAGACCTCCGGCATCAAGACCCTCAAGGGCGGAACCAGCAACATCGGTGATCCCTTTGAAAACATTGTCCGAAACTTCACACACCTGGTGGACGCGGCCATAAAGAACCATGCCATGGACCTGGCCATGCAGAACGCCGTGGCGGCGGGCGCGGCCTTTGAAACGGGGCTCAAGTGGGAGGCTGTGCGCCTACCTGCCGGGGCCATGCAGGCCGCCCTGCGCAAGGTCTTTGGCGACAAGGAATCTGTCTGGTCCATGAACGATGCCCAGCGCGCCAGTCTCCAGAACGTGTTCCACCTGGCAAGGCCCACGGGGAGTGACATCGTGCACGTGCTGCGCGGGGGCAGGCCGGTATACTACCAGGTGGGCGACCCGCTTCTGCTGCGTGCGCTGACGGCCATGAATCAGGCAGCCTGGAACAACTGGGGCATGCGTGGCATGCGCTTCTTCAAACGTCTGCTGACGCGCGGCGTGACGGCCACGCCGGACTTCATGCTGCGCAACCTGACGCGCGACACGTTGAGCGCCTGGGCGGTGGATGGCTCGGGCTCCTTCAAGCCCGTGCTGGGCTCTCTGCGGGGGCTGGTGAAGACGCTCAGGCAGGACGAGGACACCGTACACATGCTGGCCGCCGGAGCCTCATTCCAGGGTGGCCACGCCCTGGGGCACGATCCTGCGGCGGCCAAGATCATGGTGGACCGGCTCATGAAGAGGCATGGCATAGCCAAGGACTCGGTGCTCGACACCCCGAAGAAGCTGGCCAGCTTCATGGGCAAGGCCTGGGCCTGGTGGGAGGAGAAGGGCGGGGCCGTGGAGAACTCCACGCGCGCGGACATCTACGCCCAGATGCGCAGGAAGGGTGCCACGCACCTGGAGGCGGCCTATGAGGCCAAGAACATCATGGACTACTCCATGCGCGGCGACTGGCCCGCTATCCGCTTCCTGTGCGAGGTCGTGCCGTTCTTCGGCGCGCGCCTGACCGGTCTGCACCGCCTGGGCCGGGGCTACATGGAGAACCCGCGCGCGTTCCTGATGAAGGGCGGTCTGGTGGCCCTGGCATCAACGCTGCTCTACCTGGCCAACCGCGATGATGAGGAGTTCCAGGCCCTGGAGGACTTCGATCGGGACAACTACTACCACTTCTTTGTGGACGGCGGGCACTATCGCCTGCCCAAGCCCTTTGAGGTGGGCGCGATCTTCGGCACCTTGCCCGAGCGCATCGTGGAGCAGTTTGTGGATGACAAGGCCACGGGCGCGCTGTTTGCGGAGCGCATGGCCTACATGCTCACCCAGACCTTCAATGTGGGTCTGCCCCAGGTTGCTGCCCCGTTCATGGAAGAATGGGCGAACAAGGTCGCCTTCACTGGTCGGCCCATCGTGAGCCAACGCCTGGCGCGGCTGCGCCCCAGCGCGCAGCGCGATCCCTGGACCAGCGCCACGGCCAGCGAACTGGCCAAGGGCTTGGATGACTCCGGCCTGCCCCTGCCCGAGGCCCTGCGCAGCCCCAAGCGCCTGGAGCACCTGGTGAACGCCTTCTTTGGGACGCTCGGCTCGTATGTGCTTTCCGCCGCCGACATGGTGACGGAATCCTTGTATGACTATCCCGACCGCCCGACTGCGCGTGCCTCGGACATGCCCCTGGTGCGCAGCTTTTACCGCGAAAGCCCGGCCCGGCACAGCAAGCAGGACACGGAAATCTACGAGATGATCCGCGAGGTGCAGACCCTGTACGCCACGGTGAAGGATCTACGCCGAACAGGGGATAAGGAGCGGGCGCAGGAGATCATTGAGGGCAACCGGGAGAAGCTGGGGTTGCGCCGGGCGGCAAGCCAGGTGGAGCTGCGCCTGGCCGAGTTCAACAAGCAGGCGCGGCTGATCCACGCCGACCGGGGCATGAGCCCGGAGCAGAAGCGCGAGCGCCTGGACACGCTGACGCAGAAGCGCAATGAGTTTGTGAACCGGGCGTACGACAAGATGCGGGAGCGTATGGACAGATAGGGGGAGTGGGCGTGCAGTGTGCGCTGGTGTTCGATGATTCCAAGCTGCCGCGCCGTGCGCGGGTCAAACTCTGGCTGCGCCGGGCAGGTTACGCCAGCCTGGCCGCCCTGGCCCGTGACATGGGTGTACACCACACCTATCCAGGCAAGATGCTGGTGTCCGGGAAGGAGACGGTGACGCCGGAGTGGCGGGAGTGGCTGCTGGAGCGGGGGTGTCCGGAGGGGCTGCTGTGAAGGGTATGCCGTCAAGCGGACGTAGCTATAGTCGAACCTACTTCCCTTTCTCCAGCTTCTCGATGAGCGCCTGCACATTGCGCATGTTTTCTTCAACCAACTCGCGATAATATGGCGCTTCCGACGTGCTGTATACATCGAATGCGGACGTGTAATGCTTCAGGGCCTCGCGCGCCTTGGCCGCGTCTTGAGCTTTCTCGGCGAGCGCTTTCAGCGCAGCGCCCAGATTGTTCTGGGTCGCGGCCCAGTTCAGGGGGCCAATAGAACCGCCCCCATGCGCCGCCAATTCTAGGCGGCGCATGGGGGCGGGACAGGATGAAGGGGTTCAGGAGGGGCAGGAAGGGCTAGTCCCCCCACGGCACAATAGCTCACGTACTTTTCCTTGAGCGACTGTCCGTATTCCGGCCGTTTGGAGTGCATGACCTTGAAGCTCTTGAGCAGATAGGCCAGTTCCTCAGGCGTGACGTGGTAGAGCCCGGCCACAAGGCAGTCGTTGCGGATGCGGAGCATATCCACCTTTTTCGGGGTATCTGGGATGTCCTTCTCCTCGATGCCGAACCGGGCACCAAGCTCGGCGAAGCCGTCCCGGTTATAGTGCAGGGTCAGGCGCAGGGAGTTGCGGACAAGCTCCTTGTAGACCGCCGTGTCCGTCAACTCGGAATCGGTGGGCTGGGGGAGCGGCAGGCGCATCAGGTAAGTCTTGTTGACATGGATGCTCACGGAGAAACGCAGAATCCAGTCCACCACGAGGCTATTGAACACGGCTTGAGCAAAAAGCAGGCGTTCAACTGACACTTCTGAGACGGAGACCTTCTGCTTCCCCTCAAAGCGGTAATATTTGGGGATGGAAACCCATAGGGTATTCTGCGCGCCAACGGCTTGCGGCACCAGCGCCGTGATGAGCGTCCGCTCGTCGGTGTCGCGGGCGATGTCGCGGAAGCCAAGGCGGAAATAGCCCCGGTCCGGCTTCACGAACTGGCCGAGGTCTTCCCGGTCTGCCACCCCAACGGCATCCAGGATAGCCAGCTTTTGGTTGGCCAATTTGGGCAGGGGCAAGGCCGGGTAGATGTCGGCAATGAGGCGGCTTATCTCCTTGCCGCGCAGGTAGTCGTCAAAGACCTCGGGGTTCAGCCAATACTCGGGCTCGGCATAGAGGCTGTCATACTGCCAGACGGAAGCCCCTTTGTAGAGGGGCAGGTCCTCGGGCCGCCTGCGCTCCCGGAATATTTTCTTGTCGTTGGTGGCATGAAGCTCGGTGCGGAAGTCCAGCCAATCCGGCGAGAGGGGCTTGAACAGGCCATAGAAACGCCGGAGCAGGTCCAGGTCCGCCCTGCCGCCGCCAACCTCCATAAAGGCCATGTGCCCCGGCGAGGTGGCGCGCACATCCTGCACGGAATAGTCGAAGCGGCCTTCCTCCGTGTCCAGCACGCGTGGGTCCGTCAGCATGAAGCGCATTTTGCTTGCGTGGTCCGCGTCGGGGTGGGTGCGCTCGATTTGGAGCAGGCCGAACTTGTAGCGGACGTCAACATCCGGGAAGAGCAGCTCCCGGTTTTCGAATCCGTCGAAGCTATTGATGCGGTAGCGCTCCAGGATGTGCTTGCGCAGGGTGTCGGAGCCTTCATCCGTAAGCAGGCCCGTGGGCAGAATGTAGTTGAGCGTGCCGCCGGGCAGGAGCAGGCCGAGGTTGCGCTCCACAAAGAAGCGGAACAGATTGCCGTCGCCGGAACCGGCGTTCAGTACGTAGGCCGCCTTGTAGTACTCATTCACGGCCTGCACCCAGTCCTTGTCCTCATCATACTGCTTGCGGATGTGCGGCTTGTCCAACAGGTCGGCCTGCACCTGCGCCTTCTGGCTGTTGGTCATGCTCCGGTAGTTGGAGCGGTACTGGCTGAAGAAGTCCGGGTCGAGGAACTTGGTTTTGTCCCACGGCGGATTGCCAACGATGACGTGGAAGCCCTGGCCTTCGCCCGAGGCGAAGACCTCGGGGAACTCCAGCTCCCAGTTGAAGAAGTGGTACGTGTCCTTGTAGGTCTGAATCCTGAGGGCGAGGGCGGTGTCCTTCTGGTCGAAGAGCTTGCGGGCCAGCTCGCCGGTCTTGGACAGGAGCTCGGCCTCCCTGGTCTTGCCTTCGTGATGGAGCATCTTGCGCAGGTTCACCAGGTTCAGGGCGTCATCGAGCCGCTGGAGCATGGGGACGATTTCGTTCTTGTAGAGGGCCTTGGAGCGGTTCACCTCTTCCGGGGTGGTATCCCGGATGGCGCTCAGCTTGGCGAAGACATCGCGGAGCTTGGTGAACTCCTCCTTGAGGGCGTACTTGAAGAGCTGGTCCTTGTAGCCGCTGATGTAAAAATCGAAATCCGCGATGGTTGCGCCGATGAGCGCGTTGCCCACCTTTACGTGGTGCTCAATGAAGGACAAGGGCGTGCCGAATACGAAGGTGTCTATCCACAGGGAGAGGTGGGCAAGCTCGATGGCGAAGGGTTGCATGTCCACGCCGTAGATGACCTGCTTGAGCAAGAGCCGCTTCAGGACAGCGAACTCGTCGATTTCCACGGTGATGCGAAGCGCCGCGAGAGCGGTCTCAATTTTCGCCTTCTCGGTCGCGAGCTGGGCCGCCAGGGCCTCGTCCTCGCCCATGTGGTCGAGCGCCTTGCGGGTGATGTAGCTCAAGGCCTCAATAAGCAGGTGCCCGGAGCCGCAGGCGTTGTCCAGGATGCGCAACTTGAGGATGGAGTCCAGCTTGCCCAACTGGTGGTCGATGGCTTGCCGGACGAGGGGGAAGGAAAGTTCCGAGGGCGTGTAGTAGCTGCCAGCGGCCTTGCGGGAGTTCTGCGAACTCACAAGATAGAGCTCTCCCTGGGGCAGTCTGCGTTCGTCGTGGATTTCGCAGAACTTATCCGCGCGCAGGTTCGCCGCGTCGTAAGTGTCGAAGAAGCCCTCCTGGGACTTCCAAACCCCCTTCTCCTTGATGCGGTAGATGATGTAGCTCAGCTCCTCCTCGGCAACGCGGAACTCGAACTCCAGAAGCCCTTCGTAGATTGCCCCGAGATGTGTCACAGACAGCGTGCGGAAGTCGCGACGGAGCAGGCCCCCCTGCCAGCAGAACAGGTCTCGCAGGATGGCTTTGAGCAGAGCGTCATCCATGACCTGCGGCTTGGTCAGCAAGGTTGCCCTGCGATTGTCGAACAGGCCGCCATTCAAGAGTGGGATGCCCAAGTCTGCGTTGCCATCGTTCAAGGTCGCAAATAGCGTTTTCAGGTTGTTCCAGCCCCTATGAGGGGCGGCAGGATTCGTCCCAAGACCGTTGTAGAGCTTGCGCAAAGAGAGGTCGGGATATGACGGGTGGGAGTCCAGTTGCTTGGCGAACTTATCCTCGAAAAAAGCGATGAAGAGCAGACGGAACACGAGGTAGAGGCTGTTCTCGAAGACGAGCCTCAGATTGCTCGGACTGGCGGTCTTGCCCGTGGCCGCGAACAATGCACGTCCTATGCGTTCGAACAGGGAGTCTTCGCCGTCAAGGCCATAGATGACCTTGCGCAGGTCTTCTTCAACGGCGCGGCGAGCCTGGGCTTCCTGCCAAGCCATGACCTTGATGGGGGCGGGCTTCTCGGCTTCGTCCGCCACAAAGTTCGCACGCCGGAAGAAGTGCAGAAAGTACCGGAAGGCTTCAACGTCATCCGCCTTGATGATGGCCGCGAGGTCGATGCGCAGGTACCGCTTTTCGCTGGTTACTTTGGTGTTGTCGACAAGCCACCACTCCACCGCGTTGCTCAGCATGCCGTACTCAAGGCGCGTGTAGCTCAGGTATTCCAGGAGCTGGAGGTAAGGGTTGTTGTCCTTGTCGGCCTTCTTGGTGTCCAGCGCCTTCTTCGCATCCTTCGACTCGCAAAAAGCGATGATGTCGCCGAGGGCGGTTTTCCGCTCTTCTTTGCCAAGCTCAATGTAGGCTCCAAGGGCCGATGAACTGGGGAACAGGGTCCAGTCCGGCTTCATCTGCTTCCCATGAACCACCTTGATTTCCTGGTACAGCGGGAACCAGCCGAGGAGCTGAAGGGTCGGCTTGATGACGAAGTCTTCAAGCTGGGATTCGTTGAGTGCCATGATGTTCTGCGCCGCATAGATCGCCTTCACTTGCGCGAAAACTGGCGAGGAGTCCTCAAGCGCCGGGAGCAGCTTGGGGACATCATTCTCGAAGTAGTTCTGCTCGAAAATCTGGTTGGTCACAAACGCATCAAGGGGGTGCGACATGGCTACAGTCCTCCGCGCAAGGCCCCGTACCAGGGTTTGCGCAAGGTACTGTACAGAAAGATGTAATGAACTGCTAGGGGCTGGACTGTGCCGTTTCGCTTTCTCCCAGCGCCCCCCTTCACCCCAGCAGCTTCAGCTGCACCGCTCCGCCTACGTTGACCGTGTGGTCATGGGCGTGCGCTTGAGGATGTCGAACACGCGGCGGTCGGACAGGCGGTGGGTGCGGGCCAGCCGCTGCACAGCCTCATTGCCGCTCATGGCCTGAATTAGCCGCTCGTTCGCGCGGCAGAAGACCACATCCCACTCCCGGTTCAGGGAATATGTGTCGGCGGCAAACGGGGGCGGGACAGGACGAAGGGGTTCAGGAGAGCGCTAAGAATCAACGCTCGAAGCGAATCCCAAGCAAACTGCCCGCGTCTGTGTCGTCAGTCAAACGCAAAACGACGTGATCTTCAACGCTAAAGTCTTCAGAAAAGTCGCACGTGGGAATGTTGTCAGAATTATAAGTGCAGATGTACTGAAATCCTAGCCTGTTTGATTCTTGCTTTGCTAATTCTAACGCTTTTGCTCTTTGCCGCTCGTCAACATCAGCAAAGATAATACTGTCGTGGGCAATGAACCCAGGGGACTTATCCCTAGAAGACCAAAGCTGGGCTACGGCAATGTCAAAGCAGAAGATTTGCATGTTGCCAACGCCGTGGCTGTCTCTTGCAGGGATGTGAACATCGAAATAGAGGCCATTCGGCTTTGCTTCAATCTTCAACATCCCCGACCTGTTATACAGGAACCTTGAATTCGCATCAAAAAATGCAATGGCAGCATCTTTTTGCTCAGAACGATCTTGTAAATCTTGTACTGTGCGCGTGAACAAAAGCTCTTTCTCTACCCTGACGGCACTACTTTTCTGACCCAGCGCGCGTAGGCTTTCAATCCGCTGTTCAATCGATTTAAGAGACTCAACTTGCTTTAAGTGTGCCTCTTGCAGCTTTGTATATTCATCGAGGGCCCCACTAGTCCGAAGAATTTCCATCAACTTTGCGCGTGTTTCGATAAGGGCAGCTAGTTTATTGGTGCGGTCTTTGATTACGGCGCGTAAGTTTTGGGCCTCAGCCTGGAGGAACTCGCGACGATTTTTGACAACTGTGCGATGGAACTCTCGAACATCCCGAAGGCGAGCAGTGACAATGCCGGGCAGTTCAATGCGAGCTGAGCGATACAAAGAAATTAGCTTGTCTTCGCCAAGGTAGTTTTCGCTTGTGATGCTTTGTTCATACCCCTTGAGTGTGTTTGCATCGAGCGCATTATCATTGTGCGCCTTTTGGATTTCCCTAGTTAGGTCGTTTGCCTGTTGTTCCAGGTCACGATAGTTTGGTGTAACCCTGAAAGATTTTAAGCCTTGAGAGTTGACGCGAACGCTTGTGGCAAGCTGAACACGTTTTGCATCCAGCGTCCCCAGTGAGCAGTCTGCACTGTCACCCCCGATCTCTTTTATCGCCTTCTCCAAAACGCTGACTTCAGCTTTTGCCTTTGCGAGGTTCCCCCATTCAGCGGCAAGCTGCCAAGACAGGTTGAGAAGAAATGATGTATGAATCCATTTTGAAATTGTACTTTGCTTTTTAAAGAACTGAAATGGCTCGTCATATGAATCTTTGTTAACTCGGAGGAAGTATCCAATTAGTGAACGGAACGACACTCCTGACGTACGCCCACCTAATCCAAACATATATAAGCCGAGCACGATGCACCAAGATTCGACAGGAAATGTAACTTGTTCACAGTCAGAGTTTGGAGGAACAGGCCATGACGGCAGATCACTCCCATATACTCGCACTAGATGATTTTCATCTACGGAACGAGTCACTTGAATAGTCTTTCCATCAAGGTCGAAAGTTAATGTGAACTCCCAACCAGAAAGGGCCGGGACACATGGAGTGCTTTTATTCGTAATTGACGAACCGAGGCAAAAATCTATGATTGCAAGCAAGGTCGTCTTTCCAAGAGAGTTGCGAGAGTCCCGAACCGATGCGGTCGTAGATCGATCCGCGAGAATGATATTCAGTCCGGGTCGAAAATGAACTTCCCGAAACGAAGGCATATTTGCAGTGACAGCGTGAATCACGAGCGTCTCCTGAGAAGGCCGTGAGATATGTCAACAGCTCCAATTGCGTACAAAAAATCTAGTGCCAGAAGCAATCGCTCAAATGAACGGACGGCGGAATTGCGCCTCGCCACTTCCCAAAGGGTTGTGATCGTCATTGGTTGCTTAAGGGTCTGAAGAATGACCCCTCCCAAGCCCAGCAATGAGTCTTGTGGGAGGATATGCTTATTGGGGAGAATCATTTTTCAAATATGTCGCAAAGTTCGAAGAAATAACTGACGATTGCAATATTTGCAGCTTTCATCTGAAGCGTTGGTCTGTCTAGCAAGCTAATCATTGCCTCAAATAGTCTGTCTCCACGGTACCCCGCATTATAGCAATCAGCGTAGCGAACTCGGAGACCGGTAACAAGTTTGCTTGAAAAGTCAGGAACTGTTTGCTCCATGGCCGCAAGGAAATCGCGCACATTTTGCCCAACCGCCATCCCCATGGTGATGTACATATGGCTTTCAGCCCCAAGCTTATTCCGCTCAAGCTTTGCCTGAGGAGGGACGATGGTCAGTTCCCTGTAATTGCCAGCGTATGTTGCAATCCCCTCACAGGCCTGATTGAGTTCCTCGAAGCTAAGATCCGGCATGCTCTGTGCCGTCACCATGGCGACCCAGTCCAAGTGGTCTTGTTTCCAACGGAGGAGAGTGTCAGGAGGATATGCGAGAGGCTGTCCGTCAACAGTATCGTGACAATTCGGGCACAGCAGCAAGAGGTTAGGCAAAGCATCAACTAGTTCTTCTGGATATAAGGGGTCAGCCCTAGGTCCCGATTTGCCATGCGCCCGAATATGCGCAATCTTTCCAATGGGCTTGGCTGGGTCAGTTGTAGTGGCTGGAAGTACCACGTCCCTACGGCATTTCGGATTGCAGCAGCGCGCAGCTGTCTGACCCCAAAGAAGTTTTATTGTCTGAACGGAGTATTGTCTCGCCATACCCGCCACGCACCAACTGACCTGCCCCCCTAAACCCGGTCCAGGAATTATGTTAGAGTTCCTGACCAAGGAGGAGGGGATATGGCCAGGAAAGGACGAGCGCCGGAGCAGATTATTGCCATGTTGAGAGAGGCCGAGGTGTCCTTGGCTCAGGGCAAGACGGTGGGTGAATTTTGTCGTGGGCGGGAGATTTCAGAGCAGACCTATTACCGATGGCGCAATGAGTATGGTGGGCTCAAGGTCGACCAGGCCCGGAAGCTCAAGGCGCTGGAGAAAGAGAATGGTCGGCTGAAGAAGGCTGTGGCAGAGTTGACCCTGGACAAGCTTATCCTGCAGGAGGCGGTAAGGGGAAACTTCTAAGCCCTTCCAGGCGCCGGAAGTGTGTGGCCCATGTCAGCGTAGCTCTCAAGGTATCTGAGCGTCGAGCCTGCCAAGCTTTGGAACAGCCTCGCTCCACGCATAGATACGAGAAAATCACCATGAGTGATGAAGAGCCTCTGACCTCAGCCATCATCCACTTCGCAAGTGAATTCGGTCGATTTGGCTACCGCCGTGTGCACGCTATGCTGCAGCACGCAGGATGGACCGTAAATCACAAGAGAGTGGAGCGCATCTGGCGACAGGAAGGGCTGAAGGTCCCTCAGAAGCAGCCGAAACGGGGCAGACTCTGGCTCAATGATGGCTCATGCATCCGGTTGAGACCATGCTGGCGGAATCATGTCTGGTCCTATGACTTCGTCATGGCCAGAACGCATGATGGCCGGGCGTTTCGAATCCTTGTGATCATTGATGAATTTACACGTGAATGCTTGGCCCTTGTTGTCGCCCGGCAACTGCGCTCAGACGATGTGATGTATTGCTTAGCAGAGCTTTTCGTTGACCGTGGACCACCGGACCATATTCGTTCAGACAACGGCTCCGAGTTCGCCGCGCATGCTGTCCGGGACTGGTTGGGTAAGGTCGGCGTAAAAACGCTGTTCATTGAGCCTGGCTCACCTTGGGAGAACGGCTACTGCGAGAGCTTCAACGGAAAGATGCGGGACGAGAAGCTGAACGGAGAGATATTCTACACGCTGCGGGAAGCCCAGGTCGTTCTGGAAATGTGGCGTCAGGAGTACAATACAATCAGGCCGCACAGTTCGCTAGGACAACGTCCACCAGCGCCGGTCGCCACCCTGCCCCTCGGGCCAGGGTGCTCCCCCTGGGGGCCACCTCTTGCGCCAAGAGGGGAACATGGACTAACACAATAAGTGGTACAACTTTTGGGGGCAGGTCAGTTACGAAGCTGTCGTCCACCGCGCTACTGGTCGGCCAGTCGTCATCGCTGGGGAGGACAGGGCTTTCGTGCATCATGAGGCTGCTGCCGCAGATGGCAGCAAAGGTGGTGGTATCGTCAGGATCCTGGTGAACCGGCGCGTAAGCCAGCGTGTCCGAATCCTGACCATCTCGGCTCAGGAGCACGATGGCGATGAGCAGCGCTGTGCAGATGAGGATGCCGTCCATAAGATCTCCTTGGTTTTGTGCGTTCGGGAAGATGACATATAGCACAAAACGACAGGCGAGCCCAGGAAAAAGTGATCATCTTCGGTGTGTTGCGCAAGATTTCCTACTAGCGGGGTAGCCGCCCGAACCACGTCGCAAGCGCCAAGGTTCTCTGCGGGTTTCCGGTGCCAAGGCCCCACGTATGCGTGGCGCGGGTCAGCGAAGCAGGCCGACACGCTGCCCATCATCTTTGACTTGAGCCCTCGCCGGCGGCGTAACATCTTCGACCGTCGCCCCGCGAACAATGCGCTGCACGAGCAAGCGGTGGGAGGCAAGGCGCGGCGTAGCCGCCCCCGAAGGGGTTGCCTTGCCGCACGCCGTGCTCGTGCTACCGTGCGCGTAGCGATGGTCTAGCTGAAGGAAACGAAGGAAACGAAGGAAACGAAGGAAACGAAGGAAACGAAGGAAACGAAGGAAACG
>NZ_JAVHLD010000024.1 GCF_031082295.1 Humidesulfovibrio sp.
GTCCAGGGGCGGAGCCCCTGGTTTCGTTAAAAGTACGAGACGCCAGCCTTGAGGTCGGCTTCGCGGATGGTGACGGTCTTGGCGTCGAGGGTGCGGGCCAGCGGCGAGGGGTTGCAGCCGCCCTTCACTTCCATGATCTTGTTGGAATGGAAGCGCTGTCCGCAGTTTGTGCAAATCATGAAGTCGCCGTCCTGCGTGTAGCCTTTCTTCTCGCGGTAGCAGACGTCGCAGGCGTTGAGCGCAGAACGGATCTGGCCGTCCTTGCTCTTGATGACGAAGAACTGCACGTCCTTGCCGCCGGTTTTGTAGGAGTAGAAGTGGGCCTTGCCGTCGGAGACATCGGCCAGGGCGAGCTGGACCACGCCGTTCTTGGCTTTGACCTCTTTGGGGCCGCCGAACAAGCTGAAGGCGTGGGCGCGCGGGGCCAGGGAGGCCAGGGCGACGGCCAGTGCGACGAGGGCCGCCAGGATGACGAGGGTTCCGGGGGCGGTGCGGGGCTTGGGGATGGCGACGGCGATGGCGTGGTTGCGGGGGCGCTGGGGCATGAGGGCGGCTCCTTTGTGGTTGGTGGCGGAGGGCAAGGCCAGGGACGGAGGTGGAAGAGCAGAACCTCCGTCCCCGGCAGTGCAAACCCTCTCTGCACAGTCTGGAATAAGGCAATCTCCGTGCCAAGCGCGAATGATGTGCGGGATCGGGTGGTTGTAAATAATTGTCGTTCGTGGCGAGAGCGGCGTTGCGCAAGCGGCTGCACTTTTATGGGCAGATTATTGCACAACCTGGGCGTGCGGTGGAGCCTGGGAGGTATCGGTTTTGTGGGCAAAACGGCTTGACGTTTCGGGGGGACTCTGGAATAGAACCCGTGGGGCATTGTTCGCATTTTCACAATATTTTGCGTGGGCGTCCAGTCGGCTGCTTCCGGGGGAAGAGGCCAGGCGGGCGTCCTCTTTTCCGGTCAGACCGGCGGGGGCTGAATGGGTCTTGAGCAGAGCATCGCGGAGCGCTCGGAGGAGCTGGCCGGCAAGTGGGCCGACCTCATCCTGGGCACCTATCCGTCCGAGACCCAGGCCGTATGGCGTTCCAACAAGGAGCGCTTCTCCAACCCGGTGGGCCACGCCATCCATACCGCCGCCACGCAGCTCGTGCCGCTGCTTGTGGCCTGGAACGACGCCGACGCCGTCGCGGCGGCGCTCACCCAGCTGGTGAAGATCCGCGCCGTTCAGGACTTCGCGCCCAGCCAGGCGCTGTCCTTCGTCTTCCTCTTTAAGAAGCTGCTGCGTCAGGAGTTCGCGAAAGAGCTGTCCGCACAGGGCGCCCTGGAAGAGCTTCTGGCCTTCGAGACCCGGGTGGACAACCTGGCGGTCATCGCCTTTGACATCTACGTGGCGGCGCGCGACCAGGTCATGCGCATGCGCGTGGAAGAGGTCAAGCGCGCGCATGTGAACATCGTGCGCCGCGCGAACCTCATGCATTCGGACGTTACGGCCCAAAAGGCCGAATGATTTCTCATGGTGGGTGCGATGCCGGAGCCTGCGGGTCCGGTTCGGCCAAACAACAAGCGAGGTGACGGCAGATGAAAGCGATCTATTCCCTCATTCTGGTCCTGGCCCTGGTGGTGATAGCCACGCTGGGCGCGGGCGCGGCAAAGATGCAGACCATCTTCGCGTACTGCGTTCCTGGCACGGCGTTCGTCATCTTCGTGGTCGGGTTCGTGGCCAAGATCATAGGCTGGGCCAAGAGCCCGGTGCCCTTCCGCATCCCCACCACCGGCGGCCAGCAGCAATCGCTCGACTGGATTCCGCAGAACAAGTGGGACAACCCCTCCACCGGCCCCCAGACGGCCATGCGCATGTTCCTGGAGATCGTGACCTTCCGGTCGCTCTTCCGCAACACCAAGGTGGTCCTGAAGCACGACGACGGCAAGAACCCGGTCGTGGCGTATGTGTCGAACAAGTGGCTCTGGCTCTTCGCCATCCTGTTCCACTATTCCTTCCTGATCATCGTGCTGCGCCACATGCGCCTGTTCCTGCAGCCCGTGCCCCAGGTCATCGTGGCCATTGAGTTTGTGGACAGCGTGCTGCAGATCTACACGCCCATCCTGTACCAGACCGACACGCTCATCCTGGCCGGCGCGGGCTTCCTGCTTGCGCGCCGCCTGTTTGACGCCAAGCTGCGCTACATCTCGCTGGTCAACGACTACTTCCCGCTCATGCTGATCCTCGCCATCGCCCTGTCCGGCATGTACATGCGCTACATCGCCAAGGTCGACATCATGGCCATCAAGGAAGTGGTCATGGGACTCACCACCTTCCACTTCAAGGCGCCCGTGGGCATCGACATCAGCTTCTACGTCCACCTGTTCCTGGTCAGCACGCTGCTGGTCTACTTCCCCTTCTCGAAGCTGATGCACCTGGGCGGCGTGTTCCTCTCGCCCACGCGCAACCTGCCCAACGACACCCGCATGCACCACCACGAAAACCCGTGGAACAATCCCGCCATCAAGCCCCACAGCTACGAGGCGTACGAGGATGAGTTCCGCGAGCCCATGTTTGAGGCCGGACTGCCCCTGGAGAAGAACCCGGAGGAAGCCGCCTAGACTAGGCGCACGCACCACGGGCCAACAAGCACGAAACTTTTTCCGCGAGGAGAAGACATGGCGAACATACTGAAACCCGATGAAATGATCCGGAGCATCAACTACACTCCGCCGGCAACGGAGTGGATGGAGACTCCCATCGACCTCTCTCCCGGCCGCTTCGCCTACCCGGCGAAGCTCGACAAGGTCGAATACCTCATGCACGAAGTGCCCGGCGTGTTCGGTAACCCGCGCACCTGGAACCCCGAGGACGCCGACTGGAAACTGCCTTCCAACTGGAAGGAGATCGTGGTCAACGGCTTCAAGGAGCGCCTCGACAAGTACCGCTCGCTCAAGGTGTTCATGGACATCTGCGTGCGTTGCGGCGCCTGCGCCGACAAGTGCCACTTCTTCATCGGTGGCGGCGACCCCAAGAACATGCCCGTGCTGCGCGCCGAGCTCATGCGCTCCATCTACCGCGGCGAGTTCACCCTGGCCGGCAAGATCCTGGGTAAGCTCACCGGCGCGCGCGTCATGGAAGAGGACGTCCTGAAGGAGTGGTTCCTCTACTTCTACCAGTGCACCGAGTGCCGCCGCTGCTCGCTCTACTGCCCCTACGGCATCGACACCGCTGAAGTGACCATGATGGCGCGCGAGCTGCTCCACCTGGTGGGCATCAACATCAACTGGATCCTGGAGCCCGCGGCCAACTGCACCCGCACCGGCAACCACCTGGGCATCCAGCCGCACGCCTTCAAGGACATCGTCGAGTTCATGGTCGACGACATCGAGACCATCACCGGCAAGCGCATGAACGTGCCCCTGAACGAGAAGGGCCACGAGGTCCTCTTCATCACGCCCTCCGGTGACGCCTTCGCCGACCCCGGCATCTACACCTTCATGGGCTACCTGATGCTCTTCGACGCCATCGGGCTGGACTACACGCTGTCCACCTACGCGAGCGAGGGCGGCAACTTCGGCCTGTTCACCCACTCGGACATGATGAAGGCCATCAACGGCAAGATGTACTCCGAGGCCAACCGCCTGGGCTGCAAATGGATCCTGGGCGGCGAGTGCGGCCACATGTGGCGCGTGGTGAACCAGTATATGGACACCATGAACGGCTCCCTGCAGGGCCCGCAGATGCAGACCCCGGTCAACCCCATCACCGGCACGGTGTTCAAGAACGCCAAGCAGACCAAGATGGTGCACATCGCCGAGTTCACCGCCGACCTCATCAAGCACAACAAGCTGAAGCTCGACAAGAGCCGCAACTCCGACATCATCGCCACCTGGCACGACTCCTGTAACACCGCCCGCGGCATGGGCATGTTCGAGGAGCCGCGCTACGTGCTCCAGAACGTCGTGGACCAGTTCTACGACATGCCCACCAACACCATCCGCGAGCAGACCTTCTGCTGCGCCGGCGGTTCGGGCCTGAACACCGAAGAGATCATGGACATCCGCATGCGCGGCGGCCTGCCGAGAGGCAACGCCCTGAAGTATGTGCAGGACAAGCACGGGGTCAACACCATGGCCTGCGTGTGCGCCATCGACCGCGCCACCCTGATCCCGCTGGCCGACTACTGGGCGCCCGGCGTCAAGATCACGGGCCTGCACGAGCTGGTGGCCAACGCCCTGATCCTCGACGGCGAGGAAGAGCGCACCATGAACCTTCGCCAGGAACCCCTGCCGGGCTTTGAGGAGGAATAGAATGAAACTCTACAACGGCGGCAAAATCATCACCGGGTTGGTGATCTTCCTGGGTATCTTCCTGGCCCCGCTGGCCTACAACGCGGGCAAGGCGGCCTACTCCCAGCCGAAGCTCAAGTTGCCCGAGAACGAGAAGGAATGCGTCGAAAGCAAGGAGTTCATGCGCACCAAGCACATGCAGCTCCTGAACGAGTGGCGCGACTACGCCCTGCGTGACGGCCAGCGCTTCTACGTGAACAGCAAGGGCAAAGAATTCGAAATGAGCCTGCAGAAGACCTGCATGAAGTGTCATACCAACAAGGCGGAATTCTGCGACAAGTGTCACAATGACGCTTCGGTGACGCCCTACTGTTGGGATTGCCATATCCAGCCGGAGGGGTTGAAGAAATGAACAACACCAGAAGAAACTTCCTGAAGTTCGCGGGCCTCACGGCGGCCGGACTCTGCGTGGCCTCCGCCGGAAGCGTCATCGCCGCCGGAACGGGATCGACCATCAAGGACGGCGAAAAGGCGCTCAAGGCCAAACGCTGGGGCATGGTCATCGACACCAAGAAGGCCGGCACCAAGGAAGCCATCGACGCGCTGGCCAAGGCCTGCCACTCAGTGCACAACGTGCCCGACATCCCGGGAACGCAGAATGTCAAGTGGATCTGGGCCGTCGGCTTCGAAGAGGCCTTCGACCAGCCCAACAACTACATGGACGAGAGCCTGGAGAAGCGCCAGTTCGCAGTCCTGTGCAACCACTGCTCCAGCCCCTCCTGCGTGCGCGTCTGCCCCACCAAGGCGACCTACCAGCGTCCTGACGGCATCGTGGCCATGGACTACCACCGCTGCATCGGCTGCCGCTACTGCATGGCCGCCTGCCCCTTCGGCGCCCGCAGCTTCAACTTCATGGAGCCGCGCCTGCACCTGGACCTGGCCAATCTGAACAAGAGCTTCCCCACCCGCATGCGCGGCGTGGTCGAGAAGTGCAACTTCTGCGTCGACCGCCTGGCCGACGGCAAGATTCCTGCCTGTGTCGAGGCTTCTCAGGGAGCGCTGGTCTTCGGCGACCTCTCCGATCCGGCCAGCGAAGTGCGCAAGGTCCTGCGCGAGCACTACACCATCCGGCGCAAGCCGGCGCTCGGCACCGAACCGGGCGTCTACTACATCATCTAGGGGGCGGACATGCTCGAAAAAGCACTCAAAGGTAGTCCCAAGTACTACATGTGGATCGGGTTCCTGCTCCTGATCATCCTCGGCGCCTCCGGCGTCTACCTGATGCAGCTGATGCAGGGTCTGACCATCACCGGCATGAGCCGCGACGTGTCCTGGGGCTTCTACATCGCCCAGTTCACCTACCTGGTCGGTCTGGCCGCCTCCGGCGTCATGATCGTCCTGCCGTACTACTTCCACCACTACAAGAAGTTCAAGGACCTCGTCATCTTCGGCGAGTTCATGGCCATCGGCGCCGTCGTCATGTGCCTGGGCTTCATCGTGGTCGACATCGGCCAGCCCCAGCGCATGCTGAACGTGCTGCTGTACCCCACGCCCAACTCCATCCTGTTCTGGGACATGGTCGTGCTGAACGGCTACCTGATCCTGAACGTGCTCGTGGGCTGGACCTGCCTTGAGGCCGACCGCCAGCACCTGCCCCACCCCAAGTGGACCAAGGTGCTCGCGTACACCTCCATCATCTGGGCCTTCTCCATCCACACCGTCACGGCCTTCCTGTACCAGGGCCTGCCCGGCCGCCACTACTGGCTCACCGCCATCCTGGCCGCCCGCTTCCTGGCCTCGGCCTTCTGCTCCGGCCCCGCCATCCTGGTGCTTGTCATCCTCCTGACCGAGAAGGTCACCACCTTCAAGGCCAACGTCGAAGGCATCGCCACCCTGGCCAAGATCATCACCTACGCCATGTGCGTCAACGTGTTCTTCTTCCTGCTGGAAGTGTTCACGGCCTTCTACTCCAACATCCCCGGCCACATGCACTCCCTGGTCTACCTGTTCAAGGGCGTGCATGGACACCACGAGCTGGTGCCCTTCATGTGGACCGCCGCGGCCCTGGGCCTGGGCTCCCTCGCCCTGCTCATCCCGCCCAAGCTGCGCGACAACATCAAGCTGCTGCCCTGGTCGCTCGGCATCCTCGTCATCGCCACCTGGATCGACAAGGGCCTCGGCCTCCTCATCGGTGGCTTCAACCCGACCCCGTTCGAGACCATCGCCCCCTACTGGCCCACCGGCAAGGAGCTGATCATCTCGCTCATGATCTATGCCATCGGCGCCCTGGTCGTGACCGTCCTCTTCAAGATCGCCACCGAGGTGAAGGAAGAGACCGGCGCCTCCCAGAAGACCGCCGAGACCGCCGAAGCCAACTAGACCACAAGCCTCACGCCTCACCAAAAGCGCCCCCCACGGGGCGCTTTTTTTTGGCCCTGCGGCCAGGCCGGACCAGAAGCCCGGAGACGGGAATGCCTCCGGCGGCCAGGGGCCTGAGGCCCCCGGACCCCCCAGCGGGGCTGGGCAGGGGTGGCGAGGGCGGAGGCCTCGGTTGCGCTGGGCGTTGGCCATGTTTCTTGGGAGGGAAGACAAGACGAGACGGGCAGCAGGCTGAAAACATAGGAAATCAGGGTTTGAAGCCAGATCGAGAAAATGAGAGAAAGACGCTCTCCCGTGACCAACCCAAAGCGAAGGGGCCCTGTCGGAGGCGGCTTTGCGCCGACGACAGGGCCCCTTCGCGAATGGGGGCGGCTGGGGGGCCTCAGGCCCCACAGCCGCCGGAGGCCGCGACCTGTCAGGCTAACTGGCCTGTCAGGCCTCCTCGACTATTTGCCGAGAAGCTTGCGGTAGTCGGCGGCCATGCGGGCGAGGGTGAAGTGCTTGCCGCCGAGGTCGCGGGCGTTTCGTCCCAGGGTGCGCGCCAGTGTGGGGTTGGCGAGCAGGCTGGCGGCGTTCTCGGCGAGTGCCTCGGCGTCGCCGGTGGGCGAGAGCAGCCCGGTTTCGTTGTGGCGGAGGATTTCCGGAACGCCTCCGGCGTCGTAGCTGGCCACGGGCAGTTCAAGGGCTGCGGCTTCGAGGAGCAAGAGGGGGTGGTTGTCGGCCAGGGTCGGGTAGACGAGGCAGTCTGCGGCGCGCATGAGCAGGGCGAGCTTGGCGCGGTCCAGGTAGGGCCAGATGGTGAGGCCGTCCTGGGTGGAAGCCTCGTCGCCGCCCACGGCAAAGCCCAGGGTTTCTGGCAGCCGCGTGGCGAGGCGCGCGAAGTGTTCGTGCCAGGCCGGGCCGGACTTGTAGGCCGCGCGTGGGCCGCCGTGGGCCGCGAAGAGCGCGACCTTTGCGCCCGGTGCGATGCCGAGGGCTTTGCGGGCGTCGCCCTTTTTAGGCAGCGCGTCGCGCTCGGGCCAGGGCACGCCGTTGGGGATGACGCGCACGTTCAGGCCCGGCAGGGCGGCTTTGGCGAGCCCGGCCAGCCAGCTTGAGGGGCTCACGAGGACCGGCTCCAGGCGCTGGAGCAGGCGGCGGATATGGGCCTGGCGCATGCGGGCCTGCGGGAAAGCGCGCGGGCAGGGGTCGGCGCAGGCCGGGAAGTGCGGGCAGTTCAGCGGATAGGCGCAGCCCCCGGTGAGGGGCGTGGCGTCGTGCAGGGTCACGATGAGGCCCGAGGCGGTGTTGGAGTCAAGCAGCCCCTCGAGCAGCGTGGGCCAGTCGGTGGTGGTGTGCAGGTGCGTGACGCCGCTCGGGGGCAACTCCGCGGCGCGGCGCGCAAGGGTTGTCGGGGACGTGGTCACCGGCGCCATGCCCGGTGGGGTCGGCTGGGGCTTTCCGGTGGCGCGCAGGTCCTCGGGGTCGTTCTCGTCGACCTCGAAGGAGAAACGGGCGTCCAGGCCTTCCGCGGCCTGTGTGGACTGGAGCAGACGCGCGACGCGCACGGCGCCGCCCCTGTGGCGGAGCGCGGCGTGGTGCAGAATGGAAATGGTCATCAGGCCTCCTCGGCCGTTTGGAGCAGGTCGTGTTTCACGGCCCAGAGGATGTGGAAGGCGGCGCGGTCACGCGACAGCCCGGGACAGAGTTCGAGCAGGCGTTCGGTGAGGCGGACGGCGGTTTCCCCGTTGCGCGCCAGGAAAACGGTTTTGCGGATGGTGTCGGGGTCGAGCAGTTGGTCCAGCCCGGCATAGAGCAGCGGATGCTCCTTGCCGGAGAGCAGCGCCTGGCCGGAGCGCCCAGCGTGAAGGCGCATGCCAGGGGCGAGGGTGCGCGTGGGATAGCTGGCAAAGACGCGGGCGTAGGGCAGGTGCAGTGGGTGCGGCACGTGGCGAAGGGTTGCGATGTCCGGCCCGGGCAGGGCGGCAAGCTCGTCCCAGAGCTCCAGGTGCCGGTCCACCACCTGGGTCCATAGGAAGCGGTCGCGAACGCGCTGGCGTCCTGCCGCGCCCATGCGCTGGCGCAGCGCGGGATCGGCCAGGAGGCGGCGCAGGGCGTCGGCCAGGCCCGTTGCGTCCACGGCTGTGCGCTGGGCCAGCAGCAGGTGGTACTGGTTGTCGAAAAGAAGCGGCGCCAGCTGGTCCACGAGGTCGTCCGGTCGCTGCTCGTCAGGTCCAGGCACATCCGGCCCCAGGGTGGGCACCAGCAGGCCCGTGCCCTCGTGCTCGATGAGGTCGCGGTAGCCGTCGTAGTCCGAGGCGATGACCGCAAGCCCTGCTGCCTGGGCTTCCAGCAGGGTCAGGCCGAAGGTTTCCTGGGGGTTGTCGGCGATGGACAGGAACAGGTCGCAGGCGGACAGCAGGTCGTTCTTCCGGCGCTCGCCGGGGCGCAGCTCCAGGCGCACGTCCAGGCCCACCTTGGCCCCGAGCCCGGCCAGGCTCTGCGGAAAGTCGTCGTCCTCCTCGGCCCAGCCCGCCAGCACCAGCGTCGCGGAATCCCTCGGGACGCCCTCGTCGAACAGTCGCGCCATGGCCCGGATGAGCGGCACCACGTCCATTTTTGAGGAATGCGAGATGCGGCCCAGCACCAGGATCAGCGCGCGGTCGTCGGGCAGGCCGAGGCTGCGGCGCAGGTCGCGCTTGGCGGTCGGCGTGGGCAGGGGCGCACTGGCGGCTTCGGGGTCGATGCCGAGGGGGATGCGCCGCAGGCTCGGACCCGGCGCGGAGGCGAGCTGGTACGCCTGCCGCAGATGGGCGAAGAAGGCTTCCACGGCGTTCTGCCCGGCGCGGGAGGTGGCGATGATGCAGTCCTGCGGGGTGGCCCCGGCCCAGAGGTGGCGCAGGAACGCCGCCGGGTAGTCCGGGTAGGACAGGGAGTGGATGGGGCCGGTGACCGGGAACAGGCGCGGCGCGTAGGCGTTGCGCAGCCGGGCGATGTGCGTCGGGTTGATGATGCAGTCGGACTGGTGGAAGCAGGCGTAGTCCGTCGTGGCCAGGCGGGCGGGCAGCTCGCGCCGGTCCATGAGGACGAAGCCTCCGCGCGCGGCGATGTCCGGGGCCAGGGACGCCAGGATGCCGCTCAGCGAGTCGCGCAGGGGCTTGTCGGACAGGAAGAAATGGTAGCTCTCAAAGGGATCGGCCTGGAGCAAGAAGCGCAGGAAGCCTGTGTTGGCAACCTTGCGCCCGAGCACAGGGCCGGTTTCCAGAAAGGGGTCCAGGGTGCCGAAGACTCCGGGCTTTTTCATCGCTGCACAAAGCCATACTCGGACGGGTTTGTCAAAGCCGCCGGGTCCCGGCTGGGCGGGTGGGGGTATTGCCGCCGGAGCGCTTCTTGCAGCAAGTTTGGCGTACGCATCCACCCCCAGGGAGGCCAGACGAAATGCACAGCACGGAACATCCTGAAATCATGTGTGGTCTTGGGCTAGACCAGGACACCGCAGCCTTCATTGAGGCCGCTGCCGGACCTGGCTATGCCCTGCGGAATTTGCCGCCCGATGCCGTGGCCTGGATGCGCGGGACCGAAGGCCGTACCCAGGCCGCCTGGGTTCCCTGGGAAATCTGGACCGCTCTGCCAAAAAACCGTCGCGAAGTGTGCGGCCAGGACGACTGCGTCCGCCGCATTCTGCTGCTGGATGAGGACGCCGCGCTGCTGGAGACCGAGGAGGTGCTGTCCGAGGGCTTTGTCACAGCCGTGCGCGCCCCGCTGACGCGCTTCAAGGTGCGCGATGCGCTGCTGCGCCTGCGCGAGATGGACTCCCTCACCGCCGACCTGCGCCGCAAGACCGAGGAGATCGCGCTGGAGCGCGAGCTGCTGGTGCGCAAGAGCAACCACCTGACCTTTCTGAACCGCGTGCTTTCACGCGCCTCGTCCTCGCTTGATCCCGCCACTATCCTGTCCAAGGCCAGGAGCGATCTGCGGTCCTTGCTGCCGCTGACGGCTCTCGCGGCGACATTTTGGGCGCGCCAGGAGAATGGCGAGAGCCTCTCCGCCGAACTGTACATGCCCTGCCTGCTCACCCCGCCGGAGAGCGACGAGTGGCAGCAGGCCCTCATCACCGCCACCGAACAGAAAGCGGGCGCGAAACTGTCCGAATACCGCCAAGTGTGCCTGACCCCAGACCGCAGCCGCAAGCCCGTGCCAGGTCCGGGCGCCGGCCGCCTGCTGCTGCTGACGCTGTCCGTGGGCGGCGAGGACTTCGGCTGCCTTGCCCTTCTGACGGAGAAGGGCCTGCGGCTGGCCAAGGATCAGGTGCAGACCCTGAACGCCTGCGTGAACCATCTGGCCCTGGCCCTGCGCAACGCGGTGCTCTATCGCCAGGTGAAGATCCAGGCCGACCGCGACGGCCTGACCAAGATCGGCAACCGCCGCAGCTTCGAGGTGCGCCTGGCCGATGAGGCCGCGCGCCATGGCCGCTACGACCAGCCGCTGTCGCTCATTCTTGTGGACCTGGATCACTTCAAGCATGTCAACGATACCTACGGCCACCCGGCCGGAGACGAGGTTCTGCGCGACATGGCCGCGCTACTGGGCGAGGGGTTGCGCAGCTCGGATTATCCTGCGCGCTACGGCGGGGAAGAGTTCGCCATCATTTTGCCGCACACCAGCCGCGAACAGGCGGCGCTGCTGGCCGAACGACTGCGCCAGCGCGTCCTTGAGCGGGGTTTCCGCGTGGGCACGTCGAAAACGCCCCTGACCATAACGGTGAGCGCGGGCGTGGCGTCGCTGGCGCCCGGAGCGTCCTCGCAGGACCTGGTGCTCCTGGCCGACCAGGCGCTCTACATGGCCAAGAACGCCGGACGCAACCGCGTGGTGCTTGCCGGACCGCCCAGCTTGGTGGGCAATGAGGGGACTGAGGGTGTCGCCTTGGGCAAAGCCTTGGGCCAAGAGGCCGAGAGGCCGGGCCCGGCGGTTGCGCTCAATCGCCTGGAAGCCAAGAGCCTGGTTCAGGCGGCGGCGTTCATGTAGGTCAACGGGCGGTCAAGGCCAGGGCTGCCAGCCTTCGCGGCGCTCGTAAATCTTCCATTCGCCCATTTCGGGCAAGAGCACGAACAACGCATCCTCCGACAGGGTCTCGTGGACCACGGAAGGCGCCATGGCGTCGGCCTTCTGCTCGTCCGTCGGCTGCGCCTTCGGTCCCAGCGAGAAGCTGTAGCTGCCGGTGACGCGGATGCGCGCCATGTCCGGGTCGTTGGTCACGTGGGTGAACGAAAGTCCTGCCAGATCAACCTGCCCTGACCGGAAGCGCTCCAGCAGGCCCCGGCGGCGTTGCATCTCGCACATGGTGGCGAAGGCCAGGGTCTCGGCGTCCTTGACCCTGCGGGAGAAGACCTGCGGAAAGTCCTCGGCCAGGGTCATCTGACGGCGGAAGTACTGCTTCAGCACCTCGACTTGGGCCTCGGCTTCGGCCTTGGCCTTGGGCGTGGCCGCAACGGCTGTCGGGGCGGCGGGGGCTTCAGGGGCTACGCTGCTGGCATTGGCGGTGGCGTTCTGCTGTTGCCCCGGAGCAAGCCAGGGCAGCGCGCCCGAGGCCAGGCCCACGGGCGCCGGGAGCATCAAGGCCATGGTCGCAAGCGTTGCAAAAAAGGCTGGCGCGATAGCGGAGCGGGAACGCGCAGGCGCGGAGGTGTGTGGCTGCGCTGGTGAGGTCATCCCAGGTCGTCGATGAGGTTCTTGAGTTCCGCGTAATTGAGCGGCTTGCCCATGAAGGCCTTAGGGTTGGTCTGGGCGGCTTGGGCCTTGGTGCCCGCATCGGTGTAGGCGGTGCAGTAGATGATGGGGAGGTTCGGAGCCGAGTCTCGGATTTGGCGTGCGGCTTCTATGCCCGTCATGCTCCCTTGGAGCATGATGTCCATGAGTACGACATCGGGTTTTTTCCGGACGGCGTAGTCCACGGCCTGCTGGCCCGTGGCAGCGGTGGCCACCACCTCGCAGCCCATGCGCTGCAGGTTCACCGAGGTGGCCATGGCGATGATGCGCTCGTCTTCAACGATGAGAACTCGTGGCGGGTATGGCAGGGGGGGGCAAGAAAGCATAGTGCATATCCCTGATTATATTTCATGTAGTTTCTATTAAAGCCTATTTGCCTAGGAATGACTTGTCAAGAACCATTCCTGTATCAGTGTGCTGCATGTGTAAAAGGTTAAGACAACCGGGTTGACGCGAGAGCAAAAATATGCCTAGACATTTCTTAAAGAATCACTATAACAATTCCAGCGATCATTGAAGACAGGCTGCTGGCGGGGGGCATAGCGGATGAAGGTGTTGGCCGGAATCTCCCTGCACACGAAACTGACGTTGCGGTACGCTCTGGCGCTTTCGCTTGTGGCCATGCTTACGCTGGCCAGCTACGCGCTCATGCAGAACGCCGTCGGGACCGAGGTGCTGGGCGCGAAGCTGCTTAATGTGGCAGGACGCCAGCGCATGCTCTGCCAGCGCGTTGAGATTTTGGCCATGCGCGCCCAGCGCGAGGCAGGGACAGAGCGCCAGGCCAGATTGCAGGAGATGGACGAAGCGCTCAAGGAGCTGTCAGAGGGCCACGACCTCCTGGTGCATGGACCGGCCAAGGATCTCGGGCTCGACGAGGACAGCCCGGCCCTGACCCTGCTGCGCAACGACGACGACGGCGCCGAGGGCCTGTTCAAAGGTTTTGTGGCAGAGGCAATGAAGCTGCGGCAGAACCTTGCGAAAGGGCAAGACTGGCAGACCGGGGTGGCTTCCATGCAGCGCATAAGCCACGATGGCGATGCACTGCTCAAGGCGTTGGATTCGCGGATGAGCAGGCTGGAGCGGATGGGGGAGAGCACTTTGCGTTCCTTCAGCAGGCTTGTCGTTGGATTGCTTGGTGCGGCTTTGGCCGGGCTGCTGCTGACAGGGTGGGCGATCCTGCGGCCCATGGTGGCCGAGGTGGTGCGCGACCGAGAGCAGCTGGAGAGCCTGAACCGCAGCCTGGAGACCCAGGCCGGGACGGACAAGCTCACCGGGGCCTACAACCGGCGCACCTGGGACGTGGAGATACAGCGCGAATTTTCCAAGGCCAGGCGGCAGGGCGTGCGCCTCAGCCTGGTGATGACGGACCTGGATTTGTTCAAGCGCGTGAACGACGAGCACGGGCACCAGAGGGGCGACCTTGTGCTGCAGGAGTTCACGCAACGGCTCCGGCAGACCGTGCGTGCATCCGACACGGTCTTCCGCCTTGGCGGAGAAGAGTTCGCTGTGCTCCTGCCGGGTACGGATCTTGAACAGGGAAGGCTGACGGCGGAGAAGCTGCGCGAGGGCGTGGCGCGGAGCCCCTTGAGCGGGCTGGCGATAACCGCGAGCTTCGGCGTGGCGGACACCGGTGGCGACGAATCGCCGGATGAATTGTTCCGCCGGGCCGACCAAGCCCTCTACGCGGCGAAGGCGAATGGCCGTGACCGTGTGGAAATTATGAAGAAAGAGAGCTGAAGAGTTCAGTCGCGCGACGGATTTTGCCTGGACTTGCCAGGCGCGCCCCTCGAGGCTAAGGTGCCAAAGCCCGGACAGGTTCCGGTGCGGGTCAAGACAACTAGAAAACAGAGCGGGAAGCTATGCGAACCAAAGGCAAAGTCATTTTCCTGACAATGCTCCTTGTGATGATCGCCGCCAGCCCGGTGCACGCGACCCACAGCCGCACGGGCGAGCTGCGCGCCAAGTCGGCCATTGCCATGGACTTGGCCACGGGGAACATCGTCTACGAACAGAACGCGGATGAGCAGATTCCCCCGGCCTCGTTGACCAAGGTGCTGACCATGTACCTGGCGTTCGAAGCCTTGCAGGAGAAGCGCCTGTCCCTGACCGACACGGTGCTTGTGACCCCCGAGGCCACCCAGGCGGGCGGCTCGCGCATGAACATCCGTTCCGGCGAGCGTGTCATCGTGCGCGAACTCATGAAGGGCATCGCCGTGGCCAGCGGCAACGACGCCTGCGTGGCCCTGGCCCAGCACCTCTGCGGCAGCGACGACATGCACCCCTTTGTGTCGGCCATGAACGCCAAGGCCAGAGAACTCGGCATGAACGACACGGTGTTCAAGAACCCCAACGGCATGCCCGCCGAGGGCCAGGTCACCACCGCGCGTGACATGCTCAAGCTTTCGGCCAGCTACCTGCGCCGTTTCCCGCAGGCGCTGACCTTCCATTCCATGACGACCTACGTGCACAACAACCGCAACCACCATAACGCCAATCGCCTGCTCTCCTCCTACGAGGGCGTGGACGGCCTCAAGACCGGCTTCGTGCAGGCCTCCGGCTACAACAACGTGGTCACCGCCAAGCGTGGCGACGCCCGCGTGGTGGCCGTGGTGCTTGGCGCCCGCAGCGCCGGCGCCCGCGCCGCCGTTACCCGCCAGTTGCTGGACATCACCTTCGCCAAGCTGAACCAGGGCAAGAGCATCGCCACCCTGGACGAGCACAAGGGCTCGGGCAAGCTGCCCGCCGTCCTGGCCAAGGCCGCCCCGCGCGAGGACAGGGACCTGCGCGACGCCCGCATGCTTGCCGACACCAAGGTGGCCCAGTTCCAGCAGCCCGTGGCCGCCCCGGCCGAAGAGCCCGTGGCCAAGCCCGCCGCCGCAAGCGTGATCCAGCGCAAGACCGCGCAGGGCTCCTACGCCATCCAGGAGAGCTCCTTCCAGTCGCGCCAGCGGGCCGTGCGCCGCGCGCAGCATCTGGAGAAGAAGGGCCTGCCCGTGAAGGTCGTGTCCGCCAAGCTCGACGGCAAGGGCAAGTTCTACCGCGTGGTGGTGGGCCCCTTCGCCAACGCCGCGGACGCCCGCAAGACAGAGCGCATGCTGGGCCACGGCTCCGTGACCATCGAGTAGCGCCCGCCCGCATCGCGAGCGCGAGAGCCCCCGGCAAGACGTTTTCGTCCTGCCGGGGGCTTTTGCGTTTCCGGCGATTACTGGACAGGCGTTGGCCGAGGGTGTCGTGTAGCGGGAATGCCGACGCGCACGGTAGCCCGTTACCTTCCAATTGTCGCACTGGCAGCTCCTTTCCTTCTCCCCTCCCTCCTCTCGTTTTCGCATGACCCCACGGTCGCCCGCGTCGGCCCTTGCCTGAGCACGTGCCAGGCTCCTGGCGTGGCGTGAGCGCGACGACCCATCCTTCGAAAACGGGAGAGCCCTGCCAAAAACAGGCAGCCCCAAACCTTGTCAAGAGGGAATTTTTGTCCTTTTACCGGCCAAAAATAGGGAATTTTTGTCCAATGGCAAAAACAGGGGTATACTTCGCTCCAGCCGGACCGCGCCGGGTCTAACCTTCAAGCGACGAGCCACCACATGCCCGCACACCTCCATGCAACGCCCTTCCTGCCCGCCCATGCGGCGTCCCTTTGCCTCAGGCCCGGCGCGGCCATGGCTCTGGCCGGACTGCCGCCCCTCGACGAGCTGGCCCGCGCCTACCAGGGCGCCGGTCCGGCCTGGACCGTGGTGGCGGGCGGCGAGGCCATCGCCTGCGGCGGGGTGGTGCGCTTCTGGCCGGGCGTGGGCGAGTGCTGGTGCTGGGCCGGGGCGGGCGTGGACCGTTGGCCCGTGGCCTTTGCGCGGCTCGTCCGCGGCGTCGTCCAAGGCTTGTGCCGAGAGCACGGCTTCCACCGCCTGCAGATCCATGTGCGCTCCGACGACGAGCGCGCCAATCGTTTCGCCAGCCATCTCGGCTTCACCCTGGAGGGCCGCTGCCCCGGCTTCGGCGCCGACAGGTCAACACACAATCTCTACGGGAGGTTCCGCCAATGGAAGGAGTGACCAAGGTCATGCCCATGGCCATCAACGTGGGCACGGACATCATGAAGGGCGTGCTGAACAACGCGATAAGCGGCGGCAGCAGCACGGAGACGAGCGACGCTGCCGAGCAGCGCGCCCAGACCGCCGAGGCCCAGGCCAGGCGCCAGGCCGAGGCCGAGCAGCTGCGGACGCGGGAACAGGCCGAAACCCTGCGCGAGGAGAATCAGCGCCGCCGGGCACGCGCTCGCGTGGCCTCGGCCGGGTCCGGGCTGGAGCTGTCCGGCACCTCGCTATTGAACCTGCAGAGCCTGGACCACCAGCAGGAGGACCAGCTGGGCGAGCTGCTGGGCGACTCCTCGAGGCGCGTGGCCGACATCCTGGCCTCTGGCGCGGAACAGGCCCAGAGCATCCGCCTGTCCGGTCGGCGCAGCCGCGCGGATGGCGGGCTGGGCTCGCTTCTGGGCCTCGGCGGGCAGGTGCTGCAAGGTGGTCGTTTTGGTGGTGTCCTGGTTGATGGCGCCCCCAGCGGCAAGAAGGACGAGATGCCTTCCGGCGCGATGGATTTCTAGCAACAGGAGTTCCACATGTCCCTTGTTCCCATGATCCTGACCAACTTCACCTCCGGGGAGCTCTCGCCCCGGCTCTCCGGCCGCGTGGACGTGGCCAAGTACTTCAACGGCTGCCAGACGCTGGAGAACTTCCTGGTGCATCCGCACGGCGGCGTCACGCGCAGGAGCGGCATGCGCTACGTGGCCGACGCCGCCAGCCATGACGCAGCCTCGGCGCTCCTGAGCTTCGAGGACGCCTCGGGCCTGGCCTGGGTGCTGGAATTCGGCCCGGCTCCTGAGGGGGCCGCCGCAGGCCAGGGCGTGCTGCGCTTCTTCTTCGACGGCGGCCGCGTGCTCGACGACGAGGGTGGCATGCTGGAGCTGCCGACCCCGTATGCGGCGGAGAGCCTGGGCGAGCTGCGCGCCGTGCAAGACCGCCAGGAGCTCATTTTGACGCACCCGCAGGTGGCCCCGCAGGTGCTCTCGCGCACGGAGGACGGCGGCTTCGCGCTGGCGGCGCTGGACCTCGACACCCAGCCCGAGGCCTGGGGCGAGGGCAATTGGCCGGGCCTGTGCTGCCTGCACGAGGACCGCCTCGTGTTCGCGGCAACCTCGAAGGAGCCCTTCACCCTGTGGTTTTCGCGCACGTCCGGGCACCGCGACTTCCGCCTCTGCACGCGGGAGGTGCCGCTCTCCGGCTGGGACGACTTCGAGATCGCGGACGGTTCCGGCGACTCCCGCGCCGACGGCCGCGCGGGCGACACCTTCCTGCTGCTCTCCGGCGACACCTTCAGCCAAGGTTCGGCCCTGTGCGGGGATGTCTACGACGAGGGCGGCGACGCCACGCCGCGCTACTACCGCTACACCGGCCAGCGCATCGTCACGGCCTCCAGCGGCTCGCTGCGGGCCACCTTCCGCGACGCCCCCTCCACCACGGCGGAGATAGAGAGCGTGCGCCTGGCCGACGGCTCGCTCAACTCCGGCTTCTGGGAGGAGTTCTCGGTGGGCGACCGCATCGTCGCCGATCCCGGTTCGGACCCGCTGGACGACGACGGCCTTGAGATCACCCTCTCGGCCCAGCAGGGCGGGCGCATCTGCTTCCTCGCCCCGCGCGACAAGCTGTGGATAGGCGCCACCTGCGGCGAGTGGACCGTGTCCGGCAGCTCGCTCGGCGCGCCGGTGACCCCCGGCTCGGTCAAGGCCGACCGCCAGGGCACCAGCGGCGCGGCCCAGGGCGGCGCCTGCCAGGCCGGTCGCGCCACCCTCTATGTGCAGCGCTCGGGCCGCAAGGTGCGCGAGATGGCCTACCGCTTCGAGTCGGACGCCTACGCCTCGCGTGATCTGACCCTGCTCTCGGCCCACGTGGCCGCGGCGGGCCTGACCCAGCTGGCCTTCGCCCAGGAGCCCGACCCTGTGCTCTTCTGCGTGCGCGCCGACGGCGTGCTGGTGGCCATGACCTATCTGCCCGAGCAGGACGTGTGCGCCTTTTCGCGCATCGTCACCGACGGGGCGGTGGAGGCCGTGTGCGTGGTGCCTAACGACGCCGAGGGTCGCGACGAGCTTTGGCTGGTCGTGCGGCGCAGCGTGCCGGACCCGGATGCCCCGAGTGGCGCGCCACTGGTCCGGCGCTTCATCGAGACACTAGACCCGGCCTTTTCCGAGGACGCGGAGGGCGCGGCGGAGGCCTTTTTCCTCGACGCGGGCCTGAGCTACGCCGGGGAGCCCGTGGCCGAGCTGACGGGTCTTGCCCACCTGGCCGGGCGCAGCGTGCAGGTGCTGGCGGACGGCGCGGTGCTGCCGGAATGCAGCGTGTCGGCGGAGGGCGCCATCAGCCTGCCGCGCCCGGCCAGCCGCGTCCACGCGGGCCTGGGCTACAGCTCGGTGCTCAAGCCCATGCGCCTGGAGTTCTCCGGGGCGCGCGGCAGCTCGCAGACGCGCACCAAGCGCATCACCGAGGTCACGGTGCGGTTGTTCCGCAGCCTGGGCGGCAAGGTCGGCCCGGACTCGTCGCGCCTGGAGCCGCTGCTCTACCGCACCAGCGCCGACCTCATGGACGGCCCGCCCGCCCTCTTCACGGGGGACAAGGCCGTGCGCTTCCCCCAGGGCTGGGGGACGGACGGCGTTCTCACCGTTGTGCAGGACCAGCCCCTGCCCATGACCGTGCTGCTTGTGGCGCCCACCTTGGCCATCAACGAATAAGTCCGGCGAAGAGCCGCGAATGCCGCTTTGCGAAGTGGCGAAGGAGAGACAATGACCCTGTCCACCCAAACCTCAAAGACCTCCTACACCGGCAATGGGGCCACCTGTGAGTTCCCCGTGCCGTTCCCGTTCATGCGCGCGGACGACATCAAGGTGCTGCTGCGCCAGGACGGCGTGGAGCTGCCGCTCTTTTCCGGCACGCACTACAGCCTCGAAGGCGCGGGCAACCCCTCCGGCGGCAGCCTGGTTCTGGGCGAGCCTCCGGCCACGGGGCAGACCCTTGTGGTCTACCGCGCCCCGGCCATCGTGCAGGAAGTGAACTACGTTGAGAACGCGGCGTTTCCCGCCGAGACCCACGAGGCCGCCCTCGATCTCCTGACCATGATCTGCCAGGCCCTGGACGAGAAGCTCGGCCGCGCCGTGCTGTACCCCGTGAGCACCCCGCAGGAGGATATCCGCGACTCTCAGGCCTTTCTCCAGGCCGGTGAGAGCGCCCGCGACGCGACCCTGGCCGCCGCAACCCAGGCCAGCGCCGCCGCAACCCAGGCCGAGGGCCACGCCAGCCAGGCGGAAGTCTACGCCGCGCAGGCACAGGCCTCTGTGGGCGGGGTCCGCGTGAGCGCGGGCGACACCGCGCCGGGCAACCTGTCGGTCAAGCTCACAGCGGGCGACGGCCTGGCCGAGACCCTCCTTGCTCCAGGCGCGGACGAGGCCCTGCTGCTGTCCGTGGCCCTGGCGGCCGACCCCGGCCTGGAATTCGCCGAGGGGCTGCTGCGCGCGCAGGTGGCCCCCGGCGGCGGGCTGGCCAGAACGGGCTCGGGCCTGGCGACGGACCTGGGTGCAGGTCCGAACCAAATCTCCACAAATCTGACCTTGCGGCCTGCCATGGTGGCTGGCCGCGTTCTTAACCACACAACCCTGGGAGGCATGTAACATGGCAGCGAACAAGGAACCCATCTTCATCGGCCAGATCACCGGAAAGATCACCGAACTGGCTGACACCACGGAAACCGACATCTTCGTCGGCGACGCCGAGGAGTCCACCCGCGTGGACGTGCTGGCCGTCAGCACCGACGACACCGCCGACAAGGATCTTGTGCTGTATTTCCACGACGGCACGGCTAGCAAAAAGGCCACCACGGTCAAGATCCCGCTGAGCAGCGGCAGCACCAACACCATCGCCCCGGTGAACCTGCTCGCCGCGTCGCAGATGGCCCCGTTCGTCCAGGCCGACGCCAGCGGCAACAAGTACATCAACCTGCCGCCGAACCACAAGCTCCGCGCCGCCGAGGCCGCCGCGCCCACCGCCGGCAAAAAGATGTGGGTCTTTGCGCGCGGCGGGAAGTACTAGCCATGCGCCTCTCGTCGCACGCGGGCGTCGGCCCGCGCCACATGTCGACCCATGCGGGCGGCGGGGGCTGGCCCGGAGGGGTCGGGGGCTTGCCCCCCGGCCCCCTCGGGGCCTCGTCCACCCTGTTTGGCAAGGGTGAGTATAGCCAGGACATCAAGCAAGAGGACCGCCGTACCCTGAACTATTCCGGTTCATATGGCGCGTCCTTAACCGGGTACTTCGTAGTAGACAGGGCTGCGGCTGCTCTCACCCCAGGAACAGCTATATCCGACTTGATGTACTACGATGCCACTGGCGGCAACAACATTACCTTATACATTGTTGAACGTGTCTCTGCTGGCAACTATAGAGTGGCGCTGAATGTCGAAGTCCCAAGTACATCCAACGGTGGCTACAACAAGGTAGCGCTGGGAGCAGTATTCACTGTCCCTGCAACAGGGGAGTACCGCACGGCTGTTTACGTGAACTCAGGAAACTCCTATTACTCTGGTTCTGCGTATTCAAGGGGATACAGAGCGTACAAACCATCTGATGGAGAAACCTTCGGAAGTGTCACGGAAGATTCCAATACGGTCGGTGGCCCCGGTATAGTGTATGTGGTGCAATTCCAGTCCAGCTATACGTCAACAGAAGTCACCGTTACCGGGCAGACTGCAACCGCATCCAGTGAGTACAGCGGGTCGTACACCGCAGCCAACGCATTTAATGGTGCTTGCGGCACAACGGCAGACTACTGGCAGACAGCTGTGGGAGTCACCACTGCTTGGCTGAAAGCAACGTATTCTATTAAGAGGAGAATCACCAGATACCAACTTGAAGGTGGAACCAACCTCGGGCTTTCTGCAATGCCTAGCAGTTGGACTCTTGAGGGCAGCAATGACGGGGGTGCGACATGGAATGTGTTAGACACACGTTCTGGTATTTCCTTCGCAGTTGCGTGCTCTTGGCAGAGTTACACTGTTGCTTCACCGGGAGAGTACCTCGCGTACAGACTGAATATCGCTGCATCTGGCGGTGCCAACTACCTCGGAATAAGTGAAATGCAGTTCTTTGAGAGCTACACTTTCACAAACGCCATCGTCATTACTAGCGCGGCTACAGTCGCCCCGGACGCGCTCACCTTCGCCTGTGTTGTGAAGGGTCACACTCTTGTTCTGGACGGCGCAAGCGCATCGTTGAAGCCCTCCACAAAATGCAACGGTCTGTACGCGCACCTCACGGGCGACCTTGTGTTGCTCAACGGGGCAACGTGCAACATCGACGGCCTTGGCAAAGGCGGCACTGTCACGGGCAGCAAGTCCGAGGTGGATGTGCTCCCCGACTCCATGAAGGCTGGCCTCGCACTGGCTAAACTGGCGAACTACGTCATGGTTCAGCCGGGGGCGAGTGGCGGTGCTGGCGGACCTCCGTCTGGCCCAAGCTACAACCAAGGTACTGTTGGCGGCACTGGCGCTGCTGCTGGCCCCATGCAGACGGGTGGCGGCGGTGGTGGCGGGTCCGGCAACTACGATGTCAACCTCGGCGGTGGCGACGGGGGGCCGGGTACGTCCTTCGGCGGCGGCGCTGGTGGCGGTGGCGCTCCCCGCCATAGCACTGGCGGCACGGCTGGTGGCGATGCGACTGCGGCTCTCGCTGGTGGTGTCGGCGGTGGCAACACGGCTGGCAACGGGGGCGGTGGCGGCGGTGGCGCTGGCGACCCTGTTGGGGCGGGTGGTGCGCAAGGTCCGGGCAGTCCCGGCACTGGCGGTCCCGGTGGTGTCCTCATGGCCTTCGTAAAGGGGTGGATTAAGGTGGCATCTGGATGCCGCATCTCCTCTGACGGAAGCGCCGGGGGTGCTGCGTATCCTTCCACAGGTGGAGGCGGCGGTGGCGGCTCTGGTGGTGGGCTTGTGGGCCTGTTCTACCTCGGTGGCTACACCAACAACGGGACTGTGCGGGCAAACGGTGGACTTGGTGGCGCGAAGGGAGCTGCTGAAACCTACAACTGCCCCGGTGGCCCTGGTGGTCCCGGCTCCGTGAACATCATCAACTTGGCCGCATAGGAGGCTGTAATGATTCTCTTGCATCACCCGGAAGTGGAATTGTCGCGCGAGCTGCTGGCGCAGTTGCCGGCGGACTGCGGTTGCGTGGACTGGACCAGCGAGCTCCAGCGCGAGGAATACCAGGCGCAGGACGGGCTTCCGCCCTCGGCCTTCCCGTCGGTCCTGGTGGACGTGCCCGCCTACGCCGAGGACCGCCCGATGATCGGGCCTGACGGCGAGTTCCTGGGCATGGAGGTGGTGGCGGTGCCAGCGCATCAGGAACTGCTGCGTCTGCCCGCGAGCTGGGCTGCCGTTGCCTCGTTCACGGCCTCTGTGGAGGAGCGGGCGCTGCTGCTGCCTGCCGGATAGGAGGACGGGCCATGCACCAGCCCTGCGGCTTCCACGACCAGTTCATGGAGCAGATCCGCGATGCCCTTGTGGGCCTGAAGGACCAGATGCGCGTGGGCATCGGGGCCGTGGCCGAGCAGTCCAAGGCCAACGGCGAAACGCTGTTGCGCATCGCCGAGTCCCAGACGGCACGGCGCGAGCTGTGCGCCCGCCAGGCCGAGCGCCTGGTGGCCCTGGAGCGCGGCGCGGACCAGCATCGCGAGGCCCACGCCCAGTCCCGCGAGGAGCACCTTGCCGAGCGCGCGGACCTGTGGAGCGCGGTGAACCGCCTGCGTTTCCATGTCTACGTTGGCCTGGGCGTGGGGCTGGTGCTCCAACTCGCCGGTCCGTTCGTGCTCGCGGCCGTGCTGAAGTAACCCCGCCCCGCGGCGGGGCCAGAATCCAGGAGGAAGACCATGCTGCTTGACTTCATTCCACTCATCGGGGCGGCGGCGCAGAAGCTGCTGGACCTGATCCCAGACCCCGGGGCCCGGGCCAAGGCCGCCGAGGACTACCAGCGCGCGTTGCTCGACATCGCCGCCAAGGCCGAGGCCGACCAGCGCGACGTCAACAAGGTCGAGGCCGCCAGCGCGTCGCTGTTCGTCGCGGGCTGGCGGCCGGCCATCGGTTGGGTCTGCGCGGCCGCCCTGGCCTTCCAGTACCTGGCCCGCCCCCTGTGGGCGTGGGCCTCGGGGGTCTGGTGGCCCGCATCGCCCCCGCCCCCGGCCCTGGACGACATGCTCTGGCAGCTCATGTTCGGCATGCTCGGCATGGGCTCGCTGCGCACGTTTGAGAAGATGAAGGGGGCGGGCAAATGAACACGCACCGCCTGGCCCGGGAGCTTCTTCGCGACGAAGGACTGCGGCTCAAGCCGTACCGCTGCTCCGCCGGGAAGCTGACCATCGGCGTGGGCCGCAACCTGGACGACCGGGGCATCACCGAGGCCGAGGCCCTGGTCCTGCTGGGCAACGACATCAAGGCCTTCTGGGGCCAGCTGGTGGCGGCGCTGCCGTGGGTCGCCACGGCCCCGGAGGCCGTTCAGGAGGTGCTGGCCAACATGTGCTTCAACCTGGGCCTGGGCGGGCTGCTGGGATTCCGGCAGACGCTGGCCTATCTTCAGGCTCGGCTCTACGTGGACGCCGCCGAGGAGATGCTGCGGTCCAAGTGGGCCGGGCAGGTTGGCGCGCGCGCCGAGCGCCTGGCGCAGAAGCTGAAGGCCTTGTAGCGAGATTGCGTTCGAATTTGCGCTCCCTCGACGCAAGACGGCCCGGCCAGGCGAAAACCTGACCGGGCCGTCGGCGTTCAAGCCCTTGGGGTTAGGAAGCGCGCAGCGTCGGAGCCTGCTCGCCGGGATACAGGCTCTCGAAGCCCTTCTGCACCTGGCGCACGAACTCCGCGTCCCGGCGCGACGGGTCGAAGTAGCGCGGGTCGCGCATCATCTCGCGCAGGCGCTGCGGGGTCAGGCTGGTGGCGCCCCCGGCGTTCTTGCCGCGCAGGGAGCTCTCGCTCACCAGCGGGGCCATGCGGGAAAAGGCCTGGATCACGCAGGCGTCGTCCGCGGCGCCGCTCTGCTCCAGGGCCTGCATGAGCGTCTGGCCGCCCAGGGCCAGTACGGCCTTGCGCGCGGCTTCCAGCACGGCCTTGGCCTCGCCGCCGTGGACCTGGCGCAGGCCGGAGAGCTCCCGTTCGCGGCGTTTCGCGCGCTCGGTGCTGAGCTTTTCCGTGTGCGAGCGCAGCCCGTCCACGTTGAGCGGCAGGAACCAGGCGTACAGGCCGCCGGCCTGGGCGTCGGACAGGCCCAGCTCGTGGGCCTTGGCCAGGAAGGCGTCGCGCAGGGCTTCGTCGACGCGGAACTCCTCGGGCAGTTCGATCTCCGGCAGGCGGTAGTGCCCGGGCGACTGGGGCGGACCGTCCTGGCCCTGGGGCGCGCCCTGGGACAAGAGCGAACCCTCGGGCTCGGTCTTGCGGCCCAGCAGACGCTGGGCGTGCACCAGGGCCTTCAGCGCCTCGCCGGGGGAGGCGTATTTGGCCAGGGCCGGGTGCTGGCGCAACGGGAGCAGGGTCTCCTTGCCGGATTCGTCGCGGCCGGGCGCCGTCAGGTCCTCGGGCAGGTCCAGTCGCCAGTCGACGGGGGCCGCGCTCATGGGCTGGGTGCGCTTCTGGGACGGGGTGGGGGCATCGGTCATGATGGTCTCCTAGGGTAACAGGTGGGCGCATGGCCCGCACGCGGCACAATGCCGGGTCGGGCGCTCGGACCAGTATACCCTAGGTTTTGCCGACGGACAAAAATTACCAAACTTTGGCCGGTAAAAGGACAAAAATTCCCTCTTGACAGGGTTTCACTCAAGGCTGAGTTCCGCCGCCTGGACCACCCTCTGGTTGGTGAAGCCGAACAGGCGCGTGAATTTTGGCCAGCGGGGGTCGATCTCAAGCCCGGGCTCCACGCGCAGGCCCAGGATGCGCGTCTTGCCCAGCCGCCTGGCCAGGGCCTTCAGCTCCTCAACATCAGCCCGCAGCGCGCGCACGGTGGCCGGGCCGTACCGAAGCACCGAGAGGTGCAGCTCAAGGGCGTCCGGGTGCTCGGCCAAGGCCGCGGCGGCGTAGAGCCCGGCAGCGTCGGAGAGGGTGAAGAAGCGCATGTGCCTGGACTCAGGCAGGCCGGATAACGACGAATGTGCGCCTGGTTGTTCGAAAATGGGCATATTGTTCTCCTTGCTTCGGGATTATGTTACGATTGCCTAGGCAGGTCGGGGTTCACGGCATTTAGCACGGCTCAAAAAAGCACCGACTTTTCTGTTGCCAACCTTTGGCAACGGGTATAATGACTGCGCGTGAGGGTACGGACCCCCGCGCGGTCGCGGCGTTGCTGCGAACGGGCGTCAGGGCCAAGGCCTCGCTCCGGCTCCAGCTGACCGCCAGCCCTTGGGCGAACGGCGGCGGGAACAGGTCCCGGGTGGGACTTTTGCCGGAGGTGCAGGAATTTCGAGTCTGTGTTTCACCACCACCACATTACAGAGGAAGGTTCCCATGAAGAAGCTGTTCGCCGTCATGATCGTTGCGTCCCTGGCCCTTGGTGTTTCCGCCTGCGGCGAGAAGAAAGCCGAAGAGAAGAAGGCCGAGCCCGCCGCTGCCGCTCCGGCTCCCGCCGCTGAGGCCAAGCCCGCTGAAGTGAAGGCCCCTGAGGCTGCCGCCCCGGCCGCCGCTCCCGCCGCCGAAGCCGCCAAGCCGGCCGAAGCCAAGAAGCCCTAAGGCTCAAGGCATCTGACCATCCAGAGGGGGCTGCGAGGCCCCCTCTTTTTTTTGCTCGACCAATTTCGCTTGGCCAATTTCGCTTGGCCGTCCCGCCTCCCGTCACTTCGACTTCCACATCCACCGCGCGGCAAGTCGTCCGCGCGCCTTGCCGGGCAGCAGCCCGTCAGCGCCCGCCGCTGTCGCGTCCCGCCGCGCCCTCGGGCTCCGGCTTGCGCCCGGGCTCCGGCCCCTCGATCATCCTGGCAATGTACAGCGCCAGGCTGCGGCGACCTTCGTTGAAGGCGGCGCGTTGCGGGTCCGGGCTGAAGCTCGTCTCGCGCAGGAAGCCCTGGCGGGACAGGTCCGCAAGGACCAGTCGCCCGGCCTCGCCTTCAAAAGCCCTTGCATAAGCCACGAACAGGTCTGTTGTTTCACGCATGGTGCGTCCTCCTTGTTTCCCGCAAGCATACACCCGGAAACTAGGGCCGGACAAAAAACACCCGTTTTTGGCCGCAAAAAAGACAAAAATTCCCGGTTGACAGGGTTTGGCGCCGAGCGAAAAAAGCGGCCCGGCACCCGCTATCACGAGGGCCGGGCCGCGCTGGGCCGTGTGCTTGCGGAGGCTACTTCTTCTTCAGCAGCACGTAGACCGCGATGGCGTTCTTGCCCCGGTGGCCGTACTGCAGCTCCAGGTCGCCGTCCTTGGTCAGGTCGCCCAGCATGTAACCCTCGTCATGGTCGGCGATGAAGATCTGGCCGTCGGAGCGGATGGTGCCGCTGAAGCTTTCGGTCTTGCTCCTCCTGGGCGTTTGGTAGGTCTTGGTGCCGTGGAAGGCGTTGCCTTGCTGCTCCACGATGGTCACCACCAGCTTGCCGGTGCGGTATCCGACCTTGGCGCCGTGCACCGAGGGAATGCCCTCCCAGGTTCCCACCAGCTTCGGGGCGTCCGCCGCGAAGGCTGAGGTGGCGAAGCAGAAGAGCAGGACGAACAGGGCGAATGCGAGCAGACGTTTCATGCGTTTCCTCCGTAAGTGATTGAATTGCCAGGACGGCTATTTCTATGATTCTGCGCGACACCTAGCCCAGTTTGACCCCTTGCGCAAGGTGTCGGGCAAAACGGCGGGGTTGCGGGCGCGGTTTGCATCTGCAAAGGGCGATTGTCGCCCGGCTTTCCAGCTTGACCAGACTGCGGAAAGCACGCCTGGGCCTTGACTTTTTGCCGCAGCCTGCCGATTGTGAAAACAGTCACGTTTTGCTGGGGCGCCGTGGCGCCCGGCCCAAGGGGAAGCATGGCCGGAAGCGAGTCATACTGTTCACAGGCGGCGGAGTCTTTCGCGTCGCTGCGGCCCTCCCGGGCGTTCTTCGACAAGAAGGACTACGACCTGCTGCGCATCGTGTGCGACGTGGTGAACCGCGAGGACGCGCCCGCGCACAAGAAGCTGCTGGCGCCCTACATGCACCCCCACGGCATCAAGGAGATGGCCGCCACGCGCGGCCTGCGCATCGCCTACGCAGTCGTGCACCTGCTGGGCTCCCTTGAGACCGGCAAGGCCGATGACCGCCTCTCGGCCCTGCGCGGCCTGCACGCGGAGGTGCTCTCCACCGCCCAGGGCGGCTTGCGCTACAACACGGCGCGGGTGCTGGTGCAGCTCATGAAGGAGATGGTCCGCGCCGGGGGCGACCCGCAGGCCCAGCTGGCCCTGGCCCATGACTTCCGCGAGGCCTGCGCGGGCAAGCCTCGCGTGGTGCGCCGCCACCTGGAGCGTTTCCACCTGCTGGAGATGCCCGAGGACTTAAGCCAGATCACCTTCGACGACCACGTGCACGACGCCAACACCAAGGGCCGCAAGTCCAGCACGCACCTGGTCATGGACGCCTGGATCAAGGGCATCCGCCGCCTCACCGTCATCTACTACAACCACGTCCAGCCCGAGGTGGCCGCTGAACTCCTCGAGGCCGCGCGCATCATGAACGTGCAGGTGCGCATCGGCATCGAGTTCTCGCCGCGGTTCCGGGGCCGCTACCTGAAGCTCATCTGGATGCCCGAGGGCTTCGCCACGCCCACGGAGTTCCTGGATTTTCTGGATCAGCCGGAGCTGCTGCGCTTCTTCGAGGAGTCGCGGCGGGTCTCGCTGTACCACCAGGGCTACGTCATGGCCGCCTTCGCCGAGTTCAACGCCACCCACCGGCAGACCCTCTCGCGCGAGCTGGGGCTTGAGCTCGCGCCACTGGCCGAGGCCGATTTCCGGCGCTTCGTGGGCGCGGGCCAGGCGTCGCTGGAGCACCTGGGCAAGTTCATCCACGACAGCCTGCTGCCGGTCATGCAGAAGCAGGCGGCCTTCCTGCGCCACGAGCTGGCGACCGCCACCGGCCCGGAGCGCGCGGAGATACGCGCCCAGTTTTCGCGCCTGCGCAACCTCGACACCGACGAGATCATCGAGCGCTTCCTCCGGCCGGACAAGAATCCCGGCCTGGCGAACCCCGGCGTGCCCCCTGGCGTCGGCCAGGAAGCCCCCGAAGTGCCGGACATGCTGAAGCTCTCGCCCCAGGAGCTTGCCGCGCGGCTGCTCGGCATCCACGCCCTCGGGCGCATCACCCTGAGCCTGGGCGGCTTGCGCGCCGAGGACGTGCTGGAGATCCTGTACGATTGCCAGGGCATGATAACGCACCTGGAGATCGTGAACATGAAGGACCGCGCCCTGGGGCGCGAGATCGACCCGGAGCGCATCAACGCCCTGCAGGAGGCGCTCAACACCGCCAACGTCATCAAGCTCAAGAAGCTCATCCGCTCGATCATCCAGGGCGTGGGCTCCAGCTCCCGGCGCGATAAGCTGCAGGAGATCCTCTACGACATCTCCTCGCTCCGCTCCTACTATTTGAAGAACCCGCTGGCCTCCTGCATCGGCACCGACTCCACCGGCCAGTCCAGCCGCCTCTACGGCATGGGCATGGTGGTGGTGGACACCCTGCCCAAGCGCGCGCGCAGGGCCCTGGCCCGCACGCCCGGAGCGGAGCAGAAGCGCCTGGACGTCAGCGTGAGCGCCCGCAAGCGCGTCACCTTCCTGCCGGAGGAGGAGTGCGAGCCGCGCTTCGACCTGCTGCACGGCCTGGCCGCCGTGTGCCCGCCCCTGCGCCTGTTCACGCGGCATCGCGGCGTGGAGTGGCTGGCCGAGAACTACCGCCTGACGCCGGGCCGGCCCGGCAACGTTTCCCTCATGGGCGGCGTGCAGCGCGAGCACGGCCACGACGCGGGCCTGGAGGAGCAGGAACCGGAGAAGCGCCCGGCCAAAAAGCTGCCGCACCTGCGCTACCTCAACTCGCACCTCAAGAACACGCTCAAGGTGCTCTGCGGATTCATCCCGGCGGCGCTCACCTTCGCCCTGACCAAGGACTGGTGGGTGCTGGCCTGGTTCGGCGCGTTCCTGTGGTTCAGCATCACCGGCGTGCGCAACGTCATCCAGATGGTGCTGGGCGCGGGCGGTGTGCACCGCTCGTCGCTGCTGCAATGGAACGGGCTGGTGAGCTGGGGGCGGCTGGCGGACTCGCTTCTGTACACGGGCTTCTCCGTGCCGCTCCTTGATTACCTGGTGAAGTCGCAGCTCTTGAACAAGGGCCTGGGCATCACCCTGTCGTCCAGCCCGCTGGTGCTCTACACGGTGATGGCCGTGGCCAACGGGCTGTACATCTTCAGCCACAACGTGCTGCGTGGCCTGCCCATGGCCGCCGCGGTGGGCAACCTGTTCCGCTCGGTGCTGTCCATTCCGCTGGCGCTTTTGTACAGCAACGTCATCGTGCTCATGGTGTCGGCCACGGGCCACACCGAGGCGGTGGCCGCGGTGGCGCCCTGGGCGGCGGTGATCTCCAAACTGGCGAGCGACTGCGTGGCAGGCGTCATCGAGGGTCTGGCCGACCGCGACCTGTTCATCCGCCTGCGCTCCTGGGACTACCGGGGCAAGCTGAACCAGCTGTTCGACAGCTTCCAGCAGCTGGAGCTGCTCTTCCCCCAGGAGGACGCGCTCGCGCTGCTCGAATCGCCCAAGCAGTTCATGCAGACCATGAGCTACGAGCACAAGGGGCTGGAGAGCATCATCATCGTCAACGCGCTGGACCTGATGTATTTCTGGATGTACCAGCCGCGCGCTCGGGGCGTCATGGCGGGCTTCCTGCGGGAGATGGGGCCGGAGGAGCGCCGGGTGTTCCTGCTCTCGCAGTACGTGCTCCTGCGCGAGCGCGAGATCAGCCAGGTGTTCCTCGACGGCCTGGTGGGGCGAAACTTCGGCAAGGCCTTGTCCTTCTACCTCGACATGCACCGCGAGTACCTGGACGACATCCAGGACCTTGCGGCCAGGCTGGCCTCGTCCGGAAGGTAGGGCCGGGAGGTAGGGGCCGGGGGCGTCTCTGTCCACACCCTTGCCGCCTGCCGTCCCTCAGCGTACACTCGCCCCATGCCGCAGCCGCCGAAACAACCACCCAAGCCCTACGCCCCCGCCCCCGGCGAGGTCGCGTCCGAGGCCCGGCGCGCAGGCTTCGACCTGGCCAAGCCCCAGGCCGAGCTGCTCTCGCGATACCTCACCCTCCTGCTCAAGTGGAACCGCGCCATGAACCTCGTGGGCCGCGCCACCTGGCCCGAGGTGTTCCGCGACCTGGCGGCGGACAGCCTGCACCTTGCGGCGTTTCTCGAAACCCTGGCCCTGCCGGAGTCCCCGCTGACGCTGGACCTGGGCGCGGGCGCGGGGCTGCCGGGCATCCCCCTGCGCTGCCTGTGGGGCGCGGGCGAGTACGTGCTGGTGGAGCTGCGCGAGAAGCGCGCCGTGTTCCTGCGCCAGGCTGTGGGCGAGCTGCAGCAGGCCGGGGGCCTGCCGGGCGTGCGCGTGTTCCACGGCCGGGCCGAGGTGGTGGGAGAGGAATTGCGGCGCCTGCGCCTCAAGCCCCGCGCGGACCTGGTCGTGAGCCGGGCCTTCATGCCCTGGCCCAAGCTCCTGCCGCTGGCGGCCGGCCTGCTTGCGCCGGGGGGACGGCTGGTGGTGCTGGCCAACGACCCGCCCCCGTCAGCCGGGCAGCTGGCCGAGGCCGGCGCCGAGTCGGGCTGCGGCTGCGTGGTGGAGGCCGTGCGGAGCTACCCGGCGGGCAGCGGCAAGGCGCGCTATTTCTGGTCCTTGATCCCGGCCATGGCCTGAAGCATGCCGCCCTTGAAGATGAGCTTGGTGGCCAGCTCGTCGGCCTGATCAGCCAGGTCCATCAGCGATTCCAGACACCCCAGGATCATCTGGCGGCGGGCCTCGTCGCCGTGTTCGAAGTCGAACTCCAGGTCGCCCGAGGCGAAGTATTCAGCGAGCTTGTCCAGGTAGGCTTGGTCGAGCATGTGCGTGTCCTTGCGTGCGTTTGGGGGCGGTGTCGCCCGTCGGTGCCGAGCAATAATCAGTCGTGATGGTAGGGCAGGCCCTTGTTGATGCTGGCCGCCCGGTAGAGCTGCTCCAGAAGCACCACCCGGGCCAGCTCGTGCGGCAGGGTGATGCGCCCCAGCGAGAACAGCGCGCCGGTGGCCTTGGCCCGTTCGCGCACCTCGTCGGACAGGCCGAAGGCCCCGCCCACGATGAAGCAGGGCGTGCGCGCGGAGTCCTCCCAGGCCTTGAGCTTCGCCGCCAGCTCGCGGCTGGACCAGTTCTCGCCGCGTTCGTCCAGCGCCACGGGAACGCACCGGGCGTCCAGGCGGGCCAGGATGTCGCGGCCTTCGCGCAGGCATTTCTCCGGCGCTGGCAGGGAGCTTGCGGCATCCTTGACGAGGGCGACCTCGCAGCGCGCCAGGCGCGAAAGCTTCAGCGCGTAGAGGTCCGCCGCGTCGCGCAGGGAGGCCTCGCGGGCCTTGCCCACGAACAGGCACTGCAACTGCGCGGCCACGGGCGCTAAACCCGCTCCAGGCTGGCGCGCAGTTGGCCGTCGGTGAGGCTCAGGCGCACGTAGCCGCCCTCGGCCAGCAGGCCGGGATTGAGCACGTGGGTGTCGCCCAGGCGCTCCTCGGCCACGGCCTCGTGGATGTGGCCGCAGATGACCACGTCGGGCTTGGCCTGCTGGATGAAGGCTCGCACGGCCGCGCTGCCCACGTGGGCGCCGCTGGAGACGCGGTCCAGGGCGGAATTCACCGGCGGGGTGTGGATGACGGCCACCAGGTGGTAGGGGCAGGTGGCGCAGTCCTCGGCGGCGAGGGCTTGCGCCCGTTCGTGCGTCTCGGCAAGCCAGTCGGCCAGCACGGAGTCGGGGACTTCGGACGGCGTGCCGAAAGGGGTGGGGGTGGACCAGCCCACGCCCATGAGCACCAGGCCGGGCGCCAGCAGCCGCGCCTGGCGGTGGATGTTCAGCCCGCGGCGCGAGAGCAGCTCGCCCACCTCGGCGTGGTCCATGTTGCCCATCTGGGCCAGCAGGTTCGGGTTGACGGCCTGGGCCTGGGCGAGCACGAGCGCGGCGCGCTCCTCGCGGCCCCGGTTGGTCAGGTCCCCGGAGAGGATGAGCCCTTCGGCTCCGCTGACGCCGGGGATGGCCTTCAGCATCCCCGCGCTTTCATGCACGTCGCCCACGGCGATCCAGTACATCGTCATCTCCTGGTGAATTTGTTCCGGCGTGCCGGGAGGTTCCGCCCTTGCCGGGGCCGCCGGAGCAACCCGACCCGAAAAGGCGGATATTTTTCGCTTCCAATACACCTATTGTTAGCATAAACAAAGTTCGGGCGCAAAGGCAATGGGGGCGCTCGATTTTGCCAGTTTCGGGGGGGCGGATGAACGATCCAAGTCAGGAAAAAGACAGGATTCGCAAGATGATGGTGGAGAAGCGCATGGCGCTCTCCCCGGACGAGGTGAAGCGGGCCAGCATGGCTGTGACCGAGCGCGTGCGCACCCTGTCCGAATGGAAAAACGCCTGGGCCGTGCTGCTCTACTGGCCCATCAAGAACGAGATAGACACCCGCGCGCTGCTGGCCGAGCTCTGGGAGCGCGGGGCCATGGCGCTTCTGCCTCGCTGCCGCCCGGACCAGCCGGGCTTCATGGACATCTGCGCCTGCACCTGCGAGGACGACCTCGCCGAGGGCTCCTTCAACATCATGGAGCCCGCGCCCTGCTGCCTCACGCGGGAGGACTCCGGCGAGCCTTTCGTGCCCGACCTCGTGCTGGTGCCCGCAGTGGCGTTCGACGCCCACGGCTACCGGCTGGGCTTTGGCGGCGGCTATTACGACCGCCTGCTGGCCCGCCCGGAGATGGACGACACCGTGACCCTCGGGCTGTGCTACGAGTTCCAGCGCATCGAGTCGTTCCCCATGAACGCCTGGGATGCGCCGGTGCAGGGCATCTGCACCGAACGCGAGCTCAAGTGGTTCCGCTAGGCCGGATGTCCCTCGGGTCCATCGCGTTCCGTTTTCCGGGCCTGGACAAGGTCTCCTGCCTGTTCACCACGCGCCGGGGCGGGGTGAGCCTGCCGCCCTTTGACGCGGCCAACTATTCCTTCGACGTGGGCGACGACCCGGCGTCCGTGGCCGCCAACCGCCGCGCCCTGGCCGCGAGCCTGGGCCTCTGTGCCTGGCACGAGTGCCGCCAGGTCCACGGCGACGCGCTGCACATCGAGCCCGCGCCCCTGGGGCTGGAGGCCTTCTGCGGCGGGCCGGCCAGCCTCGAGGGCGACGCCCTGGCAACCAGCCAGCCCGGCCAGGCCCTGTGCATCAAGACCGCGGACTGCCAGCCCGTGCTGCTGGCGCACGAGGCCGGGCGGTTCGTGGCGGCCCTGCACGTGGGCTGGCGCGGCAACGTGGCCGACCTGCCGGGCAGCGCGGTGGCGCGGTTGTGCGCGCATTACGGCTGCAAGCCGTCGGAGCTGTTCGCCGTGCGCGGGCCGAGCCTCGGGCCGGACGCCGCCCAGTTCACCAACTTCGAGGCCGAGTTCGGCGCCGGGTTCCGGGAGTTTTACGACCCGGCGCGCCAGGTGCTCGACCTGTGGCGGCTCACACGCGTGCAGCTTGAGGGCGCAGGGCTGCGGCCCGAGCGCGTCTTCGGGCTGGACCAGTGCACACAGTCAAGCCCCGGGGATTTCTTCTCTTTCCGCGCGGCGCGCACCACGGGCCGCCAGGTGTCGCTCATCTGGATTGGCGGCGGGGCATAAAGAACCCGCGCCATGCTTCCCTTCTCAACCGCTTTTCTGTATATCCTCCGGTAAAACCCCCTCGGAGAGGTCCACCATGTTGAACGGCATCTTCCACATACGGTTCCAGTCCAGCCTCGCCACCGTGGGCGAAGGCTATGCGGTGTTCGACGCCTGCGGCGTGCACGGGGCCAACGACAACCACATCTTCCGCGGCCTGCAGTCCGGCGAGGGCGACGCCCTGCGCCTCACGGTGGAGATTCTCCACCTGCATGGCGAGAAATATCCCACCTTCGGCCCGCTCTCGGCCGTCAACCTCGACCTGGAGGTCACGGAGACCATGCCGGAAGGCTTCCGCGCCGTGGGCTCCATCCGCGAGGCCCATGGCATCCGCCTGAACGTGGTGGGGAAAAAGCTGGGCGAGCTGGCCACCATCGACTAGGCCGCCCCGCCCTCCAGCCGACAGAAAGCGCTGGCCACGCCGCGTGGCAAAATTTCGGCCCTTTGGCCGCTGGCCAGAAACCGTCGCGCCCTGTGGCGCGGCGAAACAACAGCAGAAAGTGAGGCTCATGTGTTCGTCAACAGCCACGAGGAAGACATCTTCATTGTCAATCTGGACAACAAGGAGATCCACCTTGCCTCGAAATTGAGCGGCAGCTGCAACCTGGACCGCATGGGCGCCGGGGAGCACAAGATCTTCCCGGTGGAAAACGCCAGGGAGCGCGACGACGTGCTGAAGCGCCTGAAGAAGAATTGCCGCGAGTGCAAGCACTGCTTCAAGCGTTAGCGCGGGTCATTTCCTTCGCCGCTCCGGGCGCGTCCATTCGGGCGCGCCTTTTTTTGTCTGCGGGAAAATAGCCTAATCGGTACCATGATTCTTGACACGAATAGTTTAGTGCATATTATGCGCTAAAGCTATATCGCTTGGCGCAGGGCAAGGGCTCCGGGCGGGAAAGCCTGAGGTGTCAGGGGATACGTCGCGAGCCTTCGCTTGGGGATGCATACCCGGTCGGAAGGCCGACACGTGGTGCGTTGAGGTCGATTAATCCCAGTACCGAAAATGGCTGGGCGTACGCAGAGGGTAATGCAGTGTCGGACGACAAGACGAAACGGGAAGTTGATGCGCGATTTGTATCGTGCGCAGAGGATGAGGGATACGAGGAAACCTACACGGCAACTAAGATTGCATTTGAAAATGGTGTAAGCATGGAAGAAGCCCGCAAGGCCTTCAAGCATTGCTGCAAGGCGGTGACGGGGAATCAGCCCAGGAAAGCCTTTATGGAGTGCGCCAAGAAGTACCTGGGGAAGTAGCGGAAAGCTAGCCGATCCGGCCGGTCAGGCTGGAGAGGATGGCGATGACGAGGAGGATGGCGACAATGACGAGCAGCGTCCTGACGGAGATCCACTCCTTCTTGGGCGCGGCGCTGGGCGCGGCCGCCTGGACGGGCGGCGGGGCGAGGCGCTCCTGGGCCTTGCGCTTGCCCCAGCGGTAGCCCAGCAGCACAAGGGCCACGGCGATGAGCAGGCCAGCCTTCGTGAACATGTGCGCCTCCTGCGTGCGTCAGGGTTGCGGCCTCGGCCGGAAGAAAAGCGGGGCGCTCCACCAAGGCGGTGGTGCGCCCCGCACGTGTTCTTAGATGACCTTGTTCAGCGGGTATTCGATGATGCCCTCGGCGCCGAGTTCCTTGAGCTGCGGGATGAGCTCGCGCACGATGGCCTCCTCAACGACGATCTCCACCGACAGCCAGTCCTGGTTGGACAGCCCGGAAACAGTGGGCGAGGTCAGGCTGGGCAGCAGGGTCATGGCCTGGTCCATCTTGGCCTTGGGCATGTTCATCTTGAGGCCGACCATGCGCTCGGCCTTGAGCGCGCCCTGGAGCAGCATGTTCATGTGCTCGATCTTGCGGCGCTTGAAGGGGTCTTCCCAGGCCTTCTTGTTGGCGATGAGCCTGGTGTTGGTGAACAGCAGGTCCTCGATGATGCGCAGGCCGTGGGCGCGGATGGTGGTGCCGGTCTCGGTGACCTCCACGATGGCGTCGCACAGTCCCTCGACCACCTTGGCCTCGGTGGCGCCCCAGGAGAAGTCGACGGTCACCGGGATGCCGCGCTCGGCGAAGGTGTTCTTGGTGAAGTTCACGAGCTCCGTGGCGATCTTCTTGCCCTTGAGGTCCGCGGCGGTCTTGTAGGGAGAGTCGCCGGCCACGGCCAGCACCCAGCGGGCCGGGCGGTTGCTGACCTTGGAGTAGACCAGGTCGCTCACCACCACCACGTCGGACTTGTTCTCAAGGATCCAGTCCTTGCCGGTCAGGCCGCAGTCGAGCACGCCCTGCTCGACGTAGATGCTCATTTCCTGGGCGCGGCACATGGAGCAGGTGATCTCGTCGTCGTCGATGTCGGGGAAGTAGTTGCGGGAGTGCAGGCGGATCTTCCAGCCGCTCTTCTCGAACAACTTGATGGTGGCGTCCTGCAGGGAGCCCTTGGGCACGCCCAGCTTGAGTTTATTCGTGGTGCTCATTTTCCGTAGACCTCCTTGGGGTCGAAAACCATGGGCGAGCATTCGCGTACGTCGTCGCCCGAAATTTCGCGGTAGAAACAGCTTTTGCGGCCGGTGTGGCAGGCCGCCCCGCCCAGCTGGGTCACCTGGACCAGCACCGTGTCGGCGTCGCAGTCCAGGCGGATGGTATGGACCTTCTGCACGTGGCCGGAGGTGCCGCCCTTGTGCCAGAGCGTGTTGCGGCTGCGGCTGTAGTAGTGGACCTCGCCGGTCTCGATGGTCTTGTCCCAGGCCGCCTCGTTCATGTAGGCGAGCATGAGCACCTCACCGGTCTCGGCCTCCTGGGCGATGACCGGCACTAGGCCTTGGCACTTGGCAAAATCTGGTCGGAGCATGAAAACCTCGCAATAAGGTGTCCGCGCGGCGGGCTCTGTGCAAGCGCCCACGCGCGCGCCAAGCGGGGTTCTTATGCGATACGGGCGCGGTTGTCCAATGCCGGGGCAGGGGGGGTGGCGGGCCGCTAGCGCACGCCGGCTTCAGCCAGGAAGGGCGCGTAGCGGCCGTCCTCGGTCTGGATGTGCTTGGCGTACCAGGAGAGCAGGAAGCCAAGTGCCTGGTGCGCCATTTCCGGGGTCGGCTCCTGGGCGGTCAGGCGGTCCAGGTTCTCCAGAAATTCCCGGTGGGCCTGGCGGTGCGCCTCGCGGTCCGGGTAGCCGTGCATGTCGAGCAGGCGCTCCTCGGCGTCGAAGTGAAAGCGCGCGTAGGTGCGCATGCTGTCCAGGCCGTCCATGAGCGCGGCCGAGGGGTTGCCGGTGGTCATCCGCTCCAGCAGGTGGTCGATGATTTCGAAGAGGTGCCTGTGCTGCGCGTCCACGGCGTCCACGCCGATCTTGAGAGAACCGTCCCAGCAGATAATGCCCATGGCTCACCTCCAAGGGTTTTCCATGCTTGCCTCATACACCATTCCTAGGGTTGGGCAAATAATAATTGTGGAAAAATTGCAGGCGGAAATCATAGCTTCGCGGCAGGACAAATAAATCCTCCAAGTCGGTTGGGAATCTCTTGTGCCGGGAATCACATAGACTGTAACCCATTGATAACGTGGCCTGGGGGGAGGAAAAGATATCCTCCTGAACTGAGCGTTTCAGGAAAATAGCCTTGACGTGGTTGCGGGAATTGGGTACTCACGGGTAAGAGATTATTTCCTACTTGTTTGGGGTGAAAAGGGGCGGAGCAGACTGTCCACGCTGGCTTGTCGGCGTTCACCATGATCGGGCTAACCCTCTCAACGTATGAGGCAAGGAACAACAACATGGAAAAAGGAAGAGTACTGCTGCTGTCAGCCGGGGCCATGTTTGTCCTGGCCGTGGTCTCGATCCTCAGCCTTGAGGCGCAGGGGGTCGGGGAGGCGCAGGCAAACGCAGCCATCCGCACGGACATGGTGACCATCGACACCATGAAATCGTTCGGGAAGCTGGAGCTGCCGCCCGTCACGTTCTTGCACGACAAGCACACCCTGACCCTCAAGACTGGCGAAAAGGACTGCAAGACCTGCCACGTCGAGAAAGACGGCCAGGTGGTGACGAAGTTCAAGCGCGAGAAGGACACCACCCAGGCCGAGGTCAAGGCGATTTACCACAAGAACTGCATCGGCTGCCACACGGACCTGGCCGCGAAGGGCCAGAAGACCGGCCCGCTGGACGGCGCCTGCCGCTCCTGCCACGACGCCAAGCCCAAGGTCTCTTCCGCCAAGCTGGACGGCGGTCTCAACAACGCCCTGCACTTCCGCCACACCTCCACCAAGGAGCTGCCCTCGACCCTGAAGGACGAGGCCACCGGCGAACTGCGCAAGGACAATTGCGACCGCTGCCACCACGAATATAACAAGGACACCAAGAAGACCTTCTACGCGAAGGGCAAGGAGGGCACCTGCCGCTCCTGCCACGAGCCGAAGGCCACCAAGGAGTCCCGCAGCATGTCGCAGGCCGCGCATGATTCCTGCGTGAACTGCCACCGCACCCTGGCGCTCAAGGGCGTCAAGGAGACCGGTCCGGTCCAGTGCGCCGGCTGCCACAGCGCCGAGGCCCAGGCCAAGACCGCCGCCAAGAACAAGGAAGCCGTGGCCAAGGCCGGCGAAGACGTCCGCCTGATCCGCAAGGCCGGACAGCCCGACCTGACCCTGGTCAGCATCGAGAAGCCGGCGGAAGGCGCCAAGCCCGTGGCCATGAGCCCGGTCGCCTTCAACCACAAGCTGCACGAGAAGAACACGGACACCTGCCGCGCCTGCCACCACAAGGAGACCGTCGCCTGCTCCAAGTGCCACACCGTGGCAGGCAGCAAGGAAGGCGGCTTCGTCCAGCTTGAGCAGGCCATGCACCGCGCCAGCGCCAAGCAGAGCTGCGTGGGCTGCCACAACCAGAGCAAGGCCGAGCCCAAGTGCGCCGGTTGCCACAGCCAGCTGAAGAGCCGCACCAAGCCCGCCAGCGCCTCTTGCAAGAAGTGCCACGTCCAGGGCGCGCTGAAGGTGCCCGCCGAGCCCGGCCAGATGCCCGCCTACTGGGCCATGAAGCCGGAAGAGAAGGCCGCCGCCGCGAGCGAACTGCTGAAGGGCCGCGCCGACAAGGCCGACATCTTCACCACCGACGACATCCCGGAGAAGGTCACCATCAAGAGCCTGGTGAACGATTACGAAGCCTCCGAGATGCCGCACCGCAAGATCGTGCTGAAGCTCGTGGAGAACATGAAGGACTCCAAGATGAGCGGCGTGTTCCACGCTGATCCGGGCACCCTGTGCCAGGCCTGCCACCACAACACCCCGGCCGGCACCAAGAAGCCCGCCCGCTGCGTGAACTGCCACGGCAAGCCCTTTGACGAGAAGCAGCCCAACCGTCCGGGCCTCAAGGCCGCCTACCACGGCCAGTGCATGAGCTGCCACAAGGCTATGGACCTGAAGAAGCCCCTGAACACGGACTGCGTGGGCTGCCACAAGGAAAAGAAGAAGTAAGCCGGACCCCGGCATAATAAGGAGCACGTCCATGAAGAGAAGACAGTTTCTCGGCTTGCTGGGCGCCGCGGGGATCACGGCCACCCTGGGCACCGAGGCGCAAGCCGCAACAGGCCACAGCTTTGATGGCTACCCCAATGCGAAAGGTGTGTTGTTCGACTCCACCCGCTGCATTGGCTGCCGCAAATGCGAGGCCGCATGCAACAAAGTGAACAAGCTGCCGGCACCGGCAAAACCCTTTGACGACCTGAAGGTCCTCGACACGGAGCGCCGCACCGACGAGAAGACCTACACCGTGGTGAACAAGTACGTGGGCAAGAAGGGCCCGGCGTTCCGCAAGGTGCAGTGCAACCACTGCCAGGAGCCCGCCTGCGCCTCCGTCTGCTTCGTCAAGGCCTTCACCAAGAACCCCGACGGCTCGGTGACGTATGACGCCAGCCTGTGCGTGGGCTGCCGCTACTGCATGGTGGCCTGCCCGTTCAACATCCCGGCCTACGAGTACAACGACCCGATCACTCCCAGGATCATGAAGTGCACCATGTGCCATGACCAGATCACCAAGGGCGAGCTTTCCGCCCCCGGTTGCGTCGGCGCCTGCCCCAAGGAGGCCCTGCTCTACGGCAAGCGCAAGGATCTGATCGAGGTGGCCCGCGAGCGCATCCGCCGCAACCCCGAGCGCTACCAGGACCACATATACGGCGAAAAGGAGATGGGCGGCACCAACTGGCTGTACGTCTCCGGTGCGGAGTTCAAGGACATCGGCCTGCGCGAGGACCTGGGCACCACCAGCGTGCCGACCATGACCGCCGGACCGCTGTCCGTGGTTCCCATGGTCGCGGCCCTGTGGCCGGCCCTCTTGGGCGGCGTTTGGGCCATGAACAAGCGCAAGGAGAAGGTGGCCGCTGAAGAGCAGAAGGCCGCCGTGAAGGCCGCCAAGGCCGAGGTCAAGGCCGAGGCCGCCGCCAAGCTCGCCAAGGAGCTTGAGAAGGCCGAGAAGGACAAGGCCCAGGCCATCGAGCGCGAGGTCAAGCGCGCCCTTGAAGAGGCTGCCGCCGCCAAAAAAGACGAGGAGGGCGCCTAGATGACTACTGAAACCAACAAGTCGCTGATGACCCCGGCGAACATCATCACCGGGATCTTCCTGGCCATCGGCCTGGTCATCACCGTGCTCCGCTTCACCAAGGGCCTCGGCTACGTGACCAACCTCGACCAGAACAACCCCTGGGGCGTCTGGATCAGCTTCGACCTGCTGTGCGGCGTCGCACTGGCGGCCGGCGGCTACACCACCAGCTCCGCCTGCTACATCTTCGGCATGAAGAAATACCACTCGGCGGTGCGCCCGGCCATCCTGACGGCCTTCCTGGGCTACGCCCTGGTCGTCTTCGCCCTGCACTACGACGTGGGCCGTCCCTACCGCCTGGTGTACCCGCTCTTCGTCAGCCCCGGCACCACGTCGCTGCTGTTCGAAGTGGGCCTGTGCGTCTTCCTGTACGTCACCGTCCTGGCCATCGAGTTCTCCCCGGCCATGTTCGAGTGGCTGGGCATGAAGAACCTGCGCAACAAGATCCACAAGCTCACGCTGGCCCTCACGGTGTTCGGCGTTGTGCTGTCAACCCTGCACCAGAGCTCGCTGGGCGCCCTGTACATCGCCGCGCCGAGCAAGATCCACCCGCTGTGGTACAGCCCCTACCTGGCCGTGCTCTTCTTCATCTCGAGCATCCCGGCGGGCCTGTCCATGGTCATCTTCGAGGGCACCCTGGCCCACAAGCCCTGGCACCACATGATGGACAAGACCCACCTGGACGAGCATGAGGGCGTGATCCTGGGCTTCGCGCGCGGGGCCAGCATCGCTCTGGCGGCCTACTTCTGCGTGAAGATCGTCGCCGTGGGCTACGACAACAACTGGCACTACCTGGCTACGGGCTGGGGCGCCTGGTGGCTGGTCGAGGTCCTGGGCTTCGTGGCCCTGCCGAGCCTGCTCTACGCCATCGGCTCGCGTGAGAAGAACATCAAGCTCATCAAGTGGACCGCCGCGCTGACCGTGTTCGGCATCATCCTGAACCGCTTCAACGTGTCCATCGTGGCCTTCAACTACACCCTGCCGTCCAGCCAGCGCTACTTCCCGAGCCTGATGGAGATCGGCGTGTCCATCTTCGTTGTCACTGTTGGCGTCACCGCTTACCGCTTCATCGTATCCAGAATGCCCATCTTCTTTGAGCATCCTGATTACAAAGACGCCCACTAGAAGGAGGCGCGACATGGAATTCTACGTCTATCACGACTTCATGATGCATACGAAGAACATCGTCTACATCCTGATGGGTCTGTTCGTTGTCGGCTTCTGGGGGCTTTGGGCCTTCATGACCTCGCGCGACGAGGAAATTCACAAGATGCCCGAGCACGACAAGGAGTAAGCCATGTACCAGATCGTTACCGGACCTCTCCTGTGGCTGACCTTCGCCGTGTTCTTCGGCGGGCTGGCCTGGCGGGTGTACACCTACATCAAAGGCCTGGACTGGAAGCTTGACCGCGTTGCCTACGGCACGCAGACGGCGGCCGGAATCCGGGGCGCCGCGCGCAGCATCGCCGCCTGGATCGTGCCCTTCGGTTCCCAGGGCTGGAAGGTGAAGCCCATCTTCACCATCATGTTCTTCACCTTCCACATCGGCCTTGTGGTGGTCCCCCTGTTCCTGGTGGGCCACGCGGTGGTGTTCAAGATGCGCTTCGGCATCGGCCTGCCCACCATCCCCATGGCCCTGGCCGACGTGCTCACCGTGGCCATGCTGTGCGCGGGCGTGTTCATCATCATCCGCCGCATCGCCCTGCCTGAGGTGCGCATCATCACCAGCCTGTACGACTACCTGCTGCTGGCCATCACCATGGCGCCCTTCGTGACGGGCTTCATGGTCGTGCATCAGCTGGGCGGCGACTACCAGTTCTGGTTGCTGGCCCACGTCATCACCGGCGAGATCATGCTCCTGGCCGTCCCCTTCACCAAGCTGTTCCACGTGGTGGGCTTCTTCCTCTCGCGCGGCCAGCTCGGCATGGACTACGGCATCAAGCGCGGCGGCCTGACCGGCAGCCCCATGACCTGGTAGCCCGCGGGCGCCACGGACAATAAAGAGAAGGAGATAGTTCCATGCCTGAAGGAATACTCTGCAACAAGACGCCGGTGACCACCCAGGAGGCCCTTGAGGCCGTCCTGGCGGACAAAGGCGGAAAGCAATACTACGCGGAAATGCTGGAGCTCGAAGTCGACAAGGCGAAGCTCGCCACGTCGCTCAAGAACACCTGCAAGTCGCGCATCCGCACCTGGCTTGAGATGTGCGCCCACTGCGGTCTCTGCGCCGACTCCTGCTTCCTGTACCTGTGCAACGACCGCAAGCCCGAACAGGTCCCGGCGTACAAGATCCAGTCCACCCTGGGCGAGATCGTGAAGCGCAATGGAGACGTGGACAACGCCTTCATGCGCAACGCCATGGAGGTCGCCTGGAGCCAGTGCACCTGCTGCAACCGCTGCGGCCAGTACTGCCCCTACGGCATCGACATGGGCATCATGTTCGGCTACCTGCGCGGACTTCTGTACTCGCAGGGCTTCGTTCCCTGGGAGCTCAAGATCGGCGCGGGCATGCACCGCGTGTTCAAGGCCCAGATGAACGTCACCGACGAAGACTGGACCGAGACCTGCGAGTGGATGGCCGAGGAGGCCCAGGACGAGTGGCCGGGCCTTGAGATTCCCATCGACAAGGAAAACGCGGACATCATGTACACCGTGAACGCCCGCGAGCCCAAGCACTACCCCGAGGACATCTCGGAGGCCGCCATCCTGTTCCACGTTGCCGGTGAGAACTGGACCGTGCCCAGCTCCGGCTGGGAGCAGACCAGCCTCTCGCTCTTCGCGGGCGACTGGGAAGCCTGCAAGCAGCAGGTGGAGCACGTCTACGCCGCCATCGACCGCCTGAAGCCCAAGCGGGCCTGCGGCACGGAATGCGGCCACGCCCACCGCGCCACCGTCATCGAAGGCCCCTACTGGGCCGGACGCCCCGACGGCCTGACCCCGGTGCGCTTCCTGCACTACGTGGAGTGGCTGGAAGAGGCCCTGCGCCTCGGCAAGATCAAGATCGACCCGGCCAAGCGCATCAAGCAGCCCGTGACCCTGCAGGACTCCTGCAACTACATCCGCAACTACGGATTGAAGGAAATCACGCGCAGCATCGTGAGCTACCTGGTGGAGCCCGGCTACTTTGTGGAGATGAGCCCCAACAAGGAGCACAACTACTGCTGCGGCGGTGGCGGCGGCTTCAACGGCATGGGCATCTTCCGCCCGCAGAGAAACCGCGCCCTCATGGTCAAGCGCGACCAGATCCTGGCCACCGGCTGCAAGCTCGTCATCGCGCCCTGCCACAACTGCTGGGACGCCATCCGCGACCTCGAGGAAGAGTTCAAGATCGGCATCAAGTGGAGCTTCCTGAAGCCTCTGGTCATCCACATGATGGAAGTGCCGGAGCACTTGAAGCCCAAGGAAGAGGAAGAGTAGTCCTCAACGCCCGCACAGCGCCGGGGGAGGGGGGAAACCCCTCCCTCTCCCGCGCGCCATATTGAACAACCCCTCGGAGAGTCCATGCGCCTGAGCACCAAAAGCCGTTACGGCACCCGCATGCTCATCGACATCGCCGAGAACTACCACGACGGCCCTGTCTCCGTAGCCGAAATAGCCTCGCGCACCGGCATCAGCGAAAAGTACATGGAAAAGCTCATCAGGCGGCTCAAACGGGCCGGACTGGTGCTTTCCAAGCGTGGCCCCAAGGGCGGCCACATTCTGGCCAAGCCCGCGGGACACATTACCGTGGGAGACGTGGTGCGCGCCCTGGAGGACTGGGTCGTTCTGAAGGGCTGTGCCCTTGGCAAGGATGCCTGCGCCACCTGTGCGCGCCAGAGCACCTGTCCCACCAAGGATGTCTGGGAGCAGGCCAACGAGGCCATGTTCCAGACCCTGGACGGCTACACCCTGCAGAGCCTGCTCAAGCCCGGGCTCTAGCGAGGGCGAGCGCACGGCGCCAGGAACCGCTTCAGTGCTCCATCCTCTCCCCGGCACGCCTATTCAGTCATTCTGCTTTATCCTCCCGCAGCTTTCAGGCCGCTCACGTCGACGGCATCGCTCTTCGCGTCCAAAGCGCCGGGATCGCAAATGGTTATGCGTATTTGAAACGACTAGGCTGCACGCGCTGGTGCCTTTTGGGCTAATTGACGTGTTGAATTGAGGTGATTAATCCGACGAATTTTCTTCTCCCTACTTGAAATAATAAATGTCGTGGTCTAAGTAATTATCTTAAAATGCCGATAATGACGCATTCTGTTGTGCTCTATCCCCCCGATTATTAAAGCCTTGCGGTCCGCAACGTGTTGACATGGTGCAAATGGGACGACGGTATCGTACCCAGGAGGTTCAATCCGATGAAAAACTGGAGTCTTCGCGTCAAGCTGCTCGGCGGCTTTCTCCTCACGGCGGCAATCACCTTGATTGTGGGCACCCTGGCCTATGTCCAATTGACATCCCTGGCGCACAAGAGCGCGGACATCAGCAACACCGACTTGCCCGGCGTCGGCTTGTCCCACGACATCAAGGCGGAGATAGCGTTGACGGGCCAGGCCTTGCGCACCCTAATGAGTTCAGAGGTGCCCAAGGCGGATCGTCAGCGACAGCTTGTGAACATCGCCAAGGCTCGCGAGAACATCGTCAAGAATATTGAGACGTACTCCAAGCTTGAAGTGGACCCGAATGCGAAAGCCTTGTTCGAGGATTTCAAGACCAAGGTAGTTGCCACAGGCGCAGCCAACGACAAGGCGCTGGAGCTTGCCAAGCAGCTGGAGGCCTCCGACCTGCTCAAGCCGGATCAACTCCAGGGCGACCTGCAGCTCTTCCGGGGCGACCACTACGCCCTGCAGGTGAAAGTTCAGGATATGCTCCTGGGCAGCAAGCCCTTCGAGGGGGGCGAGGATCCCACGGCCTGCAATTTCGGCAAGTGGATGGCCACATTCAAAACGGACAATAAGGTCATCAACGACGCTTTGCAGGCGATCATTCCGCACCACAACGAATTCCACAAGTCCGTGGCGGAGATCAAGAAGGCTGTCGCCGACAAGGGTGGCAACGCCAAGGCCAAGGCCATTCTGGATAACACCATGAAACCTGCCGCGCTGAATGTGTTCGAGGGTTTCGGCAAGATGAGCGCCGAGGCCAAGGTCAGCCAGGGCCTGTTCTCCGGCATGTCCGAAGTGCTCTTCGGCGAATCGCGCACGAAGATGAACGAGGCCCTGGCCGCTGCCGACAAGCTCGGCGACTACCACTGGACCACGGCGGACAGCGACAGCAAGGACCTTGGCCTGAGCGCCGCGCTGAGCAAGTCCGTGGCCTTGGGCGGCATGATCATCGGCGTGGTCATCGCGGTCATCCTGGGAATATTCCTGACGCGCAGCATCACCGGTCCGGTGCTCCAGGGGGTGTCCTTCGCCAAGTCCATGGCCGAGGGTGATTTCACGCGCACGCTCGACATCGACCAGAAAGACGAGATCGGCGTTCTGGCGAGAGCCCTCAACGACATGGTGACGCACCTGCGCC
>NZ_JAVHLD010000025.1 GCF_031082295.1 Humidesulfovibrio sp.
CGGCTTTGCGGGCGGGCTGTTCGACGCCGACACCGGCCTGACGCGGTTTGTCTGGAGAGACTACGACGCCGACACCGGGCGCTTCACGGCCCTGGATCCGCTGGGCAAAAAGGGCGGGGATAGCGACTGGTACGGCTACTGCGTCGATGACCCGGTGAATCGGGTGGACGTGTGGGGGTTGGAGTGGGAGTGGGATTGGAGCAAGTCTGCTGGTGGCCGCATTGTTGCTAGTGGCGTTCAGGGAATGGCAACCGGTGCTATTACAGGCGCAGGGGCCGGAGTGGCCGCCGGTGGGGTCGGGGCCATTTCCGGCGCAATCGCCGGTGCCGGGGTTGGCCTCCCGGTGGGACTGCTGAAAGGAGTTGGAACAGAAATCTACACACAATACTTTGGGGATAGCATTAGCGACAAGGCGAAGGAGATTTCCGACAGCATGATGGAACAAACTAAGGCGTTGCAAGACTGGTACAGTCGGAAGTAGGTCGCGCGCCATTGAAGAGCAGGGGGCGTGGTGGAACCGCCACGCCCCCCTTGAGGTGGATCATGCCAAGCATAGTTCGCCAGTGTCCGCAATGCAGTGCAGAGCACAGGCCAAGCTGGAAGGAAAATGGGACAGCGTTGTTCATCATTGGGGCTGGCATTCTTGGCTGGAGCCTTTGGCGAGGCGGCTGGCTTGACTTCGTCCTCTCGGGGACAATTTTTGCCTTGCCCTGCTTTGTCTTCGGCTACGATCTGCGTAAGAAGTCTCATCGATGCAATTCGTGCGGAAGTGAACTGACCCGACCTCGCTAACTCTCCAGTGCTTTGTCCCACACCTGACGCCGACACCGGGCGCTTCACGGCCCTCGACCCGCTGGGGAAGAAAGGCGGCGACAGCGACTGGTACGGGTATTGTGTCAATGACCCGGTGAACCGGGTGGATGTGTGGAGGGTAGAGAAAGAAACAACGGGGCGGGGAGCTGGCGTGCTCCTCGCCCCGTCGGCGTTTATGAGGCGCTCAACTGGGTGTTGCGCTTATTCTCTTGACCGGGTCCAGGGGGCGCCGCCCCCTGGCTACGTTCTACTTCCCGCCGCGTTTGCCGCCGGTTTTTTTGCCTTCCGATTTCTTGCCGCCGACCTTTTGGCCAAAGGCGTTTCTGCCGCCAGGGCTTTTGCCGCCGGGTGACTTGGCCTTGCCCTGTCGTTTCTGCCTGGCCTGGTCGACGCGGGCGCGGTCCTTTTGGGCGCGCTGCTCGCGGTAGACTGCGCGGGGCAGCTCGGGGAACACGTCGCCGTCCTGCCTCGGGCTGGTCTTGGTGTCCGGGGCCAGTTCCAGGTCGATCTCCAGGCGGTCCAGGTGCGCGCCGATGAGCTTGACCCGCACGGCCTGCCCGGCGCGGATGACGCGCCCGGTGCGGCTGCCCACGAGCATTTCGCGCTCCTTGATGTAGCCGTAGTAGTCGTCGAGCATGGTGGACAGGCGGATGAAGCCTTCGGCCATGACTTCCGGCAGGTCGACCCAGAACCCGTAGTCCATGAGTCCGGCCACGACGCCGGTGAACTCGCGTCCTTCCTGTCCGCGCAGCACGAGGCAGACGTAGCGCTTCTGGCATTCGCGCTCGGCTTCCTGGCTCACGCGTTCGCGGGCCGAGAGGTGCTGGCCCATTTCGGCCAGTTTCTTGAAGCCGGGCACGGGCAGGGAGCTGTCGCCCAGGGCGCGCTTGAGCAGCCGGTGCACGATGAGGTCCGAGTAGCGGCGGATGGGCGAGGTGAAGTGCGCGTAGGACTCGCTGGCCAGGCCGTAGTGGCCCTCGTTTTCCGGCTGGTAGCGCGCCTGCTTCATGCTGCGCAGCACCAGGCGGTGCACCAGGAATTCGCGCTCCGTCCCCGCGACGGCGGCCAGCAGGCGTCCCAGGGCCTCGGGGGTGAAGTCCTCCTCGCTGAAGCGGTCGGTGCGGGCGCGTTTTGGCGCGGCCTCGCCGTCCAGGCGTGCCAGCAGGTTGTAGAGGGTCTCCAGCTTTTCGCGGTCGGGCGCGGCGTGCACGCGGTACAGGCAGGGCAGCGCGTGGGCCTGGAGGAACTCGCTCACGGCCTCGTTGGCGGCGATCATGAACTCCTCGATGAGCTGGTGGGCGAAGTGGCGCACCTTGGGGATGACGGACGTGGGCTGGCCGTTCTCGTCGAACTGGACCTCGCCCTCGGGCAGGTCGAAGTCCAGGCTGCCGCGCGCGATGCGCAGCTTGCGCATCTTGCGGGCCAGTTCCTCGGCGGTGTCGAGCATGTCGACCACCGCGCCGCCCGCGCCAGGGATCTTGGCGTCGACCTCGGCGCGGAGGCCGTCGCGCGCCTCGGGCACCTTGTCCACGCAGACGTCACGCGCGCGGGAGTATGTCAGCCGGGCGTGGCTGCTGATGACGGCGTTCATGGCGCGGGTTTCGCCCCGCTCGCCCCTGGCGTTCACCTCCAGGCGCACGGCCATGGACAGGCGCGGCACGCCGGGGTTCAGGCTGCACAGGCCGTTCGACAGGGCCTGGGGAAACATGGGCTCCACCGAGGACGGGAAATAGTAGGAGTTGCCGCGCTCGTAGGCCTCCAGGTCCAGCGCGGAGCCGAGCGGCACGTAGTGGGCCACGTCGGCGATGGCCACCCAGAGCACGTAGCCCTTGCCCTTCCTTTCGACGTAGATGGCGTCGTCGAAGTCGCGCGCGGTCTTGCCGTCGATGGTGACGAAGGGCAGCCCGCGCAGGTCCTCGCGACGGGCTTTCGGCCCGAGGTAGTCGGACTCCGCCGGGACCAGGGGCAGGCCGGCGGCCTCGGCCAGCACGTCGTCGGCGAAGCCGGAGGGGATGTTGTGGTTGGCCTTGACCAGGGCTTCCTGCACCTGGGCCTCTGACTCCGACCCCAGGCGCGAGAGGATCTTGCCCGCCCAGAGTGCGGCGTCCACCTGCTCCGCGGGCGCGGCCAGGGCGATGTCGCCCTTTTGCAGCCCCAGGCCGGGGTCCACGCCTTCCGCCAGGATGGCGAAGTCCAGGCGCGGGTCCGTGGGCTTGCAGAGCAGGCTGTCCTGCCCGGCGGAGCGCATGACGCGCACCGGCAGGACGCTGCGGCCGCGCTCCACGATGCGCACGACGCGGCCCTCATGGTTGCGGGTGCTGCTCTCGCGGGTGATGGCCACGGCAACGCGGTCGCCGTGCCAGGCCCCTGCGGTGTCCTGGCCGAGGAACACGTCCTTGCGCCGGGGGTCGTCGGGGATGAGAAAGGCCACGCCGGAGCGCTGGATCTGCACCTTGCCGGTGATGAGGTTGACCCGCTCGATGGGCGCGTAGGCGCGGCCCAGCTGGATGAGCTTGCCCTCGACCACGAGGTCCTTCAGCATGTCGTCCACCTCGCCGCGCTTGCGGCGGTGCAGCCCGAGCACGGGCAGCAGGTCGTCGGGGGCCAGCGGGCGCTTGGCCTCGCGCATGAGCTTCAAGAGGGTCTTATGGTCCGTGGGCAGGGGCGGCCTGCTTGGGTTCTTCTTCTTTTTCAGTTTCATTATCGTCTCGTATGTTGAAGGAAATTGGATGGTTGCGCCGCCGTGCGGAGTCGGAAGGGGGGCGGCGCGGGGTATGGCGAGGCGGGGAGCGCCGGCTCTAGGCCAGCTTTTTCCGCATGGCCTCGCGGTAGGCCTGGCGGTGCGGTTCGGACAGCTCGTCAAAGCGCGCGGCGAACCAGTCGTCGAACTCCGCGTCGGAGTTGTACTTGGGGCCGAAGCGCACCTCCGTGCGCAGGGTCCAGAAGCCGCCGGTGCCGTCCAGCAGGCGCAGCTTCACGGCGTCCTTGGGGGTGACCACAACGTGCGCGCCGTTTTCGGCCTGGGCGGCCTCGCGTATCTTGGCCACGTCGGCCTGGGTGAAGGCCTGGTGGTCGGCGAAGGCCATGACCTGCCTCGGCTCCGCGCCCAGCAGGATGGCCGCCGTGGCCGCCACCTGCGCCGGGTCGGCGATGCCGGTGGCGATGACGTAGCCCTCGCTCCCCAGGTCGCGGGCGCGGGCGGAGCCGTCCAGCCGCGCCAGCCCCTTGGGCTTGAGGGCGAAGGTGAAGACGGGCTTGCCCTTGGGCTTCAGGCGCGTTTCGATGGCCTCGGCCAGGCCGGGCTGCTTGCCGGGCACCACCTTGATGAGGAACGCCGTGGCGCGGTCCAGGGCGCTTGCGCCCTCCCGCCAGGTTCCCAGCGGGCAGACGCGCCCCCAGCCCTCCAGCAGGTCGAACGGGGTCAGCAGCACCAGGTCGATGTCGCGGGCCACGGGGAGGTGCTGGAAGCCGTCGTCCAGCAGCACGAAATCCGGGTCGAAGCGCTCGCAGGCCCAGGCCCCGCCGCGTCTGCGCTTGGGGTCCACCACGACGCGCGCCAGTCGGTGTGTCTTGGCCAGCAGAAGGGGTTCGTCGCCGGCCTGAGCCGGGTCCGCGCCGGGGGTGACGAGCAGCGGCAGGCGCTTTGGCTTGGCCCGGTAGCCCCGGGTGAGCACCACGCCATGCTCCTCATGCTTGCCCGCCCAGCGCAGGATGTGGCCGCAGAGGGGGGTCTTGCCGGAGCCGCCCCAACCGATGTTGCCCACGCTGACGCAGACGCAGGGCGGCCGCCAGGAGCTGAGCGCGCCGCGCCCGTACAGCCAGCGCCGCAGGCGCATGACCTGGGCATAGAGCACGCCAAGGGGCAGCAGGAGTGGCCGTAAGGCGCGTTGCAGTTGGGGGATGTTCGGCATGGAGGAGTGCGGGGACCGCCCCGCGCGGCGTGCGCAAGGCGGTCCCGGCGGGATTTGGCTAGTCGCGGCTGGAACCGAAGAGGCGCAGCAGCATCAGGAACAGGTTGAGGAAGTCCAGGTACAGGGTCAGCGCGCCCAGGATGGTGCCCCGGCGGATGGCGGTGCCGTCGCCCAGGGGCATGGCCTCGCCCATGTACTTGAGCTTCTGGGTGTCATAGGCGGTGAGGCCCACGAAAACGATCACGCCGATGATGGAGATGCCGAAGCTCAAGGCCGAGCTCTGGACGAACATGTTCACCAGGGAGGCCAGCACGATGCCGATGAGGCCCATGAACATGAAGCTGCCCATGCTCGTCAGGTCGCGCTTGGTGACCATGCCGTAGATGCTCATGGCGCCGAACATGCCCGCGGTGACCACGAAGGCCTGGAAGATGCTGGCCGCGCTGTACACGAAGAAGATGGACGACAGCGTCAGCCCGGTCAGGGCGCTGTAGAGCAGGAACATCATCGAGGCCGCGCTGCCGGAGAGCTTGTTGATGGCCGCGGACAGGCCGATGACCAGGCCGAACTGCACCAAAACCAGGCCGATGACCAGGCCGGGGCTCTGCAGCAGGGTGACGCCGAACTGGCTGTTGGCCGTGAGCCAGGCGGCGCAGGCGGTGATCAGCATGCCGGTGCTCATCCAGCCATACACGCCGCGCATGAACGCGTTGATGGTTTCGGCTTTGGAGACGCTGGCTTGCGCTCCGGGGTAGGAAGGATATCCTGCCATGTAACGTTCCTCCTGAAAGGAATATGTTCTGTGTTCTGGGGGCGGAAGAGTCCGCCACAATTCATGCAAGATAAGCCCTGCCGGGGACTTTGGCAAGGGGTCGGGGTTTCAGGCGGGCCGACGGGCCAGTGGGCGGGCCAGCGGGCGGGCCGACGTGTGAACTCGGGCTGGCTGGGAGATCAGGACCGGCGCTTCCAGGCCGCCAGGGCCTCGTGCTTGGGCTCGGTCCAGGCCAGCGGCGTCTGTCGGGCCGGGGTCACCACGACCTCGGTCACCACCTCGGAGGTTGGCTTGCCCCGGCGCACCAGCACCACCACCGGGCGTCCGGCCTCGGCCCCCCCTTCGGAGAATGTCCTGGCCTTGGGCGAGTAGGACGCGGCAAAGGACGCGGCGTCGGCCAGCACGTCGTCCGGCCAGGCTTGCGGCGTCATCCCGGGCGCAACGCCGGCGGCGGGCTCGTACTGGCGGCCCAGGGCGCAGGGGCCGGGCAGGTCGCGCAGGCGGAAGAGGATGTCCGTCTCGCGCCGTGCCTTTTCCAGGGCCTCGTTGTCGTGCTGGTTGCGGCCGATGGACAGCCAGTACGGCCCGGCCCAGTACTGCCGCCCCAGGTGCGAGAGGCTGAAGTCGCGGGAGGACGCCTCGGCCAGGTTGCAGATGATGGGCAGGTAGCGGGCGGCGGGTTCGGCCTCGGCCAGGTTGCAGCCCCCGGCGGGCGTGGGGATGAGGGTGATGCCGAAGTGCGCCGCCAGGGCCAGCTGGTCCTTGCGGCCGCGGCCCCAGATGCCCGGCAGGCGCGAGCGGTCCACCAGCCCGGACTCCTCCATGGGCGTGGGGCCGAGCTTCTGGGCCGAGAGCGGGCGCAGCAGCAGGTCCTTCACGCCCGCGTCCTTGCGGATGAGGTTCAACGTGTCTGCGCGCTGGCTCATGGGGCGCTGGCCCAGCACCTCGCCGCTGACCAGGAAGCTCGCGCCGTACTTGGGCAGCAGCGTCTTGGCGTGGGTCAGCATGAGGATCTTGCAGTCAACGCAGGGGTTCAGGTGCTTGCCGTAGCCGTGGGCCGGGCGCGACAGCATGTCCAGGTAGGCCCGGCGGATGTCCACGTTGACGGCCTCGATGCCGTAGACCTCGCGCCAGTGGCTGATGAGGTGTGGCTTGCCGAAAAAGGGGCTGACGAAGTGCAGGCCGAGAACCCGCAGGCCTTGCTCCTGCAGCACCTTGATGGCGAGCAGGCTGTCCAGCCCGCCGGAGAGCAGGGCCAGGGCGTGGTATTTCGGATCAGATGCGGTTGAATCGTGCATGGCGGGCTTCTACGTCAGGCCAAGCGGGAGGGCAAGGGGGCGGATAACCGGCCCCCGGCTGGGGGGCAAGCCAGGGGCCGGGGTTGCTGCGGAGCTGCGGCTAGCGGACGACCAGCACGGAGCACGGGGCGTTGGCCACCACCCGGCTGGCCACGCTGCCCAGGCGCAGGCCGCCCTTGCCCTTCTTGCTGCGCGTGCCCATGACCACGAGGTCGAAGCCGCCCTTCTCGGCCTGCTCAACGATGATGTCCTCGGGCGAGACCCCGGTCTTGAGCACGGCCTTGGGCTTGGCCACCGCCGCCATTGCCTTGGCGGCATCCAGGGCCTTGGCGGCGCGTTCCTTCATGCGCTCTCCGGCCTCGTTGCCAAACAGGTTCTCCATGTCGAGGAAGGTCTCGGCCACGGCGAGCAGGGTCAGCTGCGCGCCCTCCTTCTTCGCCATTTCAGCGCCCTTGGTCACGGCGAGGTGAGCGGAATCGGACGGATCGACTGCGACGAGAATCTTCATGCGGTACCCCCTTGCTGATGACGTTGCGGACTATGCGCACCTCGTGAAACCACACGATTCCAGGAGGATGGATCCAGCAAAGCAAGCCAGGAGCAGAAACGCCGGGGACGGGGGGGGAATGGGGCCATCCCAGTTGTAAATATATTGTGAAAATACTCACAAGTCAAGGGGCGCGAGGACGGCTGCGCGCATTGGCCTTACTCCGGCCCAACTCAGGACGCCCTTTTGCCGGAGCCGGATCTGGCCGGAAATGGCAGGAAAAATCAGGCGCCGGAAACGGGAGCCGACTCCGGCCCGAAGGTCAGGGTCAGCACGTTGGCCGCGCCGACGCGGGCGTAGGAGCCCCTGGCCAGCGTACGCAGCAGGAACAGGCCCATGCCGCCGGGCGCGCGCGCCTCAAGCCCGGCCTCCAGGTTGGCCTCCAGCCCTTCTTCCAGGGCCTGGTCCTCCGGGGCCAACGGATCGAAGGCCACGCCCCAATCCGTGAGGCTCACGCTCAGGCTGCCCGGCGGCTCGCCGTCGCGGGGCTGGCCGCCCTGCCCGGAGGGAACCAGGGCCAGCTCCACCTCGCCCAGCTCCCCCGGATAGGCGTGGTGGAAGACGTTCATGAGCGTCTCCTCCAGCACCAGGTCCAGGCGCTGCACGAACTCGTCCGCCAGCCCCGCGCGCCCTGCCCAGGCCAGGGCCAGCTCGCGGAAGGCGGGCAGGCTCTCCTCATGGGCGGGCAGGCGCAGGCGCGGGGCCAGCTGCGGGACGAAAGCTTCCGTTGCCGGGGGCATCGGCCTCTAGCTCCGGGCCAAGGCCTCTTCGCGGGTGGCGTACACGGGAAGAAGCTTGGCGAAGCCCGACACGGTGAAGACCTCGGACACGATGCCGGAGAGCCCGCAGAAAGCCAGATCGCCCCCGGCGGCCTTGAGCCTCTTGGCGGCCGAGAGGATGCTGCGCAGGCCCGCGCTGCTGATGTACTCAAGCCCGCTCAGGTCGGCCACGATGCGCTTGTCCCCGGCCTCCAGGCGGCCCTGGCACTCGGTTTCGAAGCCCTGGGAAGTGAGGGCGTCCATGCGCCCGGTGACCTCAAGCACGTAGAACGCGCCCTGCTTGCTGCCTGTGCATTCCATATGATTTCCTCCTGCGGGACTTCTCCCGCGCTTTTTCAGGTCTTGTCCGCGCTGTCCGGCGCGCCGCCGTTATAGCGCAGCACCAGCATGGTGATGTCGTCGGACTGCTCCGCCCCGTCGGCAAAGGCGTGAACGTCCTTGGCCAAGTCTTCGCAGATGGTCCGGGCGTCTCCGGCCTCGAAGGCCGCGAGCCGGGCCGTCAGCCGCTCCTCGCCGTAGAGCTCAAGGGCCGGGTTCATGGCCTCGGTGACGCCGTCGGTGTAGAGCACCAGCGCGTCGCCGGGGTTCAGGACCAGGCTGTCGGTGGTGAACTCCACCCCCGGCATGGCCCCGGCCACCGGGTCGCCGTGGGTGGGCAGATATTCCGGCGCCGCGCCCGCGCGCAGCAGCACCGGCGGGTTGTGACCGGCGCTGGCGTAGTGCACCTCGCCGGTGGTGTAGTCGAGCACCGCGCAGAACACGGTGACGAACATGCACGACTCGTTGTCCTCGGCCAGGCCGTTGTTGGCCCGGGCCAGAATGCGCCCCGGATCCGGCAGGCTGCGGCGCTGCGCCCCGGCCGCCCCGTTGGGATCGGCCCCGCGCCGACGGCCTGCGCCTGCCACGGACTCGGCCACGGCCTTGAGCAGCGTGCGCGACACCGCCATGTAGAAGGCCGCGGGCACCCCCTTGCCGGACACGTCGCCGATCAGGAAGCAGAAGCCGTCGTGCCCGCAGGGGAAGAAGTCGTAGAAGTCGCCGCCCACCTCGCGGGCCGGGGTCAGGCTGGCGTAGAGGTCGAACTCGGTGTGGCCCGGCAGGGGCGGAAAGGTCTTGGGCAGGATGCCCAGCTGGATCTCGCTGGCGATGCGCAGCTCGCTCTGGATGCGCTCGCGGGTGGCCGTGGCCGCCGTGAGGTCGCGGATGTGCTCCTTCAGGGAGCGCTGCATGTTGCCGAAGGCCATGGCCAGGTCGTGCACCTCGTCGCGGCTCGTCACCTCGGGCAGCGCCGCGTCCAGATGCCCGCCCGCCACCTCGCGCGCGGCGCCGCGCAGCCGCCGGAGCGGCCCGGTGATGCCGCGGGCGATGGCCGCCGTGAGCAACGCAATGATGAGGAACCCGCCGCCGCCCAGTCCGGCGCTCACCAGGGCCAGGCGGTTCACGTCGGCCAGAAGCTCGTCGCGCGGGGAGAACACCCCGAGCGACCAGCCTATGCTCGGCAGGGGCGCATAGACCAGAAAGCCCGGCTTGCCCGTGTGCAGGCTGGTGCTCTCCACCAGCTTGGAGCCGCCCCGGATCATGTCCTGGCCGATGCGCCGGAGTTCCGGGTCGTTGTGCTCCTCGGCCCGGCTGAAGATGCTCTCGTTGAAGGCCACGCCCTGGGCCGGGTGGGTCACGTAGGTGCCGTTTCTGGTGATGAGCCAGGCGTAACCGGTGTCGAGCACGTTAACAGAGGCCACCAGGCGCTTGAGCCAGTCGAGGGAGACATCCGCCGTGACCACGCCGGCAACGCGGCGCTCCTCGCCCTGGCCCTTGTAGAAAGGCACGGAGCAGGTGGACATGAGGGTGTTGCCGCCGCCCTCGTCGTAGTAGGGCTCGCTCCAGACGATCTCCTTCAGCTCGCGCGGGATCTGGTACCAGTCCATGGCGTGGTAGCGATAGGCCGCGCTGCCCAGCTGCGTGTGCGTGATGCCGAGCGGCGCGCGGAAGGTGTACGGCGCGAAGTATTCCTGGCCGGGATGACGCCCGAAGGGCTCGAAGGCCGCGGCCGTGCCGAAGATCTCGGGGTTGTCCAGGAGCATCTGGCGCTGGCGGCGCAGGATGCCCGCGTCATCGAGCAGGCCGTCGGACAGCTCGTAGCCCAGGGCCAGAGGCACGCGGCTGATGGGCGCAAGCCGGGCCTCGATGCGCTGGACCAGGGCCTGGGCCTGGGTGCGGGCGTTCTGCTCGGCGTTCTTCAGCAGGGCCTCTCGGGCGAGGTGGTACGTCGCCACGCTCATGGCCACGAAGATGACGCCCACGGCGGTGAGCACCAGGGCCGAGAGCCGGAAGGCGATGCCCCGCCCGGCGCGGATGGCGGTGCCGCCGTTGCTGCCGCCGTTGTTGCCGCCGTTGCTGCCGCTCATCGCAACTGCCCCCGGAAGAATTCGCTGAGAGGCGGGCGCGCCGGGATGAGCTTCTGGGTGGCCAGGGCGTCGGCCACGCGGGCGTAGTCCGCCGGGTCCAGGGTTCCGAAGGCGGCGAAGCCGGTGGGGCTGGCGTCCATGATGTCCCGCATGCGGGCCAGCATGAAGCGCTGGTGCGCCCGGCTGGTGGGCAGGTGCGCCTCGCGCATGCGGGCCTGCACGATGTCCAGCGCCTCGTCCGGGTGCTCGAAGGCGTATCGCCAGCCGCGCAGGCTGGCGCTCGTCACGGCCCGGCAGAGCTCCGGGTCGCGCTCAAAAGTGGACTCCAGGGTGTACAGGCCGTCCTCGGGGTAGTTCAGGTCCAGGTCGCGATAGAAGAACACGCGCAGGTCGGCCTCGTCCAGGCCCGAGGCCAGCAGGCTGTGATACTCGTTGTACCACATGGCCGAGGCCGCATCGACCCCGCCGCGCAGGAACAGGTTCAGGGTGTTGGACTGCGGCACGATGACCGGGTGGATGCCCAGGCGCTTGAACAGGGCCAGGGGCTGCACGCGGAACTCGTTGTCCCACAGGCCCACGCGCCTGCCGTCCAGGTCCTTGGGCGACTTGATGGGGGAGTCGGCGCGGGTGATGAGCATGAGCGCCGAGCGCTGCACCAGCTGGGCCAGCAGCACCACGGGCAGGCCCTCCGGGCTGCGTCCTGCGTCGGCGCGGCGCTCGATGCCGGTGGACAGGAACATGGTGGCGAACTGGGCGCGACCCTCGGCCAGGAGCTTGGAGGCGACGACGTCAGGCCCGCCGGGAATGACACGCATGTCCACCCCGGCCTCCTGGTAGAAGCCCTTCTCCATGGCCACGTAGAACCCCGCGAACTGGGCCTGGGGCTGCCATTGCAAGACCAACGCGGCCTGCTTCGCCTCCCCGGCGAGAGCCGGGCTCGCCGCGCAGAGAGAGAAAAACAGGAGCGCCGCCAAGGGCAGCGCGCGGGACAGATGTTTCGCCATGCTTTCCCTTAGCCGGATGGGCTTGAAGTGTCCAGACGGAAGGCCGTGCGGCGAGCAGGTTGTCCGCCGAGGCCGCAGCGGGCGCACCCCCTCGGGAATGCGGGCAGGCTTGCGGGATGCGCCTGCGAAACGCGCGGCGGATATGGGAAGTCTCTCCACGGCCGCACGAGAGCCGCTGCCTCGTCACAAATCTACAATATTGTTATTTCTGGCCGAAATGGTCCGCAGCTTGCCACCGCCTGGAGGCGCTCCGCTTGGGCCGCCCACTCCTCCGAGCGCCGCCCGTGGGCCGGATTCCCGATCCGCAGGCAAAAAAAAGGGCGGCCGGAGCCGCCCCTTGGTTGCATTGGACCTTGGCCTAGAGGATTCCCTGTTCGCCGGTGCGGATGCGCATGGCCTGCGCCAGCTCCACCACGAAGATCACGCCGTCGCCCTCGCTTCCGGTCTGGCCGCCCTTGTTGATCGCCTCGATGGCCTTGTTCAGGAAGTCGTCGTTGACTCCGATCTCCAGACGCACCTTCTTGAGAAGGTTCACTTCCATGACGACGCCGCGGTAGGTCTCGGTGAATCCCTTCTGGCGGCCCGCGCCCAACACGTTGGTCACGGAGAGGGAGTATATTTCCCTGGAGTACAGTTCCTGCTTGACCGCGTTCAGTCGATCAGGCCGGATGTAGGCAATGATCAGCTTCATTCTTGTTTCCTCCTCGTATTGCGCTCTTCAGGCCAAACACTATTCGTTGGTGAAGATCTGGAAGCCGCTGTAAGCTTCCTGGCCGTGTTCCGTAATGTCCAGACCCTTGACCTCTTCCTCGGCGGGCACGCGGATGCCGATGGTCACCTTGAGGAGGAAGAAGAGAACCAGTCCGGTGCCGAACGCCCACACGAACACGCTGCCCACGCCGATGAGCTGCGTCATCAGCAGGGCGGTGCCGCCGCCGTTGAACAGGCCGGCCACCGCGCCGGTGCCGCCGTAGTCGGGGCTGGCGAACAGGCCGACGCAGATGGTGCCCAGCGCGCCGCAGACGCCGTGAACGGAGATGGCGCCCACCGGGTCGTCGATCTTGAGCACCTTGTCGAGGAAGTCGACGGAGTAGACCACGACCACGCCGGCGATGAGGCCGATGATCATGGCGCTGGCCGGGCTGACGTTGGCGCAGCCGGCGGTGATGGCCACCAGGCCTGCGAGCACGCCGTTCAGGCTCATGGAGACGTCCGGCTTGCCGTAACGGATCCAGGAGATGATCATGGCCGCGACGCCGCCGGTGCAGCCGGCCATGTTTGTGGTCACGGCGATGAGGGCGATGTTGGCCTGGGCGGCGGTGGTGCTGCCCGGGTTGAAGCCGAACCAGCCGAACCACAGGATGAAGACGCCCAGGGCCACCAGGGGCATGTTGTGGCCGGGGATGGCGCGGGAAGTGCCGTCAGCCGAGTACTTGCCGATGCGGGGCCCCATGAGGATGGCGCCAGCCAGGGCGATCCAGCCGCCGACGGAGTGGACGACCGTGGAACCGGCGAAGTCGATCATCGGGGTCGAGAGCTTGGCCAGCCAGCCGCCGCCCCAGATCCAGTGGCCGGAGATGGGGTAGATGAGGCCGGTGATGACCACGGAGATGACGAGGTAGCCGACGAACTTGGTGCGCTCGGCGATGGCGCCGGACACGATGGTCGTGGCCGTGGCGGCGAACACGCACTGGAAGAACCAGTAGGTGAAGCCCCAGGTGCCTTCGTCATTCAGCGGCGAAAAATCGGAAAGGCCGAAGTTCGACCAGCCGAAGAGCCCGCCCTGGTCGGTGCCCATCATCAGCGCGAAGCCGACGAGGAAGAACACCGGACCGCCAGCGGCGAAGTCGAACATGTTCTTCATAAGAATGTTGCCGCTGTTCTTGGCGCGGGTAAGGCCTGCTTCAACCATGGCGAAGCCCGCCTGCATGAACATCACCAGGATGGAGGCGATGAGCGTCCACATGATGTTGGCGTTTGACTGGGAGAGATACTCCACGGCCTTCTCGGCGGCGTTGGTCACGGTGGCCGCGGCATCAGGCTGATCCTGAGCCAGGGCCAGCGAGGGCACCAGGGCGAAACCGAGCAGGGCCGCCACCCTGAGGGCTCCCTTGAGCCATGTTACATTGGACGACTTTACGAACGACATACAAATCCTCCTTGGAAAAAGTATGAAAGATTACTCGCCCTAAGCAAGCCACGGGCCAACACTGTACAAGCTTGAATTAAAAGAGGATTTTGTATTATTTGCCGATTCTGCGGAAATAGCGAATGTAAAGAAATGTAAAAAAATGTAAAAATAGTGACAATCGTGTCGTTAGATACGGAATGGAAATACCATCCTTGGAGAATTACCCGGCTGGCTGTCCCTTAGGTCGTTCGTGCGGCGTATTGCGGGGCGGATGGCGTGGTTGGTCGCACAAGGCGCGGACGCCCACTGCAAAGGATGGGTAAGGGGAATAATGGCCGCAGCCCCCGGCAGGAGCCGAACCGGCCCCGGGGTCTTGGGGCGATGCGGCGGCGGGCTGGCGCGGAGGTGCGGCGGGCCGGTGCGGCCCTAGCCCACCAGGCGGTAGCCCACGCCGGTTTCCGTCAGCAGATGGCGCGGGGCCGCGGCATCCGGCTCGATCTTGCTACGCAGTTGCCGGACGTAGATGCGGGAATAGTGGAGCTGGTCCGCACGGTCGCTGTCCCAGACAGCCTTCAAAATCTGGCGGTGGGTCACCACCTTGCCGACGTTTTGCATGAGATAGGACAGCAGCTTGAACTCGATCTTCGTGAGGCGGACCTCCCGATCGTTGAGGCGCACCTGGCGTTTCGCCAAGTCCACAAAAAGCTCCTCCGACCGGTACACGCCCTGCTGGTCATCCTTCGACCGCGTGGCGGAATGGCGCAGGCAGACACGCATCCGCGCGGCCAGCTCGGCCACGCCGAAGGGCTTGGTGAGATAGTCGTCCGCGCCGGCGTCCAGCGCGTCCACCTTGTCCTGCTCCTTGCCCCGGGCCGAGATGACGATGATCGGCGTTGCGGACCAGCCGCGCAGCCGCCGGATCACCTCCACCCCGTCCAGGCCGGGCAGGCCGAGGTCCAGAAGCACGAGCGCGGGACGATGCTCCGCCGCAAGCGCCAGCCCTTCCTCGCCGTCCTCGGCCTCGATGAGCTGAAAGTCCCGCCGTTCCAGATAGGCGCGCAAAAAGCACCGGATGGGCTTTTCGTCCTCGATGACCAGCACCAGCGACTCAGTAGCGCTCACAAGACCCCCTCGGCGCAGCTCGCGCCATCCGTCGGCAGGCAGAGAGCATCAGCGGGCGCGGGCAGCGTGACGCGCATGACCAGCCCGCCCCCTGCGCGGTGCTCCGCCCGGACGGTCCCCCCGTGCACCTGGGCGATGGCGCGGCAGATGGCCAGCCCGAGGCCATACCCCTTGCGCTCGCCCGCCCGGCCGCCCGCCTGCAAAGCGGACGGACTCCCCTGGTAGAACAGGCTGAACACCTTCTCCAGCTCCGCCTCGTCCAGGCCTGGCCCCCTGTCCGCCACCTCGACCTCGACCTCGGGGCCGACACGCTTGGCGGCAATTCGCACCGGCGAGTCCGGGGGCGTGTGCTTCAGGGTGTTCTCAAGCAGGTTCAGGAACAGCTGCTCCATGAGCACCCCGTCCATCATAAGGAGCGGCAGGTCTGGCGGAATGTCCACCTCCACCCGCCTGGCCGCAAGCTCCTTGCCGATGAGCGAGAGCGCCGCGCCCAGGGGCTCGTCCAGGGGCTGGAGCTGGAAGTCCGGCTTGAGCGTGCCGGACTGCAGCCTGGTCATCCGCAGGAGGTTGCCCAGCAGCCTGGAGAGCCGCGCCGCCCTGTCATGGATGTTCTCAGACAGTTCGCGGCGCTCCTCCGGCGTCAGTTCCTCGCCCACGGCCATCAGGCTTTCCGCGGAGCCGATGATGACGGCCAGCGGGGTCTGGAGGTCGTGCGTCACCGAGGACAGCAGGGAGGTCTTCAGCCGCTCCGCCTCGATCTCCATCCGGGCGCGCATCCGGTCGGCCTCAAGGCGCTCCACTTCGAGCATCAGGCCCACCTGCCGCGCCAGGGTCTCAATGACGTGCAGCTGCTCGGGAGGGAATCCCGTGGCGTCCCTTGGCGGGCGCACGCAAAGCACTCCCAGCGTTCCGCCAACGCCGGACATCGGGAGGTAGAGCGCCGCGTTCTGGCGCATGTGCCCCGTCCCCAGCCCGGCGGGTTGATTGTTCGAAAGAACCCACCGGGCGGCCGCCTCGGCGTCGGGCAGGTTGCGGAAGTCCTCTGCGGCCCCCGCGCGGCTCAGCACCAGCCCCGCGTCGTCCAGCAGGTAGGCCGCGGCGGAAAAGCCGAATAGCCGCTCGATCTGCTTCGTGGCGATGTCGAGGAGGGTGTCCGTGCCACGCGCGCTGGCCAGCTCCCGGGTGAGTTCCATCATGAGCCGGGTCTGAGCCTCGCGGGCGCTCGCGTTCCTGGCCTGCGTGCGGAAATGCTCGGTCAGGCGGCTGACGACGATGACGACCACGAACATCATCGCCATGGTGAACAAGTCCTCGCCCTCAACCATGCCGATGCCGAAACGCGGCGGAACGAAGAAATAGTTGTAGGCCAGGACGCTGAGGAAGCAGGCGAGCAGGGCCGACGGCAGGCTGCAGACGCTGGCGATGCTGACGGTGCCGAGGACGTACACCATGGTGAAGCTGACGAGATCGAGGTGGGGGAAAACGGCGAGACAAACGAGCGTGCAGGCCGCCACAATGAGCACGTTGGTGCCGTAGCGCAGCAGCAACGCCCTCACTCGGCTCATTTCAGGAGCCACGGCTTCGAAGCCAGTCGCGATCATAGTCTGCCCCGTCGTGCCCCTCGGCGAGTCCGCGGCCCCGCGCAAAATAACAAAAAAGGCATCCCCGCCGCACCTGGCGGCAAAAATGAGCAAAATTGCGAAACACTTACCCAGGCTGGCAAACAATGCCCCTCTGGCTGTCAACAAAAGTACTTGAAACATGGGCTGTTGGCTAGCGGCGACGACGGAAGTCGACCTTACGCCATCCTTACAAGCCATACCCACCGACCATAATGCAACACAAGCTGCATTCGCATAACATGTTGTATTGCTGATACAATCCTTAACACGCACAACTTCTGCAACTGATTCAATTTTTACCAAATTTTTACATTCCTGGGCACGCCTTCCTCACTGGAGAGCGCCAGACATGTTATTATTTATTATTATCAGCGTGTTGCGAAAATGGCCCGACATTTGCCTTATTGCACGAAACGCACTGGCCTAAGGTCGCGCCATGCAGGAAGGACGAGAGACAATGTCACGAGACCGCGATGGCGGACACGTGGCAGGCCTGGGACAAGAGGCCGCTGGCCGTGCTTCGCACGCACCAGCCCCCCCCTGCCCTGGCCGCCCCGCCGAACGGCAACTTCGGGATGGGCGCTGACGCTGACGCCGACAAATCTCCCTCAGGCATTTGACGCGCGGTAGTAGAGCCCCGCTCGCCAGATTCCTGTGGGATGGAGCCCTCGCCGACACTGATGCCCCGGCGAGGGCTCTTCTTTGTTCAAGGTGCCGCCGACACCGGGCGGAGGTGGCGCTAAAGCGCTGCGAGGCGCAGAAGCAGGTTGCCGGTGACGGACCGGCGGTAGTCGGCGCTGGCGCGGACGTCGCTGATGGGCTGGACGCGGCTGCTGGCGATGCGCGCGGCGCTGTTCAGCGCGGAAAGGGTCAGCTTGCGCCCGACGAGGGCGGCTTCGGCCTCCGGGCAGCGCCAGATGCCCGGCGCCACGGCCCCCCAGGCCAGGCTGGCGCTGGTGATGGCGCCCTTGCCGCCGGTGCGCACCAGCGCGGCCAGGCTGACCACGGCCACGGCCAGGGCGTCGCGGCGGCCGACCTTCTCGAAGTGCTGCCGGGCGGACGGCTCGGGCAGGGGCACCCGCACGGCGGTGAGCGCCTCGCCGGGCTGGAGCGCGGTGCGGCCAGGGCCGAGCAGGAAGTCGGCCAGGGGCAGGCTGCGCGTGCCCGACGCCGAGGCCAGCTCCAGCTCCGCGCCGAGGACCAGCAGCGGCGGCAGGGTGTCCCCGGCCGGAGAGGCCGTGCAGATGTTCCCGCCCAGCGTGCCCATGTTGCGGATGGGCGGCGAGCCGAGGGTCGCCAGGGCTTGCGCCAGCATGGGCAGCCGCGCGCGGACGAGCGGGTGCGCCAGCAGCTCCGCGTGGGTGCTTGCCGCGCCGATGCGTAAAACCGTGCCGGGTTTTTCCAGGGCCACCCCGCGCAGGGCGGCCACCCTGTCCAGGCTGACAAGCGTCGCCAGCTTCGCGTCCGGCTGGGCGCGCAGGCGCACCAGCAGGTCGGTGCCGCCCGCCAGGATGCGCGCGCCGGGCTCGCCCAGCGCCTTCACCAGTTGCGGCATGTTGCGCGGAAACAGCACGTTCATGCCTCGCCCCCGTCGCCCTTTCGGGCCGCGGCGCGCACGGCGTCCACGATCTTGACGTAGCCGGTGCAGCGGCAGAGGTTGCCGGAGAGGCCCTGGCGCACCTCGTCGCGGGTGGGGTCGGGGTTGGCGGCCAGGAGCGCGCTGGCGGCGATGGTCATGCCCGGCGTGCAGAAGCCGCACTGCACCGCCCCGTGCTCGGCAAAAGCCTTCTGGATGGGGTGCGGATTCTTCACCGAGCCCAGGCCCGCGGCGGTGGTCAGCTCCCGGCCGTGCAACTGGGCCGCCAGCAGCAGGCAGGAGAGCTTGTGCACGCCGTCCACCAGGATCGAGCAGGCCCCGCACTCGCCGGTGCCGCAGCCCTCCTTGACGTCCAGCGCGTTCAGTTCGCGCAGCAGGTCCACGGCCCGCTGGTCCGGGTCCGCGTCAACGCGCACCAGGGCGCCGTTCAGGGTAAACGCAAGCTTCATGCCTTCCTCCGGGCGCGCCCCTGGCGTTGTTTGAGCGCCGCCAGCACGCGCTCGGGGGCAAGGGGAAAGTCGCGCAGCCGCACGCCGGTGGCGTCTTCCAGGGCCGAGGCCAGGGCCGGGGCCGGACCGTTCAGCCCCACCTCGCCCACTCCCTTGAGGCCGCGCGGGCCTGTGGGTTCGTCGCCCTCCACGGCCAGGGACAGGATGTCGGGCAGGTCCAGCGCCGTGGGCATGAGGCAGGTGGACAGGTCGCCGGTGAGGATGAGCCCCTGGCGGGTCGAAAAGTCCTCGGTAAGGGCGAAGCCGATGCCCTGGGCCGCGCCGCCCTGGGCCTGCTGGTCGAAGCAGGAGCGGTCGAGCACGCGCCCGCCGTCCGTGGCGCAGACGTAGTCGCACACGCGCACGCGGCCCGTGAGCTCGTCCACCTCGATGCGCGCCAGGTGCGCGGCATAGGCGAAGAACAGGTGCGGGAAGCCGATGACGAAGCCGCGCCCGGTGTCTGGCGGGTCCTGGGCCACGGGCATGAGGAACTCGGCCACGCAGACGCGGTCGTCGCGCTCCAGCGCCCGCCCCAGCACGGCCAGCGGCAGCATGCGGTCCGTGGCCTTGTGGCGCACCGCGCCGGGCACGAGCTCCAGGGCGGCGATGTCGTCCGCCAGCAGGAACAGGGCCGCGCGGGAGAGCAGCTTGTCGCGCATGGCGGCGCAGGCCTTCAATAGCGCGTTGCCGAAGGTGTAGGTGGTGCGCCCCGCGCTGGACGAACCCGACGGGTGACAACGCTCCGTGTCCGGCTGGAGGAGGCGCACGGCGCCGGGCTGCTGGTTCAGCTCCTGCGCGGCCAGGGTGGCGAAGGCGGCGGCGTTTCCCTGGCCCATGTCGGCCACGGCGCTGTAGACGAGGAAGTCGCCCTCCCCGGTGAGCTCCAGCTTGGCGATGGCCATGTCCGGCAGGCCCCGGCCGTAGCCCATGCCGTTGAACACCGCCGCCACGCCCACGCCCCTGCGGATGAAGGGGGGCGCAGCCTCGCGCCAGGCCTCGCGCCCGGCCCAGAGGGGGTGCGCCTCCAGGGCGTCCAGGCACTCGGCCAGGTGCGCCGAGCTGGTGAGGGTGACGCCGGAAGAGTTGGTGTCGCCGGTGCGTAGCGCGTTCTTGCGGCGCAGGGCCTGCGGATCCATGCCAAGCCTGGCGGCCAGGGCGTCCATGAGGCCCTCGAAGGCCGGGCTCATCTGGGCCACGCCGAAGCCCCGGAAGGCCCCGGCGACGGGATTGTTGGTGTAGACGCAGCGGCCCTCGACGAACGTGTGCGGCACACGGTAGGGTCCGGCGGCGTGCTCCATGCCCAGCTCCATGACCTCCCCGCCCAGGTGCGCGTAGGCCCCGGTGTCGTACAGGGCGCGGCAGGAATAGGCCAGGAGCGTGCCGTCGCTGTCCGCGCCCAGCTCGCAGCGCAGGCGCACGGCGTGGCGCTTGTAGCCGGCCAGGATGCTCTCCTCGCGGTCCCAGGCCATGCGCACCGGCCTCCCCTCGGCCTTGAGCGCGGCCAGTGCCAGCAGGCACTGCACGGTGGCGCCGTCCTTGCCGCCGAAGCCGCCGCCCAGATAGGGCGCGCGCACGCGGATGCGGAACGGGTCGAGGCCCAGGGCGTGGCCGATCTCGAAACGGTCGCGGAAGGGGGCCTGCGTGCTCACGGTCATGTCCAGCACGCCGTCGGGCAAGACCTGCGCGAAGCCGCACTGGGTCTCGAGGAAGGCGTGCTCCTGCGCAGGCGTGGAGAATTCGCCGCGCACCACCACGGGCGCGTCCCGCAGGGCCTTCCTGGCGTCGCCCTTCTCGATGACGGCGCGCAGCAGCAGGTTGCCGCCCTTTGGCGCGGCGTGCCCCTGCGCGTGCACGAGGGGCGCGCCCTTTTTCAGCGCGGCAGCGGGGTCGAACACGCCGGGGAGCGGCTCGATGTCGGCCCGCAAGGCGGCCAGGCCCCGGCGCAAGGCCTCGGCGGAAACCGCAAGCACCAGGGCAACGGGATCGCCCGCGTGGCGGATGACCTCGCCGCAGAGCACGGGCTGGTCCTTGTGCACGATGCCCTGGAGGTTCGTGCCCGGCACGTCGGCGGCGGTGAGCACGCGCAGCACCCCGGGCTCGGCCAGGGCCGCAGCGGTGTCGAGGCCGCGCACGCGGCCGTGGGCGATGCCGGGCGACGACCCAGAAGGGGCGCCCGGGCGGAACGCCCCGGCGAAAAGGCAGTCCGCAGGCGCGAGGTCAAGCGCGTAGCGCTCCGCGCCCGTGGCCTTGGACAAGGCGTCGGCGCGGACGGAAGGTTGCGGGCAGGGGCGTTGGGCGGCGGAAACACGCGACTTCGGGGACATGGGGCTCCTTGCCACTTGGGCTAGACTCCTGATACCTAGCCTCGCATGGGAAATCCAGCAAATATCGCCGCGGGCGGGCGCCTTGCGCCGGGCAGGCGGGCTCGCGCATGACCGCCGTGCTGCTCATGCGCCACGGGCAGATCGTGCAGGAGCCGCAGGCCCCGGACGGCACGCGCCGCTTCGTGGGCGACCGCGACCTGCCCCTGGACGACGTGGGCCGCGCCCAGGGCCGGGAGGCGGCGCTGGCGCTGGCGCGCCTGGGCGACGGGTATTCGCTGCGCCGGGCGGTGTCGAGCGACCTCTCGCGCAGCCGGGACACCCTCGCCCTGGCGGTGGCGGGGCTTGATCCGGCCCCGAGCCTGGCGGTGGAGCCGGGGCTGCGGGAGATCTCCGTCGGCCAGTGGCAGGGGCTCTACCCGGAGGAGGTGCGCAGGCTCACCCCCGGCGGGTTTGAGGCGCGCGGCGCGGACCTGGCCGGATACCGGCCTCCGGGCGGGGAGAACTACAACGACGTCACGGCACGGGCCATGCGGGCGCTGACCCGGCTGGCAGGAGAAGCCCACGCCGAAGGCGAGGGCCCCTGCCAAACCGCCGTCCTGGCCGTGGCCCACGCCGGGGTCAACCGGGCCGTGCTCTGCGCGGCGCTGGAACTGCCGCTCTCGCGCGTGCTGGCGCTGCCCCAGGACTACGGCTGCCTGAACCTGCTGGACTTCGACGGCGAGCGCTTCACCGTGCGGGCGATAAACCTGCGCCCGGCGGCGCTGGCTCCGGGCTGGCTGGCGGCCAGCCTCCGCTAGCCTCACCCCTGGGTGCTCTCCGGCTGCTCCGCAGCGGCCTGAGGGACCGGAACGCCCACCGGCGCGCCGAACTCCCGCCCGGCCCGCTCCATGTCTTCCAGCACCATCCGCACCACCATGGCCCCGGCGTCGCTCTGGGTCTTGATGGGCGCGAGGCCCACGGGCCGGAGCAGGCGCTGCACCAGCACGGCGTCCGGGCCTTGCCCGGCAGAGCCGAACCACAGCGGCGAAAAGCCCCCGAAGAAGCACCCCGCCTGGCGCAACACCTCGGCCGCATAGCCGCAGGAGGGGGAGCCGCACGGCAGGTAGAACTGGATGAGCGAGTGGCCCAGCTCCTCGGATTCGCGTATCTCCTGGGCGACGCGCTCGGCGAACTGGGCGCCCACCTCGGCCACGTTGCAGCGCGTGACCCCGGCGAAGCCGAACTGCTGCACGGCCATGTCCGTGGCCTCGTCCGCAGCGGGAACGTGCCCGCTCCCGCCCTGCTTGACGTTGCGCTTGAGCGGCCAGAAGGGCAGCAGCCGGCGCACCTGCCCGCCCCAGCACTCGGGCACGAAGAGGTCGGCCTGGCGGTCGTGGTCCACGCGGACGTGCAGGAGGCAGCTCACCCGGCCGCTGACGCCCTCGCCCGCGTAGGCCTCCTCGGGCATGAGCCCCACCTCCAGCCCGCACTCGAAGAAGTCCACCCCGCGCGACATCTTCTGGGTCACCAGATGGTGGCACACTGCCTCGCCGAACATGGCGTCCACGTTGGGCAGTTTGCCGAACATGTTCTCCGACGCGTACTTGTGGATGCGAAAGGCCGCGAAGGTGTTGCGGTAGGCCTTGTCCACCAGGATCTGGCCGTATTCGTACATGCGGCGGTTGGGCGGGGAGCTTTGGTACACGCCGCCCTGGCCCACCACGGTGCCGTCCGCCGCGCGGGCCACCACGGTGTAGATGCGCCCGCTCTTGTTGGCCTCGATGAGCAGCTCCGGCACGTAGGGATCGTCCACGGGATAGTCCTCCCCGTAGACCTGCACGAACAATCGGCCCACGCCGGGGGCGTCCTCGGGGCGGAAGGCGCCCGCCGTGACCTTCTGGCCAGGGACGGGGTCCTTGGCGTTTTTGATGAGCGCGGCGATGGCTGTCTTTCTGTCCATGGCTATCCTTTCAGGCCGTTCACGGCGGCGGCAAAATCGTTCAGTGTGCGCAGCTTGAGCGCGGCCTCGTCGTCCAGGCGCAACCCGTAGCGCTCTTCCAACAGGGCGCAGAAGGACGGAAAGTCGACGGAATCAAGCCCCTGCCGAAGCAGCGGCCCCGACGGGTCCACGGCCCGCGCCACCTCGGGCTTGACCCCGACCTCCTCCAGCAGCGCCTTGAGATCCACTCCAGTGACGTCCATTTCCCTCTCCTTTGGCTATGTTGCGGCCTACGCGCTGCGCAGGCGGAAGCGTTGGATCTTGCCCGTGGGGGTCTTGGGCAGATCGGTGTGATATTCCACGCGCACCGGGCACATGTGCACGGGCAACAGGCCGCGCACGTGCCGCAGGATGTCCGTGGCGAGCTGCGGCTGACTCTGGGCCAGGCCGGGGTCCTTCAGCACCACGTGGGCGCAGGGCCGCATGAGCCCCTCCACGCGCAGCGCTGCCACCGCGCATTCGGCCACGGCCGGGTGCGTGCGCAGGGTGTCCTCCACCTGCACGGGCGACACCCAGTGCGCGCCCACCTTGAGCATGTCGTCGCTGCGGCCCTGGTGGGTGAACACGCCGTTCTCGCGCACGTAGACGTCGCCGGTGGCCAGCCAGCCCTCCGGCAGCATGGTCTCGGCGGTCTTCTCCGGCCGGTTCCAGTAGGCCTTGGCCAGCCCCGGCCCCCGGATGAGCAGGTTGCCGGAGGTGCCGTCGGGGACTTCCGGGCTCGCGCCGTCGCCGCCATCCGCAACGAGCCGCGTCTCGAAGCCGGGCACGGCCTCGCCGCTGGCGCCGCAATGCACCCGGCCCGGAGCGTTGGACAGGAACAGGTTGAAGGCCTCGGTGGAGCCGATGCCGTCCAGGATCTCCACGCCGGTTTGCAGCAGCCACTGGCGGCACAGGCTGGCGGGCAGCGCCTCGCCCGCGGAATAGCACAGGCGCAGGGACGAGAGGTCGTGCTCCGGGTTGCCCGGCTCGAAGGCGCGCAGCACGAGGTTGTACAGGGTGGGCACGCAGAAGAACAGGCTGGGCCGGTGCCGGGCGATGGCCGCCAAAAGCTCGTACGGTCCGGGCTTGTCCGGGAAGAACACCCCGGTGGCCCCGAAGGAAAGCGGCAGCGTCAGGCTCGACATGAGCCCGTAGGCGAAGGACATCTTGCTCGCCGAGAAAAAGACGTCGTCCCCGGTGGCGCGCAGGATGTCCGAACCCCAGGGGCTGGCCGGGCCGAGCAGGTCGGCGGCGGCGTGCGGAACGCCCTTGGGGCGGCCGGTGGAGCCGGAGCTGTACAGCATGAACCCGGGCGCGTCGTCTCTCGTGACGGCGGGCTCGAACTCCGCCGAGTGCTCGGAAAGGCCCCAGGGGCCGTCCAGCCCGCAGCAGAGCACCACGCCCGTCTCCGGCACGTCGCGCGCGGCCTCCGCCGCTGGCGAGTCCTCCCAGGTGACGAGGGCCGTGGCCGCGCAGTCGGCCAGGATGAAGGCGTAGTCCGCGCGGGTCAGCATGGCGCTGACGGGCACGGGCACCGCCCCCAGCAGCATGGCCCCGAGGAAGGCCTTGGCGTAGGCGAAGCTGTCCGGCAGCACCAGCACCACGCGCTCGCCCGCGACCACCCCGCGCGCCCGCAGCAGATTGGCGAAGCGGGCCGAGTCCGCCGCAAGAGCCCGGTGGGTGAGGGTGTCGTCGTTGCAGAGGTAGGCCGCCTTGTCCGGGCAGCGGGAAAGGTTCGCGGCAAGCAGCCCTGCGGCGACGTTCTGAGGCTCAGGCATGGGCGGTGTCTCCTGTGGGCAGGGCGCGGTCGGTTCCTCGATCTTGCAGGACCTTAGCAGATTCGCGTCACTTGGGTCAACGCCGTGTGGCGGAGCTTTGCGGCTCTGGCATGGCACGACGTCCACCATTCTCCGGGAGAATCATTCCCCCCGGCGGGCCGCGCATCCAGTATGTTCACGACTCCTGTTGGCTGCGCCTGGACGAATTCCCACGACGGGCGGCAGTGGTGGATGTTCGCGTACCTTGAAGGACGCACGCCGGTCGGCCTGACCAGCAGCCAGGACATGTACTTCATCCTAGCGGACCAGCTCGGCACTCCGGTTGCGCTTGCCACCACGGACGGCGGTATTGCGCAGGTCATGCAATACGCCCCCTTCGGTGGTTTCAGGCCGGGCGCTTCACGGCGCCCTGATGGGGAGGTCGACCCGCTGGGCAAGAAGGGCGGGGATAGCGACTGGCACGTATATTATTCTATTGATGGTCAGCTGAATGGCCTTGACGCGTGCTGTGCCCATTTGGCAAGAAAATCGAGCGATGCGGAACAAAAACCACACGCGCCGCCCCCCGGCGGGCTCCTTGCCGCCACTATGAACCCCCTGTCGATGCCCCTTGACGAGCCCCGTCGGCTTATGTAACACACAGCTTCTTTTTTAGGTGGTGCCGCGCCGTTCCTTACGGGATGGCCGGTGCGGAAATGTTTTGCCCAAAACGCGCGCACTGGAGATGACACCTTGTTCGACAGCCTGACAGACCGCCTCTCAGAAGCCTTCCGCAAGATGCGCGGTCAGGCCCGCCTGGATGAGAACAACATCCAGGATGGCCTGCGCGAGGTGCGCCTGGCCCTGCTCGAGGCCGACGTCAACTTCAAGGTCGTCAAGGAGTTCATCGACCGCGTGCGCGAGAAGGCGCTGGGAGCCGATGTCCTGAAGAGCCTCACCCCCGGGCAGCAGCTGGTCAAGCTGGTGCACGACGAGCTGGTGGAGCTTCTGGGCGGCGAACAGAAGGGCCTGGACCTGCGCGGCAAGCCGGTCAAGATCATGATGGTGGGCCTGCAGGGCTCCGGCAAGACCACCACGGCGAGCAAGCTCGCCAACATGCTGCGCGGCAAGCACAAGCTCAAGCCCTACCTGGTCCCGGCCGACGTGTACCGCCCGGCGGCCATCGAGCAGCTGCACGTGCTGGCCAAGCAGCTCGGCGTGCCATGCTACCCCTCCACCACGGACATGAACCCGGTGGACATCTGCGCCGACGCCATCAAGAAGGCCGCCGAGGCAGGGTGCGACGCCATCCTGTTCGACACCGCGGGCCGCCTGCACGTGGACGAGACGCTGATGGAGGAGCTCTCCGCCATCAAGGCCAAGTGCTCCCCGCAGGAAATTCTTTTCGTGGCCGACGCCATGACCGGCCAGGACGCCGTGACCGTGGCCGAGGCCTTCGACAAGCGCCTGGACATCTCCGGCGTGGTGCTGACCAAGATGGACGGCGACGCGCGCGGCGGCGCGGCCCTCTCCATCAAGAGCGTCACCGGCAAGAGCCTGAAGTTCGTGGGCCTGGGCGAGAAGCTCTCCGACCTTGAGGTGTTCCACCCGGACCGCGCGGCAAGCCGCATCCTGGGCATGGGCGACGTGATGACGCTCATCGAGAAGGCCCAGGGCACCATGGAACAGGAGGAGGCCGAGAAGCTGGCCTCCAAGATGCAGCAGGCCAAGTTCGACCTCGAGGACTTCATGACCCAGATGCGCCGCATGCGCAAAATCGGGTCGCTTGAGAGCATCCTCAAGATGGTGCCGGGCATGGGCGGCATGATGAAGAAGCTCGGCGACATGCAGGTCCCTGAAAAGGAGATCGACAAGGCCGAGGCCATCATCAGCTCCATGACCAAGAAGGAGCGCCAGGAGCCCTCCATCATCAACGCCTCGCGCCGGGCGCGCATCGCCAAGGGCTGCGGCATGAGCGTGAACGAGGTCAGCGCGCTGCTGAAGAATTTCGACCAGATGAACAAGATGATGCAGCAGATGCTGGGCGGCGGTGGCGGCAAGGCCCCGAAGATGCCGAAGATCCCCGGCATGCCTGCGGGCTACACCCCGCCGGGAAGCAAGCCCCAGCCGCGCTCCGGCCTGCCGAACTCGCTCGCGCCGGGCATGGGCATGGGCATGGGCATGCCCGGAATGCCGGACATGGGCGACATGGGCGGCATGGGCGGCGCGGAGCCGAAGAAGGGCCTGTCCAAAAAGACCCTGGCCGAACGCAAGAAAAAGAAGATGAACAAGAAGCAGCGCAAAAAGCGCTAGCTTCATGCCATACCAGGCAGGCGGCGATCCGCTTGCATTTTGACTTTAAACCGCATATCAAACCATTCAGGGGGAAAGACAACATGGCTCTCACTATCCGACTGACCCGCATGGGCTGCAAGAAACGTCCGTTCTACCGCCTGGTCGTGCTCGAGCGCGCCAGCCGCCGCGACGGCCGTCCGCTGGAATTCCTGGGGCACTACAACCCCATGACCGAGCCCGCCGAGGTCGTCATCAACAAGGAAGCGTACGACAAGTGGATCGGCATGGGCGCCACGCCTAGCGACACCGTTCGTTCGCTGGTCTCCAAGCAGCCCGCCTAGTTTCAAAAAAACGAAGCGCCAGCTTGGGCTTAAAGCGGCAGGGGTCCAGTTCACGGCTCGTTCTCCCGCTCACATTCCTCAAGGGGGACCCGACATGCTCAGAGATATGATCGAATACATCGCCAAGTCGCTTGTGGACAGCCCGGACGAGGTAAAGGTCACTGAGATCGAAGGCGAGCAGACCGCCGTGCTGGAGCTCAAGGTGGCCAAAGAGGACCTGGGCAAGGTCATCGGCAAGCAGGGACGCACGGCCAGAGCCATGCGCACCCTGCTCGGCGCTGCCTCGGCCAAGGTCAAGCGGCGCGCCGTGCTTGAGATCATCGAATAGACCATGACCGCCAAGCCTGAGCGCGCGAGTGCGCACGGCATGGTGGCCGTGGCCCGAGTGGCCAAGCCGCACGGCATCCGTGGGGAGCTTTGCATGGACATCCATGCGGGCTCCCCGCTGCTTTTCGCGCCCGGGCGCACCCTGTTCGTGGCCGCTCCGGCGCCCAAAGGCGGCGGCCTCGGCCGGCCCAAGCCCTTTGAGATCGCCGCCAGCCGCGAGCACACCGGGCGCATGCTGGTGACGCTCAAGGGCGTGCCCGACCGCACCGCGGCGGACCTCCTGCGCGGGGCCGAGGTGTACATCGCCGAGGCCGACATGCCGGAGCCCGACGAGGGCGAAGAGTACCTGTTCAGGCTGCTGGGCTCCCGCGTCTTCCTCGAGGACGGCGCCGAGGTCGGCGTGTTCGAGGCCATCCTCGACACCCCCGGCCAGATCACCTGGGTCATCCGAGCGCCCGGTCCGAAAGGGGGCGGGGCGGAGATACTGTTCCCGGCCGTGCCGGAGTTCATCCTGGGGCTTGACGCAAAGCGCAAGAAGATCGTCATCGACCCGCCGCCGGGCCTGCTGGAGCTCTACCTCGACACGCCGGGATAGCCCGGCCCGCATACCCGGTCCGTACAACCCGCGAGCCAACGTCCACCTGGAGTCCCGTTTGCTTTTCACCATCCTCACGCTCTTCCCGGAGTTCTTCGCCGGACCCCTCAAGGCCGCCCAACTGGGCAAGGCTCTTGACTCCGGCGTTGTGGCGGTGGACCTGGTGAACCCGCGCGACTTCGCCACCGACCGCCACCGCACCGTGGACGACCGCCCCTACGGTGGGGGACCGGGCATGGTCATGATGCCGGGACCGCTGTCCGAGGCCCTGGCAGGCATCCGCGAGCCGGGCCGCAAGCTGGTGCTGGCCCCCTCGGGCCGTCCGCTGACACAAGACTTCGCGCGGGAGCTGGCCCTTGAGCCCGCCCTGACCCTCGTCTGCGGCCGCTACGAGGGCATCGACGAGCGCCTCATCGAGGACGAGGGCCTGGAGAGCGTCAGCGTGGGCGACTTCGTGCTGAACGGCGGCGAGGCCGCGGCCCTGTGCCTGCTGGAGGCCGTGGGACGCCTGGTGCCGGGCTTCATGGGCAAAGAGGAGTCCGGGGACGACGAGAGCTTCTCCGGCGGGCTCTTGGAGCACCCCCACTACACCCGGCCAGAGGTCTACCGGGAGCGCGAGGTGCCGGAAGTTCTGCGCGGCGGTTCCCACGCCAAGGTCGCGCAGTGGCGACGCGAGGAGTCCCTCCGGCGCACCCTCTCGCGACGCCCGGAGCTTTTGCAGACCGCACATTTGTCCGGTTCGGACATAGATTTCCTGCGCGCCGGGAAACGCCCGGCCAGCCTCGCACGCGGGCTGACGCTGTGCCTGTTGCACCACCCGGTGCTCGATAAATCGGGAAAACCGGCCACGGTTTCTTTGACAAACCTCGACATACACGATATGTGCCGCGTTTCCCGCACATATGAATTGGCGGGGGTGTGTTTCGTCACCCCGCTGGTCGATCAGCGGGAACTGGGCCAGCGGCTTTTGACGCACTGGACCGAAGGCGCAGGCGGCCGGACCAACCCGGACAGGGCAGGCGCCCTCAGCCTGGGCCGCATGGCCGAAAGCCTGGATGAGGCCATCACCCAGGTGGCGGAGAGCGCGGGCGCGCAACCGAAGGTTGTGGCCACCTCCGCCCGGACGAGTTATCGACCGGCGCGCGGCACGAAGGAGCGTTCCATCGCCTTCTGCCCCCCGGCGCAAGTGCGCCGCTGGCTGGCCGAGGGACCCGTGCTCCTGGTGCTGGGCACCGGCCACGGGCTGGCCCCGGAGGTGCTCACCCGGGCCGATGCGGTGCTCTCGCCCGTGCGCGGATTTGCTTTGTACAACCACCTGTCGGTGCGCAGCGCCGCGGCCATCCTGGTGGACAGGCTGCTGGGCGACGCCTGGTAGGACGACGTAACCGAACTGATAGTTCCAGAAAGGAGTCTTCATATGAACATCATCCAGAAAATCGAAAGCGAACACCTGCGCATGGACCACCCCGCCTTCCGCGCGGGCGACACCGTCAAGGTCCACACCCGCATCATCGAAGGCGACAAAGAGCGCATCCAGGTCTTCCAGGGCGTGGTCCTGTGCGTGAAGCGCGGCACCACCGACGCCACCTTCACCGTCCGCAAGGTTTCCGACGGCGTGGGCGTGGAGCGCATCTTCCCCATGCACACCCCGGCCATCGACCGCGTTGAGGTCGTTTCCCAGGGCAAAGTGCGCCGCGCGCGCATCTTCTACCTGCGCAAGCTGGCTGGCAAGGCCGCCCGCGTCAAGTCCCGCAACGCCTGGAGCTAAGGCTCCCAGGGCCAGTCTTCGGACGAGCCCGCGGACCAGCGCCAGACCAATCGTCCGGACACCAGCGTCCCCGGCAGCGCCTCGAAAGAGGTGTTGCCGGGGACTTGGCGCTTGCGGCAGCCCCATGCCGAGCGACGGGACCGGGACCAGCGCCTCCGCCGTTGCGTCCGGCTGGCGGCCCGTGTAGGCTTTCCCCATGACCAAACGCCACGCCAGCCCGCGCCCCCTGCCCTGCCTGCCCGACCTGGGCCTGCCCGACCTGCCCGCAGCCCAGGTCGCCGGTATCGACGAGGCCGGACGCGGCTGCCTGGCCGGCCCTGTCGTGGCCGCCGCCTGCATCCTGCCGGACACCTTCGACCTGCCCGGCCTCACCGACTCCAAGGCCCTCACGGCCGCACGGCGCGACCAGCTCGCAGCCGCCATCCGCACCCAGGCCCTGTGCTGGTCCCTGGGCCTCGCCTGGGCGCCGGAGATCGACCGCGTCAACATCCTGCAAGCCACCCTGCGCTCCATGGAACGCGCCGTGGCGCACCTGCGCCTGCGGCCCGCCCTGCTGCTCATCGACGGCAACCAGACCTGCCTGGCCGACATCCCGCAACGCACCGTCATCGGGGGCGACGCCCTCGTCCCGGCCATCTCCGCCGCCAGCATCCTGGCCAAGACCTTCCGCGACCACCTGCTGGCAAAGCTCGACCGCCGCTACCCCGGGTACGGGCTGGCCATCCACAAGGGCTACGGCACCGCCGCCCACCTCGACGCCCTGCAACGCCTCGGCCCCAGCAGCATCCATCGCCTGACCTTCCGGGGCGTGCGGCCAGAGCCGCCAGCCAAAACCAAACAGGAACGCCAGTCATGCCTGCCGGGCATCTCGACCTAGGCCGCCGGGGCGAGGACGCCGCCGAGCGCCTGCTCGCAGGCAAAGGCCTGCGCATCCTCGAACGCAACCTGCGCCTGGGCCGCCTCGAACTCGACCTCGTCTGCGAAGAAGGCGACACCCTCGTCTTCGTGGAGGTCAAAACCCGCGCCGAAGGCTCGCTGGCCACACCCGCCGAAGGACTGACCAGCCAAAAGCGCTCGCGACTGCTGCGCGCCGCCCAGGCCTACCTCACCAGACACGACCTCTGGCACCGGCCCTGCCGACTCGACCTCGTCGCCGTGCTCTTCCGCGCCGGCAGCCTGCACCACATCGAACACACCCCCGACGCCTTCAGCGCCGACGCGCCTGGATCCTGGCAGCCCTGGTAGACTGGGCCGGGAGCCGGAGCCTGGGATGCCTCCGGCGCCCCTGGCGTCTTGTTTATATTCGGGTGGTATCCCCTGCGCGTTCCTCGGCGATGGCTTGTCTGCGCAGTTCGCGTCGGCGCAGGGCCTGGCGGTTTCGGCGTTCGGCCACTTCGCCTTGGATGATGAGCGGCGGTGCGGGCCGGGGTTGGCCCAGGCCGTCGAGGGCGACGAAGGTCAGGTAGGCGGAGTTGGTGTGGCGCACCTCGCCGGTGAGGAGGTTTTCGGCCTCCACGCGCACGCCCACCTCCATGCTGGTGCGGCCGACCATGTTCAGGCTGGCCTTGAGGGTCACGAGTTCGCCCACGTAGACGGGCTTGAGGAAGTCCATGCGGTCGATGCTGGCGGTGACGGCCCAGCCGCGCACGTGCCGCATGGCGACGACGCCTGCGGCGGTGTCGATGTGCTTGAGGATGACGCCGCCGTGCACGTTGCCCGCGGGGTTGGCGTCCGAGGGCAGCACCTGGTGCGTCATGATGACGGCGGACTCTTCCGCGGTCTTGCCGATGGGGGCTTCGGGCTGGTTTGGGTGGGAGTTGTCTTTGTCGGTCATGCGCGTCCCCTTTTGGCCGCGTGCGCGCAGCCTGTCCCGGTTTAGGACGCCTGCGCGCACGGGTCAAGGGGCGGCGAAGACTCTTTGGGCGCTTGTCGCAGGCGCCACTGCCCAGTGGTCAGATCTCGACGAAATCCATGCTCGCGCCGCATTCACGAAAATAGGAACGCCAGAAGTCCTTGTGCGCATTTCCTTGTATGGCTCCAAGCTCCGGCCTGCGCACATAATAGACCTGCCCCCTCACTCCTTTCATGTTTGTCGGCCGCGTAAGTTCAAAGTACGCTGTGCCCTTGAACTCGCTGAAACCAACGCTTCTTCTATTGTACTGGTTGAGTTCGCGAGTGTTGTGCACCATGTCGGAGACGAGGATGAGGGTGCTGCCGCCCGGAGTTGTGCCGGAACGCCCGCTGAAGGATTCCGCGCACACGGCGTTGACGGCTTCAATGAGGGGAGACCTGTTGTTGCCTCCTGAATCGATGGCTGTTTCGAGCCTCTCTATGACCTTGTCGTAGAATTTCTTCCTCCAGCTCATCTGCGTCATTTCTTTGTTCACGAACAGAATGTTCCCGTTGCTTCCATCGCCGGGGCTGCACATGGAGAAGCATCGGCTGGCCTTGCCGTTCCCATCAAGGACGTAAAGATCTATCCGTCCGTATTGTGGGATATTCTTGCACAGTATCTCCATCTCGTTCAATATGCGCTGCTTTTGCGCGCCGCTGAGAGGATCGGTTACATCGATGAGGACAGCGGTGACCGAGGCGATATCGTTCGGACAATTCGTTTCAGTGTTGGCGATGGCCTTGCGCACAGGCATGTTCTGCCAGACAAAATATCCCGCGACCACGGCAAACAGCAGGATTCCAATGCAGAGGGAAAGGCCGCTCTTCTCCCTCGGTGGCGGTGGCGTCACACAGGCCGATCTGGATTTGAGGCTTCTCTCCGTCCTGCTAGATTGCATTATAGCCCGCCGCTCCTTCGTTTCCGTCGGCTGGTTGATATGCACGCCGACCGGACTGCTGCCTGCACGCGGATGAAGGGGCGATGTCCTCGGGGATGCTTCGGGTAATTTCTCTCTGGGCATTTTCCTGCTCCGTGTTGATCAGGGCCAGGGCAATTGGGATTTGGCTCTCCACTGCGTCTTCCACTTCCTGCAGTTCAGGCTCTTTCTCTCTGTACGGAGCCAGATCTTGCAGGTTACGTGGGACGAGCGTCACTTCCACCTTGAAGTATTCTGGCGTCGGGAGCCCTTTTCGTGCCGCGACGTTCATCTCGCGATAGCGGCGCAGCACCGTGTTAAGCACACCCTGAAGATACACGATATGCTCCGTGTAGCTTTCCTGCAGCTCACTCATTTCCGAGACCAGTTCCCGATACATTCCGATATCGCCAAGAATCGATTCCCTGAGCGTTTGCGTTCTTTCGCGCATATCCTCGCAGATGTCAGTGATGGCGTAGAACAAATCGTTACGGCGCGCCTTCAGCATCTCGTTTGCCACAAGGAAGTTGCGCGCGTATTCCGCGTAGCCTGGGTAATACTCGTCCCACCTGAAGATGCGCGCGGCGGCGCCTATGACGCAAAACGCCCCGATCAACAGGAGCACAAGACTTTGCATGTCGCCGATATTGAAGCACGAAGAGCTCATAAGCATATCGAAAGCCGCGCGGGTGGCCTCCTGCAGGCCTGTGTCGGCGCGCCCGAGGAAATTGCGGATATGAGCCACACCCAGGTTCAGGAATAGCGCGCAGACGACGCTGACGGAGAGGACTGAACCGCCAAGAACCTTGTAGTTCTTTGCCTTGTGCAAGAGGTAGGGCAGGCCCATGCGTCCGATGAACCAGCCCAGGCAGATATTCAGGCCGGCTATGCCGCCGGAGATGCTCAGCCCCACGAAGACGCTGCCCTCCACGCGGCTGCCGATGTAAAACGCGTTGGTCAACGCCTCAACCATGAAGATGATGACAAGCATCGCCATCTTGTACAGATCGCTTGAATCGGTGAGCTTTGCCTCGCGCAGGAGGTTATGCTCCTCGCGAAAGGCTTCCAGCGAGCTGTACCGTTCACACATGCTGCCCAGCAGGTTGCGCAGCTCGGTCGTCCCTTGCTGGATGTAGCCCGCCATCTCGCCCCTGAAACCTCTGGCCTTTTCCTCGATCATGGTCCTGCGATTGAAGATCGAGAGCGTGCCCATGCTGTACTTAAGGGCCGCGAATCTGCCGTTGTAGTACTCCCAGGCCCGCGCGGCGGCGGCGTCAACCTGCGCCTTGACTGAACTCTCGGTGCTGGAGAGCTCGGTAGAGTCAGCTGGCGGTTTACCGTTATGGCCATGTCGCGTCGCCTGATCGATAATGTTCATGTCGCGGATTAGCTGCTCCGGCTCGATCAGCTCAAACCCGCCCTGTTCTCTTTGGACGGCCTCTTTAACGTTTGTGGCGGCGCGAACAAGCGCATCGCCAATGTCACTGATTCTCGCCCTCAGCATGCTTCCCCCTGTGCCCTGCGCTTTTAACCGGTCATTCCACGGTCCTCAGATGCGGACATTCACCCACCAGTCAATCGTGCATGGCATATCATACAACGACTTTAATCTATGGCTATATCAACCATTGCCATTATTCAAGCACTATTCTATTTCGCCTTCCCCAGGCGCGCGAAGGCCCTGCACAAGCATTCGCCTGCGCAGGGCCGTGTGGTGAGGAGCTGGCCGGTTTGCGGCCTCGCCCCGAGCGGAACCTTGCTCCTTACCCCTCGCGGAGCACGGGCCGCCTGGTGATGGTGGTCAGGGCGGCGGCGCCCACGAGCAGGGCGGCCGCGATGTAATAGGCAAGCTGGTAGCTGCCGCTGGCGTCGGCGATGCGCCCGGCCAAGAGCGGGCCGAACATGCCGCCCACGCCCCAGGCGGTGAAGAGAATGCCGTAGTTGAGCCCGAAGTTCTTGGAGCCCCAGAAGTCGGCCACTGTGGCCGGGAACAGCGCCAGGCACGCGCCGTAGCTGAAGCCCACGACGCCAGAGCCAATGAAGAACCCGGCCATTCCGTTCAGGCCGGGGAACACGAGCATGACGCAGGCCTGGCTCAGGAGCACCACGGCCAGGGTGCGGATGCGCCCGAACTTGTCGGACAGAAGCCCGGCCAGCAGGCGGCCGCCGGCGTTGAACACGGCCATGGAGGCCACGAACATGAAGCCCGTCTGCACCAGTCCGCCGGACTGCACGGCGATGATCTTGGCCAGGTGGCCGATGATCATGAGCCCGGCCAGGGCCGCGAAGGTGTATTCGATGTACAGGAGGTAGAAGGCGCGCGAGGTGACCATCTCCCGCCAGACCGAGCTTGAGGGCGCGGGCGCGGGAACGGACCCGGCGGTGGCGGTGGCGGCCACGGCCACGGGCGGGTTGGTGATCATGCGCGCGAGAAGCAGCGTGACAACGGTGAAGGCCACGCCGAGAATGCGGAAAGCCCCGTTCACGCCGTAGGCGCCGAGCAGGTGCTTGGCCAGCGGGGCGATATACACCGGGGCCAGGCCGAAGCCGCTGACCACGATGCCGGTGATCATGCCCTTCTTTTCCGCCGGGAACCATTTGATGGCCGCGGGCGTTGCCGCCGCGTAGCCCAGGCCGAAGCCCGAACCGGCCATGAGCCCGAACCGGCCATGAGCCCGAAGCCCACGAGCACGGGCAGCATGTTGCCCGGCCCGGCAAGGCTCGACACCAGCATCCCGGCGCCGGTGAGCACCGCCCCGGCCATGGCCGCCACGCGCGGCCCCAGGCGGTCCTGCAGGCGCCCTGCGGGCACCATCATCAGCGCGAACACGCCGATGGCCAGCATGTACGGCAGGCTGGCCTCGGTCTTGGTCAGGCCCCAGCCGCCCAGCTCCAGCGACTCGGTCATCTGCTTGGCGAACACGCTCCAGGTGTAGAGCACGCCCAGGGCCAGGTTCAGGCCGAGGCCGGAAAAGACGACGATCCAGCCCTTGTTGCCATGCCCGGTAGTTGCGGTTGCGTCCTGAGCGGGTTGATGGTGAGCGTGGCCCACGGTCCTGTGCTTCACGTGTGTTCCTCCTGTGCGCTGATGGGGTGCTGCGTGCGAGCGCCCCCTTACGGGGCCGTTTCGCCAAACGCACAATCCCATACACTGGCAGGGGGTTTACGGCTTTCTCAATCGGTGAGCGGCAGGAAAACGGGGGTCAGCGGCGCAAAAATTACGATGTCTGACAACGCTGGCAGTATGTGCTGGTGCGGCCCGCAACCCGGATTGAGCGCATGGGCGCCGCGCATTCCAGGCAGGGCTGGCCCGCGCGGCCATAGGCCCGGAAGCTGTTCTGGAAGGCGCCTGCGTTGCCAAAGGCGTCGCGGTAGTCGCGGATGGAGCTGCCGTTCTCGGCGATGGCCTGGGCCAGCACGGCCTGGATGGCGGCGAAGAGCCGGTCCAGCCTGCGCGCGCTCACGGCCCCGGCCACGGCGTCGGGCCGGATGCCCGCCCGGAAGAGCGCCTCGTCGGCGTAGATGTTGCCGATGCCCGCCAGCACGCTCTGGTCGAGCAGCAGGGCCTTGAGGCGCGCCTTGCTCTTCTTGCCGTGCGGGGCCAGGCGCTCGCGGAACTCCCCGGCGGTCATGCCCAGCGGCTCCGGGCCGAGGTTCTGGTAGAAGGGCCAACGCTCAATGCTGCCCGGCCCGACGCCAGGCGCGAAGGCATGCATGCGGCCGAAGCGCCGCACGTCGGAAAAAACAAGCTGCAGGGCGCCCCCGCCACGGTCGGACAAGGTGAGGACGACGCGCGGCCGCACCGGGTTCTCGCCCAGGGGCAGGGCCAGCACGCGGCCGGTCATGCGCAGGTGCACGGCCACGACCCCGCCGTCCTTGCCGCCGCCCGCCTGCAGGTGCAGCAGCAGCAGCTTGCCGCGCCGGTCCACCCGCGCGATGCGCCGCCCAAGCACCAGCGCGGAGAAGGCCTCAGCCTCCGGCTCCACGGCGCTTTCGTCCAGCACCTCCACGGCCTGGATGAGGCGGCTCTCCACCTCTCCGGCCAGGGTGCGGGCGATGGTCTCGACTTCCGGCAGCTCGGGCATGGCTACTTCCCCTTCTGCTTGCCCAGGGGGCCGAGGTCCACGACGTAGCTGTCCTCGCCCCTGCGGATGACGAGCACCAGGTTCTTCCTCTCGCGGAAGGCGTCGCTGCCCGCCAGGTGCAGCGTGGTGAGCGAGCGCATGCGGTAGCCGCCCGCCCGCGTGACCAGGTCGCCGGGCCGGAGGCCGGCGCCCTCGGCGATGGAGCCGCGCCGGACGTTCGTCACCACCACCTCGAAGCCCTCACCGAAGGGCCGGGTCTCAAGGGTCATGCCCATGCGGCTCTCGAAGCTCTCCGGGCAGTACACGCGCACCTGGGCGTCGGCCTTGTCGAACTCGCCGCCGCGCCAGGGCGACACCAGCAGCACCTTCGCGCCGGGGTCGAAGGCCGCGATGCGCCGGGCGATGCCCAGGCCGCCCTCCACGTGGGCCGAGCCCGCCAGCACCACCACGGGCCTGCCGGTGGCCTTGCGCGCGCGCACGGCCTGCTCGGCCATGGCCGAATCCCACACGCTCTGGATGAGCAGGAAGCGCGCCTCGCGGCGGGGGTCGACGGCGCTCTCGCCCTTGCGGCCCTTGGCCTTGCCGGGGTGGCTGCCCATGACCTCGTGCAGGAAATCCAGCTGCTCCGGCGCGGGGGGAATGATGCGCGCGGGCAAGAGCGCCCGGTCCTCGGGCGGGAGGCTGGCCACGGGATCGGCGGCGGTGGCGTTGGCAAGGGCCGCGGCGGAGAGGCGGCGGATGACGCCCGGCGGCACGTTCAGGCCGTAGACCGGGAGCTTCCAGTCGCGCACGGCGCGGAACACCGGCAGATACTTGGCGAAGGGGTGGCCCCAGTTGGTCTTCCAGTCCAGGCGCTTCTCCAGGTCCTCTGGCGGGAAGCCGCCGGCGGAGAACTCGGCCAGCACCGGGTTGAGCGTGGCCGGGGCCATCTCCAGCCCGACGACGACTTGCGGGCCGGAGCCAAGCGCCGCGTGGGCCAGGATGGTGATGACGCGGGCCTCGGCCTCGTGGTCGCAGGGGTTGCCGTGGCTCTCGCCCACCAGGATGTAGTCGGCGCCGGCCGCGCGCTGGCGGAAGGCCTCGGGCGCGAGAGGATCGCCGCCGTCGGTGAGGAACTGGCCCGGCGCGGGCAGGAAGCTCACGGCCATGGGCTGGTTGACGGGCACAGGCCCGGCGCAGGCGGCCAGGCCCAAGACGGGGAGGAGGGCGGCGAGGAGGACGGCGCTGCGCACGAAAAACGCGCCCCGGCCCCTGCGAAGTGCAGGAACCAGGGCGCGGGTGATGGTCAACAGGGGCATCAAGCCTCCAGTCTCGGGCGGCTCCGGGCTAGTCCCCGGCTAGTCCCACGTCCGCTTGTCCTCGATGGGCCGGATCTGCGGGGGCAGGGTGCCGGGTGCCAGGATCTTGAGCGTGGGGCGCAGCTTGATCTTCTCGCGGAAGGTGTGCAGCAGCTCCTCCTCGCGCTTGAAGGCGCCGGACTCGATGGAGAGCACCATCTCGTCGATGCCGCCGGGGTTGGTGACCTCGATCTGCCAGCGCTTGATCTCCTCGAACTTGGCCATGACCTGCTCCACCTGGTGCGGGTACACGAACATGCCCTTGATGCGCGCGGTGGTGTCGACGCGGCCCACGATGTTGCCCAGGCGCGGGCTGGTGCGGCCGCACAGGCAGGGCGCGCGGTCGATGAAGCCCAGGTCGCCGGTGGCCAGGCGGATCAGCGGGTAGGTCTTGTTGAAGGCCGTGACCACGATCTCGCCCACTTCGCCGTCCTTCAGCGGAATGCCGGTGTCCGGGTGGCAGATCTCCACGAAGGCGCGGTTACTGAGGTGCAGGCCGCATTTGTGGAAGCATTCGTAGCCGATGCAGCCCACGTCCGCGGTGCCGTAGCCCTGGCGCATGACGCAGTCGAGCTTCTTCTCGAGCGTGGTGCGCATCTTCTCGGAGAATTTTTCGCCGGTGACGAAGGCCACCTCGAGGAACAGGTCCTTGCGCAGGGACAGGCCCATCTCCTCGGCCTTCTGGGCCAGGTGCAGCAGGTAGCTGGGCGTGCCGATGTAGCCGGTGACGCGCAGCTTCTGCATGATGTCGAGCTGGCTGCCGGTGTTGCCCGGACCGGCGGGGATCACCGCGCAGTTCAGGTTCTTCAGCGGCTCCTCGAACATGAGCCCGGCCGGGGCCATGTGGTAGGGCAGGGTGATCTGGGCCACGTCGCCGGGGCGGAAACCCACGGCGTAGAAGCCTTCGGTCCAGCCCCAGTAGTCGTCCATGCGGTCCTCGGGGTCGAAGATAGGCCCGGGGGACAGGAAGACGCGACGAAGCTCGCCCAGGTCCTTGGTCAGAAGGCCGCCCAGGCGCGGTCCCATGCTCTGGAGGAAGATGAGCTCCTTCTTCTTCAGGATGGGCACGTGCTTCAGGTCGGAGAGCGCCTTGAACTTGTCCACGTTGAACTGGGAACGGTCAAAGCGCTTCTTCACGTCCTCGGAATACCTGTAGGCGTAGGACAGCAGGTCCTTGAGCTGAAGCTGGTAATATTGGCGGCGCTCGGAATCGTCGAGCACCTCGCGACGGCTGTAGATGCCCTCGGTGCGGTCCTTGCGGGTCATGTGAGGAATCCTCCTGAAAAGTTGACAGAAAAAGAGGCGCTATTCGCCGAATAGCGCAGCATAACGGAAGCAGCGCGGAATTGCAAGGCTGGAGGACGGGCCTAGTTCGGCCAGAAGATCCACACCAGCGGCGCCAGGGCCAGCCGGTACCAGGCGAAAGGCCTGAGCGTGAAGCGCGACAGGAGGCTGATGAAGCCGCGCACCGCGGCCCAACCGGACACGAAGGACACCGCGAAGCCGATGGTCAGGAAGACCAGGTCGGCGGTGTCGAACAGGCGCCAGTTCTTGAGCATGTCGTAGCCCACCGCCGCGCACATCACCGGCACCGCCGCCAAAAACGAGTATTCCGCCGCGGTCTTGCGGTCCACCCCGAGCAGCATGCCGCCCATGATGGTGGCACCCGAGCGCGAAAAGCCCGGCCACAGCGCCAGGCACTGAAACAGGCCAATGCCCAGCGCCAGGCGCGGGGTCACGGCGTCCAGGGAATCCACCGGACGCTTCAGGGGGCGCTTAAGCCGCGCGGCGCGGGCCTCCACCACGAACATCAAGAGCGCGCCCACGAACAGGGCCAGGGCCACGGTCTTGGGTCCGAAGAGGTGCGCCTTGATGGCCTTGTGGGCCAGAAACCCCAGGCCCAGGGCCGGGAGCGAGGTCAGGAACAGCAGCCAGAGGCCGCGCGGACCGGAAAAGCTGCGCGCCGGGTCCGGCTTCACCAGGCCCAGGAAGCGGTCGAAGTAGATGACCACCACGGCCAGGATGGCCCCGAGCTGGATGGCGATCTCGAAGGTGTCGGCCTTGGCCCCGATGAAATCGAGGGCGTGCCCCGCCAGGATGAGGTGCCCCGTGCTCGACACGGGCAGAAACTCGGTGAGGCCTTCCACGAGGCCCATGACGACGGCGATGTACCAGGGGGCCATTTACAGGGGTGCTCCTTGCGGGGACGAATAGGGGCGGGGTAGCAGAGGCGCTCGCGAAAGGCAAAAAGGAATGTGCGCCGTTCCCGGTTTACCCGGGGGGCTCCGGTCCCTTGCAATCGGGGCGGCGGAGGTCTTGTCTACGGCGCACTTGCTTCTTTGTGTGCGGGCGGCTGCTCAATCAGCCATATGTCGGCTGCTTTGCACATTGGCTCCTCCGTTCCTCCATCCAGGCAGGCTCACGCGCTGTGGGGGGAGCCACTCGCCTTCTCAGGCCACGCCGTTGCGGCCACGCCTACTGGCATCGGCCCCCTCGCCGCCCGCCCCCCGGCGGGAAGCGGCTGGGCCTAGAGCGGCTCCCTGTTCCCAAAAAATAAGCACGCCGGGCCGGATGTAAAGCCCCGGGGAGCGCGCCTCGGGGCCGTCAAAATGGTCGTGCGCCGCTTGCCGGTAATTCCGGCCTGCTCCGGTCCGCTTGCTTCCAGGGACCCGCGAGCACTTGTTCACGGCGCACTTTTCTCTTTTTGTGCGAGGGGCGGCTCTATCCGCCATATGTTGAGAGCTTTTTCAGCCAGGCCGGGCTACCCTCCTTCCGCGTTTCCGCCTTGTATCGCCTGGGACCCCCGTCACGTCCTTTGGGCCTTGTGGCCTCGCCCCCGCCGCTCGCCTTCCGGGCCTTCACCCCGCGCTATCAAGTCGGCCGGGACCGGTCAGGTCCCTTGTACCCTTATACCTAAGCACGAGGGCGCGAATGTAAAGGTTCCGGCTGGAGGATTCCCGCCCTGCGGGCACATGATTTCGACCCCTTGGCGCATTGACTTTCGGACGCTGTCGAAGCACCATCCGCCCATGAGCTTCCTGAACCTCGCCTTCATCGAGCGGCTCGCCGAGGAGCGCATCAGGCAGGCCCAGGACCAGGGCGCCTTCGACGACCTGCCGGGACGCGGCAAGCCCCTTGACCTGGAGGACGACGCCCACGTGCCCGAGGACCTGCGCATGGCCTGGCGCGTGCTCAAGAACGCCGACTGCCTGCCCCCGGAGCTCCTGGCCCGGCGCGAGATCCACACCGCCCGCGAGCTGCTGGCGGGCATGACCGACGAGGCCGAGCGCCACGCGCAGATGCAGCGCCTGAACCTCATGATCACCAAGCTCAACGAGTCGCGCCGCCGCCCCATCAACCTGGAGGCGCGCCAGGAATACTACGACAAGGTCGTGGCCCGCGTGCCGGTCAACGACAAAACGCCTGGATGAACGCAGCAAGGAAACGCCATGAAACTGTACCGCTACTTCACCGGACCAGACGACTCGGCCTTCTGCCTGCGCGTGAGCGAGGCCCTGAGCAACGGCTGGGAGCTGCACGGCGGCCCCACCCTGACCTTCGACCCCACCAAGGGCCGCGTCATCGCCGGGCAGGCCGTGGTCAAGGAAGTGGTCGGCGAGTTCTCGCCGGACATTGACCTCTCCAAGATGTAACCCAGGGCACGACATGACCGACAAGTTCCGCAAACCAGCCCTGGCCGTGGCCTTCGCCGTTCTGACGCTCTCGGCCTGCTCGTCCCAGCCGCCCGCCGCGCGCGATGCCGAGATGGCGCAGCTGCGCGCCCGGGTGGAGCGCCTGGAGCAGGAATCCGCCACCGAGCGGGCCAGGCTCGCCGCCGACATCACCGCCATGCGCCAGGACCTGGGCGAGCTGCGCGCCTCGCTGGACGAGGCCTCGCGCACCCTGGCCGACACGCGCGAGCAGGACAAGGCCGCCGACCCCGCCGCGGCCAAAAACGGAAAATCGCCCCGCCAAGCCCTGCGCGACTCCCTGCGCGGCATGGTGGAAGGCTCCCGCGCGGCCCTGGACCGCCTGAGCCGGGAGTTGGACAAGCAGCTGGAAAAGCACTCGGACAAGCCCAAGAACAGCCCGCCCGCGGAGCCCCCGGCGCCGGACCAGCGGGCCATCTGAGCCAGGCCCGCAAGGGGTCGGCCTCCCGCATCAAGACTGTGGACGGAAGCGCACCCCTTGGGGCATAGTCCCCCCTGTCCGCCGCCAGGCGAGTTTCCTCAAGGAGTGCCCATGCGCGCCGCCCAGCCCGCCAGATTGTCTCTGTCTCTCGCCAAGGTCCTGCCAGCGTTGGCGCTGGGCCTTGCCGCCGTCAGCCTCGCCTGCTGCCTGACCATCCTCGCGCCAGCCACGGCGCGGGCCGAATCGCCCTACATTCAGGGCATGGAGCTCTACCGCCAGGGCAAATACGACGAGGCCGCACGCCTCCTTCGCGACGCGCTGCCCACGACCACGCCCCCGCAAGCCGCGACGGCCCGGCCCAGCCTCACCCCGGTGATCTCGCCCGTCCAGAAGGCGGAGCAGCTCCCGAGCCCCATCGAATCGCCCGAGGCCGCCCACACCCGCGCCGTGCTGGGCTTCACCCTGCTGCGCCTGGACCAATTGGCCGAGGCCGAGGACCAGTTCAACCGGGTGCGCCAAAGCCCCGAGCTCCAGTCCGTGGGCCTGCTTGGCTCCGGCTGGGCCGCCTTTTCCCGCGGCCGCACCTCCGCCGCCGTGGAGCTTTTCGCCGAGGCATTGAACCAGAGCCGGCGCCCGGCCGACGGCCAGCACAGCGGCCTTCCGGACATGCTGCGCGAGTCCGTCAGCGCCGACGCCCTCTTCGGCCAGGGGCTCATCGCCCTGGGACGGGGCAACGCCGCCGAGGCCACGCGCCTGCTGCAGGCCGCCACCACCGGCACCGACCTGCTGGCCTCGCCCAAGGAGCTGCACCTGGCCCTGGGCGACGCCCGGGCCCTGGCCGGCGACACCTCGAGCGCCCTGGCCGCCTGGGCCGAGGTGCCTAGGCGCTCCTCGCGCTTCCAGGGCGACGTGACGCGCGACGAACTGGCGCGACTCAAAACCGCCCGGCTCCTCGAAACCAGCGGCAACGCCGCGCAGGCCCTGAGCGTTTACGCCAGCCTCGCGGGCGGGCAGTTCTACCAGCCCGAGGCCCTGCTGGGGCAGGCCCGGCTGCTGCTGGCCCAGGCCCGCGCCACGGAGGCCCTCTCCGCCCTGCGCCGCCTGGTGGTGCTGGAGCCCACCCTGGCCGAGCCCCTGAGCCGCACCATCGCCGCCGACCCGCTGCTCCGGCCGCTGAACAAGGACTGGGGCCTGGCCTATTTCCACCGCGCAAGCTACCTTGAGGCCCTGTCCAAGCTCTCGGCCTACCTGGACGACGTGGACCCGCTGGACTACGACTGCCTCATCGGCCTGGGCTGGAGCCACCTGCGCCTGGGCCAGAGCGTCCAGGCCCTGGAGGCCTTCAAGGACGCTGGCCGGGCCGCCAAGGCCGCCCCCTCCGACCCCCTCGCCGGCATGGGCGCGGCCGCGCTGTCCCTGGGCCGCGTGGACGAGGCGCGCGCGCTGCTGGCCAAGTCGCTGGCCGCCAAGGCCGACAACGCCGTGGCCCTGAACACCCTGGGGCACCTGGAACTCTCGCAGAACAACCCCACCAAGGCCCTGGAACACTTCCGCGCCGCCCTGAGCGCCCGCCCGGACTACGTGGACAGCCGCATGGCCGCGGCAAAAATCCTTTTCGAGCGCGGCGACTACGACGCCGCCGCCGCCGAGTACTTCCGCCTGGCAACCCAGGAACGGCGCTCCGTCGCCGCCTGGAACGGGCTGGGCTGGGCGCGCCTGCGCCTGGGCCAGTACGCCGACGCGCTCCAGGCCTTTTCCGAGGCCCGCCGGCTGAACCCGTCGCTGCCCGCCGCGGCCTACGGCCTGGGCATCACCCTGGCCAAGCAGGACAAGCCGGACAGGGCCAGCCAGAGCCTGGCCGAGGCCATCTTCCTGAGCCCGGACTTCGCCGCCACCCCGGAAGTGCTGGAACTCATGCGCTCCCGGCCGGAATACAGCGAGCTGTTCCTGGAAATGGGCGAGGCCTACGCGCGCAAGCTCTACCCCACCGCCGCCGCGCCCTACCTCGAAGAGTATCTGCAGCAGAACCCAAACAGCCGCGCCGGACGCCGCGCCCTGGCCTGGGCCAGCTTCTGGGCCGGGCAGGAGGACAAGGCCCACGCCCTGTTCCAGACCCTGCTCACCGTGAACAAGGACGACGCCGACGCGCACCTGGGCGACGGCCTGGCGCTGCTCTCCCGCAATCACCTGGACATGGCGGAACCGCACCTGCGCGACGCCGTGCGCCTGGAGCCCACCAACCCCCAGGCATGGCGGGCGCTGGTGCTGCTGCTCACGCGGCAGGGCAAGCAGCAGGAGGCCGTGGCCGCGCAGAAATCCTCGCCAAAATCTCGCCTGGAGCGCCTGGACCGCATGAGCGCCAGGGGCTTCAACGCCCTGTCCGAAGGCCGCCTGCGCGACGCCGTGCGCGACTTTTACCGCGCAGTGGCCGAAGACCCTGGCCTTGCCGCCCCGCGCTACGGGCTGGCCTTCTCCCTGGTGGCCCTGGGCGATGCGCGCCAGGCCCGCGAGGAGCTCCTCACCGGGCTGAACCTCGACCCGGCCTACCTGGATGACCAGGAGCTGGGCCGCCTCCTTGCGCGGCATTACCATCTGGGCGACCTGGAAGTTGACCTGGCCTGGAGCCAGCTCTACGCCCTCAACCTGGCCCCGGCCCGCGCCGAGTTCGAGCGCATCCTCGCCGCCTCGCCAAACAAGATTGGAGCCCAGTTCGGCCTCGGCGCCACGGCCTACCTGCAGGCCGACTGGGCGCTGGCCGAGAAGTCCTTCGACAAGCTGCTGCCCCGCGCCCCGGAGACCTCGCCCTCCTGGGACAAGTGGAGCCACCTCATGGACAAGCTGGGCTGGGCCGCCTACCACCAGAAGAAGTACGACAAGGCACTGCACGCCTTCGACTGGCTGCGCACCTACAACGCGCAGACGCCCTACGCCGCGCCCCTGTCGGGCATGGGCTGGGCGCTGCTGGGCCTGGAGCACCCCGGCCAGGCCCAGAACCTGTTCACGCGCTCGCTGGCCATCTTCCCGCGCAACCTCACCGCCATGCTCGGCATGACCAAGCTCAAGAAGGCCTCGGAGTCCTACGAGGAAGACATGGACGACGAACCGGAGCCGACTCCGCCGCCCAAGCGCAAGTCCAAGAAGTCCAAGAAATCCAACGCAGAGGACGAGCAGCCCGCCACTGCCAAGAAAAAGTCGAAGAAGAAGGCCAAGGACGACGAGCCCGCCAAGAAGAGCAAGACGTCCAAGAAAAAGGCCAAGGCGCAGTAGCCTCCGGCGGCCGGGGGCAGCGGCCCCCGGACCCCCAGCATGCGCCGAAAGGG
>NZ_JAVHLD010000026.1 GCF_031082295.1 Humidesulfovibrio sp.
CCCCCGCCAAAGGTCCTGAGGCCCTCTGGCGGGGGTCCAGGGGCGGCGCCCCTGGATGTGAAGCGAACTACGTAAAAACTTTGGAGTTTACATGCGTCTGTACAACACCCTCGGCCGGGCCAAGCAGGAGTTCATTCCGCAGCGCGGCAACGATGTCTCCCTGTATGTCTGCGGCATCACGGCCTACGACCTGTGCCACGTGGGCCATGCGCGCAGCGCGGTGGTTTTCGACGTGCTGGTGCGCTACCTGCGGCACAAGGGGTACAACGTCACCTTCGTGCGCAACTTCACCGACGTGGACGACAAGATCATCAAGCGCGCGGGCGAGTTGGGGCTGAGTTCCCAGGACGTTGCCGAGAAGTACATCGGCGAGTTCTACGTCGACATGGACGCGCTGAACATCCTGCGCGCCGACGTGGAGCCCAAGTGCACCGAGCACATCGGCGAGATGATCGAGCTGACGCAGGGGCTCATCGCGAAGGGCCACGCCTATGCCACGCTCGGCGGCGACGTGTATTTCAAGGTTCGCAGCTTCCCCGGCTACGGAAAGTTGTCAGGCCGCAACATCGAGGACCTGCAAAGCGGCGCGCGCGTGGAGCCGGGCGAGGAGAAGGCCGACCCGCTGGACTTCGCCCTGTGGAAGGCCGCCAAGCCAGGCGAGCCCTTCTGGGAAAGCCCGTGGGGCAAGGGCCGTCCCGGCTGGCACCTGGAGTGCAGCGCCATGAGCGAGAAGTACATGCCGCTGCCCCTGGACATCCACGGCGGCGGCCAGGACCTTTCGTTCCCGCACCACGAGAACGAGATCGCCCAGAGCGAGGCCGCCACGGGCAAGGATTTCGCCAAGTTCTGGGTGCACAACGGCTTCGTGCAGATCAACTCCGAGAAGATGTCGAAATCGCTGGGGAATTTCTTCACCATCCGCGACATCCTGGCCCAGTTCCTGCCCGAGACCCTGCGCTATTTCCTCCTGTCCATGCACTACCGCAGCCCGCTTGATTTCTCCTTCGACGCGCTGGAGGAGGCCGAGAAGGGCGTGCGCCGCATCTACACTGCGCTTGCGCAGGCGCGCGAGGCCGTGGCCGGGACCAAGTGGTCGAAGAGCCCGCTGCCGCAGGAATTGCTCGACGAGCTCTCCGGCTACGAGCAGGGCTTCGAGGCGGCGCTTGAGGACGACCTGAACACGGCCGGGGCGCTGGGGCATCTGTTCGGCCTGGTGCGCCTGGCCGGGCGCATTCTGGAGGACAAGACCCTGCGCAAGGCCGAGGCCGGACGCGACGCGCTTTCGCGCATCCTGGCCGGGGTGGACAAGTGGTCCGGGGTGCTGGGCGTGTTCGGCCGCGAGCCCCTGGAGCTGCTGGCCGAGCTCAAGGCCTGCCGGGCCTCGCGCAAGGGCATTGACGCCGCAACGGTGGAGGGCCTGCTGGAAAAGCGCCAGGAGGCTCGCAAGAACAAGGATTTCGCCGCGTCTGACGCCATCCGCGACGAGCTTGCGGCCCTGCAGGTGGAGGTCAAGGACACCCCCGCGGGCCAGGTCTGGGACGTGCTGTAGATATCTGACGGTACGCATTTTCTGGCTCCCCCTTCCCTTTCCCAAAAAGGGAGGATATGGTTCAAGGCAGGCATCCCGCATCTGAACCGGAGGTAAGTCATGCTCGAGCGTCCCGATGTCGTCACCATGCGCGGCAACCCCCTCACCCTCCTCGGGCCGGAGCTCAAGGTGGGCGACGCGGCCCCGGATTTTTCCCTTGTGAACAACGACATGGAGCCGGTCACCCTGGCCGACTACAAGGGAATGCCCCTGGCTTTGGTCAGCGTGCCCTCCCTGGACACCCCGGTGTGCGCGGTGGAGACCCGCCGCTTCAACGCCGAGGCCGCCAAACTCGACCCGAGCGTGCGCATCCTGACCGTCAGCATGGACCTGCCCTTTGCCCAGAAGCGCTGGTGCGGGGCCATGGGCATCGACAAGGTCATCACCCTCTCGGACCACCGGGAGGCCTCCTTCGGGCTGAACTACGGCGTGCTCATCAAGGAGCTGCGCCTGCTGGCGCGGGCCGTGTTCGTGGTGGACCGCGAGGGCATCCTGACCCATGTGGAGCTGGTGCGCGAGATCGCGGACGAGCCTTACTACGCCGGGGTGCTAAGCGCCCTGGGCCGGGTCGCGGGCTAGGCTGGGCGGTAGGGATATCATGCGCATACTTGTTGTCGACGATGACCGCGCCGCGCGGGTGCACTTGGACAAGATGCTGAAGCCTCTGGGCGAGGTGTCGGACACCGGTTCCGGGCAGGAGGCGCTGGACGCCTTTGCCAACGCCCTGGCCGAGGGGCGGCCGTTCAACCTGGTGAGCATGGACATCATCATGCCCGGACTGGACGGCCAGGCCACGCTCCAGGCCATGCGCGACCTGGAGAAAAAGCACGGCGTGCAGCCCGGCAAGGAGGCCAAGGTCATGATGGTGACCGGCCTGGGCGACGCGGGCAACGTGACCAGGGCCTTTTTCAAGGGCCAGGCCGACGGCTACGTGACCAAGCCGCTGCAGCAGAGCGCCATTTACAAAACCCTGCGCCAGATGGGCTTCAAGATCGGCTAGCGGCGCGGGACCAGCAAACAACAAAAGGGCCGGGTGCAACGAAGCACCCGGCCCTTTGTTTTGCGGGGGAGGCGGTTAGGCTAGCCCAGCGTCTCGCGCTCGCGGAAGCCGATGAGGTAGAGGATGGCGTCGAGCCCCAGGGTGGAGATGCTCTGGCGCGCGCCGGCCTTGACCTTGGGCTTGGCGTGGAAGGCTATGCCCAGGCCCGCGATGCCCAGCATGGGCAGGTCGTTGGCGCCGTCGCCCACGGCGATGACCTGCTGCAGGTCGATGCCTTCCTTGTCGGCCAGGCGGCGCAGCAGCTCGGCCTTGCGCGCCCCGTCGACGATTGCGCCGGAGACCTTGCCCGTGAGCCGGCCGTCCTTGATCTGCAGGGTGTTGGCGTAGACGTAGTCGATGCCCAGGCGTTCCTTCAGGCGCTGCCCGAAGTAGGTGAACCCGCCGGAAATGATGGCGATCTTGAAGCCCAGCCGCTTCAGGTTGGAGATGAGCCGCTCCGCGCCTTCGGTCAGCGGCAGGGTGGCCGCCACATCCTCCAGCACGGCGGCGTCCAGCCCTTCCAGCAGGGCCAGGCGGCGGCGCAGGCTCTCCTTGAAATCGTACTCGCCGCGCATGGCCCCGGCGGTGATGGCCGAGACCTCGTCGCCCGCGCCGCAGCGCTTGGCCAGCTCGTCGATGACCTCCACCTGGATGAGCGTGGAGTCCATGTCGAAGGCCACCAGCCTGCGGTTGCGGCGGAACACGTTGTCCTCCTGGAGAGCGATGTCCACGCCCATTTCCGAGGAGATATCCATGAATTCCCTGCGGATGGCCGCCCAGTCCGCCGTGCTGCCGCGCACGGAGAACTCCACGCAGGCCGGGCGCGCGGCTCCGGCCTCGGCCACGGAAACGCGGCCGGACAGGCGGTTGATGATGTCGATGTTCAGCCCGTGCTTGGCCAGGGTGCCGGTGAGCCGCGAGAGGTGCGCGGCCTCCAGGCGCCGCGCCAGCAGGGTCACGATGTGCCGGGGCCTGCCCTGCACGCCGACCCAGGTCTCGTAGTCGGCCGGGCTGATGGGGGTGAGCTTGAGCTGTATCCCGGACTCGTGGGCCTTGAACAGGAGGTCTTTCAGCACCGGCGCGCTCTGGGTTTCGTTCGGCAGCGCCACCAGCATGCCCAGGGTGAGGTGGTCGTGGATGACCACCTGGCCGATGTCCAGGATGTCCACCCCGCAGGCGGCCAGCACTCCGGTGAGGATGGAGGTGATGCCGGGGCGGTCCTCGCCGGTGGCGTGGATGAGGATGATCTCGCGCATGTGTCGTTTCTACCTGGAATGACTCGGCTTGACCGGGTGCTGCTTGGCCTCGTGTGGAGCAGTGGTGTGAGGCTGCCCCGGCGGCTGCCCCTGGTCTGCTCAAGTGCCGGAAAGCCCACGTGCTGTCAATGTTCCGGCGGGGGGGCATGGCTCGCCCCGTAAGGAAAGGTACCCGCCCAATCGGACAAGGTCTGCTCCACGTGCGACAGGCAGCGGTGTTCTGGATCAAGAGATGCCAGAGCGCAGCCGCGATGGGCCGTCTGCCCGCGCTTTCACCGGGGCGCAATGCATGGGCGCCAGGCGCAGCACCCAAGCCATCAGGGGCGTGGCGGTTCAGTGTGCGGCGATGAGCGAGAACAGCCCGACCATGTTGGTGTTCAGCCCTATAATCCGCAGCATGAGATTGCTTGTGCGGTTCAGGAGCAGAAGGGTCGCGAGGGCCAGCGTCCCCGAGAGCGCCGCCAGTTCGAGGGTGATGTTGTCATGCCCCAGCAGGTCGCGCCAGGCAAAGGTGTGGGCGAAGATGACGTGATCGCCGGGGTGGTGTGTCACCACGAAGAGCAGGCTCATGCCCAGCAGGGGCAACAGCAGGGCGGTGATGGCTGGCCCCTCGCAGCCGCACCACAGGTTGGCGAGCCTTTGGGGGTATAGCAGAAAGTAGGTGCCGACCGCCAGCAGGCCAAGGGCCGAGCCGTCATGAAGCAAGTCTTGAGCCATGAGGTCGGACAAAGGGCCGAACTCCCAGTGGCCCGCTCCGAAGGCGGCCAGCAACAGCAGCAACGCCGCCGCACTCCCTCCCATGACCGCGAGGCGGTTGGCCATGGCGGACTGGCGGAACAGCGCCGCGATTCCGGAGAGGCCGTAGCGCCGCAGGCCGGTGAGGGTGCCCAGGCAGACTCCGGTCACGGTCACCACGTGGTGGGCGGCCATAAGGCCGAGATAGGGCAGGACGGTCTTCCAGCCGCCGTGGCCGTGGGCAGCCGGGATGTGGCCGAGAAGTCCCGCGCTATAGAAGCTGGCCAGGAAGGACCAGAAGAACAGCGCCTGCCCGGAGAGTAGCACCGTGAGCAGGAACGCTGCCCAGGGAAAGGCCGCCACTGCCAGTACGGGCAGGATGCGGCCATACAGCCAGGGGTGGGAGACGAGCTTCTCGCCGGTGCGGCGGCGCAGCCGGAAGCGGTACCGCAGGTAGTCAAACACGGAATCCGGGTAGCGGTCATGGCGAAGGCTCAGGCGGGGTTCGTTGGCGAAGCGCGCCACCTCGCGGGCGCGCATGCAGAACTCGAAGTCGTCCATGTCCCAGGGGATGTCCTCGGCCAGTGGTCCGGTCAGGGCGAATATCCGGCGCGGGATGACGCAGTTGCAGAACGGCACCTGGTACCAGCACACCGACTCACAGCGTTGGTTGACGTGGGACTTGGTGCCAGCCCCGAGCTTGCTGCGCGAGACGGCGTAAACGAGCTGCGCTTGCGGCCCCTGGGCCACGGGGCGCTCCGGCCCGGTGAGGATGGTGTCGCCGTCCGGGTCCAGCCCAAGGGCCGTCTCCACCCAGTGCGGGTCCGGGATGGTGTCGTCGTCCAAAAGACCCACCAGTGCGCCGCGTGACCTGGCGATGCCGATGTTTCGCCGCACGTTGGCGTGACGCGAGGCGCAGGGGACGAGGGCCAGGGCGAAGCGGGATGGCTGGAAGTCCATGCCGTCCACGTCGCCCACGGCGAAGACCTCGAAGGGTTGGCTGCCCGCCTGCGCCTCCAGCCCGCGAAGACAGTCTTCCAGGGCCTGGGGCCGCGTCACAGCGATGATGATGCTCAACTGCGGCGGTTGGGTCAGCATGCGCCGCCCACAAGACGCCGAGCCAGGATTCCAAGCCCTCGGATCGCGAGTTCCGGCATCATGCCCGGCGTGACGGCGATGGCCGTGTGCATGGCGCAGGACCATGTGCAGTTGCACTTGCCCGGCCCCAGCCTCGCGGCCCGGAACTCCGCGTAGGGCTTCCCGGCCAGGATCGGGCGGGGATCGCAGCCGGTGTCGCGCAGGTTGCCGATGCAGTGCCACAGGGGTTCGCAAGGAAATACCCGGCCCTCCTGGTCGATGACCAGCATGTGCCGCCCGGCCTCGCAGTAGCCGCCCGTGCTCCTCGCGCCGGAGGAGGCCTCCATGAGCAGGCGGCGGTACATGCCCTTCACGGCCAGCATCCCGGCCACGTGGAGGTCGGCCCGGCGGCGGCAGGGGCTGGCCTTGGCCAAGGCCCGCTCGGCCCGCGTGGCGTAGGCGGTTGCGTCCGCATGCACGGCCTGGTCCCCTCCGCTGGGCAGCAGCAGCTGGGGGTAGGACACGCTCATGCGGTCAAAGGCGAAGGTGCGGGCCAGCTCCGCCAGCACCTCGTCCAGGCGCTCGGCGTTGGCGGGCAGGTACAGGGTGCTGCCCTTGATGCGCAGGTTGGGCCGCCGTTCCCGCAGTTCTGCCATGGCGCGGAAGCTCTCCCGGGCCTTGGCGAACAGCCCCGGCACCTTGCGCGAGGCGTCGTGTCGCTCGCCAAGATCGTCCAGGGAGAGTTGCAGGTCGAAGGCCACCTCCGGGTTGGCGGCGGTGAGGCGATCCATGACCGCCCGCATGGCCTTGGTGAAGGTGAAATTGGAGGGGATGTCCACCACGCGCACCTGGCAGTGGTCGATGAAGGCCTGGACGATGTCGGCCAGATCCTCGCGCACGAAGGGTTCGCCGCCGGACACGGCCAGATAGTGCAGCGGTCCGTAAGCGCGGGCCAGGGCCTCGTATTCCTCAAGGCGCATCTCCGTGTCGCGGGCGGTGGGGTTGTCCACGGCGTGGCGATACAGGCAGAACTCGCAGCGGGCGTTGCAGCGGGCCGTGACGAAGAGGTTCAGCGTCTGGGGCAGCAGGCCCGGCTGCCTGCGGAAGAGCAGGGCCGAGGACAGGGTGTTGGCAAGCGACTTCAGGGGGGGACCTCTCCATGTTTCCAGACAGAAATGAGACGAAATATATCCGCCTAACTTTGAGCCGTCAATGAGTCCCCGCGTGATCAAAGGAGTAGGATGGCATTACTCAAGCGAAGGGCTGATGCGATGCCGCGAGGCGGAGAAGGATCCGGGCCGCGATGACCGGCCCCGGTTGTTCGCCGCGTGAAAGTGGGCGGCAACCAGCCGTCGGCAGGTCTTTCCAGTTCAGGGGGGCGGGGGGCGCGCTATTCCTTCACCGGCATGACGTGGATGGCCTTGATGAAGACCTGGATCTCGTCGCCGGGCTTGAGGCCCAGTTCCTCCACGGACTCCGTGGTCAGCACCGAGGCCATCTCGCCGGGCTCCGTGACCTGGAACTTCACCAGGGCCATGACGTCGCCCTTTTTCACGCTGGTGACCTTGGCCCTGAGCTTGTTGCGCGCGCCGTACTTCATCGCTTCCTCCTCGTGTTGCCGTTGTCCCGCAGTCTCGCGCGGGCCGATGCGCCTTTGCCTTGAGGCTGTCAGAGCAGCTCGTCCATGAGGGCGAGCAGCCGCTCCTTGTCGTCCAGGTCCTCCCGGGCCACGGCCTCCAGCCGGGCGCCCTCGCGCAGCACGAACATGCGCCGGGATTGCCGTTGGGACATGCGCCTGGCCTGGTTCAGGTTGTGCGACACCAGGAGCACCGTGTAGCGCCCGGCCAGGTCCAGCAGCAGCTCCTCCACCCCGCGCGCGGACTTGTGGTCCAGGGAGGCCGTGGGCTCGTCGAGGAGCAGAATCTTCGGGCGGAAGGCCAGGGCGCGGGCCAGGCACAGGCGCTGCTGCTGCCCGCCGGAGAGGGTCCGGGCCGGGTGGTCCAGCCGGTCCTTGACCTCGTCCCAGAGGTGGGCCTCGCGCAGGGCCAGCTCGGCGCGTTCGGCGCGCTCCTGCTGGCCAAGGCCAAGCGCCAGTTCCAGCGGCAGCTCCATGTTGCGGGCCACGCTCACGGGCAGGGGGTTGGGCGTCTGGAAGACCATGCCCACGCGCTTGCGCAGGGCCTCGGGGCTTGTTCCCGGGGCGTAGGCGTCCAGCCACTCGTTGCCAAGGCGCAGCTCCACCGAGCCGCTGGTGGCGCAGTCCGGCAGGCACTCGTTCAGGCGGTTCAGCGCGCGCAGCAGGGTGGTCTTGCCCGAGCCGGAGCGCCCCACCAGCACCGTGGGGCCGCCGGAGTCCACTTCCAGGCTCAGGGTGTCGAGCACGGTCCGGCCCGCAAAGGCCACGGAGAGGTTCTTGATGCGGATGGCGGTGGTCATGCGGTGGTCCTCTGGTAAGCGCTTGTGCCGTTGCCCCAGCGCCGCGATTTCCCGTTGAGCAGGCTGGCGCGCAGGCTCCGGGCGAGGGCGAAGAGCAGGGCCGTGAGGCAGAGCAGGGTCAGGGCGGCGCCGAAGGCCAGGTCCAGCTCCTGGGGCGACTGGTGCTCGGCGGCGAGGTAGTAGATGGTGAAGGGCAGGGCCTCGAACTTGTCCGTGAGCGCGCCCGGGGTGCCCGCGCCCACCACGACCCCCGTGAGCATGATGACGGCGGTGTCCTCGGCGGCACGGCCCACGGCCAGGATGATGCCGCCCAGGACGCCACGGCTGGCCGCCGGGAGCAGCACCCGCGACACGGTCTGCCAGCGCGTCAGGCCCAGGCTGGCGGCGGTGAGGCGCAGCTCCCGGGGCAGGGCCTCCAGGCAGGTGCGCGTGGCGCTGATGAGGTAGGGCAGCACCAAGAGGGCCAGGCACAGGGCCGAGAGCAGCAGGCAGGTGTTGGCCCGGGGCCACAGGGTGTGGCGCAGCAGGAGGATGAGCCCGAAGCCGAACAGGCCCATGAGGATGGACGGCACCCCCGCCAGCAGGTCCACGCAGGAGGAGATCAGCCGCCCGGCCCGGCCTGTGGCGAACTCCGCCAGGTGGATGCCGCTGGCCACGCCCAGGGGAATGGCCAGGCAGGAAGCCACCAGCACCAGGTACAGCGTGCCGAGGCAGGCGGGCCACAGCCCGTCGAAGACCGCCGCGCCGTGCAGAAGGGCGTCGAGCGGCGGGGTGTCGCCGAAGAACAGGGCCGCCCCCAGGGTGGGCAGCCCGCGCCAGAGCAGGTAGCCCAGCAGCGCGCAGACCCCCGCCGGCACCGCCAGGGCCGAGGTCCAGGCCAGGGCGCGGGCCAGCCTCTCCAGGCTGAGCCGCCGTGGGGCGGAAAGGGTCGCCTGAACGGGCCGCAGGCCCCGGAGGCCCAGGTTCACGGCCTGGGACATGCCGAAGAGCAGCGCCCCGCAGGCGAAGAGCGAGGTGTAGGCCGCGCTCTGGCTGTCCGTGGCCACCACCAGTGCGATGTGCGCCGTGAGGGTGCGCAGGGAGTCCAGCGGGCCGCCCGGCACCTGGGCCGCGTTGCCGGAGAGCATGAGCGGGAGGAGTGTGTCGCCCACGGCGCGGCCGAAGCCCAGCACCGCCGCGGTCTTCAGCCCGCGTCCGCACAGGGGCAGGGCCAGGTGCACCAGCTCCTGGGTCCTGGTCAGCCCCAGGGCCGCCGCCGTGAGCCGCAGGCCGGGCGTGACCAGCCGGAGCTGGCCGTCCAGCACCAGGACGATGGTGGGCAGCACCAGGAGGGCGAGCGTCAGCGCCGCCGCCAGCCAGGAGAAGCCCGAGCCGCCCGAAAAGCCGGAGCGCACCAGGGGCACAAGCAGAAACACCGAGGCCAGCCCGTAGACCACCGTTGGGACGCTGGTCATGAGCCGCACCAGGGCCATGAGCGGGCGCGCCGGATTGAAGTTCGGCCAGGCCGGGCCAAGCCCGTGGGCGAACAGGGTCAGGCCCAGGCCCAGCGGCCAGGCCAGCAGCAGGGCCGAGGAGCCGAGGAGCAGCGAGCCCACGGCCATGGGCAGGATGCCGAACTGGCCGGAGGCGGGCCGCCAGGTCCAGGAGAGGACGGAAGCGGACTGGCCTTCCGTGACCAGCGGCAGGCAGAACCAGGCCAGGAAAGCCAGGATGCCCGCCACGCAGAGCACGGACACGGCGGACGCGCCGAAGAGCAGGGCCGTGACGATTCCTTCGCCTGGAAGGTCGCCACGGCCCATGCCGCGAGTCTTCTGCTGCCGGGAGTCGGCCATGACCGCCGGGACGCCCGCTACTTCGTGGGGATGTAGCCGTCCGAGGCGGTGATGGCCGCGCCTTCCGGCCCCTGGATGTAGCTGATGAAGGCGGCCACGACGCCCGTGGGCTCGCCCTTGGTGTTCATGTAGAGCTTGCGGAGCACCGGGTACTTGCCGCTCTTGGCGTTGTCCTGGGTGGGGGCCACGCCGTCCAGGTCCGGGGCCTTGATGGTCTGGTCGATGTGGCCGATGGACACGTAGCCGATGCCGTCCATGTCGCCGGACAGGGCGGACTTCATGGCGCCGTTGGAGGACACGACGTTGGCCGAGGGCGCGATCTGGCCCTTCTTCAGCATCACCCCCCAGAACACCTCGCGGGTGCCGCTGGCCTCGTCGCGGGTGTACAGGTGGATGGCGGCGTCGCGCCCGCCCACCTGCTTCCAGTTGGTGATCTTGCCCGCGAAGATGTCCTGCACCTGCTGGTGGGTGAGGGCGTTCACCGGGTTCTTGGGGTGGACCACGGCGGCCACGCCGTCGATGGCGAAGGCGAAGGACTTCAGGCCGTACTTGGCCACCTCGGCCTCGCTGAGGGCGCGGCCCGTGTTGCCGATGTCCACCAGGCCCTCGCCCACCTTCTGCACGCCCACGCCGGACCCGCCGCCGGCAACGGTGATGCGCAGGCCGGGAGCCTTCTGCATGATGCGCTTGGCAGCCTCCTTCATCACCGGGATGTGCGCGGTGCCGCCCGCGATGTCGATCTTGCCGGTCTTTCCGGCGAAGGCGTCAAGCTCGGAGGCCTGGGCCGGGAGGGCGAAGAATGCAACGGCGAGGATCAAAAGCAGCATGGTCTTGCGCATGGTCATGTCTCCTGTGTCGACGGGCTGTTGGTAAATATAATTCCTTGAATATTCTGATGCGTGGAATTGACGTTATCTATGTCATCCTGGCCTGGGACGCAACAGGAGAGCCTCTTCGTCAACTCTTGGCACCACGAGGACGAGACTGCCGCCGCGCCGGATTTGCCCAAAGACATGCGCCGCGCCGATGATTTGTCTATTGACAAAAGATGGGCGGGCGACTAGTATTCGCCATGACGTTGGCAAGGGGCCAAGCCGGCCCGCCACAAGGAGGAGACATGCACAAGAACGGCGACGTGCGCTGCGGCGATTGCGAGAACTTCACCGACGAGGGCTGCGAGCAGGCGGCCGAGGCCCTGGTTTTGGACGGCTGGCCGCGCATGAACGCCTGCCCGGACGACTCCGCCGACGCCTCGCGCTGCCCGGAGTTCAACGCCAGCGCGGGCTACGCCCAGGCGCTCGACGAGGAGGCCAGCGCGGCCAATGCCCACGCCAGGGTCTCGGCCATCAAGCACTACCAGGGCTGGTAGGCCGCAGGCAAATCCCCCCGATTCCCCCGGCGGCCCAGGCGCGCAGCCCCCACCCTCGCGCCACGGCCTGCCCCTGCGGCCCGGCCCTGACGGTCTCCATTCCGGCCAGGCGCCGGGCCGCCATCTTTCAGCATTTTGTCATCCGGCAATGTGCGGACGGAAGCGGATGCCCACGCAGACCCCCGGGTTGGCCTGGGCAATGCGCAGCTCCCCGCGCAGCTGGTGTCGCACCAGGCCGCGGATGAGCTTCATGCCCAGGCTCTCGGCGTTGTCGGGGTCCAGGCCCTCGGGCAGTCCCGGCCCGTCGTCCTCGACCTCAAGGGAGACCTGCCCGGCGGGGTCGCGCTCGGCGCGGATCTCCACCCGGCTGGCCCGGCTGGCCAGGCTGGCCAGGCCGACGTCGACCCGTTGCGGCGGGCAGGCGTGCTTGAACACGTTGGTCAGGGTCTCGTTCAGGGCCAACCCCAGCGGCACGGCCTGGTCGAGGGACAGCGCCAGGTCGCCCAGGCGCAGCGTCAGCGACAGGTCGAGCCCGCCGGAGTAGATTTCGCGCAGCTGGTGGAACAGCGCCTGGACGAAGCGCTCCAGGCTGATGCGGCCATCGCTCCCGGCCCCTTGCAGCTGCGCGTGGATCAGGCTCATGGCCTGCACCTTGCCGCGCAGCTCCATCAGGCTCTGGCGCGCCTCGGGGTTGGCAAGCCGCCGCCCGGCCATGTCCATGAGCGAGGAGATGACCTGCAGGTTGTTCTTCACCCGGTGGTGCACCTCGTGCAGCAGGGCCTCCTTCTCGCGCAGCGAGGCGCGGATGCGCTCCTCGTCGCGCCGGGTGCGCACCTCGCGCCACATGCCGTCCAGCAGCAGGGTGGTCTGCAGGGTGTCCTCCGCCGTGTAGGGCTCGTCCTTGCCTATCAGGCCCAGCACGGCCACCGGGCGCGCGCCGTCCAGGGCAGGCACGCCGAGGAAGCGCGAAATGTCCGTGTGCCCGGGCGGGACGAGCGGTGAGCATTCCGAGAAGTCGTTGATCAACAGCGGCAGCCCGCTTTGGAGCACCGTGGCCCAGGGCAGCGGCCCGCTGGAAGGGAAGCTCGGCACCTGGCCCTCGGCCATGTCGTCCCCGGTTTCCCAGGCCTTGGGCACAAGCTGCTGGCCGTCTTCGCTGACGAAGAACAGCACCCCGGCGCTGCTGTCCGTGAGGCGGATGGCCTCGCGCAGGGTGAACGAGGCCAGCTGGAACTCCGTGGCCGGGGTGAGGCGCGAGAGCTCGTACAAGGCCTCGAACCGGGCCTGGTTGCGCCGCAGTTCGTGCTCCATGCGCGCGCGTTCGGTCAGGTCCACCACGCCGCACACCAGCCCCTCGAAGCGCCCCTGCTCCTCCATGACCGGCGAGGACAGCACGTGCGCCGGGAAGCGGCTCCCGTCCTTGCGGATGAGCACATAGTCCGTGGCGCCGGAGTAGCCGGCCTCCAGGTCCGAAAGCTGGCTCTTGGCCACATGGCGCTGGGGCCATTCCAACACGTCAGTGGGCGACATGTTCATGAGCTCCGCCGAGGCGTAGCCGAGCATGGCGCACAGCCGCTCGTTGACGAAGGTGGTGCGGCGGTTTGCGTCCACGGCCCAGACGCCCTCGTGCATGGACTCCAGCAGCTTGCGCGAGAGGCGTTCGCTCTTGAAGAGCGCCTCCTCTGCCTGCTTGCGCGCGGTGATGTCCGTGTGGGCCCCGGCCATGCGCACCACCCGGCCCGTGGCGTCGGCCAGGGCCGCGCCGCGCCCGTAGATCCAGCGGTACGAGCCGTCCTTGTGGCGCAGGCGGTACTCCACCTGGAACACCGGCACCTCGCCCAGGATGCACTGCTTGTTGGCCTCCATGATGCGGTCGAAATCGTCGGGGTGGATGCGCTCGGCCCACTCGGAAGCGTCGTGGCGGATCTCCTCCGGGGCGTAGCCGATGATCTCCTTCCAGCGGTCGGAGAAGTACACCTCGTCCTTGAGCAGGTCCCAGTCCCAGAGGCCGTCGTTGGCGCCCTTGAGGGCCAGGGCGTAGCGCTCCTGGCTGATGCGCAGGGCCTCTTCGGTGTGCTTGCGCTCGGTTATGTCGGACAAGAGGAACTGCACCGCGGAGGGCGCGCCGGTTTCGTCAAGCAGTAGCGCGCCACGCTGGTAGACCCAGCGCCGACTGCCCCAGGCGTCGAAGACCTCGTACTCGTATTCCGGCCGCAGCACGCCGTTGGCGGTTTCCTGAATCCACTGGAACACCTGCTCCCGCCACTCCGGGGCCACGGACCCCAGCACCTTCGGGTCGCCGTTCAAGTACTGCTCCGGCGTGTAGCCGAAGAGCCGCTCCACGCTGGGGCTGACGTACTCGTGGCGCATGGTGCGCAGGTTGATGCGCATGAGCACGTGCTCGGTCCAGCTTTCGGCCAGCTGGCGGTAGCGCTCCTCGCTCTCCCTCAGCGCCGCTTCGGCGCGTTTGCGTTCGGTGATGTCTCGGGCATTGACGACGATGCCCCGGATGTCCGGGTTGTCCAGCTGGTTGGTCCCCCAGGCCTCAAGGTGGACCCAGGAGCCGTCCTTGTGCCTGTGCCGGTAGTGCGCCCCACATTCCCCGTCCCTGAGGATTGTGGCGAAGGCCGCCGCCACCTGCTCCTGGTCTTCCGGGTGGACCATCTCCTCGATGATGGAGATGTTCGTCAGCTCGGACGGCGTGTAGCCGACGATGCGTTCGGCGGCCTCGCTGGCAAAGATCTGGGTTCCATTGGCGTCGAGAATGGTGATGGAGTTGGAGGAGTGCCTGATGAGCTCCGAGAAGCGCTGCTCGCTGCTGCGCAGGGCCTGCTCGGCGCGGATGCGCTCGGTGATGTCGCGGGAGGTGCCGCAGTAGCCGGTGATTTCGCCGTTCGGGCCGCGCATGGGCCGCACCAGAACCTCGAGCGGCAGCAGGGAGCCGTCGGCGTGGCGGATGTGCATCTCCTGGCGGTAGGCCTCGTCCTTTCCGCTGGGCGCGGGCTCCCGCCGCCTTTTGGCAATAAGCCCGGCGATGAGGCTCATGGACTCGGGGGTGAACAGCTCGTCGAAGCGCATGTCCATGAGCCGGGCCAGCGGGATGCCCGAAAGTCTCTCTGCGGAGGGGCTCAAGTACGTCCAGCGCAAGTTTTCGTCCGTGGTCCAGATGACGTCCACGACGTTCTCGGCCAGCAGGGCGTAGCGGGCGTTTGTGTCGCGCAGGGCCTGCTCGGTGCGCTTGCGCTCGGTGATGTCGACGAACATGGCGAAGGCGCCGTCAAAGCTCCCGGCGTCATCCCACAGCGGCTTGGCCGAGGCCAGAACCCACAGGGTGGTGCCGTCCTTGCGCCGGAAGCGGCGCTCGTAGACCTCGTCCTTGCCGGTGCGGCGCGTCGCGATGCGCTTCCTGTGGGCCGGAATGTCTTCCGGGAAGAGAAACGACTCGGTCGTGCGCCCCAGCATCTCCTGCGGGGTGTAGCCCATCATCTCGGCCATGGCGGCGTTGACGAAGGTGGCGCGCTCCAGGGCGTCCACGCTCCAGATGCCCTCGGTAGCGGTCTCCACGATGAGCCGGTTGCGGGCGTTGCTTTTCCGCAGGGCCTCCTCGGCGCGCTTCTGGTCGGTGATGTCGCGCACGATGGCCCATAAACGCCCGGGCTGGCCCGAGTCGTCTGTCTCCAGGTAGGTGCGCAGGGACACCGGGAAAAGGGAGCCGTCCTTTCGCCGGTACTCTTTCTCGTACACGTCGGAGTAGCCCCGGGTGAGCACATGCTCCTTGAGGATGCGCTCCTCCTCCGCGTGCCAGCGCTCCGGCGTGATGTCGAAGTAGGTCAGCTTCGGGATCTCCTCGTCCGTGTAGCCCAGCATGTCGCGGAAGGCGCTGTTGTGCTCCACGATGAAGCCGTCCTTGTCCACCGAGGCATAGCCGTCGCGCATGCTCTCGTGCAGGGTGCGGTACTTGTGCTCCGAGGCGGCGAGCTGCTGCTCCAGGCGCTTGCGCTCGGTGTTGTCGTAGAGCACCCCCTGCACCGCGGCGGGCGTGCCGTCCGAGGCATGGAGCAGGGTGCAGCGCAGGTGCACCCAGCGCCGCTGCCCCCAGGCGTCGATGAGCTCGAACTCGTACACCGGCTTGAGCCCCTCGCGCCAGGCCTCGGCCATCCACTCCTGCGCCGCCTCGCGCCATTCCGGCGCCACGGTGTTGCCCACGATGCCGCGCGCGCCCTGGTAGAACTCCTCCGGCGCGAAGCCGAACAGGCGCTGCATGCCGGGGCTCACGTACTCGTAGCGGTTGGTGTGGAGGTTGATGCGGATGACGGCCTGGTCGAGCCAGCCCTCGGCCAGCTGGCGGTAGCGCTCCTCGCTGGCGAGCAGGGCCTCTCTGGCGGCGTGCTCCTCGGTCTGGTCCGAGGCCACGCCCTGAAGCAGCACGCCCTGGCCGTCCGGCGTGGGCACCAGCACCAGCCGCTCCTCGATCCAGCGCAGCCGCCCGTGCCTGTCCACGATCTCGAACTCGTACTTGTCGCGCAGCTTGCCCTGGCTGACCTCGGCCATCCAGCCGCGCATCTGGTCGCGCCAAGCCGGCGCCACGCAGCGCATGAACAGGCCCGGGTCGTCGTAAAAGGCCTGCGGGGGGTGGCCGTGGATGTCCTCCACCCTGGCGCTGATGTATTCGTAGCGGCCTTCCGGCAGGCGGAAGGTGAAGAAGATGTCGCGGGAGTTCTCCGCCAGGGAGCGGAAGCGCGCCTCGCTCTCGGCCAGCGCCTTCTGCGCCTCGCGCAGGGCGGTGACGTCGGTGGCCACGCCCTGAAGCAGCGCGCCCTTGCCGCTTGGGGCCGGCACCAGCACCTGGCGCTGGCTGAGCCAAAGCAGGCGTCCGCCCTTGTCGCGCACCTGGTATTCATAGCTCTCGGCAACGCGGCCCTGGGCGATCTCGGCCATCCAGCCCTGCACGGTCTCGAGCCAGTCCGGGGCGATGCAGCGCATCAGCGTGCCCGGATCGTCGTAGAACTCCTGCGGGGAGATGGCGAAGAGGTCCTCCACGCTGGGGCTTATGTACTCGTAGCTGCCCTCGGGGAAGCGCATGGAGAAGAAGATGTCGCGGGAGTTCTCGGCCAGGAGGCGGAAGCGCGCATCCCGTTCCTTCAGGGTCTGCTGGGCGTGGCTGCGCTCGAAGATGTCGCGGGCGTTGCCGATGAGGGTGTGCGGCACGCCTTGCGCGTCGCGCAGGATGCGGTAGGAGTCGCTGATGACGCGCCAGCCGCCCTCCGGGGTGCGCAGGCGGTAAACCGCCGGGTTCTCGGGCAATTGCTCGTCGGAGCGCGAGGAGACGATGGCTGCCATGATCCTGGCGACCCGGGGCGTGTCGTCGAGATGCACGGAGGCGAGGTACTGGCTGAAGTGGTAGCCGCGCTCCAGGAAGTCGTCCGGCAGGCCCATGCGCCGGGCAAAGGCGGGCGTGGCGTAGAGCATGTGAACGTCGGGGGTGAGCGCCACGGCGTAGAGCACGTCCTGGGAAGAGTCGAGCAGGTGGCGCAGGATGTCTGCGGAAAGCGGCACGCCGCCAGCCCCGACCAGTGCGTCGTCCGCCATGTCTTCCCCCCTCCGCGCGCTTGTGCTCGACCTGGAAAAAATGTAGCATGGTTGTCGGCGGTTTGCACCCGTCCCGGAAGGTGAAAATCTTTGGGGCTTTTCTCCTTGACAGGTCCCCATGGTCCGGCTAAAAGGGCCTTCCTTCGGGGGCCGTTAACTCAGTTGGTAGAGTATATCACTTTTAATGATAGAGTCGATGGTTCGAGTCCATCACGGCCCACCAAAGACTCTTTATTTAGTCCCCATCGTCTAGTGGCCTAGGACGCTGGCCTCTCACGCCGGTAACGGGGGTTCGAACCCCCCTGGGGACGCCACACAAAATCAGGCGGTTAGCTGAAAAGCTGACCGCCTTTTTCTTTTGCCGAAGCAGACTCGGCTGGAAGTGTCACCCCGGTCCGGCGTAGCGCGGGCATGCTCAAGTGCCGGTCGGGACAAAGGAAAATTACCGACCGTTTCAGCGATGCTGCGCGCCCACTGTCCGCGCCAGCGCCTCCTGAAGCATCTCCATCTGGACCGGCTTGGTGACATAGTCATCCATGCCCGCGCCCAGGAACCGCTCGCGATCACCGGGCATCGCGTAGGCGGTCAAGGCGATGACCGGGATGTTCGCCATTTTTTCGTCCTCCGCAATGCTTCGAATGAGCCTTGTGGCCTCGACGCCATCCATGACGGGCATCTGGATGTCCATGAGGATGCAGTCGAACTCGCCCTTTCGCACAAGCTCCACAGCCTCCTTGCCATTGCCCGCGGTGGCGACGTCATGGCCCATGCGCTTGAGCATGACCTGCAGGCCAAGCAGGCCGACGGTTTCGTCGTCCACAAGCAGGATGCGCAGCCTCGGCAGGCAGGGCGGTGCATCTCCCGCGGCGCATTGCGCCACCGCCGCCGCGGTGTCCGCGGTGTCCATCAGCAGGTGCAGGTAGGCGGTCGTTCCCACGCCCTCCTCGCTATCCAGGTCGATGGTTCCGCCCATGAGGGCGACGATGCGCTTCACGATGGCAAGGCCCAACCCGGCCCCCTGGTACCTTCTCGCGTAGGAGGCGTCCGTCTGGGTGAACCGCTCGAACACGTGGTCCTGCTTGTCATCCGGTATGCCGACCCCGGTATCGGCAACAGAGATGTACACCCTGGCCTTGCCCGCATGCTTCGCGGAGGGATTGGCCCAGGCGGCGACCTGGACCGAGCCCTCCGGCGTGAACTTGAGGGCGTTGCCCACAAGGTTGAAGAGGATTTGGCGCAAACGCGCCTCATCGCCCGCAAGCAGCGCAGGCACGCTTTGGTCCACGCTGAAGGAGAGCTCCAGCTGCTTTTCCTTGGCCGCCAGGGAGAATGCGCCCTCGACATCGTCGAACAGGGTGCGCAGATCAAACGGGGCGGTGGAGAGCTGCAGGTTGCCCGTCTCCATCTGGCTGAAGTCGAGCACATCGTTCAGGAGGGCAAGCAGTCGGCTCCCGGAATTAAAAGCCATTTCGGTGTATTGAGCCCGCTCCTCCGGCGGGATGTCTTGCCTCAGCAGCTTGAGCATGCCCAGCACGCCATTGAGCGGCGTTCTGATCTCGTGGCTCATGTTGGCCAGGAATTCGCTCTTGGCGTTTGTGGCCGCCTCTGCGGCCTCCTTGGCGGACACCAGGGCCTGCTCGGCAAGCACGCGGTCCGTGATGTCCTCAAGGGTGACCACCAGGCTCTGGGCGTTTGCGCCGCCCTGGCCCGAGAGGGGGCTTGCGTTGATGTTGATGGCCCTGCGGTCGCTTGATGCCGGGGCCTGGTGCCAGGCCAGTTGTCCGAGAATGGGCTGTTGCTGGTCGAGGGCCGCCAAAACGGGCGATGCGGCGCCGACAAGCGGCTCCCCCAGGGCGTCCTCGAACAGCACTTCCGCTGGCAGTTGGGCCTTTGGCTCAATCCCGAGGATGCTTCTGGCCTTCGCGTTCATGTAGAGGGGCGTTCCGCTCTGGCTGAAGGTGATGATCCCGACGGGGCTCAAGTCCGTCAGCGTGCGTTGGTCGGCTTCCGCGTTGCGCAGGTTGAGCAGCGTCTTGCGCAGAAAGCCCAGGGCAAGGGTCACAAGGGCCAGGATGAGCACGGACATGCCCGCGATGAGGGTAGCGAGCCTGGTGGCCGGAGCAAGAACCTCGGCCTCGTCGGCCTCGATGACGAGCGTCCAGCCTGTGATCTGGTTGCGCTGGGCGACGCAGACCCGCTGAGCGCCCTGGCGGTCAAAGTGGAAGAACGAGTCCGCGCCGGCATTGGCGATGAGTTCCCTCGCCACCGGGCCTGGGGCGAACTGGCCGTCTGCCGCCCAGGAAGGCTGCGCCACAAGCACGTCCGCGGGGCCAAGGATGTACGCGCCGCCGCTGTTGCCGATGCGCATCTGCGCCAGTACGTCCTTGGCGAAGGTGTTGGTGTCGGAAATGGCGACAAGCACGCCCACGACGGCGCCATCCGGTCCGCGCACGGGATGCGAGGCCACGAGGATGGGGCGTTTGCTCACACGCGAAACCGGGATTGTCTCCAGGTATGGATGGCCCGCCTTGGCTTGCAGGTAGTATTCCCTGTCGGAGATGTTGAGGACGCCTGCGAGGGCGGGATTGGAGGCCAGCACGATGACCCCGTGCATGTTCATCAGATAAAAGCGCTCGAAGAGCCCGTCTTCCATATACCCCAGAAGCTTCCTCTGCGCCGCGACCTTGGCCGAGCGGCCGATGTAGGAGTCTTCCAGGGCCAGGCGCAGCACGCCGTCCTGGCTCACGAGCCGGCTCTTGGTCACCATGTCGCGAACCTGGGCGCTGATCTGCTGGTCGAGCAGCTTCAGGCTCTGGGTGGTCTGGCTCTGGGCCAGGCGTTCAACGGCGTTCTTGGTGTTGAGGTAGACCACAAGGGTGCTGATGAACGCCCCGATGAGCACGACGGAGAGCACGGGCATCAGCGGGCGGTCGAAGGCCAGCCGCCGTTGGGCTCTTGCCCAGAGGGTGGTCATTGCACCACCACCTCGGCTGCCTCGATGAGCTCGTAGGGGATGCTCAGGCCGAAGCGCTCGGCGGCCTTGAGGTTCAGGAAGACGATGCCCCTCTGGTTGAGGCGCACGGGCAGGGAACCGGCCGCCACGCCCTTGGCGATGACCTCGCGGGCCATGGTCCCGGCAAGGTAGCCCTGCTCGTGCCCGGACTCCAGCACGCCGCACATGATGCCTTGCCCCTGGGCGTAATCCGAGAAGCCCAACGTAGGCCTTTTGTTGACGGAATTGGTCCACGCGATGACCTTTTCCGGCGGGACGACCTGCCCCGTCGCCGTGTCCACGAGGGAGTGGAAGATGCCGATGGCCAACGCATCCGCCTGCCTTTGATAGGCCAGGATCTTGCTTTGCCAGGCCTGGAAGGTGTGCACCTTTTCAACCCCGGCGAGCTTGAGGGCAAACGCTCCGGCCTTCTTCTGGTCCTCGGCCAAGTTATCAAGGACGTACCCGGAAGATTCCGAGTCGTCCGAAATCACCGCGACCGACCGCAAGCTCGGGGAGATTTTTCTCAGCAGGGAGAACCCTTCCCGGAAATGCCAGCGTTCGCGCACGCCGGACACGTTGGACGCGGGAAAGCCATAGAGTGAAATGGGGGCGTTGACGCCGCAGAAGATGACCTGGGGGCTGGCGAGATCCTTGAGAAACGGCTCCACAAGGTAGATTTGTGCGGCGTCGTCCACGGCGATGACAACCTGTGGGGCCTGTGCCTTGATCGCCCACAGGATGTCCTGCGCGGCTTGACGCAAGGCCTGGGGGTCTGGCCTGCGCTTGGCGTCCATGTAGAAGTACTGGAACGTGGCGCCAAGGCCGCGCAAGCCTTCCCGGATGCCCTCATTGATGTTCTGGGTCCAGATGTATTCCTTGTCGTAGCTTTGGACAACGAAGACACGCGGCTTCGCGGGGCTGCCCGGCTGGGCCGCAAGCGAAACGCCGCACACGAAGGAGGAGCAAAGGAAGGCAAGCGCCAGCAACATGCTGGCGGGACGAGAGAGCCTGGTCATGGTGCGTCCCTCAACAACGTCTGCAGAAGCAAGGTCCGGCGTGGCGTGGGGGGGCCACAGGCGTATAGTACCCAGTGTTGCGCGCGCTTGTCCAGCGGCAGCAGATTATAAGAGCGCATTGTGGCACAGTCCGTCTCCCCTGGGAGCACAGCAACGACGGCAGGGAGTCGGGGGCACGGCCCGGGCAGTCTGCCTTTTCTTCACGATGCCTCGGCCCCGGCACCTCAGAGCGGTTTCCAGTCCTCGCGCGGGGGCACGGGCTTGCCCGCGGCCTTGAACAGGGCCTCGACCTCCCGAAAGGCACCCTCCAGGTTCTTGGCCGTGCAGACCTGTGTCGTCACGCCCTTGTCGGTAAGGGTGACCCGGACGCTGCCCGGTCTCTCCGTCATGTCGAGTTCGAACTTCTTGGCCGGGTCCTTGTAGACATATGTGGTCATGCGTTCCCCCGAGGTTTGCCCAGGTCCGGCGGACGGTGGCGCTATTTCATTCTCTCGCAGAATTGCCCGGGTAGCGCAAGGGCGCGGACGCGCGAAACGCAAGCCAAAGTCCCGTTTCGGGCAGTGCGGAACCCCTTGGAGTCTGGACTCAGCAATACGTAGATGCTACGGACTTTAAACCGCCTGGCGAGGGCCCCCCCAACACCGTGGCGGTTCCTGTTCGGCTGGATGGGTGCGCCGACAGGCTGGCGTGGCGGGTCGTTCTCATCACAATGAAGCGAGGAGGGGCAGGGCGTGAAGAAGCTTCTGGCCATTTTGTTTGCGTTGCTGGGTATGGGCGCTGCGGGGTGCATGCCGCTCATGAAGGCCAACATGGCCTTCTACAATGGCGATTACCAGGCCGCCATTCCCACGTTCCGGGAGCGTCTGGCGCAGCAGCCCGACGATTGGACCATCCGACAACGGCTTGGCTACGCCCTGCTCAAGACGGGAGAACCCCGAAGCGCCGCCGAGGAGTTCAAGCAAGCCATCGCCCAGGCGCCCACCATGGTCCCCCTGTCCTATCTCTACCTGGGCTCCGCTCAGCTGGAGCTTGGCGACCCGGTGGCGGCGCTCGCGTCCCTGCGCTCCTTCGACGACAAGAAAATGACCGTCGTGAAGGAGGAGGTGGACCGCCTCATCACCCTGATCGAGCTTGAGGCCAGCCGCACGCTGGCCAAACAGGCCCTGGCGCAGGAGGCCAAGCTGGCCACCGCCGCCGTGAAGGCGGACAGCTACGCTGTGCTCAACTTCGGCCTGCCCGGCCCGGACGAAAACCTGCGGGCGCTCCAGAAGGCGCTGACGGCCATGACCATCAGCGATCTGGCCCAGGTCAAGACCATCACCGTGGTGGAACGCGCGCGCCTGCAGGCCCTGCTCGACGAGATGAACCTCGGCCAGACCGGCGCCGTCAACGCCGCGGGCGCGCCCAAGGTCGGGCGGCTGCTCGGCGCGGACAACCTCGTGGTCGGCAACCTGCTCGCCCCGAGCGGACAGCTCGGCGTGGCCAGCAGCACGGCTTCCTGCACTCGTGGGCAGGTGGTCGGGTCCTTCAGCGCCAGCGTCAGCAAGGACAAGTTCTTCGAGTTGCAGAAGCAGGTGGTGGCGGGCATCCTCAAGGTGAACAACATCAAGGTCGAAGCAGACACCGAGAACGCCCTGCTGCGCCAGTACCACACCAAGAGCCTGCAGGCCGCGACCTACTACGGCCAGGGCCTGGACGCCATGGACCGGGGCGACTGGCAGGTGTCCAAGGACTTCTTCGTCCTGGCGGCCAAGGAGGACCCGAACTTCGGCCTGGCCAAGACCGCGCGCGACAAGTCTCCGGCGGGCCTGGCCAAGGGCTTTGCCGGGCCATTTGGCAGCCTTGCCGTCGCCACCGTCGAGGCGGCGGTGGACGCCCAGCAGAGCGCCGACGGCCTGACGGTGGGCCGTTCGAACACGGGCGGCGGAGGCGGCGGAGGCGGCTGATAGCCTCGACTGTTCCAGCCGTGCGCTGGAAAGAATAGCCACAGCAAGCCCCCTGCCCGGTCAAGGCGGGGGGCTTTTCGTCGGCCCACGGCGCAAGCTGGCCGCCACCAAGACGGGGCGGTTGTGCAACGGACTGTTGTGCGATGGGCCGGTTTCGGGCTACATGCAGGGGCGGGGGCTAAATCGACCATGAACGACACGCTGCACAAGCTCTTGCTGCTGGCCCTGGCCGGCGCCTGCGGCACGCTGGCCCGCTACGGGCTCTCCGGCGCGGTCCACGGCGTCATGGGGCGCGACTTCCCCTGGGGCACCGCCGCGGTGAACCTGCTGGGCTGCCTGCTCTTCGGGCTGGTCTTCGTCCTGGCCGACGAGCGCCAGCTGTTCCGCGCGGAGCTGCGCCTGGTCCTCCTGGTGGGCTTCATGGGCGCGTTCACCACCTTCTCCTCGCTCATCTTCGAAACCGGAGAGCTCCTGCGCGGCGCCCAGTGGGCCTATGCCGCGCTCAATCTCCTGGGCCAGAACATCCTGGGCTTCGCGGCCTTCTACGCGGGCGCGAGCCTGGGGCGGCTCATTTGACGCACGTCGGCGGATGACCTGCGCCGCGCCCTGGCCGGGCCGCACGAAACCGCACAGACAAACGGGGGGGCCATGAAGATTCGTTCCGAAGCGGAAGTCCTGCGCATCTACATCGGCGAGAGCGACCACGTGGGCGCCAAGCTGCTCTACGAGGCCATAGTGGAAGAGGCCCACCGCCGGGGGCTGGCCGGGGCCACGGTCACGCGGGGGCTGCTGGGCTTCGGCGCGGGCAGCCTGGTGCACACGGCCAGGATTTTGCGGCTGTCACAGGACCTGCCCGTGGTGGTGGAGATCGTGGACAGGCCCGAGCGCATCGCGGCGTTCATGCCCCTGCTGGAGGAGATGGTCGGCGAGGGCGCCATCACCCGGCACAAGGTGGCGGCCACCTTCCACTGCTCCATGCGCGTGCGCGACGTCATGACCCACGAGGTCGTCACCGTGCCCCCGGACATGCCGCTGCCCGAGGTGCTGGACCTGCTGCTGGCGCGCGGCATCAAGGCCGTGGCCGTGGTAGAGGGTAGGAAGGCCGTGGGCATGATCACCGGCGGCGACCTTTTGGCGCGCGCGGGCATGGCCTTTCGCCTGAGCCTCTACGCGGAGCTGCCGCCGGAGATGCGGGGCGAGGAGGCGCGCAAGCTCATGGTGCAGGGCAAGACCGCGCGCGATGTCATGAGCGGCCAGCTGGTGACGGTGAACATCCGCGCTTTGGTGCCGGAGGCGGCGGCGCTCATGGCCGCGCGCAAGCTCAAGCGCCTGGTGGTGGTGGACGACGCGGGCGACCTGGCCGGCATCCTGAGCCGCATCGACATCCTGCGCACCGTGTCCACCGCGGCTTCCATGTCCGAGCCCCAGTCCGAGCACATATCCGGCCCGGAGGCGGACTCCCGGCAGGCCGGCGCGGCCGCACACGGGGTGGAGCCCGCCCGGCTGCCCACGGGGCTCAAGCTCACCGCGGGCGATGTGATGCTGAAGAACGTGCCCGCCATCGGGCCGGACGAGCCGCTGGAGGCCGCCCTGGACAAGCTCGTGGCCTCGCCCCTGCGCCGCGTGGTGGTGGTGGACGACGAGGGCCGGGTGCTGGGCATCGTCCTCGACCGCGAGCTGCTCAAGCGCTACAGCCAGCGCGAAAAGCCCGGCCTGCTGCGCGCCCTTGCGAACCTCCTCACGCCGGGCCGGAGCCGCGACCAGGCCTTCGGGGCGCTGGTGCGAGAGGCCATGGAGCCGGACGTATTCAGCGTGCGCGAGGACACCCCGCTGCCAGAGGTGCTGCGCCGCATGCTGGAGACCGGCGGCAAGCGCCTCGTCGTGCAAGACGCCGAAGGCCGCCTGAAGGGCATGGTGGACCGCGACAGCATGCTCGGCATTATCGGCGGCCCGTAAAGCATGAGCGATAGCCGTTGCGCTGTTGCCCGCGCATGCTGCGCCGCAGGGCCGCGGACGGTTGCCTCAAGGGCGTTATTGTGGTAATATGAATAGAGCGGGCCAGCGCTGCAGGTCATCGGCGGTGCGAGATCAGGTCTGTTCCCGGAGCGAAGCGATGCGCATCCTGATCGTTGAAGATGACGAACTGGGCATGCAGTACATGATGTCGGTGCTGAAGGCGCATGGCGAGTGCCATGCAGCGACGAACGGCAAGGAGGCTGTGCAGGCCTATTGTCAGGCCGTGGAGGATTCCGCGCCGTTCGACCTTATTTTCATGGACATCATGATGCCTGTCATGAACGGGCTGGACGCCCTGGAGCGCATCCGCGAGTTCGAGCTCTACAACGCCCACCGCATCAAAAGAAACGCCATCGCCGTCATGGCCACAGCCACCAACGACTCCCAGGAAGTCGTGCGGGCCTACTGCTGCTGCAGCGCCTTCGCCTATCTCGTCAAGCCCGTCCAGGTGCCCGACGTGGAGGACATCCTGGGCCGCATCCGGCTGGAGCTGCAGTCCAAGCCGACCTGAGCGCCGGCGCCCCTGTCTCCTGGCATTTCCGCCCGAGCCTCGTTGCCCGAAAGCAGCGAGGCTTCGATTATATCGCCCTTAGCCCTTGCAACGCCCCCCGGCCTGTGGCATCGTTAAGCAGAGTCCTCTTGTCCGCATTGACCGGTCGCCCCGGAGAAGCCTGTGCAGCAGTTGAAAAGAGTCGCGCTCCTGCCTCTGCTCATGGCCGTCTTGGCCCTCTGGCTGCTCGCCCTGTCCTCGCCCGGCGCCACTGTCGCCAACTCCACCGGGCGGCAGGTTGTGCGCGTCGGCGTGTACAACTTCGCGCCTCTGGTGTTTTCAGAGGCCGGCCAGGCCAAGGGCTTCTTCATCGACATGCTCAAGGACGTGGCCCAGCAGGAGCAGTGGGAGCTGGCCTTCGTTCCCGGCTCCTGGGACCAGTGCCTGGAGCGGCTCAACAGCGGCGAGATCGACCTCTTGCCGAGCATCGCCCAGACCCCAGAGCGCGACAAGACGCTTCGCTTCACCGAGGACTACCTGTTCATCGACTGGGGCGTGATCTACAGGAAAAAGGGCTCGGACATCCGCTCGGTCTTCGACCTGAAGGGCAAGACCATCACGGCCCTGCGCGGCAGCGTCTACACCGAGAGGCTCAGGACTCTGCTCGAGCAGTTCGACATCAAGGCCTACATCGTCACCAAGCACGAATACGCCGAGGCGCTGGCCTCGGTGGACCGGGGCGATGCCGACGCCGGCGTGTGCACCAACTTCCTGGGCACCATCCTGGAGCAGAAGCTGGCCGTGGAGCGCACGGACATCGTCTTCGCCCCCATAAAGATACGCTCCGCCGTCCAGCGCGGAGGCCGGGAAGACCTGCTGCCCATTCTGGACCGGCACCTTTCGAGGCTCAAGGCCGAGCCCGGCTCCCTCTACTACCAGCTGCGCGACAAGTGGCTGGGCCTGGCCGGGCAAGAGCGCGTGCCCAAGTGGCTGCCCTGGGCCTTGGGCATCGCTGCTGGCGTGCTTGTCCTGCTGGTCGCCTTCATCTTTTTCCTGCGGATGCTGGTGCTGCGCAGGACCGAGGAGCTGGCCGAGAGCGAGCAGCGTTTCCGGACCATTGTCGACGAGCAGACCGAACTGGTCAGCCGGTTTACCTCTGACGGCGTCTTCCTGTTCGTCAACCAGGCGTTCTGCGACTTCTTCGGCAAGACGCAGCAGCAGCTTGTGGGCAGCGTGTGGGGGCCCGTGGTGCTGGAGGAGGACCTGCCCGCGGTGCGCGCGCAGATGGCCCTGCTGGCCCCGGACAACCCCGTGGTGGTCATCGAGAACCGCAACGTGAACGCCCAGGGCGTGGTGCGCTGGATGCAGTTCGCCAACCGGGGGTTCTTCGATGCCCGCGGTGCGCTCATGTACGTCCAGTCCGTCGGGCGCGACATCACCGACCGCAAGCTGGCCGAAGAGGCCCTGCGCGAGAGCGAGGAACGCTTCCGTGAGGTTGTGGAAGGAACCCAGAGCTTCATCACCCAGGTGGATGGATACGGTCGGTTCACCTATGTCAATCCCATCGCACGCACGTTGCTCGGCATTGATCCTGAGGACTGCATCGGCTGCCTGGCCTTTGATATCGTCCACCCGGATGACCGCGAGCCCACCATGGCCGCCTTCCAGGGTTGGCTGGCGCAAAAGCTCACCCATACGACATTTGAGAATCGTCTGGTGTCCGCCACCGGGGAGACCCGGCATTTCTCCTGGTCCATACGCCTGCACTACGACGATGCGGGGGGCATCACGGTCATCGACAGCATTGCGCGCGACGTCACCGAGCAGAAACGCGCCGAAGAGGCCCTGCGCGAGAGCGAGGCGCGCTATACCACGACGCTTGCCGCCGTGAACGACGGCCTCTGGGACTGGCACGTGCCAAGCGGCGAGGCCTACTTCAACCCCCTCTATTACGGCGTCCTCGGCTACGAGGACGGGGAGTTTGCGGCCAACTACGCCAACTGGCGGGTTCTGGTGCATCCGGATGACATCGAGCGGGTGGAGGACGGCCTGAAGCATGCCATCAAGAGCGGCCAGGGCTTCAACATCGACCTTCGTTTGCGCACCAAGGGCGGCGAATGGAAGTGGGTCTGCACGCGCGGCAAGGCCATCGAGCACGATCCCGACGGGCGCGCGGTCAGGATGGTCGGGACCTTGAGCGACGTCACCCACCGCAAGGGTCTGGAGGCCAGCCTGCGCGAGAGCGAGCAGCACTTCCGCACCCTGGCCAACCTGGGCCAGGCCCTCATCTGGACCTCCACGCCGGACAAGCTCTGCAACTACTTCAACCAGCCCTGGCTCGACTTCACCGGCCGCACCCTGGAGCAGGAGCTGGGCAACGGCTGGGCCGAGGGCGTGCACCCCGACGACTTTGACCGCTGCCTCGACATCTACGTCACGGCCTTTGACAAGCGCGAAAGCTTCAGCATGGAGTACCGCCTGCGCCACCACAGCGGAGAGTACCGCTGGATCGTGGACCAGGGGTCGCCGCGCTACGACAGCCAGGGCGAGTTCCTGGGCTTCATCGGGCACTGCCTGGACATCACCGAGAGCAGGCAGGCCGCCCAGGCCCTGCGCGACAGCGAAGAGAAGTTCCGCATGCTCACCACCCTCGCCCCGGTGGGCGTCTACCTGACGGACCCAGGCGGCAACTGCCTCTATGTCAACGGGAAGTGGCTGGAGATGTCCGGCGGCACGCTGGAGGAGGCGCTGGGCATGGGCTGGGTGCAGGCCATCCACCCCGATGACCGTGAGCGGGTCCAGTCCTCTTGGCAGCGCGTGGTCGAGTCGGGCGGCACATGGGGGCTGGAGTACCGGTTCTTAAGCCGCAGCGGCAAGGTCACCTGGGTGTACGGCGTGGCCATGGAGCGCCTGGACGACGAGGGCCGGGTCATCGGCTACGTCGGCGCGAACAGCGACATCACCGACCGCAAGCGCTCCCAGGACGAGCTTCTGGCCAAGACAGAGTACCTGGACGCCATGTTCGAGAACACCTCCACCCTCATGCTGCTGGTCAACTCGGAGGCCAGGCTGGTGGACGTGAACCACGCGGTGGTGGCCAGGCTCGGCCAGTCCAAGGACGCGCTGCTGGGGCACCTCGGCGGCGAGGTGCTCAGGTGCGTGAATTCCTTCCAGAGCGGCGGCTGCGGCCGCACGGAGAAGTGCCCCAACTGCCCCGTGCGCACACGCGTCATGCGCACCTTCCGCACCGGCGAGAGGTCGTTCAACGAGGAGGGGAGCTTGACCCTGCTGGTGGACGACAAGCCGGTCAAGGCCCACTTCCTGATCTCCACCGCCCTGGTCCGGCCCAGGGACGAGAACTTCGTCCTCTTGAGCCTCATCGACATCACCGAGAGCAGGCAGGCTGCGGAGGCCTTGGCCCAAAGCGAGGTCCGCTTCCGGAGGGCCATCGAGGAGGCCCCGATTCCCATCATGATCCACGCCGACAACGGGGAGGTGCTGAACCTCAGCCGTACCTGGACGGAAATCTCCGGGTACGCTCTGGCCGACATTCCGACCATAGGCGATTGGACGCAAAAGGCCTACGGCGCCAACAGGAGAGAAATCAAGAGCTACATCGACAGCCTGTACACGTCGGATGAACGCAGGGACGAAGGCGAATATGCCGTTGCCTGCGGCGACGGCTCGACGCGCACCTGGTACTTCTACTCCGTGCCCCTGGGCAGCCTGCCCGACGGCCGCCGCACGGCTCTCAGCATGGCCTTCGACATCACCAGCCGCAAGGAGATGGAGCACGTCATCCTGCAGGCCAAGGAGGCGGCCGAGGCCGCCAACCGCGCCAAGAGCGAGTTTTTGGCCAACATGAGCCATGAGCTGCGCACCCCCATGAACGGCGTGCTCGGCATGCTCCAGCTGCTCATGCTGGAGGATCTGAAGCCCTCCCAGCACAAGTACGCCAACAACGCCTGCGAGGCCGCCAACCGCCTCCTGTCCCTGCTGAACGACATCCTGGACTTCTCGCGCATCGAGGCCGGGGTGCTGGTGTTCCGGCAGGATCCGTTCAACCCGGACGACATCCTCGCGGCCGTCCGGGGCGTCTTCGAGCACATCTGCTCGCGCAAGGGCTTAAGCCTGGACATCCTGCCCGAGGCCGGCCTGCCGGCAGCCCTCATCGGCGACGAGGCCCGCATCCGCCAGATCGTGTTCAACCTCGTGGGCAACGCCGTAAAGTTCACCCGCAAGGGCTCCATCAAGATCGAAGCCTGGCACCGCGCCGGGCTGGGCGACGCTCCGAGCCGCCTGTTCCTCTCCGTGTCCGACAGCGGCGTGGGCATTCCCGAGGCCAAGCTTGGCGGCATCTTCGACCGCTTCAGCCAGGCCGACGCCTCCTACACCCGGCAGTTCGAGGGCGCGGGCCTTGGCCTGGCCATCGTCCGGCGCATCGTGGAGGCCCTGGGCGGCACCTTGTGCATCGAGAGCGAGGCCGGGGAGGGCACCACCGTGGTCCTGTCGCTGCCGGCGCAGGTAGACAAGGCCGTGCGCGTGGAGGTTGCGGCGGCCAGCGAGGCCGAGGAGCCGCAGTCCGTGCCGCTGCGCATCCTGCTGGCCGAGGACGAGCTCATCGGCCAGCTTGGCGCGCGCATCATGCTGGAGCGCATGGGCCACAGCGTGCTGGCCGTGAACGACGGCAAGGCCGCGGTGGAGGCCGCCCTGGAGGGAGATTTCGACTGCGTGCTCATGGACATCCAGATGCCCGAGATGGACGGGCTGGAGGCCACGCGCATCCTGCGCAACACCAGCCTGCCGGGAAAGAGCCGCATCCCCATCATCGCCATGACCGCCTACGCCTTGTCCGGCGACCGCGAGAAGTTCCTGGCCGCGGGCATGGACGAGTACATCGCCAAGCCCTTCCAGCAGGAGAACCTGCGGGAACTGCTGCAGGCCGTGGCCAGGAAGCGGGCCAAGGCGCAGCTGCACTAGCCGGGGCGCCCGGCGCCATGTGTCCGGAGCGGCCTCAGGCCTTGGGTTCGGCGAGCCAGTGCTCCAGGGTCGGGGCCGGGCGCAGGGTGCTCGGCACCGCGGGCCACACCGGCGGACGCGAGATGTCCGCCCCCTTCTGCATCACCGAGACAGGACGGTCGGAGGAGACCACCACCACCAGCAGTTCCGGGTGGGAGTGCGTGAAGCGCAGGGCGGAGTTGTAGCGCGCCCCGCGCGAGCGGTCCTCGCCGGGGAAGCTTGGCCCGTCCATGAGGCAGGCGAACCCGCAGAGCTGGTTGCGCACGGCCGAGACGTGCAGCGCCCCGTCCACCTTGGCCAGGGCGGCGGCCAGGGCCAGGTGGTCGGCGTCCTCCAGGGGCAGCGGGGTCTCCAGGCTGTGGCCGGAGACCGGCAGGAGCGGGGTGTAGGGGTCGACGATGATGGCGCAGCCGTATTTCTGCTCCCCGGCATAGGCCACGATGCGCGACACCGAGCTGAACAGGGCGTCGCGCTGGTCGGCGTCGAGCGGCCACTCCAGCAGGGCCTCCTCAAGGATCACCAGGTTGGGCTTGCGGTTGGTGGACTGGAAGGCGCCGTCGGAAAAGCTGCACACCAGGCCGCCGTCCAGGGAAAGCATGCCGTGGCGGCCGTTGAACAGGGCGCACAGGCTGGAGGGCGGCAGCTCGCCCGAGGCGATGCCGATGATGTGCTCGCCATCGGACACGAGCATGCGCGGGCTGCGCTCCACGGACTGGAGCATCTTGCGCACGTGCTTGCTGTTGTCCAGGCGCGGGCGCTCGGCCCTGGGGAAGCGCATCAGGTAGTGCAGGCGAGACAGCCGCGAGGGCTCCACGAAGGCCAGGTGCCCGCGCGCCCAGGCGCCCTCCTCCGGGGTCTTGGAGATCTGCATGATGGCCGCGAGGATGTTGTACACCCGCAGGCGCGTGTCCGGGCCAAGGGTGCGCGCGCGCATGTCCACGATGAAGTCGTGCACGGCGTGGGGCGCCATCTCCTGGATCATGTGCGCGATGGAGCCCGTGTCGGGGATGTCGCGGGCGCACATGCTGTGGGAGAACTGCAACAGGGCGTGCTCCAGCCAGCGCCGGATGGGGCCGGGAGCGCAGAGGTCCACGTGGCGGTCGGTGAACCACATCTGGTAGGCCACGCCGGGCGCCCGCCCGCCCAGGCTGACCACCCCGGCCAGGCCGATGCGCTTGCTTTTGGCCTGGTCGAAGTAGGTCACGAGCTCCGGGTCGGGCAGGCCTTCGCACCATTCCCCGGAGTCCAGGTAGTATTCCTGGAGGCGTGGTTCATGTCCGGCGAGCAGCCCCTGCGGGTCCACCACGCGCAGGGGCTCGCCGGGCTCCTGGGCGTAGATCAGCGCCACCCGCGACGGGCCGGAGAAATCGCACAGGCCAAGCCGCAGCCCCTCAAGCACGTTGTGCAGGCTGAGCATGTGGTGGCGGTCCAGGCTCATGTGGTCCCCTCACGCTGGCGCGATTTCTTGGAAATAATGTGAACAGTATCCGCAGGCCAGGGTGAACGCAACGAAAAACCCGATGCGGCATAGGGCAGGAGCGGGCTCTCAGCGCAGGAGCGGGCGGTCGCCGGGGCCGAAGCAGCGGCGGCGGATGATGAGCGTCAAGAGCGTGCTGCCCAGCGCGGTGGCGCCCACGATCATGAGCATGACCACGATCTGGTAGCGGATGGCCTGGGAGGGGTCGCTGCCGCCCAGAATCTGGCCGGTCATCATGCCCGGAATGGACACCAGCCCCACGGCCATCATGGAGTTGATGGACGGGATCATGCCCGCCCGCACGGCGGTGCGCACGATGTCGGCGCTGGCCTCGGCGGCGTCGGCCCCGAGGCAGAGCTGCATCTCCACCACGCTCGCGCGGGCGCGCAGGTCCGAGAACAGGCGGTCCAGCGCCACGGCCACGGAGTTCATGGAGTTGCCCAGCACCATGCCGCCGATGGGCAGGAAATATTGCGGCGTCCACCATGGCTCGGCGTGCACGATGGCCCCGGTGACCGTCACCGTGATGACCAGGTAGACCGCCGCCATGGACGCGTACATGGGCCAGGCGAAGCCGATGGCCTTCTCGCGCACGCGGCCGCGCGCGGTGTGCGCCGCCGCCCCGGCCATGACCAGGAACAGCGCCAGCACCAGCCAGGGCGACTTGAGGTCGAACACGATGCCGAGCACCCAGCCCATGAGGAAAAGCTGGGCCACGGTGCGAGCGGTGCCCAGGGCCAGGTCGCGCCCCAGGCCCAGCTTGAGCGCCAGCGAGCAGCCCCCCGCCAGGAGCGAGAACACCAGGGCCAGGGCCAGCCGCCAGAGGTCGATGTGCAGCGCGCCTCCGCTCATGCGGGGCTCCGTTGCTCAAGACTGCCGCCCTGCAGGGCGAAGGCCAGCGGCGCCACGCGCTCCGGCCGGAACTCGGCGTGGCTCACCAAAACGACGGTGCCGCCGTGGTCCAGGCAGAAGGACTCCGCCGCGGCCAGCACGGCGCCGGCGCTTTCGGGGTCGAGGGCGCTGGTGGGCTCGTCCAGCAGGAGCGCCTCGGGCCGGGTCAAAAGCGCCCGGGCCAGGCACAGGCGCTGGCGCTGGCCCACGGACAGGGTGGAGGCCTCCTGGCCGAGAGGGACGTCGCTGGCGGCGAGCCCGGCCAAAAGGGCCAGCAGGGCCGCGTCGTCCGGCCTGGGCTGGAGGCTCGCGGCCTTGAAGCTGAAGGGCAGGAGGAGGTTGTCGCGCACGCTGCCGGGGATGACGGTGGGGGTCTGCTGGAGGTAGCTCACCCGGCGGCGCAGCTGGGTCGGCGGCAGCTCGCTCACGTTCTGCCCGCCGAGCAGCACCTGGCCCTGCTGCGGCTCCTCCAGGCGGCAGAACAGCCGGAGCAGGGTGCTCTTGCCCGCGCCGGACGGCCCGGTGAGCAGCACGAAGGATCCGCGCGGCGCGCTGAAGGAGACGTCGGCCAAAACGGGCCGCCCGCCCTCATGGGCAAAGTGCACGCTTGAGAGGGCCAGATGGGTCATGGCGCCCGCGCCTATTTCTTCTTGTCCAGGAACTCGATGAACTTGGCCACTTCCTCGTGGGTGGGGTTGAGGGCCAGGGCGCGGTCCAGGTGCTCGCGGCACTTCGCCAGGTCGCCCTTGTCGTAGTAGGCGCGCGCCGCATTGTAGTGCAGGTTCTCGTCGCTCTCGGTCATGGTGAGGGCGCGGGTGTAGTACTCGATGGACTGGTCCACCATGCGGCTCTTGCGCAAGGAGATGCCGAACTCGTTGAACAGGTGCTTGTGCTCCGGGGCGAAGGCTGCGTCGAGCCCCACGATGCGGCCCAGGATGTCCTTGGCCTTGGTCGCCTCGCCGCGCTCCACGTAGGTCAGCCCCAGGCCGAAGTTGGCGCGCACGTTCTCCTCGTCCACGGCCAGCGCGTTCTCGTACTCGAACTGGGCGCTGTAGAGCGCGCCGCGCTGGCGCTGTTCCTCGGCGCGCTGCACCGTGGAGTTCAGCTCCTGCATCTTCGGGTACACGCTCTTCAGGTACATTTCCGGTTCGGGATTGTACTTGGCCAGGAAGTCTTCCAGCGGCACGGCGGTGCTGGCCCCGGCGGGAACCATGTTCTTGTTCAGCGCCTGGACCATGACCTCGCCTTCGTCGTTCTGGTTGCAGAACCAGAACATCTTGCTGATGGTCTTGCGCTGGGTGGTGCCGGTGCCGACCTTTTCCACCGTCTGGGTGGAGAACAGGCCTTTGATCTTCTTGCCGCCGTCCGGCCGGTAGACCGGGGCGTGCTCTTCCTGATGCTGCTTGTCGTCCATCGTGCGGGCTCGATCTGTTGCAGGTGCCGGAGGAATCCTGAAACCCCAGGTTATCACCCCTTTGCCTGTGCTGGCAAGGCTCGGCTGAACGCTCGTCAGGGAAGAAAAGAATCCTTCGTAAAGTGAGCGATCACTTTGCACGGGTCGACAAAAACCGCGAGATGGGATAAGCCCCGGCGCAATGTGGGAACTGCGGCCCTGGCCCGGGCGTCGGGCCTGGCAGCGTGCGGGCAGAACAGCAACACCAGCGCGAATTGGGGATGACAGCATGGATAAGAGAGTGGGTGAGCGCATACGCGCCTTTCGCGAAAAGCAGAACCTGAGCCTGGCCGATTTTGCGGAGCGCACCGGCCTGGAGGAGTCCTTCCTCCTCGCCGTTGAGACCGAGGACCTCTATCCGTCCCTGGGGCCGCTTCTGAAGATCGCCCGCGCGCTCGGCCTGCGCCTGGGCACCTTCCTCGACGACCAGGTGAGCCGCGACCCGCTCATCGTGCGCCAGGGCGAGAGAACCCGCGAGATGGCCATGCGCGTCGACGGCACCATGAACGCGAGCCACCTCTACTCCTCACTGGGCCGCGGCAAGACCGACCGCCACATGGAGCCCTTCTTCATCGAAATGACCCCGGAGGCCGAGGCCGACAAAAAGCTCTCCAGCCATGAGGGCGAGGAGTTCATCGTGGTGGTGAGCGGCCAGGTGCAGCTTGTCTTCGGCCGCGAAACGAGCATCCTGAACCCCGGCGACAGCATCTATTTCAACTCCGTGGTGCCGCACAACGTCTCCGCGGTGGGCGGGCCGGCCTCCATCTACGCCGTGCTCTACTTCCCGGAGTAGCCCATGCCGCGCGACACAGCCTTACGCGAGATCACCCTCGGCCAGATGCTGGCCGAAACCGTGGAGCAGTGGCCCCACCGCGACGCCGTGGTCTACGTGGACCGCGGACTGCGCCTGACCTGGCTGCAGTTCTCCCAGCTGGTGGACGAGGTGGCCATGGGGCTCATGGCCCTGGGCGTCCAGCGCGGCGAAAAGGTCGCCATCTGGGCCAACAACGTGCCCTACTGGGTGGTGCTGCAGTTCGCCACCGCGAAGATCGGCGCGGTGCTCTTGACCGTGAACACCCACTACCGCCGCGCCGAGCTGGAGTACCTGCTCAAGCAGTCCGAGTGCGAGAACATCTTCCTCATGGACGGGTTCCGCGACATCGACTACGTGGGCACCCTCTACGACCTCGTGCCTGAGCTCAAGACCAGCGAGCGCGGCCGGCTCAAGGCCGAGAGGTTCCCGTTTCTCAAGCGCGTGCTGTTCCTGGGCGCGGAGAAGCACCGCGGCATGTACACCCTGCCCGAGATCCAGGCGCTTTCCGTCATGACCTCGCCCGAGGACTACGAGGCGCGCCAGGCGACGCTCGACCCGCACGACGTGGTGAACATGCAGTACACCAGCGGCACCACGGGCTTCCCCAAGGGAGTGCAGCTGACCCACTACAACATCGGCAACAACGGCTACTGGATCGGCGAGAACCAGCGGTTCACCGAGAAGGACCGCCTGTGCCTGGCCGTGCCGCTGTTCCACTGCTTCGGCTGCGTGCTGGGCGTGCTGGCCTGCGTGTCCCACGGCACGGCCATGGTGCTCCTGGAAAACTTCGACCCGGTCCTGGCCATGACCAGCATCGAGGAAGAAAAGTGCACCGCCGTCTACGGCGTGCCCACCATGTTCATCGCCATGCTGGAGCACAAGCTCTTCTCCCGCTTCGACCTGTCCACCCTGCGCACCGGCATCATGGCCGGGTCGCCCTGTCCCATCGAGTTCATGAAGCGCGCCATAAGCGAGATGCACATGCGCGAGATCACCATCTGCTACGGCCTCACCGAGGGCAGCCCGGTGATGACCCAGACGCGCATCGGCGACGACCTGCGCCAGATGACCGAGACCGTGGGCCGCGAGATGCCCGAGATCGAGGTGCGCATCTTCAATCCTGAGTCAAGCGACCCCGGGACCAACGAGGAATGCCCGCGCGGCACGGTGGGCGAGATCTGCTGCCGTGGCTACAACGTCATGAAGGGCTACTACAACAACCCCGAGGCCACGGCCAAGGCCATCGACGAAGAGGGCTGGCTGCACTCCGGCGACCTGGGCACCATGGACGAGGACGGCTACGTCACCGTCACCGGGCGCCTGAAGGACATGATCATCCGCGGCGGCGAGAACGTCTACCCGCGCGAGATCGAGGAGTTCCTCTACCGCATGGACGGCATCCTGGACGTGCAGGTGGCGGGCGTGCCCAGCCGCAAGTACGGCGAGGAGGTCGGCGCCTTCATCATCCTCAAGCCCGACGTGAGCATGGAGCCAGAGGATGTGCAGGACTACTGCCGCGGCCAGATATCGCGCTACAAGATTCCCAAGTACATCGCCTTCGTCGAGTCGTATCCCATGACCGCCAGCGGCAAGATCCAGAAGTACAAGCTGCGCGAGCTGGCGGCGGAGCTGTTCCCCCAGGCCATGCAGGAACCACCCAAGGCCTGAGGCGGCGAAGCGTCGCCAGAACCGTGTGATGGAAAGCACGGAAAGGAGTTCTGCCTCATTGGACATTCCGCGTATATTCAACATAGCCGAGAGCGCTCACCGCATCCACAACCCGTTCACGCCAGAGAAGTTCGCCACCCTTGGGGCGGCCCTTCGCCTGGAGCCGGGAACCCGGGTGCTCGACCTAGGCTCCGGCTCGGGCGAGATGCTGTGCACCTGGGCGCGTGACCACGGCGTCACAGGAACCGGCGTCGACATGAGCAGGCTTTTCACGGAACAGGCCAAGCAACGCGCTGAAGAACTGGGCGTCGCCGGCCAAGTCGAATTCATCCATGGCGACGCAGCGGGGTTCGTCTCCGAGGAGAAAGCCGGTGTGGCGGCCTGTGTCGGCGCCACCTGGATCGGGGGGGGCGTCGTAGGCACTGTGGCGCTTCTGGCCCGGAGTCTGCGCGCCGGGGGGATCATCCTCATCGGCGAGCCATACTGGCGGCAGTTGCCGCCGACGGAGGACGTGGCCAGGGGCTGTCTTGCCAACTCCACCTCCGACTTCCTCTTGCTTCAGGATCTTCTCGCGTCCATGGATAGTCTGGGCTACGATGTGGTTGAAATGGTTCTGGCCAACCAGGACGGTTGGGACAGATACGAGGCGGCCAAATGGCTCACCATGCGCAGATGGCTTGAAGCCAATCCCGGCGACGAGCTTGCAGGCGAAGTGCGGGCCAAGCTGACCTCGGAACCCGTGCGCTACGCCACGTATACGCGAGAGTATCTTGGCTGGGGCGTGTTCGCGCTGATGCGGCGCTGACGCGTCGGCGCAACCGACGGACAAGTCACCGGCTGCGCCGTGCGACAGCGGCCCGCCGAAATCTGGATTGCGCCGGAGCTCAAGGATTGAGGGCCTTGTTGCCGCGGCGCAGTCAATGGAAGGGCCAGCCACTGGCAGGCCGAAGAAGGAGAATCCGCCATGCAGATGGAACAGGCTTACAAGGACATCGCACCGCGCCTGCGCGGCCTGCGCGACGCGCTGGACCTCACCGTGGAGGAGCTGGCCGCCAAGACCGGCGTGGACGTGGAGTCCATCCGCAGCTACGAGTCCGGCACCATGGAGATCCCCGTGGGCTTCCTGATGAAGGTGGCCCAGGCCTGCCACGTGGACCTGACCGTGCTGATCAGCGGCATCGAGCCCCACCTGAAGGGCTATTCCCTGGTGCGCCAGGGCGAGGGCTTGAGCGTGGAGCGCCGCAAGGACTACGACTACAAGTCGCTGGCCTACCGCTTCTCCGGCCGCAAGATGGAGCCCTTCCTCATCACCGTGCCGCCGAAGAAGCCCGAGGACATGACCCAGGTCTCGCACTCCGGCCAGGAGTTCATCCACGTGATGGAGGGCCGCCTGGAGCTGCGCCTGGGCGCGGAGGTTCTGGAGCTCGCCCCCGGCGACTCGCTGTACTTCGACGCTCAGACCCCGCACGCCTTGCGCGGCCTGGACGGCAAACAGGCCGTGTTTCTGGACGTGATCCTTTAAGCCCCCTGGAGCAGCAAGCATGGAAAAACTGCGCGTGAACAACGACCGCGACTTCAAGGCGGCCTACAAGAACATCGTGCCCGAGGGCTACAACTTCGCCTTCGACTTCCTCGACCCCAAGGCCGCCGCCGAGCCCGGCGCAACGGCCCTGATCCACGTGGACGACGCGGGCCACCGGCGCGAGTTCTCCTTCGGCTTCTTCCGCGAGGAGTCCGCCCGCCTGGCCAACGCCTTGGCCGCCCACGGCGTCAAGAAGGGCGACCGCGTCATGCTCGTGCTCTACCGCCGCGTGGAGTACTGGGTTTCCATGCTGGCGCTGGCCCGCATCGGCGCGCTGCCCATTCCCTCGCCCTCGCTTCTGACCCCGCACGACATCGAGTTCCGCGTGAACTTTGCCAAGGTCTCCTGCGTCATCTGCGAGGACTCCATCACGGGCCGCATGGAGGCCGCCCGGCCCAAGTGCCCGGGCCTCGCGCTCATGGTGCAGGTGGGCCAAAGCGCAGCCCCGGCCGGCTGGCTGGACTACGAGACGCTCAAGGCCACCGGCGCGGAGCAGTTCCCGCGCACGCCGGACTCCCCCGGCGGCGACGACCCCATGGTTATCTTCTTCTCCTCCGGCACCACGGGCATGCCAAAGATGGTGCTGCACACCCACACCTATCCGCTGGGGCACCTGGCCACCGGCGCCTACTGGCACGACCTGGAGCCCGGCGACATCCACCTGACCCTGTCCGACACGGGCTGGGCCAAGAGCGTGTGGGGCAAGTTCTACGGCCAGTGGCTGGCCGGGGCCGTCATCTTCGTCTGGGACTTCCGCGGCAAGTTCGAGCCGCGCGAGCTCCTGCGCATCCTCTCCGAGCACAAGATCACCACCTTCTGCGCGCCGCCCACTGTGTACCGCTTCCTGGTGCGCGAGGATTTGAAGGAGTTCGACCTGTCCTCCCTGCGCCACTGCACCACCGCGGGCGAGCTGCTGAACGACTCCGTGTTCGCCGACTGGCAGAAGGCCCTCGGCCTGCCCATCTACGAAGGCTACGGCCAGACCGAGACCACGCTGCAGGTGGCCACCCTGCCGTTCATGAAGCCCAAGCCGGGCTCCATCGGCAAGCCCATGCCCGACTGGGACATCGTGCTGCTGAACGCCGAGGACAAGCCCTGCGCCCCGGGCGAGGAGGGCGAGATCTGCATCCGCCTGAAGTCTGAAAAGTCCACCGCGGGCATCCCGGGCCTGTTCTCCGGCTACCTGGACGAGCAGGAGCGCACCGACAAGGTGGTCTACGGCGGGTTCTACCACACCGGCGACAAGGCCTGGGTGGACGAGGACGGCTACTTCTGGTTCCTGGGCCGCACCGACGACCTCATCAAGAGCTCGGGCTACCGCATCGGGCCGTTTGAGGTGGAGAGCGCGCTCGTGAGCCACGACGCGGTGGTGGAGGCGGCCGTCACCGGCGTGCCCGACCCCGTGCGCGGCATGGCCGTGAAGGCCACGGTGGTGCTCGGCCCCGGCTACCAGCCCGGCGACGCCATGACCAAGGAGCTGCAGAACCACGTGAAGACCGTCACCGCGCCCTACAAGTACCCGCGCATCATCGAGTACGTGGCCGAGCTGCCCAAGACCATCAGCGGCAAGATCAAGCGCGCCGAGATCCGCGCCCGCGACCAGGAGCGCATGAACATGTAGCCGCGCGGGGGGTTCCCCGGCCGACAGAAAGGCTCCGTCCGGCAGTGCGCCAGGCGGAGCCTTTTGATTTGGGCGGGGGGCGCCGTGAAGCGCCCGGTGTCGGGGTCAGGCGTGGGCCGGGGGGGCCGCTGGCGGATCGGTGAAACGCGTTGGCAGTTCCTTGATGCGCCAGAGCTTGATGGAACCACCGAAAAAGTAGCTCTGAATAATCATCTGATATGCTAGATAGATGTCGAATCTTTGAGGCTGGATCACATTGATCCAGACAAATCCAACGGCATTATACGTGATAATAACGGCGAGAATCCGACTCGCGAGACGTTTTGCACGGAACGTGAGCCAAGACAGCAACAACACAAGCGCAACCCAGCCCAAGTCCAATGCAAGGCGCACTGGCTCGTCGTGGTGCTTTGCAACATTCATGAACAAATGAAGCACGGAAAAGAAGCAGTATACTTCCACAACGTACCAGGCGCCTTGCATGTGACTCACCTCACTCGTATCGTTGTAGTTGGACCCCTGACCTAATCCTTACGGTTTTTATAATCGTAATACCACATGAAGGGCGTGACGATTGGGTCAAAAAAGTCAAGCACAAACGACTGTCCCCCTTCGCGCGTTTCAATAGGCTTGTAATCCCCTTGCATCGTCCCATTGTCGTCGCACGGGTGGTCCTTGCAATAAGGGTTGTCGTCTTGCCCGGTTCGTGGCTGCGCCTTCTCCTCGCCTCCATCGGCGGCAGCGGACTCGCCGCCACCGCCAAACAGTGACCATGCCAGCCCCCGCACGTCCACCCGATTGACCGGATCATCGACGCAGTAGCCGTACCAGTCGCTGTCGCCGCCTTTCTCCCGCAGTGGGTCGATTCCCCCATCAGGGCGCCGTGAAGCGCCCGGTGTCCGCGTCGTAGTCCCGCCAGACAACTTGGCGCTAGTTGTCCTTGCCGACTTTGCGCTGGGGCACGTGTATGCCCTTGAGCCAAAGGGCGGTCAGCCCGCCTATCGGAAGCGTTAACGAAGCATAGGTGAACATCTTGTGACTATACTTGAGCCATTCAAGAGGGTGTTCAACGGGAGTAGCCGCGACCCAACCAGCGAACATCCCGAGGTAGATATAGCGAAGCCAAACCAGTATCGTGGCGCCTAGGATGATGTTTCCGAGCCACCGGCGTGATGCAGCGAGACCTGCGAGTCGTTCAGTGGAAGGTTTCCAGGCTATCCAGAGGAGTAGAATGCCCGCTGGAATGCCGAAGAAAGCAAAGAGGGCGAGTGGCTGAGAACCAGAATATCTGCTTCCGGGGGTCCATGTCTCAAGGAAAGCGACATAGCCTGACCTGTGGATCAAGTTGGCCAGCAGGGCGCACCCCAAAAACAGTGGTGGGAATACTCGTTTCATGGAATGCACCCCGCTGGCGTGTTTCGTCTAATTGCCGTCGTTGCGGCAGTAGTTCAAGACCGCCGATGTGTTGCCCTGGCAATCATTTATCGTCGGGAGCCAAGGCCCTTCCGGAGTGCCTTGGCGCGTCAACGCGTTTACACAGTTCTCATCCACGTTCGGCAACACCTCACATTTCGCATTGGATTCTTGTGCTTGTCCCGTATGGTCAATCCATTGCGTTGGGGAGCCGAGTCCAGCGGAGTCGCCATTCTGGCCGGGGATTCGCCCCGGCGCCGTTCCCAGTCCAGTTTCCTGCGTGTCGGTCTTGAGCCAGTAGTGGTTGGTCCAACGGAGGCCGTCTATGTCCGCTGGCCGCTTGCAAACCTTCACTTCCAGCCCCCACACGTCCACCCGGTTCACCGGGTCGTCGACGCAGTAGCCGTACCAGTCCGTGTCGCCGCCCTTTCTTTCCCCAGCGGGTCGATTCCCCCATCAGGGCGCCGTGAAGCGCCCGGTGTCCGCGTCGTAGTCGCGCCAGACGAAACGGGTCTATTTCATGTCGTCGCCATTGCGCGGGGGCATGCGAATACCCATCAGCCACAGGGAAAGCAAACCACCGAGGCCGAGAGTAAGTGCCGCGCAGTTGGCCATGAACGCGTATTGGCGCTCCCAGTATGCGGGGTCCACCACCGGAGTCGCAGTAAGCCATGCCGCGAAAGACGCTCGGTACAGAAAACCAAGCCAGAGCAAGAGGGTCAGCGCCAGCAACACGTACCCCGCAAATCGGCGGTACTTAGGCAATGCGGCGCGTTGTTCCGGGCTGGGGCGCCACATGCGTCCGAACAGGATAAGGCCGAGCGGGATGGAGAAAAACGCAAACAGCGCGATCCAGGGCGGCATGCCATATTCTGCGCCGGGGTTACGCTCATCAAGAAAGCGTGCGTACGACACCCGCTCTACAACATTGGCCAGCAGGGCGAACGCAACGAAAAGCGGTGGAAACCAACGTTTCATCTTGATCCTCCCTGCTGGCCTTAGATCATTACTCCACGTCCGTCCGGCAATAGTCGAAGACTTCCGTTGGGTTCGTCCGGCAATCGTTCATGCTTGGCGCCCACCACCCCGCCTCGGTGCCGACACGGATATTCCGATTAACACATTCTTCATCAACATTCGGAACAGGATCACAGTGTGCATCAAGCCTGTCAGATTGCCCGGAATGGTCCACCCACTGTATTTGGGAATAGGGCATATCAGAGTTGCCGTTTTGGCCTGGAATCTGACCATTTCCAATCCCAGATTCGGTGGTATCCGTTTTGATCCAATAATGATCTAGGCCGGTTCGGCGCAAGTACTTATTCTCCGGCGGCCGCTTGCAGACCTGCACCTCCAGCCCCCACACATCCACCCGGTTCACCGGGTCATCGACACAATACCCGTACCAGTCGTTGTCGCCGCCTTTCTTCCCCAGCGGGTCCAGCGCCGTGAAGCGCCCGGTGTCGGCGTCGTAGTCTCGCCAGACAAACCGCGTCAGGC
>NZ_JAVHLD010000027.1 GCF_031082295.1 Humidesulfovibrio sp.
GTTCCAAGGGGCCTCAGGCCCCTTGGCGGGGGTGCCGGGGGCGGAGCCCCTGGCGCAATCCTACAACTTGCTCTTCAGCACGATGTCGGTGATCGGCCCGCGCGATTTTTCGCCCTTGAGCACCATGTGGGCGTAGTTGCGGTAGCCCTTCAGCTTCTTCACCACCCAGTTCAGCCCGTTGTTGGCCTCGTTCAGGTAAGGGTTGTCCACCTGGCGCGTGTCGCCCAGGCAGAAGCACTTTACGCCCTCGCCCATGCGCGTGAGCAGGGCGCGGGTCTCGTTGCGCGAGAGGTTCTGCATCTCGTCCACGATGACGATGCAGTTTTCCATGTTCATGCCGCGAATGAAGGCGATGGGCTGGATGATGAAGCGCTTGGGGTTCAGCTTCAGCGTGTCGGCTTGCGGGTCCTGGAAGATGCGGTTGGCCGGGCGCATCTCATGCAGCTTGAGCAGAAGGTCTGTGATGTAGCGCACATACGGCCCCATTTTTTCCTCCACGTCGCCGGGGAGGAAGCCCATCTTGGCCCCGATCTCCACCATGGGCTTGACCAGGTAGATGCGCTTGTAGGGGTTGTCCTTGCGCTCCAGGGTCAAGTAGAGCGCGGCGGCCAGCGCCAGGAAGGTCTTGCCGTAGCCCGCCTCGGACTGGATGGACACGAGGTCCAGGCGCGGGTCGAGCATGAGTTCCAGCGCCAGGTTCTGGTACACGGTGCGCGGCTTGGCGCCCCAGATCTCGTGGGCGTAGCCGATGGGCTTGGGACCGTCCGGCCCGTGGAACACCGGGGTGCCGTTTTCCCAGCTGAAGCTGTTGGGCACGGGCTCCTCGCCTTCCTCCACGAAGCCCGTGTAGATCTGCGATTCGCTCTGGAACGGCACGGAGTCGCGGTAGCCCTCGCTGGGGATGCCGAAGACCCTCGCCTTGAGCTGGAGGATGCGGTCGTTGGTGACGAGGATGGGTTCGCCGAGCCCGCTCTGGTGGCCGATTTCGCGCAGAATGCGGTCATCGGCGGTCATGTCCGGCGGGAAGTTGTGGCCGTTGGGTGGAAATATCTGGACCTTGGGGTCCTCGATGATGGAGGTGACGGCCTGGGCCACCACGTGCCCGATGCGGGCGTCGCGTTTGAGGGCATCCAGTTCGGTGAGCACCGTGTAGGGGATGTGGATGCGGTTCTCGTTGCCGTTCCGCAGCGCCGTGATGCACTTTGGGTTTTCGATGAGCACATTGGTGTCGAGCACGAAATTTTTTGAAGCCATGGGTTCCCTTGGGTTTGGGGGTTCGGTCCTTCAGACCGGCAGGGCCACCGCGCGTCGTGCTGAATGTGTTGGTTTTTTTGGACTCACCCCCCGAGGAAACAGGCGCGTTGCGCCCGCCGGATTGCGACTGGTTGTAGAAATTCTCTAAACACTCGGCCAGGAAATATCCAGCACAAAAGCGGGGCGGAACCGTGACGCTTCGGTGACGGCCTGGAATGTCTGAAAAAGAATCTGCGCGAGGGGGCCAAAAGAGGGGGGCGGCGAAAGGCCAGCCCCCCTGGTGAGTTGAACCGGCTAGTTCTTGGCGGGCAGGTATTTGATCATGAAGTTGTACTGCACCATGCCCTGGCCCTGGCTGCGGGCGGGCAGGAGCTTCTTCAGCTCCGCGGCCAGGGAGGCCGGGTCCTTTGCGCCGCCGTTCACGCCCGCCGCCGCCAGCTCCTTGGCCTTGGCGTCGAAGAGCTGGATGTAGTCGCGCATGTCGGCCACGTCCTTCTTGGTGGACAGCGGGCCGTGGCCGGGGATGATGGCGGTCGTGTCCATGTCCTGGATGAAGTCCAGGGTCTTGACCCAGCCGGGGATGTCGCCCTCGCCCATGAAGGGGTGGAAGTCGGTGAAGAGCACATCGCCCGCGAAGACCACCTTCTGCTGCGGCAGGTACACCAGGGTGCTGCCGGCCGTGTGCGAGGGCGTCAGGTGGATGAGTTCAACGGTCTCGTTGGCCTTGGTGCCCAGGCGGATGGTCATGCGCTCGGTGAAGGTCAGCGTAGGCAGTTTGATGCGGGTGCCGGCCAGGTCCGCCGGGGTCAGGCCCACCATCTGGGGCTTCTTCAGCAGCCCCTCGCCTCGCTTGGCCAGGTACTCGCGGTCCAGCTCGTGGCCGACGAGCGTTGCGCCCAGGTCCGTGAACACGCAGGCCCCCAGGGCGTGGTCGAAGTGCCCGTGGGTGGTGACCACGTACTTGATGGGCTTCTTGGTGACGGCGCGGATGTCCTTCAGCAGCCGTTTGCCTTCCTTTGCCGAGGCCAAAGTGTCGATGACCAGCACGCCGTCCGAGCCGATGACGATGCCCGCGTTGGCGGCATAGCTGTGGCTGGGCGCGTCGTTCTTGACGCCGACGTAGGAGTAGACGTTCTCCGCGATTTTGGTCAGGCCCTGGGCCTGGGCCGCGCTGGCGGCCATGAGGGCGAAAGCCAGGGCGAAGGCGAGGATCGAGGCGGGGATGCTTCTGCGCATGAGCGTTCCTTTGCTGTACGTTGAGGGTCTGCGCCAGGGGTGGTGCAGGTTCTTAGCGCGAGAGCCCGGTGAACGCCAATCAGAATATTGAATGGCGCCCACTCGGGCTGTTGATGCTGGCGGACCTTTGTCTGCGGCTAACCGCAGCCGCAGCCGCAGCCGGCGGGCTTGGCCGCCTGTCTGGCCGCATCTCGGGCCGTACAGCCGCAGGCCGTGGCCTCGCACGTGGCGAGCGGATTCGCCAAGGCCTCGTGGAACAGGCCCGCGGTATGGGCCGCCAGATTGATGCACTTGTCCATGCCCTCCTGGGGACCGAGGCGCTCCAGCACCTGGCCGCAGTCGGTGCTGCCCTGCTGGGCCTCGAAGCGCGCCCGCACGGAAGCGGCTGCCGCCGCCACGGCGTCCCACTTGTCCCGGGGCGTGTCGCGGCCCTGGAGTATGCCCAGGGCGATGAGCCCGCCGGACAACGCCCCGCAAAGGCTCTTCTTGCTGCGGCCCACGCCGCCGCCGAAAGCCGAGGCCGCGCGCGGCGAATAGTCCGCTGCGGCCACGCCCTGGCCCTCCAGCACGGCGGCCAGCACGGCCTCGGCGCAGTGCAGCCCGCCCTCAAAGAGTTCCTTGGCCCGCTGTTCAACCTGTTCTCTGTTCATGGTGTCGCTCCTGTCGGTGTTGTTGTGTTGTTGCGGATGAAGCCGGAACGCGCCTTAGCCCCGGCCCTGGGCCGTCGCCTGCTTCACGCGGGCCACGTCCTCCGGGCGCAGGGCCAGTTGCGGGTCCTTCACCTTGTCGATGCCCAGGTCCGTGACCACCAGGTAGTCGTACCCGGCGAGCCCGGACTGCTCCGCGATGGCCTTGGCGCAGCCCACGGCGCAGCCGTCGAGCACCAGCACGCCGCCGTTCTCCACGGCCCCGCGCGCGGCCTGGACAAGCCCGGGAATGCCGCCGCCCAGTCCGGCCAGGCAGAACATCTTGCCCTGGCCCTCGCGGGTCAGCTCCACGGCGGCCTGGTTGGTGAGCTGCCCCACGTTGGAGCCGCCGGAACAGGCCAGGATCATGCGCGGCTGCGCCGCGCCGCAACAGGTGTTGGACATGTGGTCCTCCTTCGATTTGGGCTGCGCCGGAAATCGTTGGCGTAGCCGTTGGTGATGCCGTTTGAGATGTCGTTGCCGCTGTCGTTGCCGCTGTCGTCGTTGAAGTCGTTGCGGAAGCCGTGGCTGGTATCCCCGCGATGGACCACCCGCCGGGCCTCGCACCCCTTGCCCGCCGTTGCGGTTGCCGTTGCCGATGCCGTTGCCGAGGCCGGCGGCTCTGTGGCCGACGCTGTCGTCGGGGGCGGCGTTGTCGTGTCCTCGCATTGACACGCTGTTTGTATCTGGATAGCTGAATACGAACATGCACTGATCGAGTCCAACGATTAGTTTCGATGCGGCCAATCGGGTTCGGCGATCGGAGCTGGCGATCTGACGCCAAGGACACGGGGAGGGCGGAGATGGAGTTGCGGGACTTGCGGACCTTTGTGGCGGTGGCCAGGCACTTGAGCTTTCACCGGGCGGCGGCGGAGGTGTTCGCGGCGCAGTCAACGGTGTCGGCGCGCATCGCGGCGCTGGAGGCCGACCTCGGCGTGCGGCTGTTCGAGCGCCTGGGCCGCCGCGTGGCCCTGACCGGAGCGGGCGAGCGCCTGCGCGACTACGCCGTGAAGATGCTGGACCTGGAGGACGAGACCCGCGCCTGGATGTCGGGCGAGAGCGAGGTGCGCGGCTCGCTCACGGTGCGCGTGCCGGAGTCGCTCTGCGCCTGGCGCATGGGCGGCATCATCCGCGCCTTCCGACAGCGCTACCCGCTGGTGAAGCTGCGCTTCACGGCCTGCACCCTGGAGGGGCTGGAAAAGGACTTGCGCCAGGGCGTGACCGACCTGGCCTTCCTCATGGCCGACAGCGTGCGCGCGGGCGATTTGGCGGTGGAGGCGCTGGGGGTGGAGAAGCTGGTGCTGGTGGCCGCGCCGGGGCATCGGCTGGCGAGCCTCAAGGCCGTGGGGCCGCAGGACCTGCGCGGCGAGACGCTGGTGCTCTCCGCGGCGGATTGTTCCTACCGCATTATGTTCGAGCACCTGCTGGCCGAGGCCGGGGTGGCGCTGGCCGCCGGGGTGGAGTTCTCAAGCGCGGCTGCCCTGCGCGGCTGCGTCATGAACGGCCTGGGCGTGAGCATCCTGCCGGAACTGGCCGTGCGCGCCGACGTGGCCGCCGGGCGGCTGGCGGTGCTGCCCTGGTCGGAGAGTGATCTGGAGACCGCCGTGCTCATGCTGCGGCACAAGGACAAGTGGCTGTCGCCGCCGCTCACGGCCTTCATGGAGCTGGTGCGTTCGCACCTCATGGCCGGGTCTGAATCAGGGCTTGGGCCGGTGCGCAGGCCGGTGGAGCTGCTGCCGCTGGCCCCGGAGGGCGGGCCGGAGGGCGCGGGAAAGGGCGGCACCGGCAGTTGCTGCTGAGGCGCTCGCCGCTGCCGGGCTCGGACCGTGCAGGCTAGCCCTGGCTGGGGTCCAGGTAGGGGTTGAAGTAGCCGAAGCCCAGCCAGGGGTTGGTCTTCTTCAGGCGCTTCAGGAAGTTCGCCAGGCCCATGCACGGGCCGAAGTCCACGTCCTTCATGAGCCCCAGGTACAGCTCCGGGTCCAGGTTCAGGTTGCGCAGCTGGATGAAGTCGAGCTTCGTCTCCGCCACCAGGTCCGAGAGCGCGTCCCATTCGGCCTCGCAGTCCGTGAGGCCCGGAAAATACAGAAGGTTCAGCGACACGAACAGGCCCAGGCCCTTGGCCGTGCGGATGCTCGTGAGCACGTCGGAGAAGGCGTAGCCGCTGGGCCGGTGGTAGATGTTGTAGGGCGTCTCTCGCGCGCTGTTCAGCGTCACGCGGATGCTGTTCACCCCGGCCTCGGCCAGGCCCGGCAGGGCGGCGTGCAGGCTGGCGTTGGTGTTCACGTTCACCGTGCCCCGGCCCCCGGCCTTGCGGAAGCTTGTCACGGCCTTGCCGATGCGCGCGGCCTCGGTCAGCGGCTCGCCCTCGCAGCCCTGGCCGAAGGACAGGATGGGGCGCTTCTCCTTGCGCTGGTGGTGCAGCATGACCTCGCAGATCTCCTTCTCCGTGGGCGAGAAGGCGATGCGGTTCTGGGTGGAGGGGAAGCCGGATTCCTCGGGCTGGAGCGAGATGCAGCCCACGCAGCGGGCGTTGCACACGCGGGAGGTGGGCAGCGGGGCCTCGAAGCGGCCCAGGGCCAGGTTCTTTGCCGCCGGGCAGCCGTAGGTCAGGGCGCAGCCGGTGAGGTGGCGGACGAGGCGGTTGCCGGGCAGGTCGGTCAAGAGCTTGCGCGCGCCGTTTTCGATGCGCTCGCGCGGGATGCCCTCAAAGACCTGCCTGCGGTCCTGGTCGACCTTCTTGGCGCAGACCCAGAAGCGGCCCTCGGCAAAGCCCACGGCGCCGTAGGCGAAAAGGGGCAGGGTCGGCGCGTCGGGCCTTTTGGCGTAGGCGGCGAAGGCCGAGAGGGTGTGCGCGGGGCTGGCGAACACGGCCACGGCCAGCTCGTCCAGTTCCTCCACCTCGCCCGATTCCGGGTCGAAGCCGAGCGCGCCGCGGCCCGGCAGCAGGAAGAACTCGCTGCCCTCGGGCAGGGGCATCAGCTCGTCCGGGCGGGGCAGGGTGAGCTCATGGCCCCGGCGGCAGAGCATGAGCAGGTCCGGGTGGTCGTAGATGTTCCCGGCCTCGTCGGCGAAGACGAGGGTGGGCTGGATGTGTTTGGTGGTGACCATGGGCCGGACCATACCCGGCTGCGGCCTAATGGGCAAGCAAGGCCAGGGCCGCGCGGGGTGTCAGTCCCAGACGCCGGGCAGGGCCAGGCCGCAAGCCGCGCAGGCCCCGCTTGAGAGTCCGCCGAGCGCGGCCTGGAAGCCCTCCCGCCCCAGCACCACGGCCTTGCAGTCCGGGCAGAGCGTGTCGCCGAAGCCGGGGCCGGAGGCGTTGCCGATGTAGACGAAGCGCAGGCCCGCGGCCCGACCGGCCTCGCGCGCGGCCAGCAGCGTCGCGTGCGGGGTCACGGGGCGGTCCGTGAGCTTGTAGTCCGGGTGGAAGCGCGAGAGGTGCCAGGGCGTGTCCGGCCCCAGCTCTGCGGCGATGAACGCGGCCATGTCCTTCAGCTCCTCCGGGGCGTCGTTCAGGCCGGGGATGAGCAGGGTGGTGACCTCCAGCCACCAGCCCAGCCTGCGCATGTGCTTCAGGTTCGCCAGCACCGGGGCCAGCCTGGCCCCGCAGCGCACCTGGTAGAAGGCCTCGGTGAAGGCCTTCAGGTCCACGTTGGCGGCCTGGATCAGCCCGGGCTCGGCGGGGCTGTCCGGCCCGAAGGCCTCCAGGCAGTCCGGGCTCATGAAGCCGTTGGTCACCAGGATGTTCTTCAGGCCCCTGGCGCGGGCCAGCCGGGCCGTGTCCTCCACCAGCTCGAAGAACACGGTGGGCTCGGAATAGGTGTAGGCGACGCTCTTGCTGCCGCTCTCCAGGGCCGCGGCCACAAGGTCCGCAGGGCTGGCCAGGTGCCCGGTGATGCGGGAGCCCAGGCGCGGCGGCTGGGAGAGCGAGGCGTTCTGGCAGAAGGTGCAGGACAGGTTGCAGCCCATGGTGCCGAGGGAAAAGGTGCGCGTGCCGGGCAGGAAATGGTACAGCGGCTTCTTCTCCACCGGGTCCACGTTCACGGCGGCGGGCAGGCCGTAGACCAGGGTGAACAGCGCGCCCTTTCCATCCTCGGGGCGATTCTCGCGCACGCCGCACTTGCCGCGCGCGCCGGGCTTGATGACGCAGAAATGGCTGCACAGGAGGCACTGGACCTGGTTGTCCTTGAGCGGCCTCCAGAGCCGGGCCGGGTGGATGCTGTTTTTGTCCATGCGCCCCTCCCCGCAGGTGTTCCTGCGTCAGCCGAAGTTCAGGATAACGGAGAACGCCCCGAAGCTGACCCACACCGGCGCGCCCGCCTTGAGGCCCAGGCGCTTGGCGCTCTCGGCGGTGACCACGGCGGCCAGCCGGGTGCCGTCGGACAGCTCGGCCACCACCTCCGCGGCCACGGGCTCGTCCGCGTGGGCCAGGATGCGGCGCACCACGGCCGGGTAGCGGTTGGCGGCGGTGGACAAGGGTTCCTCGGCCCCGGCGCTCAGCTGCACCCAGGGCGCCTTGATGTCCGCCGTGGCCAGCACCCCGGGCCGGATGCCCAGGCGCTCCACGCTGTCCGTGGTGACCACGCTCACCACCTTGAACCCGCCCAGGCTGGTCAGCTCCACGCTGCTGACCACCGGCCCGGCGGTGACGCCGGTGATCTGCCCGGCGAAGCGGTTGCGCGCGCTGGACTTGCGGCGCTCCTCGCGCTTCAGGTAGTCCTCCACGATGCGCCCGGCCTCGTCCTCGGAATAGTCGCAGAAGGCGGCGGTGAGGCTGGCCGAGGACTGGCCCAGCAGGCGCTGGACCACGGGCAGGGGCACGTCCTGGCGCACCAGGCTGCGCGCAAGCGACCGCCGCAGCACGCTGGGGCTTGCCAGCTCGCGCGGGATTCCCGCCTCAAGCGCGCGCTCGTAGAACTTGCGGCGCACGTGGCCCTGGTCCATGTCGAAGAGCCCGGCCGGGCCGGAGGCCAGGCTGCCCATGAGCTCCTCGTCGGCCAGGGCGGCGCGCAGCTCTCTCGCCACGTCCGAGGGCAGGGGCACCTCGCGGTCGCCTCCTGCGGAGTGCGGGGCGGAGTGCGGGCCGGAGCGGAAACGTGCCAGGGGCCGCGCGGGCTCCAGGTCCAGGTCGCGGCCCGCGTCGAGGCCCAGGACCTCGCCCAGGCGCGCGCCGGTGGAGCGCAGGAGCAGGAAGATGAGCAGCAGCCGCTGGCGCGAGAGGCGGTCGGCATGGCGGCGCGAGGCGGCCACCCAGGCCCGGAAGGCCTGCTCCAGAGCGGACAGCTGCGCCGGGTCCAGCCCGCGCTGGCCCTGGTCGGGCGTCGTGTCCGCGCCTGTGTCCCGTGCGCCGTTTGGCGTCCTAACCATTCCCGCCTCCGTTTCGCCGCGTGGGGTGCGCCCTGTGGGCCGCGGCAAGATCCTCTGTACGTCCAATCGCCTTTGCTGCCAAGGGGGGACGCAATATTGCGCCGTGCACAAAAAAAAGAGTGACAATTTTGTTGCAGCGAGGTAGCCTGTTGTCACTGGAATAGCAATATTCGTGACAGCAACCCAAGGCGGAGGCCCGCACCGCCCACAGGAGGCCGCCATGCTCTTTTCCGTCGCAGGCATCGAGGTCCAGCCCTGGATTCCGCCGCTGGTGGCGCTGGTCATCTCCTTCTTCACGTCCATGGGCGGCGTGTCCGGAGCCTTTCTGCTGCTGCCCTTCCAGATGAGCGTGCTGGGCTACGTGAACCCTTCCGTCAGCTCCACCAACCAGTTCTACAACATCGTGGCCATTCCGAGCGGCGTCTGGCGCTACATCAAGGAAGGCCGCATGGTCTGGCCGCTCACCTGGGTGGTCATCGTGGGCACGCTTCCGGGCGTGTTCATCGGCGCCATCATCCGCGTGCAGTACCTGCCGAACGCCAAGAACTTCAAGCTCTTCGCCGCGTGCGTGCTGCTCTACATCGGCGTGCGCATGGCGCGCGACCTCATCAAGCAGATGAAGGGCCAGGGCGGCGGGGCCAAGGCCGCCGAGGAACGCTTCCAGGCACAGGTGGCGCGCTTCCGCGAGAAGGCCAAGACGAGCGAGGCGCATGGCGAGAAGCTGGCCGCAGTGCGCGTGGTGCGCTTCAGCGCCACCCGCATCGCCTACGAGTTCTATGGCGAAACCTACGACGTGCCGACCTTCGGCATCCTGTCGCTCTCGTTCATCGTGGGCATCGTGGGCGGGGTGTACGGCATCGGCGGCGGGGCCATCATCGCGCCGTTCTTCGTGTCCTTCTTCGGCCTGCCGGTCTACACCGTGGCCGGGGCCGCGCTCATGGGCACCTTCATCACCAGCGTCGCGGGGGTGGCCTTCTACCAGGCCATCGCGCCCTTCTATCCCACCATGTCCGTGGCCCCGGACTGGCTGCTGGGGTTCCTCTTCGGCATCGGCGGCACGGCTGGCATGTACCTGGGCGCGCGCTGCCAGAAGTTCGTGCCCGCGCGCTACATCAAGTGGATGCTCTCCGCCCTCATCGTATTTTTGGCGCTCAAGTACGTGCGCGACTTCCTCGCCTGAGCCAAGGCCCGTTTCCACGGCCCGCCCGCCCTCGCAGTGCGGTTCGGCCGCAGCTCCCGGCAGCCCCCGATCCTCCAGCGGGGGCTGTCTCCTTTGTCTTCCGGGGCTTGAGCCACGGCGGCATATGGGCTATCTTTCGACGATCTGCCGTGCTTCTGGAGGTCCCGTGCGTCGACTGCTCCCCGTTCCGCTCTGCTGCCTGCTGGTCCTGGCCCTGGCCGCTTCCGCCCTGGCCGCCAAGGAGTCGGACCTCGCGCCCATCGTCGCGCAGGACTACGCCGTGCTGCCGGGCGATCCGGCCTGGCCGCTCTCGCGCCATAAATCCGGCCCGCTGGCCTACGAGATCAGCCTGGATCCGCAGGCCGCGCCGCCTGGAGCCGCCGCCGGCCAGGTTTCGCCCGGAGCCTTCCGCATCGACTTCGACCTGGCGGCCAAGGCCGAGGACTGCGCCTGCATCGGCACCACGGTGCGCCTGAGCCACTACCGCTCGCGCGGCATCGAGTTCGCTGTGCGCGCCAGCCGCCCCGTGGCCGGTGTGATCTACATCACCACCTCCAGCACCGACGACCGCAACAGCCGCGACCGTTTCTTCGGGACGTTCCACGTGGGCGAGGGCTGGAAGGTGCTGCGGCTGCGGTTCAGCTCGCTGGCGGCCGACCCCTCCTGGCCGGCCGAGGCGGCGCGCTCCGGGTTCACCGCGGGGGACGTGGTGCTCCGGCCGGACAGCGTGGAAGCCATCCGCATCGGCATGGACGCGCGGCGCACCGAGCCGGGCCGAGGCGTGTTGTGGGTGGGCGGGGTGCGCTTCTTCCGCTAGTTTTTTTGCGAATTCTGCGAGTATTTCATCACTGCGTATTCTTCCTGGTTGCGCAGAGGCGCTTCAGGGCTTATCATAAGAGTCGAACCCCCCTGTTTCCGTTTTCTGGCACAATCCTTAGGCAGGCTACCGCTCAGACATTTTCTGCTGTCGACCCCCTGGAGGTTCACCATGCTCCGCGAGAGACTTCGTGACGTCAACACCGCCGTCAAGCTTTACGGGCTGTTCGCCGCTGTTGTCGCAGTGTTTGTCTGCCTCATCTTCTTCTACTTCATGCCCTACTACGAAGAAGACCTCATGCGTGGCCGGAGGCAGGGGCTGGCCGACACCACCGACCTGGCGTTCACCTTGATGACCGAGTACCAGGCACGGGTGGACAAGGGCGAGTTCACGCTCGAGGAGGCGCAAAAGCGCGCGGCCACCCGCCTGAAGAACATGCGCTACGGCAACAACGACTATTTCTGGATCAACGACATGGGCAAGCCCTTCCCGGTCATGGTCATGCACCCCACTGTGCCCGCCCTGGACGGCAAGGTGCTTGATGCCGAGAAGTTCAACAAGTCGACGCACTTCTGGCTGGGTGACGACCCCGCCAGCGTGGCCCAGGCCTACCCCGGCGGCACCAAGAACCTGTTCCAGGCCTTTGTGGATGTCTGCGACAAGGCCGGAGAGGGCTACGTGCGCTACGTCTGGCCCAAGCCCAAGAAGGAGGGCGGGGTCACAACCGAGCTCTATCCCAAGATCTCCTTCGTCAAGGTCTTCAAGCCCTGGGGCTGGCTGGTCGGAACCGGGCTCTACGTCGACGACATCCACGCCAAGGCCAACGAGCTGCGCATTATGCTGGTCTGGCTTGTGGGCGGGCTGGTGCTGATTCTCTCCTTCGTCGTGTTTTACCTGGTGCGCCTCATTTCCAAGCCCATTGCGCAGCTCTCCGGCATGGCCAACAGGGTGGCCGCCGGCAACCTGGAGACCAGGGAAAGCGAGCGCTTCCACGGTGAGATGGGGGTGCTGCAGCGTTCCATTGAGACCATGGTCGGCACCATGCGCGACAAGATCAACGAAGCGCAGCACAGCTGCAAGCTGGCCGAGGAGGAGACCCAGGTGGCGCAAAAGGCCATCGCCGAGGCCGAGGAAGCCAAGGCCCAGGCCGCACGCGCCACCAGGGAGGGGATGCTCCAGGCCGCCGGAAGGCTGCGCGGCGTGTCCCAGACCATCGGCGAGGTCAGCCGTGACATCTCCGCGCGCATCGATTCCTCCCGCAAGGGCTCGGACCTGCAGAAGGACCGCCTGGGCGAGACCGCCACGGCCATGGAGGAGATGAACGCCACGGTGCTGGCGGTGGCGAGCAACGCGGGCCAGGCGGCCGAGGCCGCTGACCAGGCCAAGCGCAAGGCCCAGGAAGGCGCGGGCGTGGTCAACAAGGTGGTGCTGGCCATCCAGGCCGTGTACGAGCAGGCCCAGGGGCTCAAGACCAACATGGGCCAGCTGGGCAAGCAGGCCGACGGCATCGGCCAGGTCATGAGCGTCATCAACGACATCGCCGACCAGACCAACCTGCTGGCGCTGAACGCCGCCATCGAGGCCGCGAGAGCGGGCGACGCCGGGCGCGGCTTCGCCGTCGTGGCCGACGAGGTGCGCAAGCTGGCCGAGAAGACCATGACCGCCACCAAGGAGGTGGCCCAGGCCATCAGCGACATCCAGAAGGGCACGCGGGAAAATATCACCAACGTGGATCAGGCCGTCCTGCGCATCGAGGAGGCCACGGGCCTGGCCAAGAACTCCGGCGAGGCGCTCTCCGGCATCGTCTCCTTCGTGGAGAGCTCGTCCGACCAGGTGCGCGCCATCGCGGCGGCAAGCGGCCAGCAGTCCTCGGCCAGCGACGAGATCAACCGCTCGCTCGACGACATCAACCGCATCGCCTCGGAAACCGCGGAGGCCATGAGCGAGGCGGTGGAAGCGGTGAACGGGCTGGTGGAGCAGTCGCACGTCCTGCTCGGCCTGGTGCAGGAACTGGAGAGCGCGTAGCGCGGGCGCGGCAAACCCTCATCGACGAAACAAAAAGCCCCCTGGCGCGTGCCGGGGGGCTTTTTCGTGTGCTCCTGGGGACGTTGTTAGGGGACGCGCACGAGGCGGAAGCCGACGCTGCCGTACCTTTCGAAGGGCTTGAAGCGGAGCCTGAAGGTTGTGCGGACCTGTGTCGGTCCATAAAGCCAGCTGCCGCCACGGATTACCCGGCCCGAACCGCCACCAGTGACAACAGGATTCACCTGGGAATCGTAAGGATAATCCGCCTTCATGTCCTCGACCCACTCCCAGACGTTTCCGGTCATGTCATGCAATCCAAGACCGTTCGGGGCTTTGGTGCCCACGGCATGCGTGGACCTGCCGCCATTCTGTTGGTGCCAGGCAACCCTGTCGATGTCATTGCCGCCGGCGTATATCTCTGGCCTGCCGCCGCTCCGGGCTGCATACTCCCACTCTGCCTCCGTGGCCAAGCGGAACTTGGCGGAACCTTGGGCGTTCAACTTGGAGATGAATGCCTTGGCGTCGTCCCAGGAGACCTCCTCCACCGGGAATCTCTCACCTTTCTTGAAATAGGAAGGGTTGCTGCCCATGATCTTCTGCCACTGCCCCTGCGTCACCTCGAACCTGCCCAGCCAAAAGCCATCGAGACGAACAGTATGCACCGGCTTCTCGTCATCGTCGCACTCACCCGCCCAAGGCCCGCAGCCCATTTCGAACTCACCGCCCGGCACCCAGGCAAACTCCATGCCGGTCACCGGCTCGGTCCAGGTGTCGCCGGCCGTGGGTCCACCCGCCTGGGCCGACGGGGCCTGCTTGGGCGGTGCGGCCATGGCCTGCTGCATCGGCCTGGGCCCCGTCCCCTTGAGCCGGATGAGCCGCGCCTTGCCCGTGTTGCCGGACTCGGTCAGGTAGTCCATGGGGATGACGTTCAGGTCGCCCGAGAGGTTGCAGGTGTAGTCGGTGTAGGTGGTGCCCGCCATGCCGAGCAGGCCCTTCTTGTAGGTGAAGCGGAAGGCCAGCGTGTTTCCTTCCACGCGCACGCCGCTGATGCCCACGGGTGAAACCCCGCCCGTCGAGCCGCTCGGCGTTCCGACGAGTTCGTCTCCCTGGAGCGCGAAATCGAAGATCAGGCCGTTCTTGCCCGTGTCGGCCCCGGCCTCGGCGTACTTCCCGGCCAGCCGCTGCTTCAGGTCCGCCAGGGGCGCCAGGGCCGGCTTTTCAACGGGCGCCGGGGCCAGGGCAAGCTGCGTCGGAGCCGGCGCCGCCGGGGCCGAGGCCCCCGCACCCGCGAAATAGAAATCCCCGCGCAGGGAGGTGGACTCCCAGGGCACCTGCTTGTCCTTGGTGGCGCGCATGACCTCGTCGCGCACGCGCTTGAACATCTGCTCCACGGGCTGGCCCGGAGTGCGCATGGCCTGGAGCAGCTTCTCGGTATACAGGCCGTTCTTGCCCACTCCGTCCGCCGCAACGGAGTCCGGGGCCGTGGCGTAGGCGATGATGGAGCCCTTGGGAGCGTCCATCTTGGCCAGGCCCTGTTCCGCGCTGCGCCAACTGCGGGCGAAGGGGTTGTTGCGGCAGGCGTCCAGGATGACGATGTTCAGGTTGTTGCCCGCGTTCTCCATGCGTCCCAGCACCAGCCCGGCGTCCATGCACTTGTACCTGGTGTCCTGCTCGGCCTCGAGCCGCGCGTCCACGGGCACTAGATAGTTGCGACCATTCACCTGCAGGCCGTGCCCGGCGAAGTAGAACAGCCCGGCTCCGCCCGTTTTGAGCTTGCCCCAGAATTCGTTTACCGCGCCCTCCATCTGGGCGAGGCTGGCGTTCTCCCTCGCTATGACCTCAAAGCCCAGGCTGCGCAGAGCGCGGGCCATGTCGCGGGCGTCGTTGACGGGGTTTTTGAGTGGGGCGGTGGGGTAGGCGGCATTGCCGATGACCAGTGCGATGCGGCGTTCGGCATTCGGGGCTGCCTGGGCTGGGGCGGCTAAGCACAGAAGCAGGGCAAGGGCGAGCAGAGCGAGGACGGATCGGCGCATGGCAAGGCTCCTATTTCACGCCAGATACCAGATGCGGCTACAATTGCAATGGCAGGCATATTCGGCCCAGAAGCCCGCGCTGCTACTCGGGCACGCGCCCGTTGTCGTCCGTGGATTGGGACGGCTCGGTCTTCTGTTCCTTGGCGTGGACTTCTAGCACGTGGATGAGCTTGCGCATGCGCTTGTAGCGCGCCACGCCGAGCGCGATGGTGACGAGCGAGGCGGGCACCAGCACCCAGCCGATCACCGTCAGCGTCGGGTGGTCGAAGAAGTGGATGAAGGTGGCCGCCACGGCCAGTTCGGTCAGGGCCGTGCGCTGGTAGGCCAGAAACGTGCGCTCGTTGGCCAGGATGGACCGCGCCGCGGCGAGGTGCTCGGTCAGGCTCAGGCGGATGCTGGGGTGTGTGGCGGAAGGGGGGCTGTCCATCGAGATCTCCCCGTTGGAGCGGTTCGTCTGGGGGCTGTTCCGGTGCCGTGCTGGGGGCGGCGCGGCTAGCGCTCGGGCATGCGGCTGATGGCTTCCCCGGCGTGGGCGTGCTCAAGAGGCCGGGAGAAGTAGAAGCCCTGCACGCATTCGCAGCCGAGCTTGTGCAGCATGGACGCCTGTCCGACCTCCTCGACGCCCTCGGCCACCACGTTCAGGCCCAGGCTGTGGGCCAGGGCCACGATGGCCCGCACGATCTCGTGGTTTTCCGGGTCGAGCCCCAGGCGGCCCACGAAGCTGCGGTCCACCTTGAGGGTGTCCACCGGGAAGCGCTGCAGGTAGGAGAGCGACGAGTAGCCGGTGCCGAAGTCGTCGATGCTGATCTGCACGCCCAGGGCTTTCAGCCGGTGGAGCATGACCAGGGCGCTTTCGGCGTTGACCATGATGTTGGATTCGGTGATCTCAAGCTTGAGCTTGTCCGGCGGAAGCCCCGTGGACTCCAGGATGCCCGCCACCTGCTCCACAAGGGAGAACTGCATGAACTGTTTGTTGGACAGGTTCACGGCCATGAACAGCCTGCGAGCGGAAGGATCGTTGGCGCGCCAGCCTGCCAGGTCCTTGCAGGCGCGTTCCAGCACAAGCCGCCCCAGGTCGAGGATGATGCCGGTCTCCTCGGCCAGGGTGATGAACGAGCCCGGCCCCACAAGCCCGCGCTCGGGGTGCTGCCAGCGCACCAGCGCCTCGAAGCCCACCATGTCCGTGCTGGCGAGGTCCCAGATGGGCTGGTAGTGCACCACAAACTCGTCGCGCTCCAGCGCCTGGCGCATTTCCTGCTCCAGGCTCATGCGCTCCTGGGCGTGCAGCAGCATGCGCGGCGTGAAGACCTTGAACCGGCCACGGCCGCTGGCCTTGACGAAGTGCAGGGCGATGGTCGCGCTCTGGAGGAGTTCCTCCGCCCGGTCAAAGGTGTTGGGCGAAAGCACGATGCCGAAGCTGGCCGAGGTCTGCACCTCGCGCCCCTCGATCTCCATCGGCTCCATTATGGCCTGGCGCAAGCGCTTGATGATGCGTATGGCCTCGCCCGGGGTGGCCAGCTCCTCCAGGAGCAGGATGAACTCGTTGCCGCCGAAGCGGGCCACGGTGTCCAGGCCGCGCAGGGTGTTCACGATGCGCCGGGCGACGCCCTCCAGCACCTTGTCGCCAAAGGCGTGGCCAAGGCTGTCGTTGATGACCTTGAAGCGGTCCAGGTCCATGGCGACCACGGCGTAGTACACGTCGTCGCGCCGCTTGAAGCGCTCCAGCGCCTGCTGGATGCGGTCCACCGCCAGGGTGCGGTTGGCCAGGCCGGTCAGGTGGTCGTACATGGCCTGGTGCCGGAGCTTCTGCTCGAACTCCACGCGTTCGGCCTCGCGCACGTCCATGGCCAGGGCCATGTTGTCGAAGGCCTCGGCCAGCATGCCGAGCTCGCCTTCCTGGTGGCCCAGGCCGCTTCTGGCGTGCAGGTCGCCCTGGCCCAGGCGCTTGGCGGTGCCGATGAGCAGGTTCAGGCGGCGCATGATGATGAAATGTCCGAGAACCCAGGCCAGCGCAGCGGTCAGGAGGCCCACAAGGCCCGTCAGCGCGATGTTTCGCGCCAGGATGGCGCGAGCCTCGCCCAGGGCCTGGTCCTCGGGGATGCCCACTCGGGCCAGCAAAAACGCGGGGTCGTCCTTGTCGCGGCGCACGCGCTTCATGGCGTAGAGCCTGCGGATGCCGTCGGCCCCGGTGCCCACGGTGAGGCCTTCCTCGCCCAGGCTGATCAGGTTCTCCCAGAGGCCTAAGGATTCCTGCTGGCCGGTCCACCTGCTGGGGTCCGGGTAGCGGAACAGGCGCACCCCGCGCGAGTCGGACAGGGCCATGGCAGAGCCCGGCGGCAGGCCCGCGGCGTTGAAGGCCTGGGCCAGGGTGGAGAGGTCGAAGGTGGCGCCGAGCACTCCCACAAGCTTGCCTGTTTCCCCGAACACCGGATGCGCGAAATGCAGCACCGGGCGTTTGGTGGTGTAGCTGACGGCGTACTCGCCGACGGAAAATTCCTTGGTGCGCAACACGTCGCGGAAGTACTTCCGCTTGGAGACGTCGACGACGCCGCTGTAGGGGATGGAAAGGGCGAAGACGTGGGCGTTCAGGTCGATGAGGGAGAGGTTGGCGTAGCCTGGGTGAAGTTTGTGCAGCTTTGTCAAAAGCTCTGTCGAGCCTTTCTTGTCCATGCGCTTGATGGTCGGCACGTTGGAAAGGATGGTGAGCAGCACCCGGGCGTTCTCTTCCACTTGGCTCAGGTCGTCGGCCATGCCCTGGACCAGGCGGCGGGTGGCGTCCTGGGTCTTCTCTATGGCGGAACGCTGCAACTCCCGACCGCTCCACCAGACCAGGGTCAGGGCGGGGATGGTGGCGGCAAGCACGAGCAGAAGCAGGTGTGTGCGGATGGACCAGGAAAAGAATGACTTCATGCGTTCCTTGCGTGCCCCGTCAAGTGGTTGCGTGAGCCCCTGCCGCCGAGAAATTTTCTTCTCCTATCTCTTCTTGAGCCTCGGGTCCAGCACCTGAGAGGCCGATTGGGGGCTTGTGTAATACGTAATTGTAGATTTGGTGGGTGGTATTTGTACCGCCATCGCTATTTCAGATCATTTTGATATGTATTCGATGCTTCGGATCGGCTGCGGCCGACCCCCTGCGGCGTTGCGCCCGTTAAGAAAAATCGGCCAGGGGCAAGGCTTGCAGCGGGTGGGGACACGCCTGCGGGGGGGGCGTCCGAGCGCCCGGTGTGGGTGGCAAAGGCAGGTCCCGAGGCGTGAAAGGGGGCTTGCCCAAACCGAACTTCCTGGATAAAGAATTGCGCATCCTCTACCCCGGATGAACGCCGACATGAACGTGGGCCGACCAAAACACATCCAATTCCGCCTCCAGGCTTTTGCAGGCCGTTGGCTGGATTGGATTTTTTTGCGTCCGCCGGGAGGGGGGCAGCTGTCAGGATAAGGTCAGCGCTGAGGCCTCCGCTTTTTTGCCCGTACCCGCAGCCAATGCCGGGTGGACGGTTCGGGCAGGTGGAGCGCCGGGGCATCACGTTCATGCTCGCGTCCAAGGAGCATGAACCTCATGCCTTGGCTGTCCGTTCCCTTTCGGGGGCGGGCGCCTTGCAGGTCTTGCCGGACGGCGCATTGTCTAGTGAGGGGATGAGACAACCGCTCGATGCGGCCCTGGCTTTGCCGCGGGCCGCAAACCTGCAACGTTCATGGAGGGGACATGCAAGACAAAATGAAACTGTACGGACTGCTGCTGGGCCCAGCACTGTTTCTCATCATCTGCTTCCTGCCGCTGCCCGAAGGACTGACGCAGCCGGCCCTGTACTGCGGCGCGGTCACGGTGCTCATGGCCACCTGGTGGATCACCGAGGCCATTCCCATTCCGGCCACCTCGCTGATTCCCATCGTCCTGTTCCCCCTGCTGCAGATCCTGCCCACCGCGAAGGTCACTCCGGCGTACTCCAACCACCTGATCTACCTGTTCATGGGCGGCTTCTTCGTGGCCGTGACCATGGAGCGCTGGAACCTGCACTACCGCATCGCCATGCACACCATCCGCCTGGTGGGCACCAGCCCCTCGCGCATCATCCTGGGCTTCATGATCGCCACGGCGTTCTTGTCCATGTGGGTGTCCAACACGGCCACCACGGTCATGATGATGCCCATCGGCATGGCCATCATCAACGCCTGCGCCGACATCACCGGGCAGCATGAGCACAGCAAGAACCCCTTCGCCATCGGGCTCATGCTCTCCCTGGCCTACGCCGCGTCCATCGGCGGCATCGCCACGCTCATCGGCACCCCGCCGAACACCATCATGGTGGCCCAGATGGACAAGATGTACGGCCAGACCATCAACTTCGCCCAGTGGATGCTCATCGGCGTGCCCCTGGCCGCCACCTTCCTGTTCCTGAGCTGGCTGCTCATCACCAAGGTGCTCTTCCGCGTCCACGGCGACATCCTCCTGGGCAAGGGCGAAGAGCTCGTGCGCAATGAGATCGCCAAGCTCGGACCCATGAAGCGCGAGGAAAAGATCATAGCTCTCGTGTTCTTCTGCGCCGCCGTGGCCTGGGTCGTCATGGGCCTGGTGAAGATCCCCATGCTCAAGGGCGTCTCCGACGCCACAGTGGCCGTCACCGCGGCGGTGCTGCTGTTCCTCATCCCCTCTGACCTGAAGAACGGCGTGTTCCTGCTTGACTGGAAGACCGCCGTGAAGATTCCCTGGGACGTCATCCTGCTCTTCGGCGGCGGCCTGGCCCTGGCCGACGCCTTCCAGGACACCGGCCTGACCAAGTTCATCGCCGGCGGCCTGACCGACCTGAACGGCCTGCCCATCATCATCATCCTGGGCGCCATCGTGACCCTGAACATCTTCCTGACGGAAGTGACCTCCAACACCGCCGTGGCCACCCTCATGATCCCCATCATGGGCGCCATCGCCGTGGGCATGGGCATCCACCCCTTCGGACCCATCATGGCCGCGTGCATCGCCTGCTCCTACGCCTTCATGCTGCCTGTGGCCACGCCGCCCAACGCCGTGGTCTTCGGTTCCGGCGCGGTGACCATCCGACAAATGGCCAAGACCGGCCTGTGGCTGAACATCATGGGCATCTTCCAGATCACGCTCATCGTGTACTACCTGGCCCCCATCGTGCTCGGCATCGACCTGACCGTGCTGCCCGACTGGGCCATCCCCAAGAAGTAGAGCCTTTGCGGAGTCCCCCGCGCCACGCCCCCGGCCGGAAACGGTCAGGGGGCTGGCCTGGGGACAGGGGGCCCAGCCCCCGGCCAAGGCAAGTTGACGTGAATGTGCCCCTGCCGGTTCTTGCCTGCGGGGGCGCAGTCTGTTAAGCGCCAGGATACGAAATGGCTGCTCCGGGGGCGGACCGCGCTCCGGGGAAAACTGAAACCTCAGTGTCTTGATGAAAGAAAAGGGGACCCCGTATGAAACGTCTTCTGTTTGTCGCCGCCCTGGTCATGGGCCTGGCTCTTATGGGCTGCCAGAAAGAGCCCGAGAAGGCTCCCGAGAAGGCCGCCGAAAAGCCCGCCGCCGAGGAGAAGGTCCTGGTCAACGGCATCGACGGCGGCGGCTTCCCGCCGTACGCCTTTGTGGACAAGTCCGGCAAGACCGTGGGCTTCGACGTCGAGGCCATCGAGTGGATCGGCCAGAAGATGGGCTTCAAGGTGAAGCACCAGCCCGTCGAGTGGTCCGCCATCATCCCCGCCCTTGAGGCCAAGAAGATCGACATGATCTGCTCCGGCATGAGCGCCACCGCCGAGCGCGCCCAGCGCGTCAACTTCTCCGACCCGTACTACACGGTCACCCAGGTGCTGGTGGTGAAGGGCGACAACAAGGCCACCCTGGAGCAGATGCTCAGCACCGGCAAGAAGATCGGCGTGCAGCGCGGTACCGTTACCGCCAAGTACCTGGAGGAGCTGTCCAAGAAGCCGGGCATGAAGTTCAAGCTCGTGCAGTACGACTCCACCGACCTGTCCATGCAGGACCTGCCCATCGGCCGCATCGACGGCTCGGGCATGGACAGCACCATCGCCAAGGAAGTCCTGAAGAAGGACGAGAAGATGAAGATCGCCGGCACGTTTGACGCCGCGCCCGAGAACTACGGCTACGCCGTGCGCAAGGACGACGCCGAGCTGCTGAAGAAGATCAACGAAGGCCTCAAGCTGCTCATGGCCGACCCCTACTGGGCCGAGCTGAAGAAGAAGTACGACGTCGACTAGTTCTTAACCAGCTGGAAATCAAACCGAAAGGCTCCGGGTCAAGCGCCGGGGCCTTTCGGTCGTTTCCGGGCCTGGGCAAAGCTTCGCCAAAAGGATCCCATGGATTTCACCCTCGCCTACAACGCCGCACATGAGGCGCTGCCCTACATGCTGGGCGGCGTGGTCTGGACCGTCGGGCTCATCGTGGGGGCCATGCTGCTGGGGCTTGCCTTCGGCGTGCCCCTGGCCGTGCTGCACGTGTATGGCCCCTGGCCCGTGCGCCGGGCCGTGAGCACCTACGTCTGGCTCTTCCGGGGCATCCCCATATTGGTGCAGATGTACATCTTCTATTTCGGCCTGCTGGCCTGGCTCTCGGGCCTGCCGCTGTTCGCCGGCCTCGGGCTCGACAGCCCCTTCGTGGCCGCCGTGCTGGTGCTGGGGCTCACCTCCAGCGCCTACCAGTCGCAGATCTTCCGGGGCGCCATCCAGTCGCTGCACGCGGGCCAGCTCAAGGCCGCCCGGGCGCTCGGCATGACCGACGCCCAGGCCATCCGTTCCATCATCCTGCCCCAGGCCCTGCGCCTGTCCATCCCCGGCTGGAGCAACGAGTACTCGATCTTGCTCAAGGACTCCGCGCTGGCGTTCACCATCGGCGTCGTGGAGATCATGGCCCGCATGCGCGCCATCGCCTCCACCACGCACGAGCCGGTGAGCATGACCTTCCTGGCGGGCATCATCTTTTTCGTCCTGACCTGGGTGGGGGTGAAGGCCCTCAACATCCTGGAGAGCAGGGTGCGCATCGCGGGCTACACCCGCCAAGGAGCCGCGTAAAATCATGGCCGTCGAATTAGAGACCACCCCCGTTCTGGAAGCGCGCGCCCTGGGCAAGACCCTGGGCGGCAACCGTGTGCTCGACGCCGTGAGCCTGGCCCTGCCCAAGGGCTGCGTGAAGGTGCTCATCGGCCCCTCCGGCGCGGGCAAGAGCACGCTCCTGCAGTGCCTCAATTTCCTCATCCCGCCCGACTCCGGCACCATTTCGCTGGAGGGCCGGGAGGTGAACGCCAAGAGCAAGCGCGAGCTCTGCGCGCTCCGCCAGCAGGTCGGCATGATCTTCCAGGATTTCAATCTGTTCGACCACCTGAGCGCGCTGGAGAACGTGCGCGTGGCGCTGATGAAGGTCAAGGGCATGAGCAAGCTCGACGCGGGCGAGCTGGCCCTGGCCGAGCTGGCCCGGGTGGGCCTGGCGGACAAGGCCGCGCTGTACCCGGCCAACCTCTCCGGCGGGCAGAAGCAGCGCGTGGCCATAGCCCGCGCCCTGGCCATGGACCCCAAGGTCATGCTGCTCGACGAGCCCACCAGCGCGCTCGACCCCGAGCTCATCGGCGAGGTGCTGGCCGTCATCCGCGACCTGGCCCAGAACGGCATGACCATGATCATGGCCACCCACCAGATCAGCTTTTCCGCCAGCCTGGCCGACGAGTTCCTGTTCATGGAGAAGGGCCGCGTCATCGAGGCCGGTTCCCCGGCGGAGCTCCTGCGCCGCGACTCCGGCTCGCGCACCAAGGCCTTCTGCGCCAAGATCAGCGAGCTGACGGGCGAGGCCGACGACATGGGCGGGGAGTGCAAGGTTTGAGCACGCCCTATCTTGAGTTCCTGCGCACGGAGCTGGCGCCGGGCCTCATGGAAGGCCTGTGGACCAGCCTCGTGGTCATCGTGCCCTCGGCCTGCCTGGGCGCGTTCATCGGCGTTGTGGCCGGGGTGCTGCGCGTGTACGGCCCCAGGCCCCTGCAGCGCCTCACCGAGGCCTACGTCTCGCTCTTTCGCGGCACGCCGCTGGTGGTGCAGGTGTTCTTCTGGTATTTCGCGCTGCCGTACATCTCCATCGGCGGGCACAGCATCGTGCTCGACGCCGTCCCGGCCTCCATCCTGGCCTTTGGCCTGTGCAGCGGGGCCTACCAGTCCGAGTACATCCGCGGGGGCCTCAACTCCATCAAGCGCGGGCAGATTCGCGCCGCCCTGGCTCTGGGCATGACCACCCGCCAGGCGGTGCAGAGCGTGGTGCTGCCTCAGGCCTTCCGCCGTGCGCTGCCGGGTTGCGGCAACGAGATCATCTACCTCATCAAGTATTCGTCGCTGGCCTCCATCATCACCGTGAACGAGCTGACGGGCATGGCCACCACCATCGCCAAGAACTCCTGGCGCAACATCGAGGTGTTCTGCACGCTGGGCGCGTACTACCTGGTGCTGGTGACCCTGGCCACCTGGCTGCTGCACCTGCTGGAGGACGCGCTCGGCGTGCCCGGCTTCGAGCGCCACAAGTCCTGACCCGCCAGTTCGTTGAGAGAAATGGACCCAATGGAGACGGCCATGCCCCAGCCCAGAGCCCTTGCCCCTGATCTTCTGGCCCTGCTCGCGTGCGAGTTCGGGGCTGACCTGCTGGTGGACGAGGCGGCGCTCTGCGCGCGCAGCCGCGACGAGTCCGGCCTGGTGCGCCAGCCCGCGGCGGTGCTGCTGGCCAAAAGCGAGGCCCAGGTGGCGCGGCTGGTCAGCCTGGCCAACGCCAATCCGACGGGGCATTCCTTTGCGGTGATTCCGCGCGGCGCGGGCACGGGCCTGGCCGGGGGCTGCCTTGCCCCCGAAATGGGCGTCGTGCTCGACCTCACGGCCATGAACCGCATCCTCGACATCGACACCCGGAGCCTGACGGCGACGGTGGAGCCGGGCGTGCTCACCGGCGACCTGCGCGCCGCCGCCAAGGCCAAGGGCCTGTTCTACCCGCCGGACCCGGCCAGCCTGGCCACCAGCACCATTGGCGGCAACGCGGCCACCAACGCGGGCGGCCCGGCCTGCGTGAAGTACGGCACCACGCGCGACTACGTGCTCGGCCTCACGGCCGTGCTGCCCACGGGCGAGGTCGTCCGCGCCGGGGCCAACACCCGTAAGGGCGTGGTGGGCTACGACCTGGCGCGGCTGCTTGTGGGCTGCGAGGGCACGCTGGGCGTCATCACCGGGCTGACCTTGAAGCTCCTGCCGCACCCGGGGGCCGCGGCCTGCGTGGCGGCGGTGTTCGCGGACCTGAATGCCGCCATGCGCGCCATCATCGCCATCATGACGCGCGGTCACCTGCCCTCGGCCATGGAATTTCTCGACGCGCGCTGCCTGAAGCTTGTGGGCGACCTGCTGCCCTTCCGGGTGGAGGGGGACGCAAGCGCCCTGGTGCTCGTGGAGGCCGACGGCGACCCGGAGCAGGTGCGGCGCGAGGTGGAGGCCATCGAGGCCATCTGCCGCGAGCTGGGCGCGGCGAACATCCTGCCGCCCGCCATCACAGGCACGAAAGAGGGCGATGAGGGCCGCGAGGCCGTGTGGAAGGTGCGCCGCAGCGTCAGCACGCGCATCCACGAGGCATGCGCCGTGTACATCCCCGAGGACATCGCCGTGCCCATCGGCCGCATCGCCGACATGGTGGCCGCCCTGCCCGAGGTGGAGGCCCGGCACGGCATCACGATTTTCGCCTTCGGCCACGCGGGCGACGGCAACATCCACCTGAACCTCACCGCCCAGGACGAGGCCCAGCGCCCGCAGGTGGAGGCCGCCGCCGTGGACTGCGTGCGCCTTGCCCTCGCCCTCGGCGGCACCATCAGCGGCGAGCACGGCATCGGCCTGGTCAAGCGCGGCCTCCTGCCGCTGGAGATCGGCCCGGCGAGCCTGAAGCTCCAGCGCGGGCTGAAGGCCCTGTTCGACCCGAACAACGTGCTCAACCCCGGCAAGATATTTCCGGCGGAGCAGGAGTAGAAATGGACCTGGAAGCCCGGCTTTCAAGCCGCGTGAAACGGATCAAGATCTCCGCCACCAAGGAGATGCCCATGATCGCCGCCCAGGTGGGCGGCTGCGTGTCGCTGGGGCAGGGCATCCCCTCGTTCATGACCCCGCCGCACGTGGTGGACGCCGTGGCCAAGGCCCTGCGCGAGGACCCTGCCGCCGGCAAGTATTCGCTCCAGCCCGGCATGCCCGCCCTGCGCGCGGCCGCCGCCGAGCTCCTGCGCGCCGAGAAGAACCTCCCCGCCGACCCGGAGCGCGAGGTGGCCATCACCGTGGGCGGCATGGAGGGCCTGCTCTGCGCCATGCTGACGCTGGTCGGCCCCGGCGACGAGGTCATCGTGCCCGAGCCCTTCTATCCCTCCCACGTGGAGCAGATCATGTTGGCCGAGGGCACGCCGGTGTTCGCGCCGCTCAGGCGCATCGACTGGGGGCTCGACGTGGACGCGGTGGCGGCGGCCATCACCCCGCGCACCAAGGCCATCATCGTCTCCAGCCCGCACAACCCCACGGGCGCGGTGTTCGCCAAGGCCGACCTGCTCAAGCTGGCGGAGCTGGCGCTCAGGCACGAGATCTTCGTCATCTGCGACGACACCTACGACGCGCTGACCTATGACGGTCCTGATCCCGAGGGGGCCTTCAGCCTCATGAGCGTGCCGGAGCTGCGCCACCTGCTCATCGGCGTGTTCAGCTTCTCCAAGCGCTTCGCCCTCACGGGCTGGCGCGTGGGGTTCCTCTGGGCGCGGGAGGAGCTGCTGAACCAGATGCTCAAGATCCACGACGCCGCGGCCATCTGCGCGCCCACCCCGGCGCAGATCGCGGCGCTGGCGTCGCTTGCCGGACCCCAGGACGTGTTCCGGGCCATGCGCGACGAGCTGCACAAGCGCCGCGACCTCATCTGCGCGCGGCTGGACGCCATGGGCGGGCGCTTCTCGCACATCCGCCCGCGCGGCGCGTTCTACGTGCTGGCCAAGGCCGAATTCCCCATAGTCGATTCCCGCGACCTGGCCCTGCGGGTCATCCGCGAGGCCCGCGTCATCACCATCCCCGGCGGGGCCTTCGGGCCGGGGGCGGAGGGGCACCTGCGCCTCTCCTTCGGCGGCGCCGAGGCAGAGATCGACACCGCCTGCGACCGCCTGGCCGCCTGGGCCGAAAAACTGTAACCGTTTCCAAGGAGTGCCCATGCGCCGCGTTTCCGCCATTCTCCTTTCGGCCCTGCTTGTCTTCGGCCTGGTCCTGGCCACGACCGTGGCCCCGGCCCTGGCCGCGGGCTCCGGCTTCAACGCCGAAGCCTTCAAGAAGAATTTCCTGGCCGGACTGGCCGGGCGGCCCAACTTTCCCGACCTGACGCCGGACAGCGTGCAGGTGGACAAGGCCGAAAAGGCCGCCACCTTCGGCGGCATGGACATCTACGCGGTGAAGGGCCGCCTGGTGCCCGCCGACGGCCAGCCCCAGCCGTTTCTGCTGTTCATCAGCGCCGACGGCCAGTTCCATGTCTCCGACGTCATCCGCCTGGGCGAGGGCAAGAGCATCCTGAAGGACGCCCGCGACCGCCTGCGCGCGGAGGACCTGAAGGACCTGGGGCACGTCGTCTTCAAGGGCCAGGCGGGCAAGCCCGTGGTCGTCTTCGTGTCCGATCCCTTCTGCCCCTATTGCCGCCAGGCCTTCAACTACCTCATGGGCAAGAAGGACAGCTACTCCGAGTTCCGGCTGGCGCATTTCCCCCTGGCCTCGCACCCCGGCGCGGACATCGCCTGCACGCTCATGGCCTGGGCCTTGGACAACGCCCCGAGCAAGGCGCTCGAGTTCGTGCGGTTCGGCTACGGCGAGCTGGCCGTGCCCAAGATGCCGGACAGGAGCCCCGCGAGCCTGAAGAAGGCCTGGGCGCAGGTGGCGGGCGCGTATCTGGCGCGCTTCCCGGAGCTCAAGGCCGTGGGCAAGGACGGCGCGGCCATCGTGGCGGCCCTGGGCAGCTCGAGCTACGCCAAGAGCGTGGCCCAGGACATGGCCGCCGCCGGGAGCATGGACATCACCGGCACCCCGGTCATCTTTGTGGACAAGGCCCGCGTCGTCGGTTTCGACGATGAGCGCCTGAACGAACTGCTGAAGTAGGCTTTTCCGGGAGCCCCTCTGCGCCGTGACTTTCTGGGTCTGGACGCGGGCGGGGCTCCTCATGTAGACTGGGGTTGGCGAAGCGGTTCAGGCCGCTTCAGACCAGCTCAAGGAGGCGGAACATGAGCAGGATTCTGATTGGACTTTTGGCGTGCGTCCTGACCCTGGGCCTTTTGGCCGCTGGGCAGGCCGAGGCCAAGGTCTACAAGATGAAACCCGAGGAGCGGGCCGCCGCCCTCAAGGAAAAGAAGGCCCGCAAGGCCAGGAAGAAAGCCGGCAAGAGCAATGCCGAAGCCCCTGGCGGCTGGGTCGAGGTCAAGCCCGGCAGCAAGCCCGAGCGCAAGGCCAGAAAGTCCGCCAAGGTGGACGAGGTGGCCGCCGCAGCCGAGAAGAAGGGCAAAAAGGCCAAGAAGGCCGAGGTCGCCGCCCAGCCGGAAAAGAAGTCCGGCAAGAAGGCCGTCAAGAAGTCTGAAAAGAAGTCCGACAATAAGGGCGACAAGAAGCTTGGCAAGCGCTCCCGCAAGGAGGCCGCGGCCAGGGGCGATCGCCTGGTGACCAAGTCCTACTCCGGCGAGACCAAGGTGCGTAGCGAGGGCATCGAGGTGCGTCGTTCCGGCGCCAAGGCCCATCGCGCCGCGCCTGCTTCCGCAGCGCCTGCGGAGACTCCCGCCGCCGCTCCGGCCGCGCCCGCTGGCGACGACCTGGGCAGCTATTCCGTGAAGCGTCCCGGCCAGGAAAAGCCCGCTGCCACGACGGTGGCTCCCGAGGTGCGCCAGCAGGTCCAGCCCGGTCCGGCGGACACCGCCAAGCCCGTGGGCACCGAGCAGAAAACCGGCGAGGGCCGCTTCTAGAGGCACTGGCGAAAGGACCCCTTGCCCCTGGGCATCGGCTCTTGCCCGCCAGGAAAGCAAGGCCCGCCTGTCGAAACAGGCCAGGGCAAACGCGCAGGAAGCAGAACACCACAAGGCCGGGTTCACGCCCGGCCTTTTCTTTTCCACCCTTTCACCCTGCCGCAGGGCGAAAAAAGGCCCGGAGCGGTGTGCCCCGGGCCTTGCGTCCTGTTTCGCCGTGGCGGCTACTGGACCAGGGTCCAGGTGCCGTCCGGGCTGCGGTAGGCCTTGGCCCTCACGTCGCGCTCCTGGCCGTCAGCGTAGGCCTTGATGGTCACGTCGCGATAGATCTTGTCCTGCTGCATGTAGGGGGTGCCCGGCGTGGCCTCGTAGCTGGTGCCGGTGTCCGGGTTCTTCCAGGCCAGGGGCTTGCCCGAGGGCTGCTCTTCCAGGGCCTTGCCGATGTGGGCCTTGTCGGTCTTGTCCATCTCGTTGCCGATGGCGTAGCCGATGAGGCCGCCGATGCCCGCGCCGATGACGGCGCCGAGGCCCTTGTTCTTGGCTGTCAGCGCGCCGATGGTGGCGCCGGCCAGGGTGCCGACTCCGGCCCCGGTCTGGGCCTTGTCGGCGCAACCGGCAACGGAGCCCAGCAGAAACGTGGCGATGATGAGGGAAGAGATGAGTTTTTTCATGAGGTTCCTCCTTGCGAGCCTAGACCCGCTGATTAACGAATTCCAGTATGAGAAGATACGCCTTCCGCGCCTGTCGTCAAGACGCGCGCAGAGCCCTTTTGGTGACAAGCAAGGTTTGGGCCAGGGCGGAAAGCAAGGTTGGGCGCGGCCTGGCGGGCAATGCCCAGGGCCGGCGCGGCGCAACGTGCGCAAATATCTGCTCAAACGGGTGCAAAAGTCCGTACCTTCACGCCTGTTTTGAGGCCGCGTCCTCGCCCGCAGCTGTCGTGTCTCCTGCCGCCTTGCCCTCGGTATCCGCGTCCCCGCCGCGCTCGAAGGTGTAGTTGCCCTTGAAGAACTCCTCCACGTACCAGCCGATCTGGCCGTCGTCGGAGAGCACCATGTCGAGCAGGCGCACGGCCCCGAGCAGCCTGCCCACCATGTCCAGCTTCTGCTTGAGGTCGCTCTGGGAGTACTTCTTGATCTCCCCGCGCACCATGTCGCCCTTGACCTCCATCTTGAAGCCCAGGCGCTTCAATATCTGCGAGATGAGGCTGGCCCGCCTGGAGCGCCGGGCGATGTCCGCCGCGCCGCCCTTGAACGAGAAGATGACGTAGTTGTCGTTGATGGACGGGCCGCAGTAGCTGTCGATGACCGCGAAGTGGTAGCCCAGGCGCGTGTTGAAGTTCAGGTAGTGGTCGCTTGTGACCGCGTAGTTGGGGCCGCCCATGCTGCCGTCGGCGTTGGGGTCGTTCAGGATGGACTCGGCCATGATGGTGGCGAAGCCGGTGAGGCTGACCCCGACGCCGCCCAGCCAGCGGATGTCCGGGTGGGTCATGCCGTGGAGCAGGGCCTGGAAGGGCGCGCTCTTGATGTGCTCCAGCTCCACCACATGCTTCGGCGCGGTGGGGGTGAGCCCGCCGCCCAGGTCCACCACGAAGATGTTCAGCGGCAGGCCCGCGCGCAGCCGGACCGCGCCTTCGGTGTCGCCCATGCCGTCGCTGATGTTGAACATCTCGCGCATGCTCATCTCATGGGCGAAGCGGATGACGTCGTGCAGGCTCGTGCAGCCCTCGGGCGTGAAGTTCTCGGCCTTGGGGTCGAGCAGGGTCAGCGGGGCCATGCGCTTCAGGGCCTCTTGCGCCGCCTTGTAGACCGGGCTGCCGCGCATGAGGTTCACGCAGGCGCGCTCGCGGACGAGCTCCGGCACGAGGCCCCGGTAGACGATGGCGTTGCTGGCGTCCACGGTGATCTCCTCGCCCTGCTCGATCTTGAGGGTGGCGTTCTCCGCGCCCACCAGCGTGGGCAGGCCGAACTCGCGCGCCACGCTGGCCATGTGCCCGGTGACGCTGCCGACGTCGGTGACGATGGCCCGGATGCGGTCCATGACAGGCACATAGGTTGGCGAGGTCTGCCGGGCCACGAGGATGGCGCCCTCGGGCACGGCGGAGAGGTTGTGGTCGCTCGTCAGGATGTAGGCCTGCCCGGCGGCGCTGCCCGCTGCGGCCATGGCCCCGCCGCGCAGGATGACCTCCCGGCCGTGCAGGGGCTCGGCGCCCTCGTCTCCCTCTTGCGGCAGGGCGCATTCCCCTGCGGACGGGCTCTGCTCCACCCCCAGGGGGCGCGCCTGCAGAATGAACAGGCGGCCCTGCTGGTCCTGCGCCCACTCGATGTCCAGGGCTTGGCCGTAGTGCTCCTCCAGCTTCAGCCCGTAGGCGGCCAGTTGTAGCAGCCGCGCGGTGTCCAGGCAGGGCTCGGCCTGCTGGTCCGGCGGCACATCCCGCATGATGATGCCGTCCGCGCCCTTGTCAGGCCCGTCCGGTGCGCTGTTCAGGACGAGCCGCTGCGTCTTCACGGCCACGTCGCGGGTGATGAACCCCATGTCCTTGCGGCGCAGCCTCGCGAAATCCGCATGCCCCGAGCCGTCCACCACGCTGACCCCCAGCCCCCAGGCCGCGCTGACGAGGATGTCGTCAGAGGTCGGCTGGCTGGGGTCGTGGGTGTAGAGCACGCCGCTTGAGCGCGCGTCCACCATGGTCACGCACAAGACGGCCATGATGACGTCCTGGTCGGAGTAGCCCTTGCTGCGGCGGTAGTAGACCGCGCGCGGGCTGAAGGTGCTGGCCACGACCTCCTTCCAGGCGCGCGGCACGTTCTCGGCGTGGACGTTCAGCACCGTGGCGTGCTGTCCGGCGAAGGTGGCGTCGGAGTCCTCGCAGGTGGCGCTGGAGCGCACGGACACGCGCACGTCTGGGCCGAACAGGGCCCTGAGCGCGTCCATCTCGCGGGCCATGCCGCGCCGGGTGTCCTCGGGCACCTCCGCGGCCAGGATCAGGGCCTGAATCTCCTCGCACACGCCCACCAGCAGCTCGGTGTCCTTGACCTCGATGCCGCGCAGGCGCTGCTCGATGCGCTCGGAAAGCCCGGTGACGCGCAGGAAATGCTGGCAGGCGTAGGCCGAGACCGCGAAGCCCTGGGGGGTGGGCAGGCCGACGCGGTTGGCCACCTCGCCCAGGTTGGCGGCCTTGCCGCCCACCTCGTCGGCCATGCTGGCCGAGAGCGCGCGCAGGGGCAGCACCAGCTCGCTCTTCTTGAGCTTCTTGCGCCGCGCCAGGTCCTTCAGCACCGTGATGCCGATGCGCTCGGTGGCGTCGAACAGGCCGGGATACTTGCCGTGGGACAGGGCGTTCAGGTCTTCGGCCAGGTCGTAGACCAGGCTGATCAGGTCCTCGGACAGGGTCAGCACCTGGTCCAGGGTGAAGGGCTTGTTCTCGTAGAGCAGGTGCTCAAGCTCCGTCAGGATCTCAAGGGAGCGGTTGTTCTTGATGAGCAGGCTCTTGAAATACTCGTACTTGCGCTTGATCGCGTCGTCTTCTGTGCTGCTGGCGCGGGGCTTCCGGGTTCCAAGGAGCATGTTCAGGAGCTTGAGCATGCCAGTCTCCGGTGAGTTCGGGTTGTGCCGACGGGGGGCTTTGACGCTTTCATGCTACGCGAGGCGTGCTCGGGGCGCAAGGGGCACGGCCCAGGGACGCGTCGAGGCCGCAAACAAGGCCTGGGCCGGGGATCGTCGTTGCGGGGCTTTGACAAACAGGCTAGGATAATCGCCGTCAGGAGGAACAAGCGATGTACAAAGGCAAACGCATTCTGGGCACCATCAGCGCTCGCGGCGGCAGCAAGGGCGTGCCCGGCAAGAACATCCGCGACCTGGGCGGCCTGCCGCTCATCGGCTGGACCATCCGCGAGGCCAGGTGCTCGGCCTACCTGGACCGGCTCGTGGTGTCCTCCGACGACGAGGGCATCCTGGCCGTGGCGCGTTCCCACGGGGCCGACACGCCCTTTGTGCGCCCGGCCGAGCTGGCGCGCGACGACACCCCCGGCGTGGACCCGGTGCTGCACACCGTCGAGGCGCTGGCGCCCGAGCAGTACGACTACGTGGTGCTCATGCAGCCCACCTCGCCCCTGCGCACCAAGGCCGACATCGACGGCGCCATCGAGCTCTGCCTGGAGAACGGCTGGCCCTGCTGCATCAGCGTCACCGAGGCGGACAAGAGCCCCTACTACATGTTTCAGATGGACGAGAACGCGCGCATGACCCCGGTGATTCGCCAGGACAGCTTCCACACCCGCCGCCAGGATCTGCCCCGGACCTTCGCGCCCAACGGCGCGGTCTACGTGGCCAAGTGCGACTGGCTGGCCCGCACGCGCAGCTACCTGACCCCGGAGACCCGCGGGTACGTCATGCCGCGCGAGCGCTCCTGGGACATCGACGAGCTTCTGGACTTCGATATCTGCGAGCTGCTGTTGAAGCGCGCCGGACGCATCGCATGAGCGGGGGGGGCATGAAGGACCTGAAGGCCGCGGTCATCGGGCTGGGCGGCATGGGCAGGCGGCACCTCGCGGCCCTGGATGAGGCTGGCATCGGCGTGGCGGGCGTCTGCGACATGAACCTGGCCGTGGCGCAGGAGCTGGCAGGGGCCCGCACGGACAAGCCCCTGGCCGTGTCCGACTGGCGCGGGCTTTTGTCCGGCGTGGACGTGCTGTGCATCGCCACCAACGGCCCCAGCCATCACGAGATCGTGCTGGCGGCAGCGGCGGCGAGGATTCCTTTCGTGCTCTGCGAAAAGCCCATGAGCACCAGCGGGGCCAAGGCGCGGGAGATGGCCGAGGCCTGCGAAAAAGCCGGCACCCGGCTGGCCGTGAACCTCTGCCGCCGCTTCCTCACGCGTTGCCTGCTGTTCCGCAAGGCCGTGGCCCTCTCCGACATGGGTGGGGAGCTCGTCATCGGCCGCCCCAGGCGCTTCTGGGGGCTCATCGGCGGCGGCGGCGTGGGCTGCGTGGGCCTGCATTATTTCGACTACGCGGCCTGGCTGTTCGACGCGCGCCCGGTCTGGGTCTCCGCCGAATTGACGGCCTGCCCCGCGCCCAATGTGCGCGGCCCGCAGTTCTGCGATCCCGGCGGGCAGGTCAGCGTGGGCTTCGAGTGCGCCGACGGCCACCGGTTCGTGGGCGATTTCGAGCTCTCCGAGGACGTGCCCCGCGCCTCGCGCTGCCTGGTCATCGGCACCGAGGGCACGGCGGAGTTCGACGACTTCACCCCGCCGCCCACGGGCAGCGCCAGCGCCTGCGCCCGTCCGCCGGACCAGCGCCACGTGGCCAAGACGCGCCTGGTGCAGCCCGAGAGCGTGGCCATCGACCACGGCCCGGCCCTGGACATCGTGCAGGCCACCCGCGACTGCCTGCTCGACCTTGTGGGGCCGTTCGCGCATTCCACGGTCCGGGCGGGCATCGAGTCCGTGGACGTGGTGCTGGGCGCGCACCTGTCGTCGCAACAGGGCGGCGCGCGCGTGGCCCTGCCGCTCACCGGCGCGGGCCTGGCCCTCGATGTCCCAATCACGTAGGCTTCAGCATCGGAAAGGACTGCGCATGACCATCGACACTTCCCGGCCCGTCAAGGTGGGCCTCATCGGCGCGGGGCTCATCGCCCGCCAGCACCTCACCGCCATGAGCCGCGTGCCGGGCCTTGAGGCCGTGGGCATCGCCTCGCGCACGCGCGCCAAGGCCGAAGCCCTGGCCGCGGAGTTTGGCCTTTTGCACGTGTGCGACAGCCCCGGGGAACTGGTGCGGCAGGCGGCGCCCGACGCGCTCATGGTGCTGGTCTCGCCCCAGGCCATGGCCCCGCTGGCCCTGGAATGCCTGGACTTCGGCCTGCCGCTGTTTCTGGAGAAGCCAGTGGGCCTGAGCGTGGAGGAGGCCGAGTCGGTGGCCGGCGCGGCGGCGGAGAAGAACGTGCCCAACATGGTGGGCTTCAACCGCCGACATTATTCGATCTTTCAGAAAGGGCTGGCCAAGGTGCTGGAGCGCGGGCGGCTCTTGTCGGTCATCGTGGAGGGCAGCGAGCGCATGCACGTGGCCCGGGCCACGGGCCGCTTCACGGACGAGGTGCTGCGGGCCTGGGTCTTCGCCAACGCCACGCACACCATCGACCTGCTGCGCCATTTCGGCGGCGAGCCGGAGGAGGTCTGCGCCTTCGCCACCAGCCTGCACGAGCCCCTGGGCGACCAGTTCGTGGCGGCCCTGCGCTTCCCTGGCGGGGTGCTGGGCTCCTTCACCGGGAACTGGCATTCCCCCGGCGGCTGGGGCGTGGTCTTGAAGGGCGAGGGCGTCACGGCGGAGTTCCGGCCGCTTGAAACCTGCCGCCTGACCTACGCCGACGGCACTTCCGAGACCCTTGAGCCAGACGCCGACGACGCGGCGGTGAAGCCAGGCTTCTGCGGGCAGCAGCGCGCCTTTGTGGACATGGTGCGCACGGGCGCGCTGGCCGCGCCCTCACTGGACCTTGGAGGGGCGCTTCTGACCATGCGCCTGGCCGGACGGCTCATCGCCCCGGTGCGCCCGCTTTCGTAGAGCGCGCCTCGCTGGCCGGAGCTGTATCGGGCAGAGATCGGGCCAAGTGTTGTGAAAGAGCATATTTTATAATATGTATTGTTTCTCTGGCGCACCCCCCCAAGGGCCGGAGCGGAGGAGCATCATGCAGGCAGGCAACAACAGCCCCAAGCGTCCGCGTATTCTGCTGGCCGAGGACGAATCCGTCATCGCCATGCAGGTGGAAGAGCTCATCACCGCCGAGGGCTACGAGGTGGTCGGCATCGCCGGAACCGCGGCGGAGGCCGTGCGGCTGGCCACAATGCTGCGTCCCGACCTGGTGCTCATGGACATCGTCATGCCCCCAGAGCCCGGCCAGACGGACAGCATGGACGGAATCGACGCTTGCGCCGTCATCCAGCGCGAGCTGCACATCCCGGTGGTGCTGCTCTCGGCCCACGGCGAGGAGCAGTTCCTGCGCCGCGCCCGCACAGCCCTGCCTTCCGCATACCTGCTCAAGCCCTGCCAGAACACCCAGATCCGCGCGGCGGTGGAGGTGGCCCTGGCCATGAGCGCCCACAACGATCCCGCGGCGGGTTTTCGCCTGCGCGAGGCGCACCACCGCATCAAGAACAGCTTCTCGCTGTTGCACGGCATGCTGCGCATGCAGCAGATGCAGGTCTCCGACCCGGTGGCCAAGCGCTCCCTGGCCGATGCCGGGGCCCGCGTGCTGGCCATGGCCTCGGCGCATGAGACCATGTCCGAGCCGGCCCAGGGGGCCAGCAAAGGGGCCGGGGCGTATGTGGAGAAGCTGGCGCGCGGCCTGTTCGAGGGCAACGCCGGGCATGGCTCCAACGGGCGCCTGCGTCTGGACGTGAACACGGAGAAGGTGGAGCTGGACGCGGCCCGGCTGGTGCCCTGCGGCATCTTTTTGGCCGAGGCCATGACCAACGCCCTGAAGTACGCCTTTGCGGACGGCCAGGAGGGGGTGATCCGCGTGGTGCTGCGGCCCGATGGGGACAAGGCGCTTCTGGAGGTCTCCGACGACGGGGCCGGACTGCCCGGCGATCCCAGGGAGCTGGGGCTGCATTCCTTCGGCCTGCAATGTCTGAACGCGGCGGCGCAGCAGCTGGGCGGCGTGCTCGACATCAAGACCGAGCCTGGCCAGGGCAGCCGTTTCTCCGTGCGCTTCCAGGCGGTTTAGCCCGGCCTCACCACAGCCTGTCGGCGTAGACCGTGGGCAAGCCCACTTCCACGATGCGCGCTGCGGTGCGCGCGATGTCGTACGGCACGAAGCGCACCTCGATCTCGGTGTCCGCGCCTGCCTCTCCCGGCTGCCAAAGCACATACTTGGCCTTGTTGTTGCCGTCGCGCGGCTGGCCCACGCTGCCCACGTTGACGATGTGGCGCGCGCGGCCGCTCAGGGTCGTCTGGCCCTTTGCGAGGTGCTTGCGCTCGATGCGCCCGGCGCCCGGCTGCGGCCCGGGGAAAAAGCTGATGCGCTCAAGGTCGTGGGTGTGCCCGGCGAAGCAGAGGGGATGGTCGTACAGGCCGAAGGTCTCGCGCAGGGCGTCGTCGTCGAGCTCGTAGAGGTACTTGGACACCAGGCCCGGCGGGCAGCCGTGCACGAAGAGCGCCCCAAACGCCTCCAGGGTGCGCGGCAGGGTGCGGAAATGCATCACCGAGTCATCGGACAAGAGCTGGCGGGTGCGGTCCAGGGCCTTCTTGGCCTGGGCGTTGAAGAAGCCGCGCGCCTGGGCCTCGACCAGGCCATGCTCGTGGTTGCCCAGCACTGAAGGAATGCCGCGTTCGCGCAGGAGCCGCACGCAGGCCTCCGGCTCCGGGCCGTAGCCCACCATGTCGCCCAGGTTCAGCACGTCGGTCACGCCCTGGGTGTCGATGTCGGCCAGCACGGACCGGAGGGCCTCCAGGTTGCCGTGCACGTCGGAAATGACCGCGCCGCGCCGCTGCTTCAGTGACTGGGCCAGTTCCTGTGGTTGGGCTGGTATTGTGTCCGCCATTGGAGGAAGCTACATCAGCCGCAGGATGCTTGCAACCCGGCCTTGCGCCGCGCCATTTTTTACGGCAAGGAATCGGAGGGCCTCCGAATATTTTCCGGCCTGCCAGCGCAGGCACGGACCGAACCCAGCACAAGAGAGACAGAACAAAACCGCATGGCCAAGCTCAAGACCCTGCTCCTGCACCCGGATTCCATCGTTCGGCGCGACCTGCGCCGGGTGCTGGAGGGCGCGAATTTCTTGCAGGTGCTGGGCGAGGCCGTCTCCGCCTTCGAGGCCATGGAGCTGCTGGAGGCCATCCCCTACGGCGCGCTGTTCCTGGCCGTGGACCTGCCCGGCGGCGTTTCCGGCCTGGAGATGGCCCAGATGCTGGCCGGCCGCAAGAACAAGCCCGCGCTGATCTTCCTGGCCTCGGCCGAGTCCCAGGCCTATGCCGCCTTCGAGCTCGGGGCCACGGACTTCCTGCTCTGGCCCGCGGGCGATGAACGCCTGCAGAAGACCCTTGCCAAACTCGCCGAGTTCAAGGCGCGCTTCCGCGAAGTTCCCATGCCCGACAAATGGTCCGAGGCCGCCCCGCAGAGCGCCGACAACTGGGCCGAGGGCGAGGGCGAGACCGTTTCGCTGCCGCTTGAGGACGAGGAGCAGGACCACTTCCTCTCCGCGCTCAAGCAGGCCTGGGACACCAACCAGCACCGCACCCCGGAGATCGAGAAGCTGGCGGTGAGCCAGGACGGGCGCATGTACCTGGTGCCCTACAACCAGATCGTCTTTGTGGAGGCCTACGAGGACTACTCGTACGTCAACACGGCCAACCAGAAATACCTGACCTCGTACCGGCTGAAGTACCTGGAGGAGCGCCTGGCCCCGCACCGCTTCTTCCGCGTGCACCGCAAGTACCTGGTCAACCTGGACATGGTGACTGAAATTGCGAGTTTGCCGGGCAGCAACTTCATGCTGCGCACGGCGGGCCGCACGCGCATCGAGCTGCCCATCAGCCGCCGCAGGCTGGCCAGCCTGAAGCAGGTTCTGGGCTTCTAGCGCCGGGAGGCGTCCGTTCGCCTCCTCTGTGCCGCCGTACGTCGAATTTAATGGGGCCTGCCGCGCCGCATGCTGTACATGCGGGCAATGGGGGCCACGCTGGCCGGGGACACCCGATGGTCGCATCGAGGGACAGGCCCCGCGCCGCGCCCGAGGAGGACAAGATGGAACACAGTGGCACTCTGGAGAGCCTGGCGCAGGAGCTGCGCGTCTTTAGGCCGCTGCCGCAGCTGGTCATCGAGGCCAACGTGAACCCCCAGGAGCTGGAGGCCTTCCGCCGCCAGGCCGCCCACGACCCCCAGGGCTATTGGGAAGAGGCCGCCGACGAGCTGGACTGGTACAAGAAGTGGGACCAGGTCCTCGACGAGTCGGGCGCGCCCTTCTACCGCTGGTTCCCCGGCGCGCGCTGCAACATCGTCTACAACGCGCTCGACCGCCACATCGAGACCGCCAACAAGAACAAGCTGGCGCTCATCTGGGAAGGCGAGCCCGGCGATTCCCGCAAGTACACCTACTACGAACTCTACCGCGAGGTGAACCGCTTCGCCAACGCCCTGCGCACCCTGGGCGTGGGCAAGGGCGACCGCGTCATCATCTACATGCCGCCCCTGCCCGAGGCCGTCATCGGCATGCTGGCCACGGCCAAGATCGGCGCCATACACTCCCTGGTCTTCGCCGGATTCTCGGCCAAGGCCCTGCGCTCGCGCATCCGCGACGTGAAGGCGAAGGTCGTCATCACCGCCGACGGCTTCTACAGAAACGGCCAGATCATCCGCCTGAAGCAGACCGTGGACGAGGCCCTGGTGGGCGCCTGCGCCGACTGCGTCGACTCCATGGTCGTGGTGCACCGCGCCAAGGTCGACACGGACATGCTCGACGGCCGCGACTTCTGGTACGAGGACCTGGTGCGCCGCGAGCGGACCGAGTCGCCCACCGAGGTGATGGAGGCGAACGACACGCTGTTTTTGCTGCACACCAGCGGCACCACCGGCGCGCCGAAGATCGTCTCGCACTGCCACGGCGGCTACATGGTGGGCGTGCACCGCACGCTGAACCACGTCTTCGACATCAAGCCAACCGACATCTTCTGGTGCACCGCCGACCTCGGCTGGGTCACGGGCCACAGCGCCGTGGTCTACGGGCCGCTTCTGGCCGGAACCACCACGCTTTTGTACGAAGGCCACCCCAACTATCCCCAGGCCGACAGAATGTGGCACATCGTCAGCAAGTACGGCGTGACCATCTTCTACACCGCGCCCACGCTCATCCGCATGCTCATGCGCTTCGGGCCGCAGTACCCGCGCCAGCACGACCTCTCCACCCTGCGCCTGCTCGGCAGCGTGGGCGAGCCCATCGGGCCGGAGACATGGCTGTGGTTCTACCGGCACATCGGCCGCGGGGAATGCCCGCTGCTCGACACCTGGTGGCAGACCGAGACCGGCATGTTCATGATCTCGCCGCTGCCCATCTCGCTCCTCAAGCCCGGCAGCGTGACCAAGCCCCTGCCCGGCGTGGAGGTGGACATCGTGGACCGCGAGGGCAACTCCGTGCCTCCGGGCAAGGGGGGGCTGCTCGTCATCACCAAGCCCTGGCCCGCCATGATGACCGGGTTCTACACCCCGCCAGGCGCGGACACGGGCGGAGAGGAGCGCTACCGCGAGGCTTTCTCGCGCTTCCCGGGCAAGTACCTGGCGGGCGACGTGGCCAAGCGCGACGAGGACGGGTTCCTCTGGATCCAGGGCCGCGCCGACGACGTCTTGAACATCGCCGGGCACCGCATGGGCACCGCGGAGATGGAGAACGCCTTCCGCTCGCACCCGGCCGTGGCCGAGGCCGCCATCATCGGCGTGCCGGACAAGATCAAGGGCGAGGCCGCCAAGGCCTTCATCATCCTGATCCAGGGCGCGGAGCCCTCAGACGACCTGATCCTGGACCTGAAGCACCACATGCGCAAGGAACTGGGGCCGGTGGCGGTCATCAAGAGCATCGAGTTCCGCACCACGCTCCCGCGCACCAGAAGCGGCAAGATCATGCGCCGCCTGCTCAAGGCCGAGGAGGCGGGCGAGGCGCCGGGCGATCTGTCCATGTTGGACGACACGGAGTAGGGCGGGCAGCACCGCATCCTGCAAGGCAAAAGGCCGGGATCGAGTTTCACTCGCCCCGGCCTTCTGTCGTATTCATGCGTGTGGCGCAATGAGTTGCGTTGAGGCCAAGCCGAGGCCTGCTCCGGTCACTTCGCAGTTGCCATATGAATGTGGTCCCAGTGAGCCTTCAATTCGTCCGGTGTCGCCTCGCGGAGTATTTGCCGTGTCTTTGGGTCTCTGTGGAAGCCGCCGATGGGGCTGATAAACATCTCCGCATCAGGCTTGCCACGTGTCCATACCTCCATGTTGCGGAGAAGTTCCCGTACCTTCTCGCGCTTTTCAACCGGCGCCGAGGGGGCAGTAGCCAAGCCCACCGGCATCATGTTTACCTCGTTGATGCCCACGGCGCGGCCATAGACGTGGGGGCCTTAATGGAGCCGCTGCCCCTCAGCGCGGTTACGGCTGCTTCTTGCGGCGGGGGGCCTTGTAATAGGTGCCCTCCTCGAAGTCGAAGAGCAACCCGTCCTCAATGACCTTTGAGGAGATGTGGTCCAGCCCCACGCGCACATGCACACGGCGGTGCTGTTCATGCAGCGGACTTGGTGCGTCCGGCGGCAGATAGTCCTCCATCATCTCCACCAGGAAGGTTCCATTCATGTCGTCCGGGGCGGGCAGGGCGAGCACCTTCTCCAGGCCCCAGAACCCGGCCTTGGGCAGGGCCTGGATGACGCAGCGGCTGCCGTCCTGCGTGGCAATGGCGAAGAACGCGGGGTTCCAGGGGTTCGGCACCACAAGCTCTGAGCTGTGTTTGTATGTGCCCTCCGCTCTAACGGAGATTTCTCGCACGGAGAGTGCTATTGTTTGCGCCACTGCGGTGAGGGAGCTGCGAATGAGCAGGCGCGCGGAAGGGGTGAGGGGCTGCGGCTCCAGCGGCTCAAACACTTCCCGTGGCGGCATGCCCGGCTCGCGTACAAGGCTGCGCAACACCGGCGGCTTCGCCTCCAGGTCGATCTCCACCGTGGCGATTTGCATCCGACCGTCCGGGCCTCGGTTGGTGCGGTCTATCCAGTATCGTAGCGGTCTCTTCACCATGCGGATGTTCTCGGCGCCCGGCGGCAGGCGTGGGGACCCCCAATTCTCGGCCAGGGGCCCCTTGTAGAAGGCCTGGGCCTTGCCCATGGCCTCGGGATCCTGGACATAGCCGACGTAGAGACGCATCCGCATGGTCCCAGAGGCGTCCCGCTCCGGAGCAGTAAAGAAGCTCACCACGTTTGAGGTGATCCGGTCATCCATGACTTTGTGTGTGCCGAAGCAGAGAATGCTTTTGCTCAGACCGTCCCAGGAAAAGGTGGGTTCCGCAGCGAGGGCTGTGGTCAGCAACAGGAGAAACAGGGTCAGGGCGAGTATGGCACAACGCATGAACACCTCCTGGGTTGGCCGCCGGACAGACGCCCGGCGGCCGACAGGCTACTTTCTGGTCTGGATATGGATGTGATTCCAGTGCGCTGCGATTTCGTCGGATGTCGCCGGGCGCATATTTCTTCCATCGCCACCGGGATAGCGGTAGAATCCGCCATAAGGAGTAATGACCATCTCCACTTCCCTGTTCTGCTTTCCCCAGGCTTCGATCTCTGAAGCCTGCTGCCGCAGGCGTTCTTTGGCCGCAGGGTCATTGCCACCCACGACATCCTTGATTCGTGCCCCGTTGACCTCATTGATGTCCACGGCCCGGCCCTGGACGTGCGCGTTTTTGGAGTCTGGAGCGCTGTCCCGTTTGCCGCTGTTCGCGTTGATGGAGCCCAGTTGGGGGTTGTCCTTGCTCAGCTTCTCCACAGCCTCTCGTGTCTGCGGCTCCAATTTCTCATGTGTCGGGACCGGACTGCCATTGTCGTTCTTCCAAGTTGCCTCGGCCGGTTGTTTTTGCGGTGGAGCCACCGGCCCGCGCACTTCGGTGCCGCCGGAGAGTCCGCCTTCCTCATATGAGGCCTGTTCGACGGTCGGCGTGGAGTCGTCGCCCTCTTCGGCGATGAGCACCTCGCCCTCGACAGCCTCATCCTCGGCGGCTGAATCCTCAGAACCGGGCTCGTTATCGTCCCCATCCATCGGCTCATCAGCCGCGAACAGCCGCACACGCCCGCCGCCAGTGGGGATGCTGCCCCCGCTCGGCCCGGTGTAGCGCCCGTGCCAGCCGTAGGGCTGCGGCTTCCCGCCCGCGCCGATTATCGTCTCGCTGGCCGTGCCGCCGCCCGAGACCTCTGCGGAGTTCTCCGCCGCCGCGCCCAGGCTGAGCAGCGACCGGGGCTCCGGCGGGGTCCAGTCCCTGGGCCTGGCCACCACCCACCAGTCGGGCTCGCCGCCGCCGCGCGGCTGGGTCTGAATGTCCTTGCTGCTGAACACCGGCGCGTGCCCGCCGCGCTCGTCAACGATCCACAATCGTCTGCCTTGGCTATCTTGCAACATAAAGTACCTCCATTGAATTTGCAATGAAGTATAGCATGGGCTTTCGGGCCGGGACAAAAATCACCCGCTTTTGGCCGGTAAAAGGACAAAAATTCCCGGTTGACAGGGTTTTCCACCAAAGCCGAAAGGGCTGTTTCAGGAGGAACCTGAAACAG
>NZ_JAVHLD010000028.1 GCF_031082295.1 Humidesulfovibrio sp.
CCTGAAACAGCCCTTTCGGCGCAAAATGGGGGTTCGGGGGCCGCTGGCCCCGACCGCCGGGGGCTCGTCTCGCGGCGGCGGGCGCTGTTCGTGGTCGTCGACTAGAGCGCCTGGGGCTTCGTCACCCACTTGGTGACGGTGGGGGCCTGGTAGTTGGCGAAACGGTCGAGCAGGGCTGCGGGGTCGGCATCGGAGAGCAGCATGCCCCGGTGCGCGGCCATGACGAAGCCCTCGACGACGGCGTGGTCGAGAAACGCGCAGAGCGGGGCGTAGTAGCCGTCAACGTCCAGCAGCCCGCAGGGCTTCTTGTGGAAGCCGAGCTGCGCCCAGGTCAGCACCTCGCACAACTCCTCCAGCGTGCCCAGGCCGCCCGGCAGGGCGATGAAACCGTCGGCCAGCTCGGCCATGAGCGCCTTTCGCTCGTGCATGGACGACACGACCTTGAGGCTGGTCAGGCCTTGGTGGGCCAGCTCCTTGTCGCGCAGGGCCTCGGGGATGATGCCGATGACCTCGCCCCCGGCCTTGAGGGCGCTGTCGGCCAGCTGGCCCATGAGGCCCACGTTGGAACCGCCGTAGACGGTGGTCAGGCCCCGGCGGGCGATTTCCGTCCCGAGGGCGCGGGTGGCGGCCAGGTAGTGCGGGTTGGTGCCGGGGTTTGACCCGAGGAAGACGCAGATGCGGCGCATGGGGAGCTCCTGGTGGAAATGGTGGCGCGAGCGTGGTGGGCGGCGCGTTGCCCCGGATGATTAGGGCGCGGCGCGGATTATTGCAAGTCCGCACGGAGGCGGAGCGTTTGCCCGCCGCCCTGCCCCGGTTTTGGACAGCCGGGAAGTTTCGGGGTATGGGTCCTGACCATGTCGCACATCCTCTCCGTCACCGATCTCACCCAGGCCCTCAAGGACGTGCTTGAGGCCGAGTTCCCCTTCGTGTGGGTGCGCGGTCAGGTGACGAACCTCGCTCGACCGGCCTCCGGGCACATGTATTTCACCCTGTCGGATTCCGGCGCGGCGTTGCCGGTGGTCTGGTTCAAGAACAGCCAGGGGCGCGGGAGCAAGGGAGCCGGGGGAGCGCAGGGCGAGGAGGCCATCGACCCGCTCACCGGCGAGGTGCTGGAGCCGGGGCGCGACGTGGCGGCGAGCCTGGACGACGGCCAGGAGGTGCTGGTGGCGGGCCGCATCACGGTCTACGCCGCGCGCGGGGCGTACCAGCTGGTGGCCGAGCTGGTGCAGCCAAGCGGCGTCAGCGACCTGGCCCTGGCCTTTGAGGCGCTGAAGCGCAAGCTTTCCGACAAGGGATATTTCGACGAGGCGCGCAAGAGGCCCATCCCGGCCAACCCGGCGCGGGTGGCGCTGGTCACCTCGCCCCAGGGCGCGGCGGTGCGCGACTTCCTGCGCCTGGCCGAGGCGCGCGGCACGGGAACCTCGCTGCGCATCTACCCGACCCTCGTGCAGGGCGACGCCGCTCCGGCCCAGATCGCCGCGGCGCTCGACGCGGCCAACGCCGATGTCTGGCCCGGGGGCGGCACGGCGGAGGTCATCGCGCTCATCCGCGGCGGCGGCAGCCTGGAGGACCTCTGGGCCTTCAACACCGAGCCCGTGGCCGAGGCCATGGTGCGCTCGAAGATCCCGGTGGTGACCGGGGTGGGGCATGAGCCCGACGTGAGCATCGCCGACTTCGTGGCCGACAAGCGCTTTCCCACGCCCTCTGCCGTGGCCTCGGGGCTGTGGCCCCTGCGCGCGGACCTCATGCAGGCCGTGGACGGGCTTGAGGGCGAGCTGTCGCGGGCCTTCGAGGCGCTTCTGGAGCGCAAGGCCGGGCGGCTCTCCGAGCTGCGGCGCGGCCTGTCCTGGCTTTCGCCCGCGCGGCGGCTGGAGCGCCTGGAGGAGTCCTGGCGCGAGACCTCGCGGCGGCTGGAGGCGGCTGGCGGGCGCATGCTCGGCGCGCGCCGGGAGCAGCTTGCCGGGGCCGTGCGCGATCTTTCCCGCGCCTTTGGGCCTGTCGCGGTGGAGGCCCGGCAGGAGCGCCTGGCAGCCACCCTGCGCGACCTGGCCCGCGCCTTCGGGCCTGCGGAGCTCTCCGCGCGGCAGGACCAGGTGCTCGCCCTGCGAGAGCGGGCGGCCCTGGCCGTGGACATGGCCCTGGGGCAGGCCGGGCGGCGGGTGGAGGTGCTCTCTGCGCGGCTGGCCGGGCTCGACCCCGAGGGGCCGCTGGCGCGCGGGTACAGCCTGGTGCGCATCGAGCGCACGGGCCGGTTCCTGCGCTCCACGGCGGAAGTGGTGCCCGGCGACCGCCTGGGCGTGCGCACGGCCGACGGCGAGGTGGCGGCGGTGGTGTCGACGGTGGTTTCTGGCGAGCCCGGCGGCGAAGCCTGAGTTCCGACGTTTGGGAGCGCGGCTGGCCTGTGGACCCCGCGCCGCTCTTTCTGTATGATGCGATCCCATAAGCTGCGGCAAACGCCACGGGAGCGATGAAGATGGCCAAGGACAAGAGCAAGGAAAGTTTCGAGAAGCGCCTGGAGCGCCTGCGCGGCATCGTGGACGCCCTGGAGCGCGGCGACCTGCCCCTGGAAGAGGGCCTGGCCCTGTACAAGGAGGGGCTGGTGCTGGCCGGGGATTGCGGACGCCAGTTGGAGAGCGCCAGGAACGAGGTCAAGCTCGTGCAGGAGGGGTTGCTCAAGGAGTTCGCCGCACTGGACGCCGCCAGGGATATCCCCGGAGGAGACGGCCAATGAGCGGGACCGCCGCAGCCAAGCCCTCCAAGGGCGGCGTCGACGTGAAGGCCGCCTTGCGCCAGCGCGCGGCGGAGGTGGAGGCGCATCTTGCCGACTGCCTGAAGGACCGGGACATTCCCGAGCGCCTGCTCGCCAGCATGGAGTACAGCCTGCACGCCGGGGGCAAGCGCCTGCGGCCGGTGCTGCTGCTCACCTTCGCGCGGCTGTTTGCCGGAACCGGCACGGGGCTTGGCAAGCGGGTGCTGCCCTTTGCCGCGGCGCTGGAGCTCATCCACACCTATTCGCTCATCCACGACGACCTGCCCGCCATGGACGACGACGACCTGCGGCGCGGCAAGCCCTCCAACCACAAGAAGTTCGACGAGGCCACGGCCATCCTGGCGGGCGACGGCCTGCTCACCGAGGCCTTCACCCTCATGCTGTCCTGCGCGGACGACGGCGCCATCCCGGCGGAACGGGTGGCCCGCGCGGCCCGCGCCGTGGCCGTTGCCGCCGGAGCGGGCGGCATGGTCGGCGGCCAGGCGCTGGACATGGAATACACCGCCAAGCAGGGCGTGAGCTTCGAGGAGCTGCGCGGCATGCACGCCATGAAGACCGGCGCGCTCATCACCGTGGCCTGCGTGGCCGGGGCCGTGCTGGCCGGGGCGGGGCTGCCCGACGTGCACCGCGCCCGCGAGTTTGGGGCGGCCGTGGGCCAGGCCTTCCAGATCGCCGACGACATTTTGGACGTGACCAGCGACACCGAGACCCTGGGCAAGCCCGCGGGCAGCGACGAACGCCAGGGCAAGACCACCTATCCGTCGCTGCTTGGCCTGGACAAGAGCCGCCGGATGGCGCATGAGCGCGCCGCCGAGGCCGTCTCGAACCTGACGCCCTACACCGGCGCCGAGGCGGACTTTCTGCGCGCCCTGGCCCGGTATATCGTCGAGCGGGTCAACTGAAACCATGCCCGGAATCGTGGCGCCAGCCGTGGCGAAAGCCATGGAGACCCAGCGCACCTGCGCTTAAGGACCCTCGCACATGACAGACATCCTCCCCACCTCCCTTCTGGCGCAGGTCAGCCGCCCGTCCGACGTGGCCCGCATGAGCCTGGACGAACTGGCGCACCTGGCCGTGGATCTGCGCCGGGTCATCATCGACCAGTGCTCCGAGGGCGGCGGGCACCTGGCGCCGTCGCTGGGCGTGGTGGAGCTGACCCTGGCGCTCTACAAGGCCTTCGACTTCGAGCGCGACAAGCTCATCTGGGACGTGGGACACCAGGCCTACGCCCACAAGCTGCTCACCGGGCGGCTGCCGCGCTTCCACACCCTGCGCCGCCTGGACGGCGTGAGCGGGTTCCCGCGCATGAGCGAGAGCCCCTATGACCACTTCGGCGTGGGCCATTCCAGCACGTCCATCTCCGCCGGGCTTGGCATGGCCATGGGCCGCGACCTGGCCGGACTGGACCACCGTGTCGTCTCGGTCATCGGCGACGGCTCAATGACCGCCGGACTGGCCTACGAGGGGCTGAACCAGGCGGGCGACATGGGCCGCAAGATGGTGGTGGTCTTGAACGACAACGAGATGAGCATCTCGAAGAACGTGGGCGCGCTCTCGCGCTTCCTCTCGCGCAGGCTCTCCCGGCCCGCGCCCCAGCGCTTCAAGCGCGAGTTCGAGTCCTGGCTCAAGAGCATTCCGCGCATCGGCAAGGACCTGGCCATGTATGCCCGCCGCAGCGAGGACTCGCTGAAAAGCTTCTTCACGCCGGGCATGCTGTTCGAGGCCTTCCGCTTCACCTACGTCGGACCCATCGACGGGCACGACACCGCCAGCCTCATCGACGTGTTCGAGCAGACCAAGGGCATGGACCGCCCGGCGCTGGTGCACGTGCTGACCAAGAAGGGCATGGGCTACAAGCCCGCCGAGACCAACCCCACCTACTTCCACGGGGTGGGCAGCTTCGAGCCCGAGACCGGGCTGGCCCCGGCCAAGCTCGGCGTGGGGCGCAAGTCCTACACCGAGGTGCTGGGCGAGACGCTGTGCCGCCTGGCCGCCGCCGACGACAAGATGGTCGCCATCACCGCGGCCATGCCCGAAGGCACCGGCACCGACTGCTTCCGCCAGAATTACCCGGAGCGCTTCGTTGACGTGGGCATCTGCGAGCCCCACGCCGTGACCTTCGCCGCCGGGTTGGCCACCCAGGGCTTCAAGCCCGCCGTGTGCATCTACTCCACCTTCCTGCAGCGGTCCTACGACCAGATAGTGCACGACGTGTGCCTGCAGAACCTGAACGTGAATTTCTTCCTCGACCGCGCCGGGCTGGTGGGCGAGGACGGCGCCACGCACCACGGCGTGTACGACATCGCCTACCTGCGCCACGTGCCGAACCTGACCCTCATGGCCCCCAAGGACGAAGGCGAGCTGGCCCGCATGGTGGCCACGGCCCTGGATCTGCCCGGTCCGGCGGCGGTGCGCTACCCGCGCGGCGTCGGCCCCGGCGTGGCCGTGCCCGAGACCCCGGAGGGAGTGGAGCCGCTGGCCGTGGGGCAGGGCGAGCTCTTGCGCGACGGCGCCGACGCGGTGATCATCGCCCTGGGCTCGCGCGTGTACCCGGCGCTGGAAGGCGCGCAGGAGCTGGAGGCCGAGCATGGCCTGTCCGTGGCGGTGTTCAACGCCCGGTTCGTCAAGCCCCTGCCCGAGGCGCAGATACTGGAGCTTTCGCAGCGCTTCGACCGCATCGTGACGGCGGAGGAGGGCTGCCTGGCGGGCGGCTTCGGCTCGGCGGTGGTGGAGCTGTTGGCCGACCGCGGCCTCCTTGCGGGCCGCACGGTCAAGCGCGTGGGCATCCCCGACGCGTTCATCGAGCACGGCACCTCAAAAGAGCTGCGCGCCAAGGTCGGCATCGACAAGGCCGGGATCAAGGCCGCGGTGCTGGCGGCGGTGGGCAAGGCCTAGCAGGCTGTTGAAAAACGGCAATCTGCTGCGTCGCCGCAAAAAGTTCGAACCCTCACGTACGAGAAGTGCGCTTCGGCCTTGAACTTTTTTTGCTCCTTGCATCTCACCATTTTTGAGCAGCCTGTCTTTCCGCCATTCCCGACGGGCTGTTGAGCGGAGCGCCCTAAAAATACCCCAGGCTCTTCAGCGTCTCCAACTGCCGCTCCTTGTCCGGGTCGCGGCCCGCGCGCTCGCCCGAGTCCGCACCCGCAGGCTTCGTGCAGGGCACGCAGCCGAGCGACCGGTAGCCCTCCAGGTACAGCTCGCAGAACGGCAGCCCCTCCCCCGTGATGAACGCCCAGATGTCCATTTCCGTCCAGTCCAGGATGGGGTTCACCTGCCAGTGCTCCGGGCAGCCGCCTGAGGCGGCCCGCAATTCTGCGTATTGCCGCGCCTGGCGCGAGGGGTGCTCGTCGCGCCGGATGCCCGTCAGCAGCGCCTGCGTGCCGGTGTCCGCCAGGGCTTGGCAGAGCGGGAGGATTTTGAGGTCGCGGCAGCAGGAGACCTTGTCCACGGCCACGGGGTAGGCCCCCAGGTCCACCCCGGACGGGCCGCCTTGGGGCCGGGCGATGGTCAGCTCAACGTTCCAGTCCGCGCAGAGTTTGTCGCGGAAGGCCATGACCTGCGGGAACTTGTGGCCTGTGTCGATGGATATGGCCCGCGGCGGGCCGCTTCCGGCCAGCGCCTCCTTCCATAGATACAGCGCCACCCCGGAGTCCTTGCCGCCGGTGTAGGCCACGGCGATCCGGGCCGGGTCGAGGCGCGGGGCCAGGGCGGCCAGGAGCTGGCGGCTGCGGGAGAGCTTGTCCGCCAGGGGCGCGGCGGGTGGCAGGGGGCAGTGGGCGTTCAGTTCGGCGAGGGGCACGGCGTCTCCTTGTGCGCAACGGGCGGCTTGCCGGGTCGGTCGGGAATCCGGTACAGTGGGCCGGACGCTGAACCCCGGAGGCTTAAAAAGCGCATGCCCATGCTGAAGAATATCGCCGAACTTGTCCAGGCCCAGGGCCACCTTGTGCTGGCCACCTGCGCTCCTGGCGGCAGGGGCGGCCAGCCCCACGCCTCGCTCATGGCCTATTGCCCGTCGCCGGACGGGGGCGAGTTCTGGCTGGCGACGCTTAAGGAGACGCGGAAATACGCCAACCTGCGGGCCAACCCGCGCGCCAGCCTGCTGCTTGATGACAGGGTGGGCGACAGGGTGGGCGACAGGGGCGGCCAGGGGGGCGGGGCGCCCGGCCAGGCCCTGACCGTGGACGTGGAACTGGCTGCTTTCGCCGACGCGCAGGCCGAGGCCTCGGCGCGCCGGGCGCTGCTGGCGCGTCACCCGGAACTGGCGGATTTCATGGCGCTTCCGGGGGCCGTGGTGCTGCGCCTGGTGGGCTTGCGCTACCAGCTTCTGCACGGCCTCACCGAGGTTTTCGTGTGGAGCCCGCAGAAAAACCTTGACGGCGCTGGTCGTACCGCTTAAATGTTCCTTCCTCGCGTGGGCTCGTAGCTCAGTGGATAGAGCGCCGGACTACGAATCCGTAGGTCGCAGGTTCAAATCCTGCCGGGCCCACCACGCATGACCAAGGGGTTGCTGTCGAAAGACGCAGCCCCTTTTTTTGCGCCGCGCTCCCAAAGGGCGGGGCCGAGGCGCGTGGGCATATGGCCCGCCTCTTGCGCCGCCCGCCGCTTCGGGTGTATGGCGGGACAAAGAGAGGTACCCTTATGCGCCACCTGACCGCCCTTGCCATCGCGCTGTGCGTGCTCGCCAGTCCGGCCGTGTCCGCCGGGGAATCGTGGAAGCAGCTCTCCGGCGACATGTTCATCGACACCAGCTCCATCGTCCGCAGCTTCAAGTCCGTGCACGCGGACGTGAAATACCTCTACGACAAGGCTGACGGCGCGCGCCTGCAGAAAACCTTCAGGTCCAAGCTCATGCCGCAGCACTCGATCCAGCGGAAAAACTTCTACTGCAACAACCGGGAGGTCTCCACCTCCGCCTACAAGTATTTCGCGGCGGACGGCACGGTGCTGGCCACCGGGTCCATCAGCGAGCAGAAGAAGACGCCGGTGGTGCCGGAATCGCGCATCGAGGTCGTGTTCGACTACGTGTGCCAGCAGCGCTAGGGCATGAGCCTGCGCCTGGACATCCTGCCACGGCGCTGCTAGGGGGTGCGCATGAAAACAATCACCGGCTCCCTGGTCCCCGGCAAGGGCGGCATGCTGCGCCCCATTTTCACCTGCGGCTGCAAGCAGGTCATGGAAGACTACACGATGGCCCCGGTGGTCGAGGTGACCTGCCCCAAATGCCAGGCCACCAAGACCTTCCGCATCGCCGAGTTCGCCCCGAGGCAGTGGCGCATCAAATAGCCCCGCCGCTTTCCACTCTGTCCTGAAGCGCGTTCTGGCGCGCACGCCGTTCCCGGCCCGCCATGCGGAGCCGGGCTTTTGGCATTGGTGCGCGGCGGCAATCGTGGGGCTTGCGCTTCTGTTTGCGTTGTCGCTTGCTTCTGGCTGCAAACTTCTGGTATGCTCATCCTGCCGGGCACTGCCCGGCAGATGGCGCAACATCTCAAGGGAGGGACCATGCCGCTTTTCGAATGGGACGGATCATTGGCTTTAGGGCATGAACTCATCGACGCACAGCACAAGAGCCTCGTCGAACTCGTTGACCAGTTGCACGGCGCCTGCCTCGACGGGGCTGAGGGCAGCGATCCCCGGTCCGTGCTGATGGCGCTCTACAAATACACCATGTTCCACTTCAGCGAGGAAGAGCGGCTCATGAAGCAGGCGAACTACGCGGAGTATGCCGAGCACAAGGCGGAACACGACACGTTCGTGAGCAAGCTGGACGCTCTGGCCGTTCAGGCCAAGCAGGGCCGCGCCGACATCGGGCAGGAGACTCTCAAATGGCTTGTGGCCTGGCTGCTGAACCATATCTCTGTCGTGGACAAGCGGCTGGCGGCCTGTCTGCCCAAGGGGTGACCGGCCCCGCCGAGGCCACAAGGAAAGGGCTGCCGTCTTGCGATGGCAGCCCTTTTGCGTTGGCGTGTTAAGCCGCCCGGCTTACAGGTCGAACTCGCCGCTCTTGTAGATGACCTTCTTGCCGCCGCCGCCGAGCGTGGCGGTGACGGTCTTGTCCTCGGTGTTCACCAGGTCCCAGTGCAGGGCCGAATCGTTGAAGCCGAGCTGCTTCTTGAGGTCGGCGTCGAGCTTCGACTGGTCGCCGGAGTAGGTGTCGGAGTAGCTGGCGCCCACGGCCACGTGGCAGTTGCCGAAAGGCCCGCCGAAGTTCTCGTCGAAGAGCGTGTTGGCCATGAAGGCGTCGATGCGCGAGTGGCGGCGGTCGGTGAGGGAGAACTCGCCCAGCTGGGCAGCGCCCTCGTCCATGGCCAGCTGCTTCTGCACGAACTCCTGGCCCTCCTTGGCGGTGACGGAGACCGCGCGGCCGGTCTTGAACTCCAGGCGCACGCCCTCCACCCGGTTGCCCGAGCGGTAGCTCGGCTGGTCGGCGAAGTACACGCCCTCGGTGCCGCGCCAGTCGGGCGAGAGGAAGATCTCGAAGCTCGGGATGTTGTGGCCCGACACGCCCAGCCAGCGGCGCGACTCGCCGGGGCACACGGTGAGGTCGCAGTTGGCGGACTCCACGCGCAGGCTCTGGATGTTCAGCGCGGCCAGGGACTGCTTCACGCGCTGCACGTCGGCGAAGACCTCGCTCCACCGCGCGACCGGGTCGGCGTCGTCCAGGAAGCAGGCGCGCTTGATGACCCGGGCGTATTCCTCGACGCTGACGCCCGCGCACCGGGCCTGCTCCGGGGTGGGGAAGGCGCACAGCGTCCAGCCGAAGTCGCCCGTCTGCTCGCGGCCTTCCATGATCTCGCGCAGGAACTTGCGGGCCACGGCGGCCTGGCCGATCTTGGACGGGTCCGTGCCGGCCAGGTGCGTGAGCGAGGCCGGGGCGATGAGCGAGATGAGTCCCGAGAGGTTCTGCATCAGCTCACGGTCGCCGGGGGGCACGGTCTTGATCTGCGCCTCGGAGCCTTTGCCGTAGAACGAGAGCTCCATGTTGCTGGTGAGGTTCTGGCGTACCACGGGCACCATGCCTTCCTCCATGAGCAGGTCGAACACGGCTTCGGCGAGCGGGGTGGCCAGCTGGTCGAAGCGCAGCAGGATGAGGTCGCCCGGCTTGTAGGGGCTGGTGCGGGCGGTGGTGAGGCCCCACCAGAGGGTGCGGGCGTATTTCTTGAGTTCGTCGGTGCTGAACATGGGGACTCTCTTTGGTGCGGAATTTCCGGGCTGGCGTTCCCCTGGGCCGAGGCGGAACCTGGGCGGAGGCGGGGCCGGAGCGGATGAACCCAGCATAGCCCATGCTTGCTGGAAGCTCAACCGGTGCAGTTTTTACGAGTTCTCACAGAGAGCTGCGCTTTGGCTTGACACCAAGCGTGAGGTAGCGCTATCAGCAACCCCGGAGCCTGTGCGCTCGGTTGCTTGCCTACATTGTGCGAGGAGAACGGCGCCTGGCCCTTCGGACCTCTTCCCAGTCGGGGAAAAGGCCGGAATGGGCTGACGATAAATCCTATTTTTACACACTTGGAGGGTACAATGGGCTACAAGGTTACTGTCGACAACGACAAGTGCATCGGCGACGGCGAGTGCGTGGACGTTTGCCCCGTCGAGGTCTACGAGCTGCAGGACGGCAAAGCCGTTCCCGTCAACATGGAAGAGTGCCTGGGCTGCGAGTCCTGCGTTGAAGTTTGCGAGCAGGACGCCATCGTCATCGAAGAAGAATAGCATTTTTAAGCTTCGGCTTGATCGGGCGGGGGCGGCCACACGCCGCTCCCGTCCCTTTTTCGCACCGCACCACCTGCCCGCCCTTTACGGGGCCGAAGCCCTGGTGCAGCGCGCCCGCCTGCTGGTGGCGGCCCTGGCGCCGGGTGAACCCCGGTTTTTTTGTATGCGCCGGACCCCTTTACTAATCCCCCGCGCGTACCCATATTTCCAAGACGCTTCCGGCCCGAAGGCTGCCCGCCGTGGCAGCGTGCCCGCACGGCGAAATCTTTTGAGGAGTCCTTGAATGGCCTTTGACTTCAGCGAATTTTTCACAAAATACGAATCCATCATCTCCGAGGCCGACCAGGTCTTCAACACCGTGCGCGCGCGTTTCTCCGAGAATGTGCGCTGCGAAAAGGGCTGCTCCGACTGCTGCCACGCCCTGTTCGACCTGACCCTGGTGGAGGCCATGCGCGTCAACGCCGCCTTCAACGCCCGCTTCAAGGGCAGGGACCGCACCAGGATCCTCAAGCGCGCCGACGATGCCGACAGGCTGGTGCATCGCCTCAAGCGCGACGCCTTCAAGGCCGTTAAGGATGGGCAGAACGCCCAGGAGATTCTGCTGGAGATGGCCAAGGTGCGCGTGCGCTGCCCGCTTCTGGACGACGACGGCCTGTGCGAGATGTACGACGTGCGGCCCGTCACCTGCCGCATCTACGGCGTGCCCACGGCCATCGGCGGGGAGGCCCACACCTGCGGCAAGTCCGCCTTCGAGAAGGGCAAGCCCTATCCCACGGTCTACCTGGACCGCATCCAGGACCGCCTCTACGCCCTGAGCCACGAGATGGCCTCAAGCATCCCCACGCGCTTCAAGGGCCTGGGCGAGGTGCTGGTGCCGCTCTCCCTGGCGCTGTTGACCGAGTATACCGAGGACTACCTGGGCATAAAGAAGCCCAAGGAAGAGGCCAAGGCCGCCCCGGCCGGGAAATCCGCCGGCATGGCCGCCAGACTCGCGGCAGGCAAGGCCAAGGGCAAGGGCCTGGCCGAGTGCTCCGGCTGCTCGCCCGAGACCAAGCAGGGCGGCTGCTCCGGCTGCGCGCCCAAGAGCTTCACCATCGGCCAGGCGCCCGAGCGCCCTGCCAGGAAGCCCGCCGCCAAGAAGCCCGCAGCCGCCAAGAAACCCGCCGCGACAAAGGCCGCAGCCGGCGAAACGGCCAAGCCCGCCGCGAAGCCCGCCGCCGCCAAGAAGCCTGCGGCCAAGAAAACGGCCAAGCCGTCCAAGGACTAGTCAATGGAGCAGATGTACACCCCGGCCCAGGTCGAGGAGCAGAAGAAGGCCATGTACGAGCGCATGACGCCCCGGCGTCGGCGCTTCGTGGACCGCATCGGCTACGAGAACTGGGACCCCTTCCAGGCCCCGTTCGATCCCATCGACATCCGCACAGACGCCATGGGCTTTACCTCCCATGACCTTTTGAACAAGTATTTCAAGACGCTGCCGAGCATTCCGGACCCGGACTACATGCAGACCCTGTCCGAATTCATGGTCATGCTGGTCATGAACATCGAGAAGGTCCGGCCCATCCTGGAGTTCAGCGACTGGTACAACAGCATGCTGAGAGAGCGCGGCATATCCTTAACCAACAGCGCCCAGGCGCAGTCCGGAGAATAAAGCCATGAGCGAAGAGAAGAAGTTCAACAACGTCGACGAGTACATTGCCGACCTGAAGCAGAAGCTGGTCAGCGCCCCGGAGTGCGGCAACACCCACTACAACCTCGGCGTGGCCTATCTGTCCAAGCGCGAGTACATGGACGCCGAGCACTGCTTCCGCGAGGCCATGGCCAACTCGCCCAAGATGGCCGAGGCCTATGTGCAGATGGGAGGCATCTGCCTGGAGCGCGGCGACCTGGAAGGCTGCCTGAACTTCAACCGCATCGCCACCCAGCAGCGCCCGTTCTTCGCGGTGCCCTGGGGCAACATCGGCTTCGTGCTCATGCAGCTGGGCGACTCCGAGAAGGCCATCCCGGCCCTGCAGAAGGCCATCAAGTATGATCCGGGCTTCGTGCAGGCCCTGGCCACCCTGGGCAGCGCCTTCTTCTCGCGCGGTCAGCTCGACGACGCCCTCGCCAACCTCAAGAAGGCCGTGGAGCTGCAGCCCATGTTCGGTCCGGCCTGGAACAACCTGGCCCTGGTGCAGGCCGAGATGGGCGATTGGGCCGCCGCGGCCGCATCCGTGAAGAAGGCCCAGGACACCGGCTACGAAGTGCCCCAGGCCTTCCTGGACGAGATCGCCCAGAACAACAAGTAGGCCGGACCGGAGGGGGACATGCCCCGCTACCGCGACCTCAAGCGCGACCTGCGCGACCTCCTGGCCGATGACGGCTGGGCCGCGCGGTTGCGGGAACTCGACGCCGTTCCGGCGCGCCGTCTCATCGGCCCGCTGTTCTCCCTCTTGCTCGACAAGTCCGAGGCCGTGCGCTGGCGCGCGGTCTCGGCTTTTGGGCGCACCGTGGCCCGCATGGCCGACGGCCAAGAGCCCGGCGAGGGCCTGGAGGCCGCCCGGGTGGTGCTGCGCCAGTGCCTTTGGCGGCTGAACGAGGAGTCCGGAGGCGTGGGCTGGGGCGTGCCGGAGGCCCTGGGCGAGACGCTTTTTCAGCACCGGCGGCTGGCCACCGAGTTCCACCGCGTGCTGGCCTCCTATGTGCGCGAGGAGCAGCACGGCGAGGGCAACAGCCTGGACCATGTGCCCCTGCGCCGGGGCGTGTATTGGGCGCTTGGGCGGCTGGCCCAGGCCCACCCGGACCTGCTGGCCAATGAGGTCTCGACCTTGCTGGCCGGGCTGGCCGAGGACGACGGGGCCTGCCGGGGGCTGGCGGCCTGGGCGCTGGGCATCCTGGGAAGCAAGGGCGGCGCCGGGGTCGGGCAAGCGGTGGCGGCGCTCGCCGCGCTTGAGTCCGACGCCACGGAGATCGTGCTCTTCCACGACGGGGGCTTGCGCCACGCCACTGCCGGGGCCCTGGCGAGCGAGGCCCTGCAAGGCCTGCCCGGCATTTGAAATTTGGTGCAATTCTTTGTTGACAACCAGGATGCCCTGGCTTAAATGAATCTCCCTTGAGCAATTTAGGCGCGTAGCTCAGTTGGTTAGAGCACTTGCTCGACACGCAAGGGGTCAGGAGTTCAAGTCTCCTCGTGCCTACCATAATTACCGGGAAGGGAGGCCACAGCCTCCCTTTCCACTTTTCGCCGTCCGACGGGTTTCGCTCTGGCGGGCCAGGCGGAGGGCAGAAGGCCTTTACCCAAGGCAAGTCTAAAGGAGAGTTCGCCGTGCAAGTCACCGTGGCCGGTCAGGACATTTCCGCCGAAGCAGGCGCCACCATCGCCGAAGTCTTCAAGCAGGCCCTCTCGGGCAAGCAGTTCAAGAACACCGTGCTCGCCCGCTGCGGCGAGACCCTGCTCGACCTCACCGCCGCCGTCCCGGCGGACTGCACCGCCCTTGAGCCCATCTCCGCCGACTCCCCCGAGGGGCTGGTGGTCATTCGCCACTCCACCGCCCACCTCATGGCCGAGGCGGTCAAGAAGCTGTTCCCCACCGCCAAGGTCACCATCGGCCCGGCCGTGGAGCACGGCTTTTACTACGATTTCGACTTCGAGCGCCCGTTCACGCCCGAGGACCTGGAGGCCATCGAGGCCGAGATGGTCCGGAGCGTCGGCGCGGACAAGCCCTTCGCCTGCGAGGTGGTCACCAGCGCCGCCGCGCGCGAGCGCTTCGCCAAGGAGGGCGAGACCTACAAGGTCGAGCTCATCGACGACCTGGGCGTGCCCGAGGTCTCCATCTACACCCACGGCAGCTTCTCCGACCTCTGCCGCGGGCCCCACGTGCCGCGCACCGGCCTGCTCAAGGCCTTCAAGCTGACCAGCGTTGCCGGGGCCTACTGGCGCGGCGACGAGAAGAACCCGCAGCTCCAGCGCATCTACGGCACCGCCTGGGCCAACCCCAAGGACCTGAAGCAGTACCTGGACCGCCTGGAGGAAGCGCGCAAGCGCGACCACCGCAAGCTCGGCGTGGCGCTCGACCTGTTCAGCTTCCACGAGGACGTGGGCGGCGGCATGGTCTTGTGGCACCCCAACGGCGCCCTGGTGCGCGCCATCCTCGAGGACTTCGAGCGCAAGGAGCACCTGAAGCGCGGCTACAAGTTCGTGCAGGGCCCGCTGATCCTCAAGCGCGAGCTGTGGGAGAGAAGCGGCCACTACGACAACTACCGCGAGAACATGTACTTCACCGAGATCGACGAGCAGGCCTACGGCATCAAGCCCATGAACTGCCTGTCGCACATGCTCATCTACAAGAGCAGGCTCAAGAGCTACCGCGACCTGCCCCAGCGCTACTTCGAGCTGGGCGTGGTGCACCGCCACGAGAAGAGCGGCGTGCTGCACGGCCTGCTGCGCGTGCGTTCCTTCACCCAGGACGACGCCCACATCCTCTGCCGCCCGGACCAGCTGCGCGAGGAGATCATCGGCGTGGTCAAGTTCGTGCGCGACATCATGGACATCTTCGGCTTCAATTTCACCGCCGAGATAAGCACCCGGCCCGAGAAGAGCATCGGCAGCGACGAGGACTGGGAGCGCGCCACGGACTCGCTGAAGGACGCCCTGGACCACATGGGCATGGCCTATGAGATCAACGCTGGCGACGGCGCGTTCTACGGCCCCAAGATCGACATCAAGATCAAGGACGCCCTGGAGCGCAGCTGGCAGTGCGCCACCGTGCAGTGCGATTTCACCCTGCCCGAGCGCTTCGACCTCTCCTACATCGGCGAGGACGGCAACAAACATCGCCCGGTCATGCTGCACCGCGTGATCCTGGGCTCCATCGAACGCTTCATGGGCGTGCTCATTGAGCATTTTGCCGGGGCGTTCCCCGTGTGGCTCGCGCCGATCCAGGCGCGCATCCTCACCGTGACCGATGCCCAGAACGCTCATGCCGAAAAAGTCTTGCGGTTTTTGCAGGAACAGGGCATACGCGCCGAAGCGGATCTACGGAATGAGAAGCTCGGGTACAAAGTGCGCGAGGCGCAGCTTGAGCGAATTCCGTTCATGTTCGTCATTGGAGACAAGGAAGTGGAAGCCGACAGCGTCAACGTGCGCGTGCGCGCAGGCGCTGATGTCGGGCTTGTGCCGCTTGCCGAGGCTGCCCGGATTGTCCGTGAGGCGGCCCAAGAACCTTTCAAGCGCGGAGGGATGAGCTATAGCTTTTCCTAGAAGGCAGGACCAGCATCCCAAGGATGATGGCGTCCGCCGCAACGAGCGGATACGTATACCTCAGGTGCGCGTCGTCGACGACGAAGGCACGCAGTTGGGGATCATGGCGACTTCTGAGGCCTTGGCCCTGGCTATGGGCAAGGGTTTCGACCTTGTCGAGGTCTCGCCCAACGCCGACCCGCCCGTCTGCCGCATCATGGACTATGGCAGGTTCAAGTACGAGCAGCAGAAGCGACAGCAAGAAGCGAAGAAGAAGCAGACGGTCATTCAGATCAAGGAAGTCAAGTTCCGGCCCAAGACCGATGAGCATGACTACCAGACCAAGCTGAAGCACATCCGCCGCTTCCTCGAGGAGGGCGACCGCTGCAAGGTGGCCGTGTTCTTCCGGGGCCGCGAGATAGTGCACAAGGACCGCGGACAGATCATGCTTGACCGGGTGGTGGTCGACACGGCGGACATCGCCAAGGTCGAGCAGCCGTCCCTGGCCGAAGGCCGTACCCTGGTGATGATGCTGACTCCGGTCAGGAAATAGCGCCAGTCGGAAATAATGACAGACACCGCGCCCGCAAAGCGCGTGTTGATTTCAGGAGGAAACCATGCCCAAGATGAAGACCAACCGCAGCGCCGCCAAGCGTTTTGTCAGCAACGGCGCCGGCAAGTTCAAGCGTCGCCGCCAGAACCTGCGCCACATCCTGACCAAGAAGAGTGCCAAGCGCAAGCGCCGCCTCGGTCAGGGCGCCATGGTCGACGCTTCCAACCTCGACGCCGTCAAGCGTCTGCTGCCCTACGGCTAGCCTCAACCATTAACCGTTTTACGCCAACGAGCGTGCCGCGCGGACATTGAGCCGGGCGGCCTGAAACGATTCGGAGGGACCTAGATATGAGAGTTAAGCGCGGAGTTGCCGGCCACCGTCGGCACAAGAAATTCCTGAAGATGGCCAAGGGCTACATCGGCGCGGGCTCCCGCCTGTACCGCACCGCTCGCGAACGCGTCGAGCGCGCCCTGTGCTTCGCCTTCCGCGACCGCAAGCAGAAGAAGCGCGACTTCCGCCGCCTGTGGATCGTGCGCATCAACGCCGGCGCGCGCCTGAACGGCATGTCCTATTCCAAGCTCATCAACGGCCTGTCCAAGGCCGAGATCGGCATCAACCGCAAGATGCTGGCTGACCTGGCGGTGCGCGAGCCCGCCGTGTTCGCCCAGATCGTCCAGGCGGCAAAGGCGTAGGTCTGTGAACGAGATGCTGAAGTCCTTCCTGGAAGGACTCGATGGCCTGACCCTGGAGTGCGAAGCGCGCCGGGGTCAGGCTTGCAGTTTAAAGGATCTGGAAGCCCTGCGCGTGGAGTTCCTTGGCCGCAAGGGCAAGCTCGCCGGGGCCATGGTCGCCCTGGCGCAGATGGGGCCAGAGGACAAGCCCGCCGCCGGCAAGAAGGCCAACGAGGTCAAGACCGCGCTCACCGCGCTGCTTGAGTCCCGCCAGGCCGAGCTGGAGGCCGAGAGCGCCCAGGGCGCGCTCGCCGGGTTCGACCCCTCGCTGCCCGGCCGCCGCCCGGCCCCGGGATCGCTGCATCCTGTCACCCTGGCCATGCAGGAGATCTGCGAGGTCCTGACCGGCCTCGGGTTCGAGGTCGTGGCAGGCCCGGAGGTCGAGAACGACTGGAACAACTTCGAGGCCCTGAACATGCCGCCGGACCATCCGGCCCGCGACATGCAGGACACCCTCTACGTGTCCGAGAACATCGTCCTGCGCACGCACACCTCGCCCCTGCAGGTACGCACCATGATGAGCCGCAAGCCTCCGGTGGCGGTCATCGCGCCGGGCAAGGTCTATCGCCGCGACTCGGACATCACCCACACGCCCATGTTTCACCAGATCGAGGCGCTGCTGGTCGACACGAACGTTAGCATGGCCGACCTGCGCGGCACCCTGACCGCCTTCGTGCGGCAGCTCTTCAGCCCCGACACCAAGGTGCGCTTCCGCCCCAGCTTCTTCCCGTTCACGGAGCCCAGCGCCGAGCTCGACATCTCCTGCGTGCTCTGCGGTGGCGAGGGCCACGTCGCGGGGGCGCCCTGCCGCGTGTGCAAGCGCACCGGCTGGGTGGAGATCGGGGGCTGCGGCATGGTGGACCCCAACGTGTTCCGCCAGGTGGGCTACGACCCCGAGACCGTGACCGGCTTCGCCTTCGGGCTGGGCGTGGAGCGTGTGGCCATGCTCAAGTACGGCATCGGCGACCTGCGCATGTTCTTCGAAAACGACGTTCGCTTCCTCGAACAGTTTTCGTAAATCGCTGCCCCGCCCCAGGTCAGTGAGGCCCGGCACAGCCGAGCGCAGCAGTGACCTGGGAGCGGGGCGTTTTTCCATCACCGGGGCACCCCATCCGGGGCAGGCCCGCAAGGTTTGGCGAGGCGGATATGTTCATCAGCTTGCAGTGGCTCCGAGAGTTCGTGCCCTACACCGGCACAGTCCAGGATCTGGCCGATCGCCTGACCATGCAGGGCCTGGAGGTCGAGGCCATCCTCGATCCCTTCGCGTCCATCGCCAAGATCGTGGTCGGGCATGTGGTCGACCGCGCGCAGCACCCCGAGGCGGACAAGCTCTCGGTCTGCACCGTGGACGTGGGCGGGCCTGAGGCGCTTCAGATCGTCTGCGGCGCGCCCAACGTGGCCAAGGGCCAGAACGTGCCCGTGGCGCTGATGGGCACCACCATGCCCGGCGGCATGGAGATCAAGAAGGCCAAGCTGCGCGGGGTCGTGTCCTGCGGCATGATCTGCTCCGAGCGCGAGCTGGGGCTCTCCGAAGAGCACGCGGGCATCATGGTCCTGCCCGCCGAGTTCAAGCCCGGACAGTTGCTCGTCGATGCCCTCAAGCTGGAGCGCGAGGTCATCGAGGTGTCCATCACCCCGAACCGCGCCGACTGCCTGTCCGTGCTCGGCATCGCGCGGGAGGCGGCGCTGGGCTTCGGCCTGCCCCTGTCCATGCCCAAGCTGAACCTGGTCGAGGACGAGGGCGCTGGCGACGCGACGAAGGTTGTCCGCATCGACATCGCCGACGGCGAGCTGTGCCCGGTGTACCGCGCGCGCGTGCTGACCGGCGCCAGCATCGGCAAAAGCCCGGACTGGATGCGCTACCGCCTGCTGGCCATCGGCCAGCGGCCCATCAGCAACATCGTGGACGTGACCAACTACATTTTGATGGAGCTGGGCCAGCCCCTGCACGCCTTTGACCGCACCCTGCTGAAGGGCGACGTCATCCGCGTGGCTCCGGCAAAGGACGGCCAGAGCATCACCACCCTGGACGGGGCGGAGCGCAAGCTGCTGGGCAGCGACCTGCTCATCTGGGACGCCGAGCGCCCGGTGGCCCTGGCCGGCGTCATGGGCGGCGCCAACTCCAGCATCTCCGACGCCTCCACCGAGGTGCTGCTGGAATGCGCCATCTTCCGCCCCGGCACCATCCGCAAGACCGCCCGCCGCCTGGCCCTGCCCAGCGAGGCCTCCTACCGCTTCGAACGCGGCGTGGACCAGGTGGGCTCGCTGTTCGCGCTCAACCGCGCGGCGCAGCTCATGGCCGAGGTCTCCGGCGCCAGGGTGCTCAAGGGCATCGCCTGCGCCGAGCCCAAGCCCTGGGCCGACCGCTCGCACATCTTCCGCATCGACCGCTGCAACGCGCTGCTGGGCCTCAACCTGACGCCAGAGTTCTGCCGCACCACGCTGACCGGCCTTGGCTGCGGCGTCGATTTTCCCAATGAAGGCGCCGACCCCGCCTGCTGGCAGGTGAGCTCGCCCTCGCACCGCCTGGACCTGGAGCGCGAGGTGGACCTGTTCGAGGAATGCGGACGCGTGCACGGGCTCGACCGCATCCCGGCGGTGCTGCCCAAGATCTCCAAGGCGCTCGATTCCGTGCAGCTCTCCGACACCGAGTTCGGCTTCCTGCAGGGCCTCAAGGCCTGGGCCGTGGGCGCGGGCCTGCGCGAGGCCGTGAACTACAGCTTCGTCGGCACCGATGACCTGGACCGCCTGAACCTGCCGGTGGAAGGCCGCATCATGATCGCCAACCCGCTGTCCGAGGACCAGAACGTGCTGCGTCTGGAGATCGCGCCGGGCCTGCTCAACAACGTTCGCCACAACCTGAGCCAGGGCAACGCGAGCCTGCGCCTGTTCGAGGTGGCCAAGGCCTTTGTCGCCGACCCGGCCTCCGACACCAGCGCCCGCGAGAACTCGCGCCTGGGCCTGCTGGTGCACGGCGCCCGCCACAGCCAGGAATGGCCGTGGGAGCAGGGCGAGGCCGACTACCTGGACGCGAAGGGGCTGGTGGAGAACCTGCTCACGCACTACCGCCTCGGCAGCGCGGACTACGTGCTGGAGCCTGGACACGCCTATCTGGAGCCCTGCGTGCGCGTGGAGCTTCCGGGCAAGAACGGCCCGACCCTGATTGGCCGCATCGGCCGGGTTCAGCCCAAGATCGCCGACGCCTACCACGCCCGCAAGGACATCTGGCTGGCGGACCTGGACGCGGATCTGCTGCGCTCGCTCACCCGCGCCACCAAGCCGGTGTTCAAGAGCCTGCCCAAGTTCCCGCCCGTGCGCCGCGACGTGACGGTCATCTGCCCGGCCACGCTCAAGGCCAGTGAGGTGGAGGCGGCCATCCGCGAGCTCAAGCCCAAGCTGCTGGAGAGCCTGGCGCTGGTGGCGGTTTACGCGCCGGAGGGCTCGCCGGAGCGCAACCTGACCTTCCGCCTGACCTACCGCCACGCCGAGCGCACCCTGGTGGACAAGGAAGTGGACAAGGAGCACGGCAAGGTGCTCGGCGGCCTGCCGCAGAAGCTGCCGGTCAGGATCTAGCAGAAGGCACAGCGCAGCCCGCAAAGGGCAAGAAGAAGGGGAGTCCGGTGGGGCTCCCCTTTTTTGTGGCGCCCGGCTCAGGCGACGGTCTCAGGCGCGCGGGGATCAGGTGTTGGTGAGCATCCGCACCTCCCGCTGGGGGAAGGGGATGGCGATGCCGCGCGCGCGGAAAGTCTCCAGGATCGCCTTGTTCAGCTCACCCGTGGCGTCCACGTAGTCCGGCACCTTGACCCACGGAGCAGCGCGCAGGGTTACGCCGGAATCCGCCAGGCGCGACACGCCCGTCACCGGCGCGGGGTCCTGCAGCACGCGCGGATTGGCGCGCAGGATGCCGTCCACGATGGCCAGGGCGTTGTCCACGTCGGTGTCGTAGGCCACGTCCACGGCCAGGTTCAGCTGGCGTATCTTGCCGCAGTTGTGGAGGATTTCGCCCACGATCTTGCGGTTGGGGATCACCACCATGGAGCGGTCCGCGTGGCCGAGCGTGGTGCTGAACAGGCTGATGTCGAGGATTTCGCCTTCCTCGCTGGCGATGGAGATGTAGTCGCCCACGTTGAAGGGCCGGGTGAAGATGATGGTCAGGCCCGCCGCCACGTTGCCGAGGATGCCCTGCATGGCCAGGGCGACGCCCGCGCCGGCGACGCCGAGGCCGGCGACCAGGGGCAGCAGCTCCACGCCGAGGTTTTGCAGCGCCATGATGACGAACATGCCCACCACCAGGACGCGGGCGGCGCGCACCAGGAGCGTGCGGATCGGCAGTTCCAGGTTCAGGCGCAGGAGCAGGTGGTCGAGCAGTCGGCCCACCCAGCGGCCGACCATGTAGCCGATGCCGATGATGACGAGCGCGACGAAGAGCTTGGGGCCGAAGCGGACGGCCATGTCCAGGGCCGAGGCCCGCACCTGGTCGATGGATTGCAGCGATGGTTCCATGGCGGCGTGTGCTCCTTTGGTGGCGATGCTGCTGGAAATGTTAGGTCAGATGCGGGCAGGATGTCCAGCCTTGGGCGTCGAAAGCCAGAGCCCGGCGGCAGATTCTGGAAGATCGACCTGTACTCGTTCCCAAGCCCATCCGCAGTATGTTACCCTCAACCCGACGGCAGCCCGCCGCACAACGGCCACCAACGCACCGGGGCGGAGCATGAGCAGAGTTGACGACATCCTGAACAGGATCGAGGCGTTGGAAAAGGAGCTGGTGGAGGAACTGCGGCAGGTCGAGCCCAAGCTGCGCTACACCATCCAAGACAAGAAGGTGCGCTTCAGCGCCGAGGTGAAAAAGCGCCAGAAGCTCCTGGTCAAGCGCTGGTTCAACTACGTCTACGACTCCGGGTTCATGATCGTGCTGACCGTCCCCATCGTCTGGTCGGCCCTGCTGCCCACGCTGGTGCTGGACGCGGCCATCTGTCTGTACCAGCTCATCTGCTTCCCGGTGTACGGCATCCCCTTCGTCAAGCGCCGCGAGTACATCGTGCTCGACCGCCATTATCTGCCCTACCTCAACATCATCGAGAAGGTGAACTGCACCTACTGCGCCTATTTCAACGGCGTCCTGGGCTACCTGCGCGAGGTGGCCGCCCGCACCGAGCAGTACTGGTGCCCCATCCGCCATGCCCGGTCCATCAAGCCCACCCACAGCCGCTACCGGCATTTCTTCCGCTACGGCGACGCCGAGGGCTATCGCAACGGCCTTAAGGACGCGCGCAAGCGCTTCGACGACGTGCGGCCCAAGGACGATGCCGACGTGTAGGCTCGGGCCCAACCGCGTGGCCGCGCCCCTGCCCGGGCCGCCTCTTCCCCCCGCAGAAAAGCTCTGCTATAGCTTTAAAAATGGAGACAGGCACGCGAGAAAAAATGTATAAAATCGGGCAGGCTGCGAAACTGCTTGATGTGAAGCCCTTTGTGCTGCGCTTCTGGGAGAGCGAGTTCAAGGACGTGCTGGTGCCCGTGCGCACGCCCGCGGGCCAGCGCGCCTACACCGAGCAGAACGTTAACACCGTGCGCGAGATCAAGCGCCTGCTCTACGACGAGGGCCTGACCATCGAGGGCGCCAAGAAGCGCCTGAGCCAATTGCACGGGCCCGTGGTGCGCACGTCCATCGGCAGCCCCGCGCCGGCCAGCCCGGAGCAGTCCGGCATCGCCTTCACAAGTGTTGGGGCGGCCGCCAAGCCTGCTCAGACCGTCAAGCCTGCTCTGGCCACCGACCCGTCCTCCCCCCTGCTGGCGTTCGAGGCCGCCCCCGAGGTCGCCACCAAGGCCAGCGCCGAAGCAAACGCCCTGCGCGGCATCCTGCGCGACGTCGAGCGCGAACTCCTGCGCATCCGCGATCTCCTGGGCGCCTGACGCCCGGCCACCTCAGCCAAACTGGAGGGCTCATGCGCTATCTGGTCATCATCGGCGGCATCGTCGTCGCCTTGTTTGTCATCGCCGCCGTGCTGCTGGCCGTCATGGTGGATCCCAACAAGTACAAGGGCGACATCGCCAAGCTGGTGAAGGAGAAGACCGGGCGCGAGCTGGTGTTCGAGGGCGACGTGAAGCTCTCGTTCTTCCCGCGCCTGGGCGTGCAGACCGGCGGCGTGCGCCTGAGCAACCCGCCGGGCTTCGGCGACAAGCCGTTCTCGCGCCTGGATGCCGCAAGCGTCAGCATCAAGCTCCTGCCGCTGCTGACAGGGCGCGTCGAGGTGGGCCGCGTGGCGCTGGATGGCCTGGAGCTCTTCATGGTGCGCGACGAGCAGGGCCGCGCCAGCTGGGCCGACTTCACCGGTCCGGACGAGACTGCGGCCGAGGCCCGGAAGCCCGCCGACTCCGGCCCGTCGAGCCTCACGGACCTGACCCTGGACGGCCTGGTGGTCAAGGACGCGCACGTCTATTGGGAGGACCGCCAGACGAACAAGAGCGTCAACGTCAGCGACCTGAGCGTGGACGTGAAGGCCATTCACCCTGGCGAGCCCTTCGACTTCACGGGGCATTGCAGCCTGGAGTCCTCTGCGCCGGAGTTCAAGGCGGCTTTGAAGATTTCCGGCACGGCCATCCTGAACCTGCCAGGGCAGCGGCATGCGCTGTCGAAGCTGCTGGTGGCGGCCTCGGCCCAGGGCAAGGGCGTGCCCGGCGGGCGCGGCGAGTTCTCCCTCGGCCTTGCGGAGCTCAAGCTCGACATGGAGAAGCAGACCGCCCAGGGCATCGGGCTGGTGCTCGCGGCATATGGGGCCAAGGCCACAGGGCAGTTCCAGGCGACGAACCTGACCGCCGGACCGGAGACCAAGGGCCGCATCGAGATCGCGGACTTCAACGGGCGGGAGCTGACCACGGCCCTCACGGGCAAGGCCCCGGACACGGCGGACGCCGGAGCCTACCAGCATATCAGCGGCGTGATCGAGTTCAAGCATGGCCGGGGCTACACCGAGATTCCGGAGTTCAAGGCCAGCCTGGACGAGGCCCGGGTGGAAGGCCGCCTGCGCCTCACCGGCATCGAGAAGAAGTCGGTGAATTTCAACGTGCGCATCAACGGCCTGGACGCCGACCGCTTCCTCCCCGCCAAGGAGGACGGCGAGGCCGCTGCCAAGGAAGAGGCCAAGGGCACCGAGTTGGACCCCGCAACGGGCCTGCCCCGGAAGGACGAGCTGTTTGCGGTGGACACGCTGCGCGGCTTGAGCCTGGAAGGCCAGTTCATGGCGGAGCGCTTCAAGATCAAGGGCCTGCGCTTCGCGTCGCTCAAGGTGCCCATGGCCGCGCAGAACGGCGTGCTGGAGGTGGGCCAGGTGGAGGCGCGGCTGTACGAAGGCTCGCTCAAGACCTCCCTGCGCGTGGACGTGCAGGGCGGGGAGCCCGTGGTCACGCTGCACGCGGTGGCGGAGAGCGTCCAGGCGAGGCCGCTGTTCACCGACCTGAACGGCAAGCCCAGCGGGCTGGCGGGCGCGCTGTTCCTCGACACCGTCTCGCCGCTGGTGTGCCGGGGCAACAGCGCCCTGGCGCTCAAGCGCTCGCTGCTTGGCCGGGCCACCTTCGCCATCAAGGACGGCGTGTTCCCCGGCGTCAACGTCATCGCCAGCGTGAACGAGGCCACCGAGAAGGCCAAGCAGGCTTCCACAGGCGTGGAGGCGGGCTCGGAAAAATCAACCAAGTTCGGCAGCATCACCGGCACGGCGGTCATCACCAACGGGGTGGCGACCATCAACGACCTGGACGTGAAGGCACCGTTCCTGCGGGCCGCTGGCGCCGGCACGGTGAACCTGGTCAGCAAGGAAGTGGACTACACCCTGAATGCCCGCGTGGTGCCGAGCAGCGAGGGCCAGGGCGGCAGCTCGGGGCTCATCGGGCTTGTGGTGCCCATCCGCGTCACCGGGCCGTACGACAATCCCTCCTACGGCACGGACTACCTGCGCGCCCTGGGCAAGGGCGCCCTCAACGCCGTGGGCGGCGTTGTCACGGGCGTGGGCAACGTCATCACCGGCAAGAAGGACAAGACCGGCAAGCGCTCAGGCGGCCTGCTGCAAGGGGTCAAGAATCTGTTCTGATGAGTGTGCTAATTCATATCGCTAAAAAATGAGGTACTCATGCAACGTTTCGCCTTCTTTGTCGACGGCTCGAACCTCTACGGTTCGCTGCGCACCATGAACCTTGAGATCAACAACTACTCGCAGCTTTACGCGCACATCTACCGCGAGGCGGTGAAGACCTGGCATGAGGTGACCCTGCAGGACTCCCCGGCCTGTGCGCAGCTTCGGCGCGTGTATTGGTACGCCGTGGGCGGCATCGACGACTGGGACCTGCAGAACCCGCAGTCGCGCTCGGCCCTGCGCCAGGCCTTTGCGCGCGATGCAGAGATCCGCGCCCTGTGGATGACCCGGGTTGCCGCGGGCAATCAGGCCATGTCCGAGGGCGAGCTGGAGGAGGAGGCCTGGCAGTCCTGCTACTCCGACTTTCGCGACTGGTACCACGCCAAGATCCGCGCCATCGACGGCATGCGCCGGTTCTACGCCGGGGTGCGCGCCTCCTCGGACCTGATCGACATCCGCGAGGCCGGGCACTGGAAGGTCAACTTCCTGCACAAGTGGGTGGAGGAGAAGGGCCTGGACACCGCCCTGGCCGTGGACATGGTGGCCCTGCAGGACAACTACGACGTGGCCGTGGTGCTCACCGGCGACGCCGACGCCATCCCCTCCATCCGCCACCTGAAGGAGCGCGGCAAGCACATCGCCGCGGTGGAGTTCGTGGGCGGCGGCGCGGCGGATACGCGCGGCCGGGCGTTCTCCTCCCGGCTCAAGGTTCACGCGGACTTTGTGCTGCGCGTTTTCGAGAAGGACCTGGTGCACCTGGACCACCGCAACAAGGGCATGAACGGGTCCGCGTAGGGCGCCGCCGGGCTGGGCAGGGACATGAGCCAGGGCGCCGCCGTACCCGAAGTCGAGCTGGCGGGCTACGTGCCCGGGGCCATCGGCCGCCTGGCCGAGCTGCACGCGCGCTACTACAGCCGCCACTGGGGCTTCGGGCTTGAGTTCGAGGCCCTGGTGGCCGCAGGGCTGGCGGAATTCCTGCCGAGGCTCGACCCGGCGCGCGACGGCTTCTGGACCGTGAGCCGTGGCGGGCGCGTCCTGGGCGGCCTGGCGATTGACGGTGGCAAGGGCGGCGGAAAGGGCCAGGGCGCGCACCTGCGCTGGTTCATCGTCTCTGAAGAGCTGCGCGGCCAGGGCTATGGCGACCGGCTCCTGCGCGAGGCCGTGGCCTTTTGCCGCAGCGTCGGCCATCCGTCCGTATTTCTCTGGACCTTCAAGGGGTTGGACGCGGCCCGGCATCTTTACGAGAAGCACGGATTCCGGCTGGCGGAGGAACGCGAGGGCCGCCAGTGGGGAAATCTTGTGCTGGAGCAGAAGTTTGTGCTTGCCCTGGACGGAATCCGCCTTATCTGATTAAGATTGTTCACCACCACCAGATCAGCCCGCCTGATGAGAGCGGCAAGGAGCAGCACATGGCGATCGCAGCAAGCATGGCCGAACTCATCGGCAAGACCCCGCTGGTGCGGCTGAACGCGCTTTCCCAGGGCCTTGGCGCCACCCTTGTGGCCAAGCTGGAGTCCATGAACCCCGGCGGGTCCGTGAAGGACCGCATCGGCCGGAGCATGATCGAGGCGGCCCTGGCCGATGGCCGCATCACCAAGGGCAGCGTCATCATCGAGCCCACCAGCGGCAACACGGGCATCGGCCTGGCGCTCCTTTGCGCCATCAACGGCCTGCGCCTCATCCTGACCATGCCCGACTCCATGAGCGTGGAGCGCCGCAAGCTGCTCCACGGCTACGGGGCCGAGCTGGAACTCACCCCGGCCACCCTGGGCATGAAGGGCGCCATCGCGCGCGCGCTGGAGCTCGTGGCCGCGACGCCGGGGGCCTACATGCCCATGCAGTTTGAGAACCCGGCAAATCCAGAGGCGCACCGCGCCACCACGGCGCTGGAGATCTGGGGCGACACCGCCGGGCAGGTGGACTGCTTCGTGGCGGGCGTGGGCACGGGCGGCACCGTCACCGGCGTGGGCCAGGTGCTCAAGGCCAGGAAGCCCGGCGTGCGCATCGTGGCGGTGGAGCCTGCGGACTCCCCGGTGCTCTCCGGCGGCGCGCCCGGTCCGCACAAGATCCAGGGAATCGGCGCGGGCTTTGTGCCCGGCGTGCTCGACACCGGCATTTACGACGAGATCATCAAGGTCGGGGCCGAGGACGCCTTTGCCACGGCCCGCCGCCTCATGCGCGAGGAGGGCATCTCCTGCGGCATCTCCTCCGGGGCCAACGCCTTCGCCGCCATGCAACTGGCCGCGCGCCCAGAGATGGCGGGCAAGATGATCGTGTTCATCGTCTGCGACACTGGCGAGCGCTACCTTTCCACTCCGCTGTTCGCTGAAGCCGACTAGGCCGGGAGGGCCGCCATGATAGACCAGACGCCGGTTCTTGTGAGCCTTGACCGCGACGCCGTGCTGACCGAGACAGTGGAGAACCTCTGCGCCCAGGACGCCTGCGAGGCCTCCTGGCATCGCGTCAGCCGCGACCAGCCCCTGCCGTCGCTGGACGCCCTGGCCGAGGTGGTGAGCCTGCTGCGCGCGGTGCTGTTCCCCGGCTTCTTCGGCCCGCAGGACGTGAGCCAGCGTACCATGCCCTTTTACGCGGGCAGCGCGCTGGACCGGGTGGTCAAGCTTTTGTCCGAGCAGATCAACCGGGGCTACTGCTTCGTCTGCGCCAAGGAGAACCGCGCCCCCTGCAACGACTGCGAGAAGCGCTCGGAGTCCGTGGCGCTGGAGTTCATCCGCAGGCTGCCCAGGGTGCGCGAGCTGCTGGCCACGGACGTTCAGGCGGCCTTCGACGGCGACCCGGCGGCCAAGAGCCCGGGCGAGACCATCTTCTGCTACCCGTCCATCAAGGCCCTGACAAACCACCGCATCGCGCACCAGCTGCACCACCTGGGCGTGGACATCATCCCGCGCATCATCGGCGAGATGGCGCACTCGGACACCGGCATCGACATCCACCCCGGCGCGCACATCGGCGAGCGCTTCTTCATCGACCACGGCACGGGCACGGTCATCGGCGAGACCTGCGTCATCGGCAAAAACGTGCGCCTTTACCAGGGCGTGACGCTGGGCGCCAAGAGCTTCCCCAAGGACAAGACCGGGGACGGCGCGGGCAACCGCCTGGTCAAGGGCCTGGCGCGCCACCCCATCGTGGAGGACGACGTGACCATCTACGCCGGGGCGACCATCCTGGGCCGGGTGACCATCGGCCAGGGCGCGGTCATCGGCGGCAACGTGTGGGTGACCCAGGACGTGCCGCAGGGCGCGCGCATCGTGCAGGCCAGGGCCTCGGAGCAGGTGCTTCTGGGCGGGGCGGGGATTTGAGGGCGACGCGGAAGGGTGTCAAGAATTATTCCGATGATCGGGCAAAAGCCCTTGTATTTCTTTTTTCGTCGGTATAATGATAGGGCAATGTTGACTTTTTTCAATGCCTGGAGAGAGCTGTGAGCGACGACTGCATTTTCTGCAAGATCATTGAGGGCAAGATTCCCTGCGCCAAGGTCTATGACCGGGGCGGCATCTTCGCCTTTCTGGACATCGCTCCGGTGAACAAAGGGCACGCTCTGGTGGTGCCGAAAGCCCACCACGCCACGCTTTTCGACCTGCCGCCGGACCTGGGGCGCGAGTTGTTGACCGCGCTCAAGCTGGTGGGACAGGCGGTGATGCAGGCCACGGGAGCAGCCGGGCTCAACGTTGGCATGAACAATTTCGAGGTGGCCGGGCAGTTGGTGCATCACGCCCACTTCCACCTCATTCCCCGCCACGAGGGCGACGGGCTCAAGCTCTGGACCCAGCACGCCTACGAATCCGGCGAAGAGATGCAGAAGCTGGCCCAGGCCGTGAAACAGGCCATCGGCTAAGAACCGCAACGAAGGAGGCCCCCAATATGAGCGGTCAAACCTTGACCAAGGCCCACATCGTCGACGCCATCTACAAGAAAACCGACCGCAACCGCGCGGAGATCAAGGACCTTGTGGAGTCCGCCCTGGACCTCATGAAGCAGGCCATCAAGAAGGACCACGCCATGCTGGTGAGCGGGTTCGGCAAGTTTGAGGCCTACGACAAGAACTCGCGTCGCGGCCGCAACCCGCAGACCAACGAGAGCATCACCCTGCCGCCGCGCAAGGTGGTCGTGTTCCGCCTGTCCCGCAAGTTCCGCGCCGAGCTTAATCCAGAGGAATAAACGCCTGTGGCCACTCCGGCTTGAGAGCCTCCAGGGCCTTGTGTGCAGACGCAAGGTCCTGGAAGGGTCCGGCCTGGACCCGGAACAGCGTCCCCTGTCCCTGCTCCACGCGCACCATCCGCGAATTCTCGTATCCCTTGCCCTTGAGCCAGGCCACCGCGCCCAGGGCGTTCATGGCCGTGCCGAAAGCGCCCACCTGCACGTAGGCCGGGCGCTCGGCCACAGGAGCGTTGTGCCCTGTCGCCGCCTCCGGCGTGAGCGAGTCCAGGATCACCGGGGCCAGCGTGACCGGAGCCTCGGTCTTGGCGGGCGCGGCCTTCTCCGTCACCTTGACCTGTGTCGGCGCGCGCTTGGCGGCCGCAGGAGCCTTGGCTGGCGCCTCGGCCGGGGCCTTGGTGGCCAGGCGCGGCTGGTCGAGCGGGATGGGCTGGCGCGGGGCGCAGCCGTTGAGCGTGAGGAGCGCAGTCAGGGCTGCCAGGGCCAGGGCGGCCATAACTCCATGACTTTTGGGCATGGTTGTGCCGGGCATAACGGCCTCCGGAACGGTTTGAGCTTAGGGCCTTGGTCGGCCTAGATTTTCTCTAGATAGTGCAGACGAGGGGCGATGGCAAGGGGGATTGAGAGGTGGCGGGTATTGGGCTGGACGTAGGGCCGAAAAAAAGCGCCCGGTCTCGCAACCGGGCGCCTCATCCATTGCCAGTAGCGGGGGCTTCTTAGAAGCCGTAGCCCAGAGCTTCGCGCAGGTCAGCAGGCAGATTGGCGCTGGCCTCGGGAGCGGACTTCTTCTTGGACTTGCCGGCCTTGTGGCGGGCAGCCTTGACGTCGTCCAGCGCGAAGGCGCGCGGAATCTCGAAGTTCTGGCCGGGGTAGATCAGGTTGGCGTTCTTGATCTTGCTGCGGTTGGCCTTGAAGATCAGGGGCCACATGAAGGGATCGTTGTAGATCTGCTTGAACTCGGAGATCCACCACAGGCAGTTGCCCTTCACGACAGTGTACGAGGTGGGCAGCTTGGCGTAGTCAGCCTCGTAGATCTGGCGGGGGGACATGGGGGCCGGAGCCATCTCGCGAGTCTCGACCACGGGGGCCGGTGCGGGGGCAGGAGCCGGTTCAACCTTCTTGGCGCAGCCAAGGGCAAAGACAACACAGCAGGCAATCGTCAACAGCATGAGTTTTTTCATAAGATTTTCCCTCCTCCGGTTGGGAATTGAAAGATATTCCTGGCGCTTTAGCGTGTCAAGCCTAAGGTACCATGCGAGCGCTCCAATTATCTAATATTTTTTTCTCCTGGAGCACAAGACGATCCGTCGCATTGATTGCAAATGCGTTCTGCACCGCCTGGGAGGCCTCGGCCACCCAGCCGCCCAGGCGCAGGCTTTGGGCCGCCAGGATGTACATGCGTTCTGGATGCTCGCCGTAGACGCTTGTCAGCAGCAGCTCGTAGTCATTGCCGAAAACCTCGCGCACCAGCGCGTTTTGCGAGAACATGTAGCGTGCCAGCAGCGCGTTTTCCCGGTGCCGCGCCAGGTAGATGGGCAGCAGCCTGCGGCACTGGCTCATGATGAAGCGGATGCGGTCGATCTCTCGGCGCATGCTTTCCTCGGTCTGCTTGAGCACGTGGAAGAGTTCCTCCACCACCACGCGCTCGTCTTCGGGCAGGTCGCGCCCGCGCAGGGCCAGGAACCACGGCGCGTAGGTCAGGGCCTGGTAGGCGTCCTCCTTGAGCTTGATGGTCTCGTGGAAGATGTAGCCCAGGCCCCAGTCCAGGAACTGTCCCGTGAGCGAGGTCTCCGGGTCGTTGCGGAACACGTGGTGGGCGGTGTCCTTCATGCGCCAGAGCAGGCCCTTGTCCATCTCCTGGCCCACCAGGTCGCGCAGGGTGGTGAAGGTCACCGCGCCTTCGCGGTCAAAGGAGGTGAACTGCTCCTCCAGCGACTTGCAGGCCATGCAGAAGGTGCGGAACATGTCGCGCACGAATTCCGGCAGTTTGGCCCTGATCCAGGCTTTGGACATGGCTCAGCTCCTCCTCTTGCGGGGGTGTTCGGCGCTGGCTGCCAGGCGCGTCAGCTCGGCCAGGCGCGCGTCCACCATCTGGTAGAGCGACCCCGGGGGGTAGCGGCCGTCCTTGCGAAGCGCCCCGGCGGGCCGTCCGGTCAGGATGGTCATGGCCTGCTCGATGGTGGCCACGGGGTAGAGGTGGAAGCGGCCCTCGGCCACGGCCTCCACCACCTCGTCCTTGAGCATCAGGTGCACGGCGTTGTCCGCAGGGAAGAGCACGCCCTGCCTGCCGGTGAGCCCGCGCCTGCGGCAGACCTCGAAGAAGCCCTCGACCTTGCGGCTGACGCCGCCCACGGCCATGATGGCACCGCTTTGGCTCACCGCGCCGGTGAAGGCCAGGGAGAGGTCGATGGGCGCGCCGGACAGCGCCGAGAGCAGCGCCGCCAGCTCCGCGCCCGAGGCCGAGTCGCCCTCGACCCCGGCGTAGTTCTGCTCGAAGCAGAGGCTGCCGGTGAGCACGATGGGCTTGTCCTGGGCGAACAGGCGCACCAGGTAGCTCTTGATGATCATCATGCCCTTCGTGTGGATGGGGCCGCCCAACTGGGCCTCGCGCTCCAGGTCGAGGATGCCGCCGTGGCCAACGCCCACGGTGCAGGAGATCTGGTGCGGCAGGCCGAACTCGTAGTCGCCGAAGAGCGTCACCGAGAGGCCGTTGGCCCGGCCCACAGCGCTGCCGCCCGTGGCGACCTTGATGATCTCGCGGTCGTAGTCGGCCATGAACTCTTCCTCGAAGAGGTTGGCGCGGAAGTCGTGGTCGGCCACGGCCTTGGCCAGGTCGGCGGCCTCCACCAGCTCGCGCCCGTCCATGCGGGCGATGGCGGCGGCCTCCACCATGCGCGCGCGCACCTGGGTGAAGGAGAGTGACAGGCGCTTCTGATCCTCGGCCAGGCGGCTGGCGTGGTCCACCAGCCCGGCCAGGGCCTCGCGGCTGAAGGGCGGCAGCCCGGCCTTGTCGATGATGCCGCATAGGGTCGACAGGAAGTGGCGGATGCTCCCCGCGTTGCGATCGGCCGTGCCCTGCAGGTGGGCCTTGAGCTTGAAGTGCTTGCGGAAGCGGTCGTCGGCGGTCAGCAGGGCCTCGTAGGCCTCGTCCGTGCCGACCAGGATGATGCGCAGGGACAGCGGAATGGGCTCGGGCTCGATGGTGCGCACGCGGACCTGCTCGGCGTCGCCGGGGTCCTCCATGCGCAGCTTGCCCAGGCGCAGGGCGCGCAGCAGGCCCTCCCAGGAGCCCTGGTTGCCCATGAGGTCTTCTACATTAATAATGAGGAACCCGCCGTTGGCACGGTGCAGGCTGCCGGAGCGCACCAGGGTGAAGTCCGTGTAGACGGCGCCCATTTCGCTCTCGCGCTCGATGCTGCCCAGGAGGTTGAAGGCCGTGGGGTGGTCCTCGATGACCACCGGCGCGCCGAGCTTGCCCTGGGCGCTCTTGCCGTTGTCCACGAAGAGGTTCACCTCGTGGCGGAAGCTCGAGTCCTCCGGCGGGGAGTGGGCCTGGCCGTGGAAGTCCTGGTGCGGACCCGGCGGCGTCGGGTTGGGCGTGGGCAGGGGCAGGGTGTCTTCGGTCTCGCGCGGGAGGTAGGCGTCCACATTCTCGAGGACGTCCTTCTCCACCGCGGCCATGTGCTCCACCAGGCGGGGAATCGCGGCGAAGTCGCGGCGCAGGGAGGCGAGGTGCTCGGTGAGCGCGGCCTGGGCGATCTCGCGGTGCAGCTTGAGTTCGCCCTGGCGGAAGCCCTGCTCGCTCAGGGTGAGCTTGCGCAGGAACACGCCGATCTCCTGGAGCAGGCGTTCGCCCTTGCTCTTGAGCATCTTGCGGCGGGCCGGGGCCAGGCGTCCGTACTCGTCGTCGCCCATGACCTTGCCGCCCACAAGCGGCATGATGGTCAGGCCGCCGGCGTCGTCCATCTCAAGGGCGAAGCCCTTGCCGCGCGCGGTCGCCTCCATCTTGCTGAAGATGCTGTCGCGCTTGGCCGAGAAGCGCTTGAACAGGGTCTCGTGCTTGCGGCGGTAGGCGTCCTGGTCGAAGCGCGCGGCGATGGCCGAACGCACGTCGGTGAGGGCCTTGGCCAGCCCGGTCTTGAAGATCCGGCCCTGTCCGGCGGGCAGGCTCACCGCCAGGGGGCGGTCGGGGTCGTCGAAATTATGGAGGTACAGCCAGTCCGGCGGGACGGGGCGCTTGGCGGCCTCCGGAGCCAGAAACTGCCGCACGAAATGCGTGCGTCCGTGGCCGGGCTCGCCCGCGAGGAACACGTTGTACTCGTTGCCGGGAATCTCAAGGGCCATGCGCAGGGCCTGCATGGCGCGGGGCTGAAAGGCCGCCTGGCCGTTCTTGCGGGAGATGCCGGAGCTGTCGGCCTGGCGGATGCTGGCCGGGTCCATGCGGTTGCGAAGTTTTTCCGGCGGCAGGGGCCGTGCGGCACGGCGGGGAATCAGGTCGTTCTTGTCGGTCATGTGCGGTCCAGTGTAGGGTTTCAGGCACGAGCGCGTTCAGGATTCTATGTACGTGCTTCCGCTCCGAATGTCACTAGAAGCGGGGGAGACGCGGCGGGCGGTTAAAATGGAGAAAATGATGCGCCTTGGGCCGCAACCGCATTGACGGGCAGGGGGGCTTGTGCTAGGTGTTCCTCCTTGTGAAGAAATGAACGTCCGGCATGGCGACCGGCACACGAGTCGTCCGGGGTTCCCAATGTTCTTTTCCAGGCAGGACAAGTCTTCGGGCCACATGGGGGTCCTCGGAACGGTTGGCACCATCGGGATGCAGCTCGTGGCGGCCACCTTCGTCGGACTTGCCATGGGGTATTTTCTTGATAAGTGGCTGGGCACAGACCCGTGGCTGCTCATCATTTTTCTTCTGCTGGGAATCGTCACCGGCTTTCGCGATGTCTATCGCGAGGCCATGCGGCTCCAACGGCGCAGCGAAGAAGAAGGTTCCGGCCCTGGCGCCGGAACGCGATGACTCCAGGGACGGTTGCGGGCCGTTAGAGGAAATGAGGCATGACGACGCTTGTCCAGAAGATCGATGCCGTGCTGTATCGCCGCGGGTTTGCCCTGGCGGACGCGCGCAAGCTCATGCGCAACCAGATTCTGCTGGCGGCGTGCGGGTCGGCGCTTGTCTGTCTGGCAACGGGCTTCTCCCCTTGGGGGCTGTCTTTCGCCGCGGGGACGCTGATCATCACCATGAATTTCTGGTGGCTTTCAAAGGCCGCTCAGGAGTTGGTGAAGGTTCAAAACGGTGCCGTGTTCACGCTTTTGACGCTCTTTTATGGTAGGCTGGTATTGACCGGGGTCGCCATCGCCGCATTGGTGGCATGGCTTGGGGCATCGGTTTTTGGACTTTTGGCCGGGCTCTCCACGGTGGTCGTCAACGCCACCCTCTGGGGGGTTCTCCAGATCAGGCACAAGGTTCCCGCCACAGGGAATGGGAAGGAGGCTTAACAAATGGCTGCAGGACTCGCGCATCCGCTGACCTATTCGGTCCTCATCGACCAGCAACTTGGACTTCACCTCCCGCCGCACGTTTACTACATGTGGCTGGCCATGATCATTCTGTTCAGCTGCGCCTTCATCCTCCGCGGCCGCCTGACGCTGGTGCCCGGTGGCTTGCAGAATGTCTTCGAGACCGTGATCGGCGGACTGGAGGACTTTGTCGTCCTAAACATAGGTGAAGAAGGACGCAGGGTTTTCCCGTTCCTGTGCGGCATGTTCATCTTCATCCTGGTGATGAACTACATCGGCCTGATTCCCGGTTGCGACGCCGCCACCGCCAACGTGAACACCAACGCGGCCATGGCCATCACGGTGTTCGTGTACTACAACTACATCGGCATCAAGAAATGGGGCTTCGGCTACATCAAGCATTTCATGGGCCCGGTGGCCTTCCTGGCTCCGCTCATGCTCATCCTTGAAACCGTCAGCCACATCGCGCGCCCCCTTTCGCTGACGCTGCGACTCTTCGGCAACATCCGCGGCGAGGAAATCGTTCTGGTGCTGCTGTTCATCCTGGCTCCGGTCGCCGGAACCATCCCGATGTACTTCCTGTTCATTCTGGGCAAGACCATCCAGGCCTTCATCTTCTTCATGCTGACCATGATCTACTTGAAGGGTTCTCTGGAGCACGCCCACTAAACTTGGGGAAATGGTCGTCTGACCAACACATAAATACCTTAAGGAGTTCACTGTTATGCGTAAATCTCTGCTGATGACCCTGGCTATGGTTCTGGTTGCTTCCGCCGCCTACGCTTCTGATGCTCCCGCCGCCGCCGGCGCCGCTGTCGGCCCCGTCGCCGCTTGGGCCACCGCCATTGGCATGGCTGTCGCCGCCGGTCTGTGCGGTCTCGGCCAGGGCATGGGCCTCAAGGCCGCTTGCGAAGGCACCGCCCGCAACCCCGAAGCCGGTGGCAAGCTGACCGTCACCCTGATCCTGGGCCTGGCCTTCATCGAGTCCCTGGCCATTTACGCCCTGGTCGTCAACCTGATCCTGCTCTTCGTGAAGCCCCTGGGCGCCTAATTCCCAAGGTTTGTTTCTGGAATCAAGGAGGCCGCAAGGCCTCCTTTTTTCCGGGAAGTTTTGTTAAAAAATTCACATTCACAATCGGTGCAGGGCCATGAAGAGCGAGCATATTCCCAAAGCTACAATCGCCCGTCTGGCCACCTATATCCAGGTGCTCTCCGAGTTCAAGCGCGAGGGCACGGATGTGGTCTCCTCCGAACGTCTTGCCGAGGCGTGCTCCGTCAATTCCTCACAGATACGCAAGGACCTCGCCTACTTCGGTGAATTCGGCGTTCGCGGCGTCGGGTATTACGTTCAGGATCTCATCACCTCCATCAAGCGTTCGCTCGGCATCGACCGCGCCTGGAACTGCGGTCTGGTGGGTGTGGGCAACCTTGGGCGCGCCCTGCTGCGCCATCGCGAGTTTTCGCGCAAGGGATTCAACATACGCGGGGCCTTCGATTGCGATCCCTACAAGATCGGCGAGATCGTGGAAGGCATGGAGATCGTCTGCTCGCGCCAGCTTCCCGCCAAGGTCAAAGAGTTGTCCCTCGAGATCGGCATCATCACCACCCCGCCCGAGCGCGCACAGCGCGCCGCCAATTATCTCGTTGGAGCTGGCATCAAGGGAATCATCAACTTCGCTCCCTCAAGAATTTCCGTGCCGAGCCATATCCACCTGGAATACGTCGACTTCTTCCACCATTTCTACGCGGCCGCCTTTCACATCCGCTTCGCCGAACATCAGGAATAGCGCGCGACGGCGCTCAGCCGAAGCAGTTGACAGTGCCCTCTGTTGTCCCGATGATGTGGGACGCTATAGAACTGGCTACCGGGGTGCATTTCCGTGCGTGATTTCGACCGCTATCCAAAAGTGTTCCTGCAGACGGGCGACTGCTTCCTCGGAGTGCGCCCAACCCTGGTGACGACGGTGCTTGGTTCCTGCGTGGGCATCACCTTGTGCGCGCCACGCAAAAAGGTCGGTGCCATCTGCCACGCGTTTTTGCCAGACAGCACCAAGTTCAACTCCAACGGCAAGGACCCGCAGGTGTGCCGTTTTGTGGACACCGCACTGGAAAGCATGTTCTCAAGCCTCATGCGCCTCAAGATTTCGCCGGAGGAACTTGTGGTGAAGGTTTTCGGAGGCGCCTCGGGCATCATGAGCCGGAACCGTTGCGACCAGTATGACATCGGGGGACGCAACCTCGCATCCGTGCGTGAGCGCTTGGCCACTTACGGTATCAAGGTCGCGCGCTCCGCGACCGGGGGCAGCCAGGGGCGCAAGCTCCTTTTTCTGACCCACACCGGCGACGTTTGGGTCAAGACACTGCACAAGAACAACGAGGAGATACGCCCATGAAGACTTGGCGCACCGCTTTTCTCTGGCTTCTGCTCTGCGCGCTGCTGGGTGCAGGGCTTCCTGCCCAGGCCGCAGAGCCCTCTGCCAAGTCCTCCATGACGCAGATCGGAGTCATCGACGCCCTCCTGGCCGGTGGGTACGATGGCTCCGTGGCTGTGCGTGGGCTGCCGAGGTTTGGCGACATTGGCCTGGGCACCTTCGACGCCCTGGACGGCGAGATGGTGATCCTCGACGGTGTCGTCTATCAGGTTCCGTCGACCGGAGTGGTGCGCCGCGCCGACCCGCGCGGGACCACGCCCTTCGCCCAGGTGGTGCGCTTCAAGCCCGGGCGGGCCCAGCCGACACCGGAAAACGTCGGCCTGAAGGATCTGGAGTCCTGGCTCGACAAGACCCTCGGCGACACCAACGTATTCGGAGCGGTCCGCATCGAGGGCGTCTTCACCGCGCTCAAGGCCCGCAGCGTCCCGCGCCAGCAGAAGCCCTACCAGCCCCTCGCCGTCGTGGCCAAGTCGCAGTCGGTGTTTGAGTTCGCGCAAGTGCGCGGCACCCTGGTGGGCCTGCGCGGGCCTGACTATGTCCGCGGCCTGGGCGTGCCCGGCTGGCACCTGCATTTCCTCACCCAGGACCGCGCGCGCGGCGGGCATGTGCTCGACCTGACCCTGGGCTCGGGCACGGTGCGCATGGCCAGCCTGCGCCGCTTCGAGCTGCTGTTGCCCGAGGCTGGGCTGGGCGGGCTCGATCTGGCCAAGGATCGCGCGGGCGAGCTCAAGGCAGTGGAGTCCTCGCGTTGAAAATCCTGATGATCGCGGTGAACGATCCCGCAGGAACCGGCATAGCCTTTTGCCGGGCGGTGAACCGCCTGGACCGGAAGAACAGGCACACCGCGCGCATCGTGACCCTGGAGACGCGCTACACGCACGCCTGGGGCAAGGACCTGCACGTGCCCGACCTCCTTGGTCCTGACGGCGACGAGGCCGGGCTTGCGGAGCTGGAGCACCTGCTCAAGACCAGTGACGTGCTGCATTTCCACATGACCGCGGACGAGCACCTGCGGCTGGGGCCGTTCCTTCCGGCGGACTACCTTGCTGGCAAGGCCGTGGTGCATCACGAGCACGGGCACCACGACTTCCGCAGCGACCCGGAGCGCTTCCGCGCCAAGTACCGGGCCTTGGGCCGCAAGAACCTGCTGGTGAGCACCCCGGACCTGCTGCGCATGATGCCCGAGGCCCGCTGGCAGCCCAACCTCGTGCACGAGCACGAGCCGCTGTTCCGGCCCGTCGAGCGCGTCTGGACCGGCCCGCTCAAGGTGGCGCACTCGCCCACGCGCAAGGACCTCAAGAACACCGACGACCTGCTGGCCGTTGTGGACGAGCTGGGCCGCGAAGGCCTAAACGTCGACCTGGACCTCATCGACAACGTGCCCAACAGCGAGTGCCTGGCGCGCAAGCAGCAGGCCCACGTGCTCTTTGACCACATGCAGGGCTACTACGGCGTCAGCAGCCTGGAAGGCCTGAGCCAAGGGCTGGCGGTCATCGCCGGCTTGGACGAGTGGAACCGGTCGCACGTGGCGGAATTCGCGGGGGTGTCCTCGGAAGGGGGCGACTTGCCCTGGGTTGTGGCGCGCGGGCGCGACGAGTTGGCCAGGCGCCTGCGCGAGCTGGCCGGGGACTTGCCGCGCTGTCGCGAGATCGGCGCGGCCTCCCGCCGTTTCGTGGAGGAGCGCTGGTCCGAGGCCAAGGTGGCCGGGCGTCTGGCGGAATTTTGGGACGCTCTGTAGCCCGGCTTTGCCAAGCGCCGGGAGATCGTGTAGGGTTCCAGAAAATGCGAAGAGTGCGGGGGATGCGCGGGATGGTGAATCATTTCGGATGCAAGGGGCTGATCCTGGGGGCCATGATGGGCGTGCTGGTCTGGACCGGAAGCGCCCAGGCGGCAAGCTACGAGGTGCGGATGCCGGTGGAGAAGACCGTGCGCCTGACTCCGCCGAAGGACGCGCCCGCCGAGCCCGAGAAGCCCGCAAAGCCCGAAGCCGCGAAGCCTGTTGCCGCAAAGGCCGAGTCCGTCAAGCCCGAGCCAGCCAAGCCCGAGCCGGTCAAGCCCGAGCCGGTCAAGCCCGCCACCCCGAAGCCGGAGGCCGCGAAGCCCGCTCCCACCAAGCCGGAAGGACAGAAGGCCGAGGCGCCCAAGCCCGCGCCCGAACCCAAGCCCGCACCGGAGCAGCCCGAGCCCGCGCCCAAGCCTGTTCCCAAGCCCAAGCCGGAGCCCAGAGTCGACCCGCTGGCCCTGGAGACCCCGCCCGCGCCCGCGCCCCACGAGCCCATCGCGCTGCCGGAAAAGGGAAGCTACGTCGGCGACATGGAGATTGAGTTCCAGTCCGACCGCATCATCCTGCGCGCCGCGGCCAACGGGCAGGTGGAGCGCGTGACCTACTTCGGCGTGAAGTCGCCGCGCAAGCTGGCGCTTGACCTGCGCGGCCCCTGGCGCAAGAAGGGGCCCTTCGTGCTGCGCTACGCCACCGGCCCGGTGAAGGACGTCGTGGTTGGCGAGCATCCCGACCGCCTGCGCCTGGTGCTGGAGTTCCGCGAGGGCGCGGTCGAGCCGGACATGCAGCCCACGATCGAGATCGACGCCAAGGGCGTCACCGCAACCATCCCGCTGGCCCTGCATCTGCGCCGATAGCGGCGTTTGGCGCCCCTGGGCCGGGGGTGCTCAAAAGGGTGTCGTCACCGAATCGTCACATTTCCGTGGCCCAGACGTTGCGTCTCGGGCATTATTGAAGCAGGTCGGCAGCAGAATGACGGGGAAGCGTCCCGTTTGGCGGCACCGGCAGAGCACGGAGAGACAATGCCCAACATCAAGATTTCTTCGCAATCCCTCGACTTCCACTACGGGGCCTTTCACGCCCTGCACCAGGTGAGCCTGAACTTCGAGGAGCACCAGGTCACGGCGCTCATCGGGCCTTCCGGCTGCGGCAAGAGCACCTATCTGCGCTGCATCAACCGCATGAACGACCTCATCCCCGGCGCGCGCGTCGACGGCGAGCTCACCCTCGACGGCGAGGACATCTACGCCTCCGGCGTTGACGTGGTGGCGCTCCGGCGGCGCATCGGCATGGTCTTCCAGAAGCCCAACCCCTTCCCCAAGACCATCTACGAGAACGTGGCCTACGGCCTGCGCGTCAACGGCGTGAAGGACAAGCGCGTCCTCGATCAGAGCGTGGAGTCCTCCCTGCGCGGCGCGGCCCTCTGGGACGAGGTCAAGGACCGCCTGGAGTCCTCGGCGCTGGGACTGTCCGGCGGCCAGCAGCAGCGCCTGTGCATCGCCCGCGCCCTGGCCGTGCGGCCCGAGGTGCTGCTCATGGACGAGCCCGCCAGCGCGCTCGACCCCATCGCCACCCAGAAGATCGAGGACCTGATCCACGAGCTCAAGCGCGACCTCACCATCATCATCGTCACCCACAGCATGCAGCAGGCCGCCCGCGTGTCCGACCGCACGGCCTTCTTCTACCTCGGGAAGCTCATCGAAGAGGGCGACACCCGCACCATCTTCACGCACCCGCGCAACAAGCAGACGGAAGACTACATCACCGGCCGGTTCGGCTAGGGAGAGAACATGCAGCAGCGCATCCATTTCACCCAGAAGCTCGAAGAGCTGCGCATGCAGCTCATCCGCATGGCCGCGCTCACCGAGAAGGCCGTGCAGGATGCCACCCGCGCCTATCTGGAGAACGACACCGACCTTGCCGAAAGCGTCATCATGAACGACACCGCCGTCAACGACATGGAAGACGCCATCGACGCCTTCAACCTGGAGCTCCTGGCTCTGGACCAGCCCATAGCCTGCGACCTGCGCTTCATCATCGGCTCCATGCGCCTCACCGTGAACCTGGAGCGCATCGGCGACGAATGCGTGAACCTGGCCCACCGCACCCTGTTCCTGTCCACCCGGCCCCCCCTGCCGCCCAACGCCCGCATGGAGCGGCTCTGCGCCCACGTGCGGGACATGCTGTCCAAGGCCGTGCGCGCCTTCATGGACGAGGACACGGCCCTGGCCGGGGAAATCTGCGCCATGGACCACACCGCTGACGAGCTCTCCCTCAAGGTGCTCAAGGAGGCCATCAACACCATGGTCGACGAGACGCGCATCGTGGAGCGCAGCGTGCACGTCATCATGGCCTCCCGGCACCTGGAGCGCATCGGCGACCTGGCCACCAACCTGGCCGAGGCCGTCATCTTCATCAAGGATGGCCAGAACGTGAAGCACAGGTGCAAGGGGTAGAATGCCTCCGGCGGCCAAAGGGCCTGAGGCCCTTTGGAATCCCCATCAAGCGGACGGGCTGCGCGGCGAAGAGACCGCGCAGC
>NZ_JAVHLD010000029.1 GCF_031082295.1 Humidesulfovibrio sp.
ACCGCCCCGCACTCCGCCGGGAACCAATGGGGTGTCCAGAGGGCCTCAGGCCCTTTGGCGGGGAGCACAGAAGAATTATCTTACCCAAAGCGAAACAAACTTCGCCAGCAATTTCTGGCAATTGTCGCTTTTGGCGTCGTCAGGCACGGCCTGACCCCCAAAAAACTCCTGGCATCATGAAAAGACGAAGCCGCAGGATGCTCTCATGAAAAATACAAACCTCACCCCACCCACGGCGTCACAGGCATACATTTATATCCGACTGTCATCCCAGTCGCAAGCATGGGGCGACGGCGAACGGCGGCAGCACGACGCCGCCATGCGGTTCGTCGAAACCCATAACCTGCCGGTTGCCGAGACCTTGCAAGACATCGGCGTGTCGGCATTTCGTGGCGACAACGCGCTGACGGGTGAGCTCGGCCGCTTCCTCCAGCGATGCGAGAGCGGTGAAGTACCGCCGGGCTCAGTGCTTGTCGCGGAATCCCTTGACCGTTTGACCCGCAACCGTGTCAACGAAGCACTGCTGTTGTTGCTCAATATCACCCAGCGTGGTGTCAAAATCGGCCTCACAGCGCAAAACGTCATCCTGGACCTCGCCTCGTACGCGGCCTTCTTCCCGATCCTGGCGGACATGATGCGTTCGAACAGCGAGAGCGAGCACAAGTCTTTCCGGTCGCTTGCGAACTGGCAGACAAAGCGCAAATTGGCAAAGACCGGCGTCATCGTGACGAGCCAGGTCCCGCGCTGGCTTGAAGCTCGCGACGGCAAGATTCATGTGCTCGAAGAGCGAGCGCAGCTCGTCCGTCGCATCTTCGACATGTACGTGAGTGGCTACGGGCGTGGCGTCATCGCCCGGACCCTCATAAAGGAGGGCATTCCGGCTTGGAATACTCGCAAACCCGTGTGGCACGAAAGCTACGTCAACAAGCTCCTGTGCAATCGCGCTGTCGTCGGCGAATACATCGCTGAATTCAAGACCGAAGAGGGCGTCATGGGGCAGGAGGTCATTGTCGGCTACTACCCCGAGGTCATTGACCGTGCGACGTTCGACCGTGTTCAGGACATGGCGTTCCTTCGCAAGAAAGGGCAGCGGGGCAGGAAGGGCAAGAAGTTCGCGAATCTCTTCCAGAAGCTTGCGCGTTGCTCGGTGTGCGGCGGAACCATGGGCTATCACAACGCCACAGTGGACAAGACGAGAAAGAACGGCGTCAGGCCGTGGGCGCATTACCTGACGTGCAACTCCGCTCATGCCGGGCACGGCTGCGCAAATCGTCGGTACTTCAACTACCTCTATCTCGAGAACTTCGTGCTCTCCGGCACGATGGACGACCTCGACATCGTCGCTGCCGTTGGCATTCACAGCACCGCCCTCAAACAGCACACGGACCGCATCGCCGCCCTCGAGGCGCAGCTGGAAAATGCGGACGCCAGGATCCAGAAGCACGTGGCCCTGCTCGTCGACAATGACCTCGCAGAGCTTGAAGAGCTAGGCCAGCAGCTTGCCGAGCTGAAGCGCAAGCGCGTCGCGCTGCGCGCGCAACTCATGAAGGCGCGCGCAGAGGCGACGGCAGCACGCCAAGCGGCGGAAGACTCAACTCAATTCCGTGGACGTTCCGACGCTGACGTGCTGTCATCTGACACTGGCCTGCCGGGATACGTCGACATGTCGGACGAGGCGGTATACGCGCGCCGTGCGCGCATCGCGATGCAACTGCGCAGCGTTGTCGAATCCGTCACGTGCAGCCCGGACAAGGGCGTCAAGATCGTGATGAAGAGCGGCACGACGTACGAGCTGGTTGAAAAAGAGTGGATCTGCACGAAGCAAGGCCCGCTCACGCCTGCTGGCAAGTCGGCGGTCGCACGCTTCTTCGTTGGCCGCGCGACGTGGCAACTCGGGCAGGTGGAGGAGTCAGATCCCGACGGGCGTGAGGATGGAGCCGGTGGTTGCTCCGAGCACTCCTGCGGCGCCGCCAAGGGCAAGAGACCCCCTAAAGCCACAAGCCAAAGGCCCCGGAGCGTCGCCACCCCGGAGCCTCACGAACTCTGCCGGAAAGTGCCGAGTCTACTCGGCCGGAGCCGGGTCCATCCAATGCTCAAAGAATGGGCGCAGGAACATATGGTCGGCGCTGACACGCTTGCCAGACCTGCTCACGCCGTTCTTCCAGATGACAACGTCGAGTGCGGGGCCGGACTTGAGCGACAGCGCCTCACTTCCGGGGTTCTTGTCGATGAACCGCAAGACATGCTCCTGCGTGAGCGCGATGTGCTCGCGCCTGGGGAACATGGCTTCCATCCTCGCCGCGGATCGATGTGCTTTTTCGTCCGGAGCGGCGGGCAGCCAATCGGACCAGGCGGCGGCGTTCCTGCGCACGAAGCGCTCGGCCAGGGCGTCGGGGTAGGCGGCGGCAAGGATCACCCCGGCGGAACTCGCGAACGAAAGGATCGCGCTGGATGAGTTCCGCGCGAAATCACCATTCTCCCAGAGCAGCCCGACAGCGCGGAATGGCGGCTTGAGCGGGTCCACGGACGGGACGAGCATGCCATGCGTGGTCGCCAGCCTGGCCACTACATCGCCGTTCGGCGTCGGCCATGCGCCGTAGTTGTCCATGCCGTCCGCGAGCCGGAGCGACCTGTAGTCAAACAGCGTTCCGGTGGTATCCATTTCGAAGTTCGCGGCGGTGCCCTCATCGAGCGCTCGCACGATTGCGTCGCCTTGCGTCAATTCGCGAGCGTTGGCGATGCTGCGCGTCTGAAGCCGCACATTGTCGCGCACGGCGGTCCGAAACACGCGCCCATTTCGGTCGCGGCAGCCAACAAGCCGCACCGGGCCGTCAATCTCGACGATAAGCCACCGCGTTTGCACGGCCCGGCAGGGCGCGCCGGTGCGGCGTGACAGGGCGGGAACCACAATGCCATGAGAGAGAGTGAGCAGAATCCGCCTGGGTGCCGATTTGTTGGCCATGATCCATCTCCTGTTGAGGTGAAAGGGATCATGATCTCCCAGAGTACTACGGAAAAGTCGACCCAGAGAATCTGATATTCGAGAGTCTCGAGTGGCTGAATTTCTTGATGGTTTTTCTCTTGAGCGACGACAGGAGTAAGATTTTTTTTGGGACGCCCCGGGCGATGACCAGCAGCCGGGCATGACGGTCCCACTCCTCCTTATCCTCAGCTAGACCATCGCAACGAACACGGTAGCACGAGCACGACGTGCGGCAAGTCAACCCCTGACGGGGGCGGCTACGCCGCGCCTTGCCGCCCGTCGTTTGCTCGTGCAGCGCACCGCTATGGGGCGACGGTCGAAGATGCCTCGCCTCCGGCGGGGGCTCTGGTCATAGATTGTGTAGAGGTGGAGTACCCGCCCGTCTTGAAAGGGTGAGGGCATCTTCCACAGGGCATATGAGCGTTGACCGTCAGCGGAGTACCCATGCGCTTGCGTCCAGTTCTGGACGGCTAGCCGACCCGTAAGCGAGTGCCTGTAAACATCTGAAGTCGATCACTTTTTCCTGGGCTCCATTTGCGTTCTGTGCTATGGATCAATTTCCAAAACGCACAAACCAGCAAGGAGAAAATATGGAAGGAATCATACTCTGCGGAGTCGTTCTCGCCGCCATCGTGTTCCTCCGGAGCCAGGATCAGGAAACCGGGACGGGCGCTTATGCGGCGGTTCGTAATGACTCGAACGACGACAGTGCCGCTGACGCCTTCACCGCGACCAGCAGCACCTGTCTGTTTGAGCATTCGCCGTTTTCGAGCGACGACGACTGGCCGACCAACAGCGCGACGTACGACAGCACCATATCCTTCAGTTACGACTCGGATACGAGCCGGTGGACCGACCCTATGTACGCGTACGAGCCGGATAACATTTACCACGGCACGGTGATCGACCCAACTCACCACGACGACGACTGGTCCAGCAGCACATCCAGCTTCGACGACTCATTCTCGTCGAGTAGCTCGGACGATAGCTGGTCGAGCAGCAGCTCTACCGACTCGCTCTCCTCTTGCAGCAGCTTCGACGACTAGCCGCAAAATAACCACGCCGTACCGAGACGGCACAAAAATAGGGGGCCTTGCGGCCCCCTTTCTCGTTCGATGATCCATACTATTCGGAATCCTGCCTTGACCGACCTGGTCTCCTTTGCCCGGACGCATTTCCTCGTCCCGCCTGCCCTTCGCTTACAGTTCGGTAGCCAACCGAATCTTGCCACGGATTGTTCGTCCGTGGTCGGGTGCAGGCGTTGCCATTGCTGGGGGTTACAATGAGACCTCTGTGTCCTGCACGCCAGGACGGCGCACAGGGTACATCCTCGATTTCGCGGAAACGGCACTTTCCAAGCCAGCTGATAGCCAACTGATATCTTGTCAGTACGCCGTCGTGGGCTTTTACCCCACATGCCGATATCATCCGCCTTAGGCGCTATCTGTGCTCATGTTTTCACCGCCAGGGCATTCTTCCTGGCATCTGCTTCTTTCGGCCCCCGAGGTGTCACAGCGGGGCGTTACTCCAAGGCTAGTGCATGAGTTTTAGCGATAGTTCCTCTTGTCCCCGTAGCGGTGCGGGTCGGGCTTTCGCCCTTGAACGCAGCTGCTCTAACCGCATCGAGCTTATGCCGGGGGCCATCCGGTTTTCGCCTCGTGCGGTCGCTGCGTCCCTTTTCACGTCACGATCCAAGCCCGTGAGGGCGTAGGTGTCGTCCCGTGGCCCTGGGTACCAGGGCTTGCGGCATTCAACGAACGAAGATGAGATGGCGTTCTATGGCGCCGTGGAAACCAACGACAGCACGATGAAAGTTGTCCGCAATGAGGCCTTACACTTCATCGCACGTGAACTTGTGGACCCCGTACGCAGGAACGACACCATCGATTAGCCCTTGCGTGAGAACGTGCAGGCCAAGTTACAGGTGCAGGTTAAACCAAATCCTGCGCCAATACGGCTATCCGCCCGACAAACAGGAAAATAGACCTAGGCTGTGCTCGACTAGGCGGCGTTGCTGTCGAGTGAATGGGCGATGTGGGCATGTATGGTCCTTCCCGTCCGGTATGAGCATCATCTCTTGCCTCGTCCGACCGCGACGTGGCCCCCCCAAGGCACTTTATATCGCGCCGTCGGGCCTGACGACAAGCGCGCCCACCTATTCGTTAGGGTGTTCGCATAGATTCACTTCTCGCCCCCTATACAACGCTATCTCCTTCGGTTAAAGTTAATAAGAATCCTTCATTGTCTAGCGCATGTTGACATTCTCAGGAGGTCTCACCCATGCTTTCTGCCTTCCGCTCCCTGCCCATCCGCACCAAGCTGCTTGTGCTCATCGTGGTGCCGTTGTCCGCACTGCTGTTCTTCGCCATCCTCGCGATCCAGTCAAAGCGGGTCACCGTCACGGCTATGGACAACGTTGCTGAGCTCGCCTCACTCTCGGTGGACATCGGCAATGCCGCCCACGAGCTGCAAAAAGAGCGCGGGCTGTCCTCCGGGTATCTGGCCAGCAAGGGCGAAAAGTTTGGCCCGGAGCTGGCCGCGCAGCGCGGTGAGTCCGACAAGGTCGTTGAAACTTTGCGCAAGCACATCAAGGCCTTCCCTGTCGTCCGCTTCGCCCCGGAGCTCAAGCAGGCCATGGATAAGGGGGCCGCTGGCATGGAGGCCGTTTCCGGCAAACGCAGGGAGGTGGATACCAAGCCCCTGAAGCCCGCAGAGGCCATCGCCTATTACTCGGCCACCATTGCTGCCCTGCTTGACATTAACGCTTCCATTCTGCGCACCAGTGCGGATACCGAGGTTCTGAAGGCCATTGCCGCGTACGACGCCCTGCTGTGGGCCAAAGAATACGCGGGCCGAGAGCGCGCAACCCTGAACGGAGCCTTTGCACAGAACACGTTCCCGGCTGACCTGTTCAAGGGTTGGATCACCGTCCTATCCGCCCAGCAGGAGCGCCTGGCCGGATACCGCGCCTTCGCCTCGGAGGAGCAAACCACCTTCTACGACCAGAAGGTTTCCGGCCCGTTGGTGGAGCAGGTGGAACAGATGCGCAGGCTGGCGCTGGACAACGCCAGGGCAGAGGCCCTGGGGGGAGACGCCCCGGCCTGGTTCAAGGCATCCACCGGTCGCATCGAACAGATGCGCGAAGTGGAGGCGCGCCTCGCCATAGACCTTATGGCGCTGACCGCCCGGCGCGGGGCGGAGGCGCGCTTTGCCATGTACCTGTACATCACCATGAGCCTTGGCGCGGCCTTCGTCACCCTTGCCGTAGGCTTAATTGTGGTGCGGGCCATCAACACGCCGCTGGGCAGCGCAGTCGCCTTCGCGCAGGCGATCAGCTCAGGCAATCTGGATCACCCGCTGGATGTTCGGCAAAAGGATGAAATCGGCGTGCTGTGCGCCTCCATGACCATGATGGTTACCAACCTCAAGGCGAAGATCGCCGAGGCCAAGGAGCAGACCGAACTGGCGGCCCGCGAGACGGAAGCCGCGCGCTTGGCCCAGGCCGAGGCCGACGAGGCCCGCGCCCAGGCGGAACGCGCCCGGCGCGAGGGCATGTTGCAGGCCTCCAGCCGCATTGAAGGCGTTGTGCACAAGCTCACACTGGCCTCAGAGCAGATCGCCGCACAGGTGGAGCAGTCCAGCAAGGGGGCCGTTGTCCAGCGTGACCGCGTGACGGAGACGGCCACGGCCATGGAAGAGATGAACGCCACGGTGCTGGAGGTGGCGCAGAACGCCGGGCACGCCTCGGAAAGCTCCCACCGCGCCACGGAGATGGCCCAGGAGGGCGCCTCCACCGTGCGCAAGATGGTGCAAACCATTGCCGAGGTGCGCTCCCAGGCTCTTGGCATGAAGGAAAGCATGGAAGTGCTGGGCAAAAGCGCTGGAGGCATCGGGCAGGTCATGGGCGTAATCAACGACATCGCCGACCAGACCAACCTGCTGGCGCTCAACGCCGCCATAGAGGCCGCGCGCGCGGGCGATGCCGGGCGCGGCTTCGCCGTTGTGGCCGATGAGGTGCGTAAGCTGGCCGAGAAGACCATGGCCGCCACCCGCGAGGTGTCCGACGCCATCCGGGGCATTCAGGAGGCCACCACCCTGAACGCCAAGAGCGTAGAGCGCACCGTGGGCACCATAGAGGAGGCCAATGTCCTTGCGGACGATTCCGGCAAGTCGCTGGCGCACATAGTGGACATGGTGGAACAGTCCAACGACCAGGTGCGCGCCATCGCAGCGGCTGCGGAAGAGCAATCCGCCGCCAGCGAGGAGATCAACCGCTCGCTGACAGACATCAACGCCATTTCAGCCGAGACGGCGGACGGCATGCGTAGCTCCGCCCGGGCCGTGGCGGAACTTTCCGACCAGGCGGAGGATCTTGGACGACTCGTCGCCGAGATGGCCGCCGAGGGACGCGGATAGCAGCACCCACAACAGCGGAACGGAAAGGGCCGGAGGCGCGCAGTGGCGTCTCTGGCCCTTGTGTTTGCTCAGGGGGCCGTAGGCTATGCACGGAGGCGAGGAGGCGTCGACCTCCCGCTTGAGGTCCGCCACCTGAGCGAGCCACTTGCTGGTCTGGACAGTCAGTTTGCGGATAGCCGTGGTGGTTTCCTGCATGCTGTTGGTCGTCTGCGTGTCGATGCCGTTTCTCTGCTCAACGGCCTAGTTGGTCTCCTTGCTCGCGGCGGGCTGTTCCTCTGCGTCGGTGGTGGTGCCTCGCACCTACCGGGCCGTGCTCTGGCTCATCTTGACGATCTCGCCCAAGGCTTGGCTGGATACACCGCAAGCCTCACAAGGAGCAGTAAAGATGATACAGAAGGGCGATGTGTACATGTTGTCCGCTTTGGACAACAGCGGGTTCGAGGTCTGCCTCGGCGTGTTTGCTTCAAATGAGGAGTGCATGGATATCTGCGAGCTCACCATGCGTGAGGAAGCGGCTAAAGTGTTGAGCCCGGGTTTTGTCAAACTGATCAAAAGCACAGATGGCAAGGCAATGAAACTCTGGGGCAAATCGTGCTTCGTGCCGGCGGTCATCGTGCTCTGGATCTATGTCACGAAAAACCACCCGGTTTATGGCAGACGCGGTTTCTGTCCTACTGCCAAGGAGGTCTACGAGGACGCAGCTGAAGCGATTAAGGCGCGCGATGAATGGCTGGCAGAGCCTGGCGTGGATTCCGTCGACATGGTGACTGTGCCGCTCTACAAGCATATCGCGCCGGGTGAGGATAATAATCATCTGCAGGACATCCTGCGCCAGCTTCGAGACGATCCAAACGAATGGTCGTAACATGCACACAACGAGAAAGGGGGCCTTTCGGCCCCCTTTTCGTTTGATGATCCATGATTCGGAATCACTGCCAAGACCGACCTGGTCTCCTTCGCCTCGGCGCATTTTGGCGCCGCGTCTGTCCTTCGCTTACACGCTGGTAGCCAACCAGCAATTGCCCCAAACTATTTACCTGGGGTCGGACGCAGGCGTTGCCCTTCCGGGAGGTTACTACGAGACCTCTGTGTCCTGCTGACTTGGGTAGTCGACAGGTTTCATCCCTGATTCAACGGACGCAGCACTTTCAAGCGAACGGTTTGAGAACCGATACGCTTGAAGTACGCTGCTGTGAGCTTCTGCCTCACATGTCGCTATTCGCTTTAGGTGCCTTCTGTGCCCGAGCCTTCACGTCTGGGGCATTGCTCCCAGAATGCGCTCCTTTCAACTTCCGAGGTGTCGCAGCAAAGTGTTACTACGGCGTTATCTCTCGGGTTTTAAACGAAGGTTCCTCTCGTCACCATTGCGAACCGGGTCGGGCTTTCGCCCTTTTCCGAAGCTGCTCCAACTGCATCGTGCTTATCTCCAGGAGCCACCTGGTTTCGTCACGCGCAGCCGCTCCGTCCCTAACGCGTCACGGCCCATGCTCATAGAGCGAAGGTACCGTCCCGCGACCCTAGTTTCTAGGGCATACGACATCCCGCCTATCCAGGCGCACCAACTCTTGGGAAGCATGAACTCAACGACACTTCACACCTTCCGCTAACGCAAAAGTAGCTTGTGGCGCTGGTTCCCGAACCGTACAGGCGCGTTTCCGTCGCATACGGCTCTCCGGTTGCGAGCAAACTTGATGAGACCGTCGTTGGCTAGACGACGGTTACTGGTTGGCTACCAGAAGTTTGCTCTCGGTCAAAACGGCAGGGTTACGATTCCGATGGCATGGCGAAGACGAGCGCCTTGGTTTTGGAGCGCACGTCTCCTGATCTATTTCCTCCTTCATGTACGGGTTCACGCACCCTTCTGCGGCTCGTGGTGACGTCACGGCGGGCCGTGCTGGTTTGGCGGCCAGCTTCAAGCGATGCGGGTCTGCGTCCATCATACCACCTCTGGCCAGACGCTGCGCAAGGGCAGTCGGCGCGAAAGGCTCGAAGACAGTCCACCTCAACAATGAAGCCGTTTTCATATGTAATTATTGTACGTTGCATGACATCGAATGGACTAACCACATCACAGCGAGCCATGGCAGGGCGAAAAATATTTTGGGTGCCCCCCACATTTCACATTGACGGATTTCTCTGGCGCGACCAGACGTGATTTCATGGCCCCTCTCTCCGCAACCTTCAACCAGTATACGGAGGTATACATGCCCATTCTCAAGAAGTCGCCAAAGGCCGAGGCTCAGCTCAACGTCAAGATTAGCGCCCAGACACACGCCCGGTATCTGGCAGTCAAGGAGGCATGCCGCCAGAAGAGCTGGGAGTTTACGCTCCAGCCGGAGTTCGAAACGTGGCTGAACGTACAGCTCGCCGCGGCGGAAAAGGAGCTTGCCGCTGCCGACAAGACCGAGGCTAAGTCGGCTACCCAGGCGGACGCGAGCGCGTAGCGGTGGGCATCGTCCGGGAACCTCATCGGCCAGGGCCGGGTGACGTTGCGCTTGTTCGCAGAGCGCAGCGCTCCCTTGCCCTGGCCGGGCGCCACCATGATCTGATGCGGTACCTCGAACGTGACAGCTTTCAGACCGTCGCCGGGGCACTGGTCGAGCGCTACATGCCGCGCTCGACGAAGAAGCAGCTTGAGATAGCCGACGTGTTTCGCGAGCTCTACGCCACCTGGCTTGTCCTGGCGCCAATCGCCAACAGGGCCCAGGGGTATTGGCGGCCCTGGTGGTCGCCGGGCATCATGACCAGCTGGATGCGTATCCAGTCCAACCGCTTCCATCGCTTCTGGCTCGGGGCCGTCCCCTACGATTGGGCTACCGCGCAGGTGGCCTCTGGTGCGGCGGCGCACATCACCGACGAGGCGTTCATCGCCCACGCGCAGGGCCTGCTTGACCATGCGACGGGGGACACGCTGCGCGCCAGCTTCGCCCGATACGTCCTCGGCAGCTTGGTCTGGCGGCACGCGTCCGAGGCTGTGTTGCCTGTCGCCCGCGAATACCACGCCGGTATGTTGTGGTCAGAAGACGGCTGCTGGCTCATGGCCGCGAAACCGTTCGAGGAGAACGGCGCAGTGTGGTGCGATCTGCGCGAGCGTCCGGTGGATATCATGCATTGGTCGGCACACGTAGCCGACGGCTTGCTGCACATCAAGATGAATGAAGCAGCGGTGCAGCGGTTCAAAGAGAGCGTGCGGGTGGCGCTGGCATCGGACGCCTTGCCGGAGCACAAACTCCGCCACATCAACGCCACCGCGCGTAGCTTCCATCATTTTGCGCGCTACGCGTTCGATGCCCGGCAGCAGGCGCAAGAGCTTGAGGCATGGGTATGGCGGCGCGCTTCACGGCACATCGTGCAGAATACGCCTGCATTAGCCCAGCGGTACTTCAACCTCCGGCTGGCCCAGTGGGACACCCGGCTGCACTTTGAACGAAAGTCGTACCTGCTTGACCGGGATGTCTCCGAGGAACAGTGGCTATATCTGTGGAATCCGCGGCGCTAGACGGAGGGTACGACCATGAGTCTGAATTACGACAAAGATGGCTTCAAACTGTCTATCACTGCCGGAGTGGCGGACGAAGCTAAAGGCAAACGCCGGTGGACGCGGGTGTCGGCGAGCCTCATGGGATTTCCCTGCTCCGACCTTGAGGCGCTGGCGTCCCTCAAGGCATGCCTCGACTGCTTCCGCCGGGGGCAGATTGTGAAAGCCGAGCCACAGCTGCTGCGTGGCACGGGTGAAGATGGCGTGCTGTTCGCTCTGCGGCAGAAAGACAAAGTGCAGTATCTGCACGTGCAGCGCGTGGCCGATGGCCGCCTAGTCACCGAGGCGTACCTCGCTCATCTCGACGTCGCCCGGCTTGAGGTTGTTGTCGGCAAGGCGCTCCAGTTTCTTGCTCCTGCAACTGTCTGGGGGCCGGAGTAGTAAAACAAGCGAAGCGGCAGGGGCGTTCGCCAGGGATCGACCATCAGCCTCAAACTCATTTCGCGGCTGCGGCCTGTCTCGACCGAGAAGATTGGCCCGCCCCTGCGCACGCTCCGTGCCTGGCGGAAAAAGTGCCGTTTCGATCCCAACAAGGCAGGGCTGCTTGTGAAAGTCGGAAAGCTCATGTCCTCCGAGTGGAGGAAAGCCATTCCGTGCTTCGCCTGGCACAGCCGCGCGTTTGCAGGCTTTGCAGCAGTGATTCGCCCCCGCAAAATATCTTTCAATTTTCTGCAGAAAGGCCTCTTTCTGCCCTGGACTTCAGCTCTTGCGCGATGGTTTCATTCAATCACGGGCCCAGATCCGAACAGAGGAGGAAAACGAATGATCAGACGATTGGTCGCATCTGCGACGCGCTTCAAAGCTGCGTTGGCGAAGCGCTTGTTCGCGCGGCGTCTCGTGCTCCGCCGCGAAACCAACTTTCTCCACTCGTCCTTGGCGTATGCCAAGATCACTGTGGAGAAGCCGCGAATCCGGTGACCACCGGCAGCGCGGCACAACGTATGTGAGCCCTGGCTCACCGGCAGGCCGTAAGGCCCACCATCGCCTCGTCGGCAATCCCAGCCCTTGCAACTGGATTCACGGCAGAACGGGGCGCAACTGTAGTCTCCCACCCCACCATAAGGCGGCCCGAAAGGGCCGCCTTTCCCATTCGCGAAACAGTGCCACCTTCGCTACGGGGACACCGCCCCAACAGCCCCCGCCTCGCTCGACTCCGCCACCACGCCCAGCTTCTCGATGCCCACGCTCTTGATCTCGCCCATGACCTTGACCACCACGCCGTAGGCCACATCCTTGTCGGCGCGCAGGTACAACTGCTTGTTCTGCGACACCACCAGGTTCTGCAAATGGTTGCGCAGGTCCTCAAAGGGCACGTTGTACTCGTCGAGGTAGATCGCGCCGTCCTTCTTGATCGAGAGCACCAGGTGGTCGCTGCCCGCGGGCAGGGTGCGCACGCTTCTGGTCTTGGGCAGGTCCACGTCCACGCCCTGGGTCAGCATGGGCGCGGTGACCATGAAGATGATGAGCAGCACCAGCATCACGTCCACAAATGGCGTGACGTTGATTTCGGCCATGAAGCGGCCCGTGCCGCCCACGCTGGCGCCCACAGTCAACCGTCCTTCCGGGCGTCATGGCCCCAGCTCACCTCGCGCTCCACGCGGTTGAGGAAGGCGCCTGCGAAGTTGACCATCTCGGCCTCCACGTCGCCCAGTCGGGCCAAGAGCGAGTTGTAGGCGATGGTGGCGGGGATGGCCACCACAAGGCCGATGGCCGTGGTCACCAGCGCCTCGGAGATGCCCGGGGCAACCGTGGCCAGCGCAGCGGATTGCGACAGCCCGATGGAGTGGAAGGCGTGCATGATGCCCCACACCGTGCCGAACAGGCCGATGAAGGGCGCGGAGTTGGCGCAGGTGGCCAGGAAGGACAGGGACGCGCCCAGGCGCTTCATCTCGTCCGTGATGCCCCTGCGCAGAACGCGCCTGAGCGTGTCTGCAGCCAACGCGCGCTTGCGGTCCGGTTCGACGTCGGCGCGCTCCAGCTTGCGCATGGAGGCCACGGCCAGCGCGCCGACCCGCGCCAGCGGGGATTCCGCGTCGCGGCCCAGGGCCTGGAGCGCGGCGGCGAAATCCCCGGCCTCGCCGAACAGGGCCGAGCCCTCGGCCACCTGCTTGCCCGCTCTGCGGTAGGCTATGAGCTTCTGTAGGATGATGGCCCAGCTCCACAGGCTCATGAGCACGAGAAAGACCAGCACGATCTGCACGCCCAGGGTTGCCCCCAGCATCATGCCCAGAAAACCGGACTCGGGAATCATGGTCAAAGCCCCTCCAGGCCCAAGAGGTTGCTATCGCCCATCCAGCGCGAAGCGCACCGGCAGGGTCATCCAGATGCCCACCGGCGCGCCTTTGAAAACTGCAGGCTCGAAGCGCCACTTGCGGGCGGCCTCCACGGCCTTTTCCTCGAACACGCCCGCAGGCTCCGCCGCCTGCACCTGCACCTCGCGCACGCCGCCCTCGGCGTCGACGAAAAGCCGCAACGTCACCTGGCCGGAGATGCCGCGCCGCCGCGCATCCATGGGGTAGAACGGCTTCACGCGCTTCACCGCCACGGGCATGCGGTCCACGGCGATGCCGCCCTGGCCCGTGCCGCTGCCGACGGATTGGCCGGAGCCCGTTCCCTGGCCGCCGCCCGTGCCGCCGCCCGCCCCTCCAGTGGAGGCTGTGGTCGCCCTTCATGATGGCCTCCTTGGTGGTCATGGTGCATCACTTCTGGCTCCAATATAATGCCGTGACGCGCACGGGTACAGCCCCAACTTTTGTGTTGCCAATCGAGTTATACGGAGGAACCATTCATCCTGCTTCCATAATTCGAAAGCCAGCTGGACACTAGACAACTATTCAATTATAGGTTCTTGACTTTCAAAGAAACCTCATGATTGAATCATTCAGGGCAGCATAAGATGTGAGCGCAACCTCAAATAAACGCAGAAGGGGCACAGAGTGAACGGCGAGATCGAAGCATTTGTTGATACGCTGAACCTGGACGAATTGGTGGAGCTTCAGGCTGTTGTATCCAGAAGGATCGAAGCGCATTTGCCAAAGCAAATGCGCATCGTGCAGGTGTTTAGAGGGTACAACGAGAAACGTTGCTCAAAGCCGTGGATAGCCGCAGTGACGTCTTGGCCTGTTGGCAGAAGTCCGGTCCTGCACTTCGGAGAATACCTCGGAACAGATGCTGGAGGCCCTGCCGAGATTTTGGCCAGGCCGGGTGATGTCGTCAGGTGGGGACAAAAAGACAATCGGAACGAGAATCATACCGTTGCGAACTGGGGGGTCGTCGAGGCGGATGGAAGCATCCGCAAATGTTCTAAAGAAGAGGCTCGTGAGGCTTTCGGAAGCTGAACATGCTGGCAGGCTCGACCCCGTCAGAGCACTTACAACTTGCCAAGGCAGACTCCCACCTAGGGCATTGCCACGAGGATATTCTCAACTCGTCAGATCGTTGGCCGTAGCAGAAAAGGGGGCCGCAAGGCCCCTCTTTTCACTCTATCTGGTGCGGCTCCAGTGCCAGCCTCGCCCTCCGCTCCTGCCAGTCCGGCATGAGGGTGGAGAGCAACTCGTAGAATTCTGTGGTGTGGCCGTGGTGCCGCAGGTGGCACAGTTCATGGGCTATCACGTACTCCACGCAAAGCATTGGCGCCCTGACCAGATGCCTGTTGAGGGTAATCGTGCCGGCACGCGAGCAACTGCCCCACCGGCTGGACATGGCCCGCACAGTGACACGCTCCGGTGCGCCAATGCCATGTGCGCCGTACCGCGAACTCAACTCGTCGAGGATACGGCCAAAGACAACACGAGCGCGGTGCAGGTACCACAGGTCAAGAAGCTCACGAACCTTTTCGCTGTGTGGGGGATTGGCGGTCGTCACCTCGAGGAATCGGCCAGCAAGGCGGACATCATTCCGGTCGCCCTGGCGGACCCGAAGCCTGTAGTTGCGTCCAAGGTATTTGTGGGTCTCCCCGCTGACATGCTCGCGGGGAAGCGCCAACCGCCTCACTTCGCGAAAGCGTTCAAGATGGCGAAAGATCCATGTCGACTTCGCCTGGGTACGGGCCGTGATAAGGGCGAGCGGCGTCCCTTGAGGAGCCCGAACGCTCACGAGGCCCTCGGGGCGCACGGATATGCGCAGAGTCCGGAACCCGTCAAAGACCACCTGCACTGGAATGCGATGGACTCCATGTACGATTTCAAGAATGGGTGTCATGCTCTCACTTGGTGCTGCGCTGTGGCGATGCGCATGCAGGCGTCGAGGATGGCGTCGATGACCGCTGGCGGAAGCACCAGTCCCTCGTCTCCATCGCCCGCGTCGAAAAACCAGTCGTCCATGCGCTGGAGCATGCTGTTCTTCACGTCTTCGTTGCTCGTCCAGTTTACCACGTTGAGTTCCTGGACGATGGCGTGCACGTTGAGCGCGGCCTCGACGCAGAACATCTCGACCTTCGCCGCCGGCTCTTGCGAGGAGCTTTCCTGGAAGTGCTGGCGCACCAGTTCGAGAATGCGCCCGTAATACGCCCGGGCGTCGTCCTCCGCGCGCAGACGTTCGGGGATGCCATCCACCACGCGATCTCGTACAGCCACCATCAGCTTTTTGACTTCCTTGAGGTACTCCGAGTCCTTGAGCCGGCCCTGCCGGAACGCGTCGATGGCCGACTTCAGCAGCTCGGAAAACTTCCGGTAGAACGCTGGATCCTCTTCCATCTTCTCCGTGATGGTCAGCATGGTGCGGTGGGCAATGGCGTCAGCCTTGGCCCCGTCGCCATGAACACGTTCCACCTCACGCGCAAACCGCTCCTGGTCGAAGATGTTGACCGGCTCCGTGATCAGCTCGACATCGACCACGCCCACATGGGTGTTCACGATCTTCTGGATGCGTGCCTCGTACTCTCCATAGTCCACCGCCTCCGCGTAGCGCAGCCGGACCGCCCGGCGCAGCCGCTCGAAAAACAGCAGGTCCCGGCGGTAGCGCTCCTGCAACGCGGCGTCCGTCTGCTCCAGAAACGTCGCCGAGGAAAAGCTCAAGCCCACGCACCGCGCAAAGGCCGACAGCCGCTCGTAGAACCGCTGGCGCTCCTCGACGTCCGCGAGATGACGCTCGTAGGCCTCCTCGTCGCGCCTGTTGGACACGGTCTTGAAGACATCGAGCAGGGCGGCGTGCAGGCCCGGCAGGCGCACGGTCGCCTCGGAGACGTTGGCGACGATGCCCTGGAGCTGCTCCGGGTCGTAGTTCTCGGCGGCGAATTCCTCCATGGCCTTGGCGAGGTGGTCCAGCACGCCGACATAGTCCAGGATGTAGCCGTACTCCTTCCCCTCGTGCAGCCGGTTCACGCGGGCGATGGCCTGCAGCAGGGTATGGTCCTTCAGCGGCCGCGCGAGGTACAGCACCGTGTTGCGCGGCTCGTCGAAACCCGTGAGCAGCTTGTGCACCACTATGAGGATTTCCAGCTCCTCCCCGGACTTGAAGGCGTTGATGACCTGCTTGTTGTACGCTTCCTCCGTGCGGTAGCGCTCCATCTTCCTGCGCCAGAACTCTTGGACCAGCGTGGCGTCCTCGGCCCCATCGCCCTCCGGCTCGTCTCCTTTCTCCTCCGCACGTGTCTGCGGACCGGAGATGAGCACTTCGGAGGTCACCAGGCCGTAGCTGTCGAGCGCCTGCTTGTAGCGGATGGCCGCGGCCTTGGACGGCGCCACAAGCTGGGCCTTGAAGCCCGTGCCCTGCCAGTTCTGCTCAAAGTGCAGGCTCACGTCCATTGCGACTTGGTTGATGAAGTTGCCGATGCGCGGGATGTGCCCTGCGCTGGCGAACTTGCGTTTGAGGTCGGCGCGCTGCTCCTGGGTCAGGCCGCGCGTGATGAGCTCGAAGGCCTGGTCCAGCGGCGTTTCGCTCGGCGCAAGGTTCACGTGCCGACCCTCGTAGAGCAGCGGCACCACGGCCTGGTCGGCCACGGCGTCCTTGATGGTATAGGAATCGATGATTCCGCCGAACTGTCGGACCACGCTGCCGTCCTTCTTGTGCACCGGCGTGCCGGTGAAGCCGATGAAGCACGCGCGCGGCAGCGCGGCGCGCATCCAGGCATGCAACTTGCGGAAGTTGGAGCGGTGCGCCTCGTCCACCAGCACGAAGATGTTGGCGGCGTCGAGCTTGAGCTTGGCCTTGGTGGCGGCGTCCTCGAACTTGTGGAGCACGGTGGTAACGATGGGCTTGCCGCCCTGCTCCAGCTTGCGCGCTAGGTCGCGGCCGGAGTCCGCCTGCTCCAGGTGCAGGCCGCAACTGCGGAATGTGCCGTAGATCTGGTCGTCCAGGTCCGTGCGGTCCGTCACCAGCACGATGCGGTAGTCGCCGATGTCCGAAGCGAGCGCGATGCGCCGGGCCAGCATGACCATGGACAGAGACTTGCCGCTGCCCTGGGTGTGCCAGACCACGCCGCCGGGCCGCGTGCCATCGGGCCGCACGGCCCGGATGCGCTCCATCATCCTGCGCAGGGCGAAGAACTGCTGGTAGCGGGCAACCTTGCGCTGGCCAGCGTCGAACACCGTGCAGTGGTACACCAGCTCCAGCAGCCGGGCGGGCCGGCACAGGCTCCATAGGGCCGCGTCCTGCGCCGTTGGGGTGCGCTCCCCGGCCTCCCACTCTTCGATGTAGGGCCGCCAGTGCGTGTAGGGTTTCTCGAACAGGGCCTCACGCTCCGCCACGGGCAACGGCGTATTGATGAGCACGCGCAACGACTCGTCCAGGCGCTCCGGCGGCAGGTCCTTCTCCTTCCACACGCTCCAGAACTTGGCCGGGGTGCCGGTGCAACCGTACCGGGCCTCGTTCTTGGTCAGGGCCAGCAGCAGCTGGGCGCAGGCGTAGAGGCTCGGGGCCTGGTCCTCACGCTGCTTGAACAGGTGGTCGGCGATGGCGGCCTTGAGCGCGTCCTTGTCGTCCGGGCGCTTGCACTCGATGATCACGAAGGGGATGCCGTTGACGAAGAGCACGATGTCCGGCTCCAGCACGTCGGCCGAGGCGGTCTTGGCCACGGCGTACTCGCTGGTGACGTGGTACACGTTGGCCTCGGGCCGCTCCCAGTCCACGTAGCGCATGGTGAAGCTCTTGGAGTCGCCGCCGACGAGCTGCTTGAAGCTCTTGCCGTAGCAGAGGATGTCGTAGACGGCGCTGTTGGCCTGCAGCACGGTCGTGTCCTTGGGGTCGGCCACGGCGGCCACGGCGGCGGCGATGTTGGCCTCGGAGAACTGGTGGGTGCGGCCCTTGTACTCGATGCTGTTGAGACGGCGAAGCTGCTCGGCCAGCACGTCACGCAGCACCACCTCGCGCGCGCGGCCGCCGCGCAGCCGCCTGGCCTCGGCCGGGGGCAGGTAGCTCCAGCCCAGGCGCTGCAAGGTGCGGATGGCCGGAATGTGGCTGGTGGACGCTTCGTTGAAGATGGCGCTGTCGGACATGGGGCCTCCTGGGGCCGGGCGTTTAGGGAACCCGGACCTTGCCTGTGAGCAACTGCTGCATAAGCCCGCGCTTCTGGCGCTTCAGGGCGTCCAGCTCCGCGCGGTGCAGGGCGATTTCGCGGTCGGCGTCTTCGAGCACTTCCACGATGGCGCGCTGCTCGCGAATGGAGGGAAGCGGGATGCAGATTTCCGAGAAGTGGCTCCAGCGCAGGCTCCCACGCCGGTCCACGGAGGCGTTCGTGTGCTTTTGGAACAACTGCCTGTACCACTCCGTTTTCAGCAGCCGGAACAGGAAGGAGTCGTCAACCTGCTCCGTGGTCTGAAAGACGGTGTAGATGGGACTGATGAGCGCCAAATCGTAGAGGTCCTGGTAGCCGATGGAGCCTTCCTCGATGTGGTTGGTCGCGTAGGCGAACGTTCCCCGCGGCACCAGTTTGTAGGCGCTGGTCTCCTCGCTGAAGACTCGTTTGCCGAAGTAGTCCAGCGAGCTGACGAGCCCCTGGTGCTTGGTGCAGGACAACACCGGCAGATCCGCCGCATCGGAGTTCCGGCCGGTGAGCTCGCGGCAGACCTTGCCGATGCGGACATAGGCCCAGTCCTTCGGCAAAGGATACGGATGCGTCGGCACGGTTCCTGGCTGCTTTACGAACCCCGGCAGCCGCGCCTTGCCCGTCAGCAGCCGCTGGGCCAGCGCTTGGCGGCGGCGTTGCTTGGCGGCGATGAGCTGCTCACAAAGCATGATAGCCTCGTCACCGGACGAAAGGACTGCCGCTATGGCTCGCTGCTCCACGAGGCTCTCGGGGATTACGAGGACAACACTTGAATATGCTCCAACATTCAAATGCCGGATTGCGAGTCCACCCTCCATGGCGCTAACCTGCCGCTTAACGAGCGAAGAATTGTTGAGATTGCAGAGTAATTCAGGAATGATGCGCCCTGTGTTGGGCCGAGCAAAAACAATATCAATGCAGTTAGAACCCGCATGGGCCTTATCGACAACGCACGAGATGCCGGGCGCACCAGACCGCACGAGCAGGACATCTCCCTCTTTGAGGATGGACTTTTTGTTCGTCTTGTGCCCTGACTCCGAAATATACACCCAATCCGAGTCGTCGATTTTTCCTTCTTTGATGTTGGCGGACCTAAAGGCCTTGATGCCTTTTCCAGGAGCGACATAGTACTGCGTGGGCTTAACGACGATCCCAACACGAATTTCTGTGCAGAGCTCGTCCAGGGGGAACTCTTTCCAGCCTGCCGGAATCATTTCCCTCTCCCCAGCCGCTTCACGGCCCTGTCGAAGTCGCCCTCCAGGCTGGCCTCATCCGTGCGGCGGCGCTCCTCGAAGCGTTCGTACTGCCGCTCGGCCCTGGCCTTGGCCAGCACGGCGGAGATGCTGCCCGCATTGTCCAGCACTTCCCGCTCGTTGAAGCGCAGGAAAGCGTTGAGCCGCTCTATCCAGTCCTTCATGTGCATGGCCACATGGCGCGTGGCCTGGTCTTCGGCGAAGTCCAGGTACATGGTGACGATGCGGTTCAGCCCCCGCAGTTCCTCCTCGTTCAGGTAGTTCTTGGCCACGTGCACGTCGGCCTTGCGCACCTTGGCCCCCTTCCAGGAGGTGAGGCCCATGTTGGGTGCGTCGGCGTCCGCGCGGCGGGCCACAATCTCGGCGGCGGTCTGCCCGGTGATGGCCCAGTGCAGCTTGTTCTGAACCGTGGCGAAGAACTCCTGGCTGATGGGCGCGTGAGCGTCGTAGTCCACGGAGGTGGCGTAGATGTCGGTGATTTTCTGGTAGAAGCGCTTCTCCGAGCTCCGTATGTCGCGGATGCGCTCAAGCAGCTCGTCGAAGTAGTCCGCGCCGAAGGGTGTAGCCACGGCCTTCAGCCGGGCGTCGTCCATGGTGAAGCCCTTGACCATGTATTCGCGCAACCGCTCCGTGGCCCAACGACGGAACTGCGTGCCCCGGTACGAGCGCACCCGGTAGCCCACAGCGATGAACACTTCAAGGTTGTAGAGCTTCGTTTTGTAACGTTTTCCGTCGGTTGCAGTTAGCAAATAGTATTTGTGAACTGCGGCTTCACCCAACTCGCCCTCTTTGAAGATATTGCTCAAATGGTGGCTGATGTTCTGGGGCGTCACTTGGTAAAGCTCTGCCATGTGCTTTTGCGAAAGCCAGACCGTGCCGTCTTCCAGGCGCACGTCGATGCGCGTCTGGCCATCCTCGGTCTGGTAGAGCAGAATCTCGGACTGCGTGGCGATCTCGTCGGCCATGCTACTCCCCCTTGGCGGGCACGAGGCCCAACTGCGCGAGGTGCTCGTTCATTTTGGTCCGCACCTCGGCGAGGTCCACCTCCAGGCGGTCGATCTCCTTCTGCACCTGGGCGATGTCGATCTCCTCTTCTTCCTCGAAGGTGTCCACGTAGCGCGGGATGTTCAGGTTGAAGTCGTTGCCGCGAATCTCCTCCTGCGTGGCCCGGTGGGCGTACTTCTCCACCTCGGCGAAGGCCTCGAAGGTCTCCACGATGTGGGCGATGTGCTCATCGGTGAGGATGTTCTGGGTGCGGATGGACGCGAACTCGCGGCTGGCGTCGATGAACAGCACGTCCGTGCCGACGTGCTGCGCCTTGGCGCGGTCGAAGATGAGGATGGCGGCGGGAATGCCCGTGCCGAAGAAGAGGTTTGCGGGCAGCCCGATGACGGCCTTGAGCAGGTTCTCCTCCACCAACTGCCGCCGGATGGCGCCCTCCGCCCCGCCGCGGAACAGCACGCCGTGGGGCACCACCACGGCCATGCGGCCGGTTTCCGGCTTCATGGCCTCCACCATGTGGCTGATGAAGGCGTAGTCGCCTTTGCTCTTGGGCGGCACACCGCGCCAGAAGCGCTTGAACGGGTCGGCCGCCGCGTGCTCCGCGCCCCATTTGTCCAGGCTGAAGGGCGGATTAGCCACAACGATGTCGAAGCGCATGAGCGCGCCGCCGTCGAGGAGCTTGGGGCTGTTCAGCGTGTCGCCGCGCTCGATGCGCGCCGCGTCCATGTCGTGCAGGAACATGTTCATGCGCGCCAGAGACCACGTGCCGTAGTTGCTCTCCTGGCCGCAGAGGGCGAAGTCGCGCCGCTCCTGGTCCGTGGCGGCGGTGCGCTTGATTTCCTCGGCCACGCGGATCAGCAGCGAGCCCGAGCCGCAGGCGGGGTCGCAAATTGTGGAGCCGGGCCGGGGCGCAATGAGCCGCGCCATGAGCTGGGCCACCGGGCGCGGCGTGTAGAATTCGCCGCCCTTCTTGCCCGCGTCGCCGGCGAACCGCTCGATGAGGTACTCGTATGTGTTGCCGATGATGTCCTGGCCGCCCAGCCGCGACGGGCGCAGATCGAGTTCGGGCTTGTTGAAATCGCCCAGCAGGTTGGCGAGGCGGCGGTGGCGGTCCTTGGTGTCGCCCAGCACCTCGGAGTTGAAGTCGATGGTCGAGAAGACGCCTTCGAGCTTCTTGGGGTTGGCTTCTTCCAGCTTGGCGAAGGCGATGTTGAGCCGCTCGCCAAGGCTGTAGGGCTTCTCCTCATCGTGCGTGAGGTGTCCGGGGAGCTTCACCTCGGGCAGTTCCCGCTGCGCGTGGAGGCTGTAAAAGTCGCAGCCATCCGGGATGGTGAAACGCTCCCGCGCGATGGCGCGGGCCACACGGGCCGCGTCGCCATCATAACGCCCCTCATGCGCGGCTTTTTTCTCGAGCCACAGGTCGCTCATATACTTGAGGAAGAGCAGCGCGAGCACGTAGTCCTTGTAGAAAGCTCCGTCGAGGGCGCCCCGCAGGCTGTCGCAGGCCGACCACGCGGCGTTGTTGATGGAATCCTGGCTGATGGTGGTCATACGGGCGCTCCTAGCGGTTGACCGCGCGCTCGCAGGCTGCGCGGATGCGTTGCAGGTTGAGGTCGGCGACGCGGTTCACAAGCTCCCGCTCCTGGCGGGCGAGACGGTCCAGCGCCACGACATGCTCCTGAACCGCAGCAGGCGGAACAGGGACCGGAAGGGTCTGGACATCAGCCTTGCCCACCAGGGGCATGTGGCTGCCACGGCGGGCCTTCTGCTGCAGGTATTCCTGGGCCTCCGGCCGGTTTATGGCCCAGGCGAGGTATTCCGGCAAGACTGTCGTCGCGTCTTCCCGGGGGCGCAGGATGAAGAAAAAGCTGGGCGCGATGGTCGGGCGTTCGAATTTGGTGGTGATGGGCACCGCGTAGTTGACCTGACCACGAGCGAGAAACAGAACATCGCCCTCGTGGACGAGGTAACGCTCGGGCGGCGATGGTGGAAGGACAAGCGCGCGCTCATGGCCGTCTACAGCAAGGAACCGCCTGTCTGGCCCGATGTCCCTGATCATGATAACGGCATGGGTTCCGTCCGTTTCCGGCTCAATGCGCCCACGGAATTGCATGCCAAGCTGAATCTCGCAGAGTTCACCGATATTTTTTTTCATGGCTTCCTTGGCTTCCGCCGGGGGCCAATGCCCCCGGCGGAAGTGTGCTTGGCTACTCGACGGTGGAGTTGGTCACCTTGTACGCGTAGACGTACTTGCTCGTCCCATCCCCTCCGCCGGGGCCACCCTGGCAGCCCTTGTCCAGGAAATGCTGCTCGACCTCGCGCGCGATGTCGTCAGTGCTGCACTTGCGGTAGATCCAATGGCCCGTCTGCTTGCTGACGTTATGTTCCGTAAACAGCCGCCGCTCGGGATCGTCAGTGATGCCCGCGTACCAGGCCGAGAGGCTCCCCCCACAGTCACTGATGTGTTGCTCAATCTCACCCGCGACGCGGGCAGCCTCCGCCGACAGAATCCTCAAACCAAGTCCGAAACCCATATGCAAGCCCTCATTCGGTGTGGCAGCCTTGACAGAAGCCGGGGGCAGAGGCATCTTGAAGTTCCTACGCTTCGTCAGCTCTGCCCAGTGAGATGCATTCTGTGTCCGACTGCCGGGGTTGATGAAATCGAAGCCGAATCCTCTCACTGGGTTCGGCTTCGCTCGTTATGTATGTCGACGTGTGCGGTATGTCAAGCGTGAAAAAGAATGATTGCCTGGTGTGCGGCGGTAAGATTTGAGGTCTACCGAGCATTTCTGGCGCATAACCAGATGAACACACTTGAAATCTGATTTTTCAACTTTGCCCACAAAGAGTTGCCACTTGTTGGCAGAGAATTCCCCGTGCTATTGCTGGTGTGATCCGTCTGCAGTTTGGCGAGATGGGCGCGAATGTCGAACAAGGGGTCGCCAACCTCATCGGCGGGATGATGCGGGCAGGACTTCCCATGCAGCAGCTCCATCCGTGCGCTCGGCTTCATCGTGCCCTTGTGCCGTCGTATTCAAGGTACACGAACTCCAAAAGCTTGGGATGCCACGGGGCGATGATCTGCACCAAAAGCCCAACGGCAGTGGAGGCGAGGACACCATTGGGCCACACGACTTGCGGCCTGCCGCCCGCAGCTCCGTATGCTTGCGCCTCCTGGGCGAGCCTCTCCTCGGTCACGAGGCCGCAGCACCGCAAGCACGGGCCACCAGGCATGGACCGGACCACCTGGCCACTGATCAGAAAACCATTTGGCCCCAAATCGTGCACGTCCATGCCGATGTCGAGGTAAGGGATCAGATGGCGGCGCGCGAACCGTTCAAGCTGGTCGCGCTCCTTGTAGGAATCCACGGCCCCTACAATGACGTCGCAGACTTTCAGCTCATCCATCGTGGCCAGCCATGTGTCGGGCACCGCGACTACTCGGGCGTCAGGCTGTACGCCGCGAATGGCACGCTCTGCGATTGTCACTTTCAGAGTCTCTGCTCCGGCATCGGCCAAGGTCCCGCCCACCAGGCGGTTGGTGTTGGTCAAATCGATTTTGTCGGGGTCGACCAGGACGAATCCGCCCACACCAAGATGCGCGAGTTGCTGGACGACATGGGCCCCACTGCCCCCGAGGCCGATAAACCCAACCGTGCATTCCCGAAGCAGGCTCTCACTGTCGGGTCCGAGAAAGCTTTGGCGGTCAAGGCGATTCATATTGTCCTCCATTTCTTGAGAGGCAAACCCGTCACTGAGAACACGTCAACCGGACGGCAAGGCTGTCGCCGGTCGAACCAGACTTGGCCGTTCGCGGCATCTGTGGTCAGCACGATGGAGCCATGGACACATTGCGGGGCCACCTTGAAGAAGTCGGGGATGAACTTCGCATTTTCGCGCAGGTCGACTCCGCTGAACCAGGGGACGCCGTGCCCACCGTGGCTGTGCACATGGAACAGCGCCACGCGCGAGCCCATGGCCCACTGCAGCGCCTTGCGGATGGCCTCCGGTCCCATCATCGCTCCGACAGTGCGGTCTGGCAGATAGTCCCCGTCCTCCACCGGCCAGTACTCATGGGCGAGAACCAGCACGTTTTCGGAGGCTGCGGTCAGGCCTGCCGCAATGAATCCCACGCGTTCCTGCGCGAAGGCATGCGGGCGTCTGAGGTCCGCGCGAATGCGGTTGAGAAGTGTGGCGGTCGTCTTGAAGATGATATTCATATGAGTACCCTCAAATGGGCGCAGAGCATGGCGGGACATGGCTGTTCCGCCGACACCCCCTGCCAGGGCTGAGCCCACCAGGCCCGGCTGAGGACTTGGTGCTGCGTCCAATTCTGTCCCTTCCCGTCCACCCTCTCCTTGAAGAGAGCCGTGGCCGAGCAGACTCGCCCGCTTAGGGGCATCTCGTAAACGGGGCCATGCCCGCCAGGGGGTGACAAGGTCCACATTTTCTTGAGAATCGACAACAGAAAGAGTTCGTCTCAAAGCCAGTTGCATTTTTTCTCTGCTAGTGTATAGTCAAAACTTTAGAGGTACATTTTTGCCTGGAGAACACACGTGAAGCGCAGCCAGACCAACATGCACACCATCCCCGCCGTGGCCGGACAGGCCCAGCGGCTGGAGCACGTCCTCTTTCTGATGGAGGGGGCCGTCGTGTAGCGCGTCACATCCAGGCGCAGGCACGCGGGCCCCACCTTTCCGGACGTCGGAAGGTGGGGCTTTTCATTTCACCCGAACACAAGGAGGTTCCCATGACTGCGGAACAGCTATCGCGCTTGCGAGAAATCGTCCAAGCCGAGATCAACGAAATCGTCCAGGCCGTGGCTGTATGGCGCGACTGCAATGGACAGGACGAGAACGGCGTGCAGCGCATTCAGGATCACACTGCGCGCATGTCCTCGCTCGAATGGAAGTACGGCATGGACCGCCGCTTCCAGGAACTGTTGCGCCTGCTGTGCCGCATGGAGCACGACGACTTCGGCGTCTGCGAGGAATGCGGAGAGGACATCTCCATAAGGCGGCTGGAGCTTTTGCCCACCACCTCCTTCTGCTCCACCTGCATGGGCCGCAGGGAGACGGCCCGGGCGGTGTGAGGGCCTCCCCTCACGCCCCACCACCTGGAGCAGCCATGAACATCAGACCCAAAGCCATGACCTCCTTGTACCCCACGGATATCCTCTTCCAGACGCCCTGCTGGGCGCGGGTCAAGGCCCGGCTGGGCCTCAGCCCCAAGGCTTTCGACATACCCGCCGTCGGGCCTGGCAAGGATGTGTTGGTCCTGCTGAAGTCCTTTGGCAACCATAAGCTGGCCCTAGTGCCCCAAGGACCGGAGTACGCGCCGTCCGAGGAGCAGTACGGCCCCTTTCTGGAGGACTTCTCCCAGGCCCTGGCGGCCCGGCTTGGGCCGGACGTGGCGTTCATCCGCTACGACCTGCCCTGGGCCTCCCCCTACTCCGAGCAACTTGCGCGAGATGGACAGCACGCGATGCCGGAGCCAAGGCTGCGCGAACTGCGCATGAACATGGGCACCAGTTCCTGGAACATTCGCAAGGCGCCGGAGGACATGACCCCAGCCAATTCCTTGGTGGTGGACCTCACGGGCGAAGAGGCGGACCTGCTCGCACGCATGAAGCCCAAGACGCGCTATAATATCGGCCTGGCTCGGCGGAGGGGCGTGGTGGTGCGCCCGGCCTGTGAGGCCGACTTGCCCAGCTTCTACTCCTTGTATCGGCAGACTGCGCGGCGCAACGGCTTCGCCCCCAGCGGGGCCGCCCACTTTGCGGCCGTGTTCCAGGGCCGGGCAGACGAACTCCCGGGCCAGGACTTCCTCTTTCTGCTGGCGCGGCACGGTCGGGATGTGCTGGCCGGGGCCATCGTGGGCGTCTCCGAGGGCACGGCCACCTTCCTTTACGGGGCCTCCTCCGATTTCAAGCGCAACCTCATGGCCCCGGCCCTCATGCATTGGGGAGCCATGCGCCTCGCACGCGCACGGGGCTGCTCTCGCTACGACATGGGCGCAGTATCGCCTGGGGACGACCCGGCCCATCCCTTCCACGGCCTGTACCGGTTCAAGGCTGGCTTCGGTGGCCAGATCGAGTACAGGTCCGGCATGTGGGACTACCCACTGCGTCACGATGTGTACGCCCTGTATCACGAAGCGGAACTCTGGCGCGGATTGATTGAGAGACGTGGACTGGGCCAGTCGGCACCATGACCCTGTAGGCGTCAGCGAATAGGGCAGAAACAATCAGTATAACCATTCAAGGAACTAGACAGATGAAAAACAACAGAAACCTCGCCTCCCAGCCCTCCGGCTCCCCCAAAAAGCCAAAACGGCCCACCAGTCGAGACCTTACGTTGGCCCGGATAGAAACCGTGCGTCTTTCCCAACGCCAAGAAGGACACTTCGACTGCTTCGGTCGCGCCGTCGATGGCTATTGTGATCAGGGCGGGTGCACATACCATCCAGAGTGCTTAAGCGTTTCACGTCTACTATGACCCATGGCCTTCTGACCTGCCCCCCCTAAACCTGAGCCTGGGATTTTGTTAGTCTCTGGCCAACGGAACCCATGGTTCACCGGTCTGTACAAGGATAGGCGCCTTTGGTATATTGTGAGTAAGAACAAGGAGGATCGCCATGCTCGCCACGGACGACTTGCGTGCTGAACACCAGGGCATCTTGAAAATGCTCGCCATTTTGCGGGCTATCGCTGCTGGCCTGAAACCCGGCGCCCCTCTGCCCCGGAGGCAACTGGGAGACATCCTCGAGTTCTTGCGTGTCTTTGCCGACAAATGCCACCACGGCAAGGAGGAGGACATTCTGTCCCCTGCGCTGGAGCAGGCCGGCATGCCGCGCCAGGGCGGCCCCATCGCCGTGATGCTGCACGAGCATGAGTTGGGCCGGGGGCACATCCGCGACATGGGCGCGGCCCTGGAGGCCGGCGACCCCGCCGCCTTCGCCGCAGCCGGCCTGGCCTACGCGGATCTGCTCACCCCGCACATCGCCAAAGAGAACACCGTGCTCTTCCCCATGGCCGAACGCCTGCTGGGGGCCGAGGCCCTCACAGCCATGCAGGAGGACTTCGAGCGCCTGGAGGCCGAGCGCATCGGCCCCGGCCGGCACGAGGCCTTCCACGTCCTGCTGGACGAGCTTTCGGCCCTGTACCTTTCCTGATCACCGCAACCCGACGGAGACGACCCGATGAGTCTGAAGATAACCGACGCCGTGACCTGGGTGGGCAAACGGGACTGGGAGCTGCGCCGCTTCCACGGCGAGGAGTATTCCACCCACAAGGGCAGCACCTACAACTCCTACCTGGTGCGCGACGAGAAGACCGTGCTCCTCGACACGGTCTGGGGCCCCTACGCCCAGGAGTTCGTGCAGCAGCTGGCCGCCACCGTGGACTTGGCGAGCATCGACTTCGTCGTCATGAACCACGCCGAGCCGGACCACAGCGGCGCGCTGCCGGAGCTGATGCGCCACATCCCGGGCGTGCCCGTGTACTGCACGGCCAACGCCGTGAAATCCATCACCGGCCAGCACCACGTCGACCTGAACTTCCAGGTGGTCAAAAGCGGCCAGCGGCTGAGCCTGGGCAAGCGCGAACTCATCTTCATCGAGGCGCCCATGCTGCACTGGCCGGACACCATGTTCAGCTACCTGACGGGCGAGGACATCCTGTTTTCCAACGACGCCTTCGGGCACCACCTGGCCACGGAGGGCATGTACAACGACCTGGCCGACCCCTGCGCCCTGGAGGCCGAGTGCCTGAAGTACTACGCCAACATCCTTACGCCCTTCAGCCCGTTGGTGAAGCGCAAGATCGAGGAGTTCGCGGGCCTGGGGCTGCCGCTCAAGATGATCTGCCCCAGCCATGGCACCATCTGGCGCAAGAACCCCATGTGGATCGTGGGCAAGTACCTGGAGTGGGCGGGGGACTACCAGGAGGACCAGGTGACCATCGCCTACGACACCATGTGGAACAGCACCCGGCGCATGGCCGAGGCCATCGCCGAGGGCCTGGGCGAGGCCGCCCCCGGCCTTACGGTGAAGCTCTTCAACGCCGCACGCACGGACAAGAACGACATCATCACCGAGGTCTTCCGCTCCAAGGCCGTGCTCGTGGGCTCGCCCACCATCAACCGGGGCTTCCTGTCGTCCCTGGGCGGCCTGCTGGAAATGATGCGCGGGCTGGGCTTCAAGAAGAAGAGAGCCGCGGCCTTCGGCTCCTACGGCTGGAGCGGCGAGAGCGTGAAGATGCTCAACGAGCACCTGCGCCACGCTGGCTTCGAGGTGCCGGACGAGGGCCTGAGTGAGCTGTGGGCTCCGGACGGCGAAGCGCTGGAGCGCTGCCGTGAGTTCGGGAAGACGTTCGCCTTGATGCTTGGCTAGGATATTTCACTAAAGTCGATTCCAAGTCTACAATGGTCAACATCCAAGGTGTTGACTATGGACGAACATTTCCCGGAGCAAACTCGTATGTGGTTTTCCTGGTCGCAAACACTCTATGGCAGGCTCACCTTGCGATATTGCTTGGCGTTGGGAATGGTTGCCGTGCTCATTCTCCTTGGCTACTGGCTGGAGCGGACCAAGGTGCATGACGAAAGATTGAGTGAGTACATGTTCAACCTGGCAGCTCGTCAGCGCATGCTCACGCAACGCGTGGAGGTACTGCTACTCCGTGCCATGCAGGCCAAAGCTGATCAACAGGTCGGCCTGCTGAGGGAACACGGTGTCGTGTTAGACCAATACACAACCGCCCACGAGCAACTATTGCATGGCCCGGCCCGAGACTTGGGAATGACCGAGAATTCCTTAGTTTTTGTAGATTCTCGTAATCGCGGCACCAAGTATGATGCGCTTGCTCACGAATTTATCTCGTTGGCTCGTGTCTCGGCGGAGGAGATAGGCAAGGCAGGCAGTCTAAAGTCTCCCGTGCTGGAACTGGAACGGCTGACTCGACTGGGGGATGACCTCTTGGCGAGCCATGACATGCTCGTGAAGGAACTGCAGGACCAGGGGACGGTCCTGCAACGGCGTCGCGATTGGCTCCTGGCCGGCATCAGTCTTTCTGGCTTGGCAACCCTGCTCGCATCCGGTTTGTTCCTCTTTCGTCCCATGGCGGCCAGCGTGGCCCACTCCCAGGCGAGTCTCGAGGCCATGAATATCAGACTGCAGGAGCAGGCCACCTGCGATCCCTTGACTGGGGCTTACAACCGCCGGTATTGGGCGCAGGTACTCCCCCACGAAATGGCCAGGGCCGGACGCCAGAATACCCTGCTATGCCTCATTATGGTCGATCTGGACCATTTCAAACATGTCAACGACACGTATGGGCATCCAAGAGGTGACCAGGTGCTCAAAGAATTGGCCAAGCGCCTGCGCAAAAGCGTGCGCGCCACCGATACCTTGTTTCGCCTTGGAGGCGAAGAATTCGCCGTGCTCATGCCGGGCACAGACCTCGAGCAGGGGGGGGCCGTCGCAGAAAAGCTGCGTGTTCGAGTGGCAGCACAACCAATGGCCGGAGATTTGGAAATAACGGCCAGCTTTGGGGTGAGCATAACCAGAGGCCAGGAACCGCAAGAGGATTTCATATGCCGTGCGGATGAGGCCTTGTACGCGGCAAAGACCAAGGGCAGGAATAGGGTGGAGACCGCCTAGGGGCGGAACTATACGCTTTTTCAGCCACCGTGCAGGACTGCCGCTCTACCTGCACGTTTTGCATCGGTCATGCAGCGTTCGCAAAGCCACGGGGGTACAAAAAACGAATCGCTTGGTGTGCCCAGCGCAGACATCATTGCAAAAGCCGTCCAACGCGTCGCCCAAACGCACTGGACGGCTTTTCTTTTGTCCCCCAGTCGCAACCTTCAGAGGCAATTTCTACGACCAGCCGTTTCGGCGTCTCGGCATGGGGGGAGTGACCCCCCCAAGTATCAAGCGGGATGCCCAAAGCTTCGACTGTCTTCGTGGGAATCGTGTTGATGCCGGTGAGAGAACAATGGTCCCCTCGCTGGCTGCGAACTGTCATTCCGCCGCAACTGCGAAGGCGCGCACTTGGGCATTGGTCTACTCTCCATATGGGCATCCAGTCTGGAACGAGCAATGGCAATTGGGCACTATTACTCCCGGCGCGGTATTGACAACAGATTGGCTGGGCACTAGTTAGTGTTCAACCACTAACTACGGAAGGCATTCGTGGCCATACGCAAGAACAGCATCGACAGAAAGACGGAGATCGTGGCAGCAACCCTCGATCTCGTCGCCGAACTCGGACCAGAAGGCGTGACGACCCAGGCGGTGGCCGGACGGGTCGGCATCACCCAGGCCGGAGTGTTCCGACATTTTCCGGCCAAGCGCGATCTTTGGCTCACTGTTGCGGAATGGACCGTGACGGAGGCCCGACGCCGCTGGTCCGAGGCTTGTCGGAACGAAGAAAGTCCCCTCGCGAGCATCAGGCGGGTCATAGAGGCGCACCTCCAATTCATACAGGGCACTCCTGCGATCCATTCCCTTATCTTCTCACGTGAGCTGCACACCCAGAACGAGGAGCTGCGCCAGGTCTTTCACAACATGGCCAAGGATTTCCATGCCGTGCTGACGGACTTGTCGCGCCAGGCCCAGGCAGCCGCAGATCTGCCCGGAAACATAGCGCCCCAGGAAATCGCCAAGCTGTTGTTGTCATTGCCTTCCGGGCTGGCCACTCAATGGTCTCTCAGCGGCCGTTCCTTCGACCTCGCTGAAGAGGGCCGCAGGCTTTTGGAAATCTTGCTCGACTGCCTGCACAAGGCACGTTGACCTTTCAGGAGTCCGGTCATGCTCCGACCTCGCAAGCGAATCCTGATCCTGGCCGCCGCAGGCGTGGCCGCCGTCCTCGTGTCGGTTTACCTCTATGCGTTCCGCCCCATTTCCGTCCCGGTGTTGGAGCCGGCGCAAAAGGCGCCGCTCCAGGTATTCGGGCTGGGCACCGTGGAGGCTCGGGTGCTCTCCAAGGTGGGCTTCAAGGTGAGTGGGATCCTGCGGGAGTTGAAGGCCGACCATGGCGATTCGGTCGAGGCGGGCCAGCCGTTGGCGTTTCTGGACAGAAGCGAACAGGAGAACCAGGTGGCCAAGGCCGTGGCCAACCTTGAAAGGGCGAAGGCCAATCTACAGCTGGCCCAGGCCAATCTACAGAAGGCTCGCACAAATTTCGACCTGAAGCAGCAGAACAGCCGCCGACGCCAGGTGCTGCACCAGCAAGGCGTCCTGGCCGGCGAGGAGGCCGAAGTGTCGCTGGCGGCGGCGCAGACCGCCGGGGCCGAGGTGACTCAGGCGGAAGCGGAGGTGGGGGCGGCGAATGCCGCCGTAAGGGACGCCCAGGCCCAGGCCGGTTTTGAAAAGGAGCGTCTGTCCCAGCACGTCTTGGTGGCCCCGTACGGCGCCGTGGTCATCGGCCGACACAAGGAGCTGGGGACCGTCCTGCCGACCGGCGAGCCGGTCTTCACCCTGGCGGACCCCTGCTCCGTCTGGGTGCGGGCCTTTGTGGACGAGGCCAAGGCCGGTCACATCGCAGTCGGACAGCCTGCCGAGGTGAGGCTGCGCTCCCTGCCCGGGCAGCGGTTTGCCGGCAGGGTTGCGCGCATTGACTTGGAGAGTGACCGAGTCGGCGAGGAACGCCGGGTGTACGTGACCTGGGGGGATTGTCCCCGGGAGTTTCATCTGGGCGAGCAGGCTGAAGTAGTGATCGACACCGGTCTTCTGGACAATGCCGTGCTGGTCCCGGAAGCCCTCGTTCAGGGCCGCGAGGGCAATGGCGGGCAGATATGGATCATGGAGGATGGTCGGCTCAACCTGCGCCGGGTGGTTTTCGGGCAGGGCACCCTGGACGGTCGCCTGCCGGTGATCCAGGGGTTGCCAGAGGGAGCTCGTGTTCTCGCAGCTTTGCCGTCAGGCCTGCGCCAGGGACGGCGGGCGACGGCACAATCCGGAGACCGGCCATGAACCTGGCGCTGCGTGACATCCGGCACAATCTGGGGCGCTTTGTGCTGACTTGCCTGGGGCTCAGCCTGCTGCTGGGTCTGGTGCTCTCCATGATCGGCATCTACCGAGGGCTTGTGGAAGAGGCGCTGTCCCTGTCCAGAACCCCTCGGGCCGACCTGTGGGTGGTGGAGGCTGGAAAGCGGGGGCCTTTCGCAGAGTCTTCCCGGATACCGGGAGACACCCGTGAAGTGATCGCCAGTCTATCCCGGGTGGCCGCGGCAGGCTCCTTGACCTATCAGTCGGTGGAGGCATTGCGCTCCGGGGGCAAGTTGCGGCTCTACGTGGTGGGCTACGAGCCAGGGCGGCCGGGAGGTCCGGAGAACGTGACCGCCGGCCGCACCATGGGCCGCAGCCATTACGAGATGCTGGCGGACGTCAAGAGCGGCCTGGTCTTGGGAGAGCAAGTGCGCCTGGGGCGGAACGTCTTCACCGTGGTCGGCCTGACCCGGGACCAGGTCTCCTCCGGGGGCGACCCCGTGGCCTATCTGATGCTGCAGGACGCCCAGCGCCTGCAATTCGAGCTTGAGCCTCCGGTGGCCCGTCGGGAGGCCGAGCGTGGCGCGCCTCCGGCCACCACGGATGTCGTCAACGCCGTGGTGGCCAGGGTCGCCCCGGGCACAGCTCCCGGCCAGTTGGTCGAGGCTGTGGGACGCTGGAAGCATCTCACCGCCCTGAGCCAGTCCGCCCAGGAGGATGTTCTGACCAAGTCGGTGGTGGACAAGTCCCGCCGCCAGATCGGGCTGTTCACCGTGATCCTCCTTGCCGTCTCCTCCGTGATCATCGCCCTCATCCTCTACACCATGACCATGGACAAGGTGCGTGAGATCGCCACCCTCAAGCTCATCGGAGCGCCGGACGCCACCATCATAGGGCTCATCATCCAGGAGGCCGTCGCCATGGCAGTGATCGGCTTCTCCCTGGGCGCCCTGCTCATCAACCTCGCCAAGGACTTCTTTCCCAGGCGGGTGATACTGCTGCCGGGGGACGGGCTGGCGCTCGCCGTTGTGGTGCTGGTCTTGTGCGTGCTGGCCAGCGGGATGGGGGTGCGCCTGGCCCTGAAGATAGAGCCTGCGGTGGCGCTGGGGGGATAAGCGATGGCCGCCTCCATCACCACGCCCCCCCTGGTGGACATCCAGAACCTGTCCAAGTCCTTTGGACAGGGCGATGGCCGCGTCGATGCCCTCAAGCACATAGACCTACAGGTCTATGCCGGCCAGGTCGTGGGCCTGCTCGGCCCCAGCGGCTCCGGCAAAAGCACCCTGCTCAACGTCATCGGTTGCATCCTGGAACCAAGCAGTGGGCGCGTGGCGCTGGACGGGCAGGTGGTCTACGACGGCCGGTGGCTGCAAAAGGACTTGCGCCGCCTGCGCCTCGACCGCATCGGATTCATCTTCCAGTTCCACAACTTGCTGCCGTTTCTCAACGTCTTGGAGAATGTGGCCGTGGTTCTCGAGATCGCCGGTGCCGGCACCGGGCCGGCCCGCCAGCGCGCCCTGGAGCTGCTGCAGTACCTGCAAGTGGAGCACCGCCGCGAAGTCATGCCCTCCAGCCTGTCTGGAGGAGAGGCGCAGCGTGTGGCCATAGCCCGGGCTCTGGCCAATCGCCCCCGCATCATCCTGGCCGACGAACCCACGGCGGCCCTGGACTCGGAACGCGCGGGCGTGGTGATGGACCTGCTGCGCAAGGTGGCGGCTGAACAGGGAGCGGCCGTGCTGGTCGTTACCCATGACGAGAAGATTTTCGATCGGTTTGACCAGATGTTCTACCTGCGCGACGGAATGTTGGCGGACATTGACGGTCCGCACACTAGGTCGAAAGACGTTGCCGAGCGGCGGTAGCTGCTCCCCTTGGTGCGCGCAGCGTCCAGGCTTGGCATCCGGCAGTCAGCTAGTCGCCGTCAGGTGACCTCCTCGCCTTGTTTCTAGTATTGCATCACTCCCATGCTCGGCACGGTCTGGCGAAAGCCACGGCCCGCATTCAACCACAGCATTGCGTTTTCCCATACGGCATGGCCGACGATTCGAAAATCACCTGGAGGTTTAAGGAGGGGCTTGAGGTCGAGAACGAATTTCTGGTACATAACCAGACCCAAAAGGAGGACAGCAAATGGTTACCTCACGGGTTAAAGCGGTTTTCCTGTTTTGCCTTGCGCTGACATTTGGCGTCCTGATTTTCGGCGGCTACCTCATCAACAAGGAGAAACCGCCCATCCCCGCCCAGGTCATGGATCCTGCCGGCAAGGTCCTCTTCAAGGGCGAAGACGTCATCGCCGGTCAAAACTACTATTACAGCAGGGGCGGGCAGCACATCGGGACGATCTGGGGACACGGGGCGTACCTCGCGCCAGACTGGTCCGCCGATTTTCTGCACCGCATGGGGCTTTTCCTGGCGGCGCGCCACCACGGCCTGGACGCTGCGCAGGCGCGGTCGTTCACCCAGGAGGATTTCAAGAAGCTGGACCCGACGGAGCAGGCCCGGCTACAGGTCCTGGTGACGCAGGACATGAAGAAGAACCGCTACGACCCGCGCACGGGCACGCTGGCTCTGACGGAGTTCCAGACCGAGGCTCTTGCGGCCTTGACCGGATATTACACGGAGCTTTTTCAGAACGGCAACAGCCGCATGGGGCTGCAGTCGGGAATCGTGCGGACGGCCGAGGAAGGCCGCGTCATGGCGGACTTCTTCGCCTGGCTTTCCTGGGCGGCGGGCACACAGCGGCCAGACGCGGCCTATACCTACACCACCAACTGGCCTTACGACCCCCTTGTGGGGAACAACCCGCTGCCGGATTTCCTCATCTGGTCCATCGTCAGCGTCATCCTGCTCATTTTCGGCATTGCGGGATCGCTGTTCGTCTACCAGCGGTACGTCGGCCTGGGCGAGTACGAAAGCAACCTGCTGCTTGATTTCCCTGAGCCGCAGCCCTCGCCAAGCCAGAAGGCGACGCTGGTGTTCTTCCTGACCGCCATCGCGCTTTTCACTCTGCAGTTGGGCCTTGGCGCGGTGACGGCCCACTTCACCGTCGAGGGCACCTCGTTCTTCGGCTTCCCGATTGCCTCGTTCCTGCCGTACGCGGCCGTGCGGACATGGCACATCCAGCTGGCCATCTTCTTCATCGCCACGTGCTTCCTGGCCACCGGCCTCTTCGTCGGCCCCTTCGTCGGGGTGGAGCCGAAGGGACAGGCGGCCTGGGTCTACATCCTCTTCGGGGCGTTGGTCGTTGTTGTGCTGGGTACACTTGGCGGGACTTGGCTTTCCGTCTCGGGCTTCTTCGGCGGCGAAGGCTTTTGGTTCGGCCACCAAGGCTACGAATACATCGAACTCGGCCGGGTGTGGCAGCTGCTGCTCATCGCCGGCATGATCATCTGGCTCGTCCTTGTCTGGAGGGCCATCCGACCGGCGGTCAAAGGCGAGAGCGACAGCGGCGGGCTGACGCACATGCTGCTGTACAGCGCCGTGACGATCCCGCTGTTCTATATGGCAGGGCTTCTCTACGGCAAGGGCAGCCACCTCTCTGATGCGGAATACTGGCGCTGGTGGGTCGTGCACCTGTGGGTCGAAGGCTTCTTCGAGGTCTTCGCCACCGTCGTCATGGCGTTCCTGCTTTCGCACATCGGCGCCGTCAGCAAGAAGTTCGCCTTGACCAGCGTGTACTTCATCATCTTCCTGTATCTCGGCAGCGGTGTCATCGGCACTTTCCACCACTTGTACTGGAGCGGCTCCCCGACCATCGTCATCGCTCTGGGCGCGGTGTTTTCCGCCCTGGAGGTGGTGCCGCTGTCGTTGCTGGGATTCGAGGCCGCCCACAATCTGAGAATCGTGGATGACGGCGGACGAGGGTATGCATACAAGTGGCCCATCTATTTCTTTGTGGCCGTGGCGTTCTGGAATCTCGTCGGGGCCGGGGTGTTCGGCTTCCTGATCAACCCTCCAATCGTCCTGTACTATGCCCAGGGCATCAACACCACGCCGATTCATTCGCACGGCGCGTTGTTCGGCGTGTACGGCATGCTCGCCATCTCCCTGATGCTCTTCTCGGTGCGCCACATCGTCACCAGGGCTTCGTGGTCTGACCACCTGCTCAAATGGAGCTTTTGGGGGCTCAATGGCGGCCTTGCCGGCATGATGGTCTTGAGTCTTATCCCCTCAGGATTCTATCAGTTCTACTTCGCCGTCAAGGAAGGCATGTGGTATGCGCGTAGCCCGGAAATCACCTCCGGCGAGTTCATCCGCACGGTGACGTGGCTCCGCATGCTGCCGGATGTTGTCTTCGCGGTGGGGGCGTTTTCCTTGCTGCTTTTCCTCCTGCGGTCAATCTGGTTGAGCTACTTCAGGAAGTCATAGGGCAGACATGCGGGGAGGGACGGCGCGTCTGTCCCTTCCCGCCAGCAGGAGCGTGCAATGGGCATTTTCATCAAAAGGGTCTACGAGCCGGTCGGAGAGGATGGGGTCCGGATTCTGGTGGACCGTCTTTGGCCACGGGGCTTGAAGAAGGAGGAACTTCACGGGCTGTGGTTCAGGGAGATTTCCCCCAGCGCAGCCCTGCGCAAGTGGTTCAACCACGATCCAGATAAGTGGCCGGAGTTCAAGAATCTATATTTTGCCGAGTTGGACGGGCATCCGCAAGAGGTCGAAAAGATCATCACGCTCCTGCGCGAAGGCTCCGTGACGCTTCTCTATGCCAGCCGGGAGAGGGAGCGCAATCAGGCCGTCGCCTTGCGCCAATACCTGGAGATGAAGGGATAAGTTTCCCGTCGATGCTCCTGGGACTTCTCACCTCATGGCGGCAACTCATGACCTCTTAATGCAGGTGTCACATTTCTTCCCTTGACCGGGGTCCAGGGGCAGAGCCCCTGGTCCCGCTGGCCTACCTGCCCATTTTGGCGGCCAGCCAGGAGGTGGGTGCCGGGGCCGGGATGGGCGAGGCTTCGCGGGCGTCGACGCCGCGGGCTTCGCGCAGCTTGTCAGCGTAGATGGCCCAGAAGGCCTGGCCCAGGGCGGTGGAGGCGGTGAGGGGGTAGGCCAGGGTGGCGGCCAGGCGCGCGGCGAGGGTTTCGCAGAGCAGGGCGTCGAACAGTCGCGGGTCTTCCACGCGGCGGATGTAGGCGACGCTGAGCGGCCCGGTTTCGTCGCACAGCACGCTTCCGGCCTGGACCTCCCAGGCGGAGAGGTTGGCGCCGCCGCTGGCCACGAAGAGCACGCGCAGGCAGTCTGTTGGCAGCGGGTAGCTGGCGGACCATCTCCAATTCGGCGAGACGGCGCTTGAGGCCAGCTCGGTGAGGGTCGTGGCGCAGTTCCAGGGGTGCGCGCGCAGCACGGCGTCGCGGCAGGCGGCCCAGCGCTGGTTGCACAGCCGCGCGGCCTTGGTGTTGTCGGCCAGCGAGGCGATGGCCTCTTCGCCGAGGTCGATGAGGGCGTTGTTGCAGATTTCGATGACGCTTGTGGCCATGGTGGCTTCCTCCGGTGGGTTTGCGCGCCGGGCGGGATGCCCGATGCAAATGGCGGAAGTCTACCACGGGGTTTTGGGGTCGGACAAAAATGACCTGTTTTTGGCCGGTAAAAGGACAAAAATGGCGGCTTGACAGGGTTTGGTGGGGGGGGGCGTTCCGGGGC
>NZ_JAVHLD010000002.1:0-109942 GCF_031082295.1 Humidesulfovibrio sp.
ATTTCCGACCGGGCCAACATCTATCTTAACCTGCCCTCAAGGCATGCTCAGACATCAACACACTCATTGCGCCGACGATTGAGACGATACGACATTCCCAAGCGTTAGCGCAGGTTCGCTTCTCATACCAAGCGATCCGAATCCATCTCTTCATTCAAAAGCTCCTGCACGCCCTTCCCTCCTCCCATTGCCTTGACCCACAGCCTCAGCCAGCATAGGAAGCCCGGCATGGCACTCTTCAGCGTTAACAACCTCTCCATGAGTTTCGGCGGACCCAAGCTGCTCGACAGCATTTCCTTCCAAATCGAGCCTGGACAGCGCGTCTGCCTTGTGGGCCGCAACGGCGAAGGCAAGTCTACACTCCTGCGCCTGCTCTCAGGCGACCTGACTCCTGACAGCGGCGACATTGCGCGCTCTGTCGGATTGACGGTTGCTCGTCTCTCGCAGAAAGTGCCCGAGGAACTTACCGGCACGGTGTATGAGGTCGTCACCCAAGGGCTGGGTGAAGTCGGGCGTCACATTGCCGAACACCACAAGGCGCTGGAGAGCGGCGACATGGACCGACTGGCCGAGGCGCAAACCGCCCTGTCTGATGCCTGTGGCTGGGAAGCGCTGTCCGATGTGGACGCGGCCATTTCCCGCCTGGCCCTGAATCCGAACCAGAACTTCGAAGACCTCTCCGGAGGGCTCAAGCGCAGGGCGCTGCTGGCTCGGGCGCTGGTCGGCAACCCCGACGTTCTGCTGCTCGACGAGCCCACAAACCACCTGGACATCGACTCCATCGCCTGGCTGGAGGACTTCCTGCTGCGCCACGTGCGCACGCTCATCTTCATCACCCACGACCGCATGTTCCTGCGGCGCATCGCCACCCGCATCATCGAACTGGACCGTGGCAAGCTGGCAGACTGGTCCTGCGACTACGACACCTTCCTGGAACGCAAGGAAGCCCTGCTCGCCTCCGAGGAGAAGAGCTGGGCCGAGTTCGACAAGAAGCTCGCGCGGGAGGAAGTCTGGGTCCGCCAGGGCGTGAAGGCCAGGCGCACCAGGAACGAAGGCCGCGTGCGCGAGCTCAAGAAGCTGCGTGAAGAACGCGCCCGCCGGCGCGAGCGCACAGGCACCGCGACCATCATCGTGCAGGACGCAGAGCGTAGCGGCAAGCTGGTGGTGGAGGCCAAGGGCGTGTCCCACTACTGGGGCGATGGCCACCTTGCTGGCGCCACGCCTGTATTTAAGGACCTCGATCTTTCCATCATGCGCGGGGACAAGCTTGGGCTCATCGGTCCAAACGGCGCTGGCAAGACGACCCTCATACAGGTGCTTTTGGGCAGGATCAAACCCACAACCGGCATTGTGCGCCTGGGCACCAACCTCGAGGTGGCCTATTTCGACCAGCACCGCGAAGAGCTCGACCCCAACAAAAGCGTGCGGGAAAGCGTGGCCGAAGGCAGCGACCAGGTCACCATCAACGGCCATGTGCGCCACGTCATGGGCTACCTGAAGGACTTCCTCTTCTCGTCAGACCGCGCCAACAGCCCGGTCCGCGTGCTCTCCGGCGGGGAGCGCAACCGGCTGCTTCTGGCACGCCTGTTCACCCGGCCCTCCAATGTGCTGGTCATGGACGAGCCAACCAACGATCTGGACGCTGAAACCCTGGAGCTGCTTGAGGACCGCCTCATGGAGTATCCAGGCACCCTCATCCTGGTGAGCCACGATCGCGCGTTCCTGAACAACGTCGTCACGAGCACCCTTGTTTTCGAAGGGGATGGCGTTGTGGCTGAATACGTCGGCGGCTACGATGACTGGTTGCGGCAGAGGCCCGCGCCCACGGAGTCTTCAACGACCTACGCTTCGAGCAAACCCTTGCTGGTCAAGCAACCCGCGCAGGTTACGGCACCGACGTCACCAACGCCTTCTTCCACGTCAAAGCCGAGAAAGCTGAGCTTCAAGGAACAGCGCGAGAAAGAAGCATTGGCGACAGAACTGGCGGAATTTCCGGCGCGCATCGAAGCGCTTGAAACTGAAATCGCAAAGACCACTGAGCGACTGGCCGACCCCGAGCTCTACAAGAAGGCTCCCAAGGTCATGACTGCGACACGCAACGAACTTGTTGCCCTGGAAGAGGAGCTCGAACAGGCGTTCGCTCGCTGGGAGGAGGCTGAGGCCAGGCTGAACGAACTGAATGCGTCTGCTTGAATCTATCGAGCGACTCAAACATCCTTGACTTTGCATTCAGCTTAAAAGACGAAGTACCACACGCGCTGGCTTGCTGCATTTGTAGGCGCCACAGGGTTCAGCACTGAATGCGCTACGTTAATATCGTGAGCGCACAAACGTATCTCGGCAAGCCACATTCTTAGCACCTTATAAGTGCTGTGAAGTTTAATTACACCATGCGCTCTAATACTGTTTTCACCTCTGAAACAGAAACGACGTCATAACGGCACACCAGACAACCAACCAAGGTATTTCAGGACAGCACATAGTCCTTGCTCAAATTATTATTGACGCACCTCCCAAAAGTAGGTCATTAACATCTAATGCATCAAATGGATTACCACCCAAGGGATCGCTATGCGCACTTGTATATGCACGGTCATTATCGTCCTCTTCCTCTTCACAAATGCATCATTTGCTCAGACGCTGGTGCTCAACACCGATGATATATATCCGCGCTCAACGCCAGATGCCACCGGCTTTGAAGACTTGATCCTCAAAATGGCTTTCCGCAGCATCGGACTCGATATCAGAGTCGTTCTTCTGCCCTCGGAACGAGCCCTTATCAACGCTGACCAAGGCATCGACGACGGGAACTTTGCAAGGACAAGCGGAGTTGAGGACAAGTACCACAATCTTGTGATGGTCCCAGCCAAGATATGCGACTTCGCATTTACAGCCTTTGTTAAAAATCCTGACATAGTCATTAAAAAGTGGGAAGATCTTAAGCCCTACAATGTCGGGATGCTGAACGGCTGGCAATACCCTGAACGATACATGCCCAAAACAAAATCCTTACACAAGGTACGCGACGACAAGACGCTGTTCACGTTGCTCACGAATGACCGCGTTGACGTGATTATCCATGAGGATATCGCAGGATCCATGCTCATAAAGTCCATGGGCTTGACGGGAGTGAGAGCGCAAACACCGGCGCTGGGCAACCCAGACATGTACCTCTACCTCAACAAGAAGCACGCCGCTCTGGTTCCTCTGCTGTCCAAGGCGCTTAAGCAAATGGACGCGAATGGAACACGCCAGGCCATAATTGATCGCACATTAAAGCAGGCTGGCCTGCAATGATCAATTCTTGCCAGTCACTCCAGCCAGTGACGCATTGACTCCGCAACGATTTTCGGACAGATATGTTTTGGCGTTAGTTCACCACTAATGCCCTAAGCAGACATCACCCCGCTTCACAGGAACTCCATGAGCGAAATCGCCAAGTTCATTTTTGGATTCAAGCGTTTCCAGAAGGACTACTTCTGCGCTGATTCCACAGTTTTTTCTGATCTCAAGGAAGAGCAAAAGCCTCGCGCCCTGCTTATTGGCTGCTCCGACTCTCGCGTTGACCCTGCCCTGCTTACCGGTTGCGCACCTGGCGACCTCTTTGTGGTTCGTAACGTCGCCAACCTTGTGCCTCCCTGCGAAAACGACGGCGGGCACCACGGCGTCAGCGCTGCCGTTGAGTTTGCTGTGCGCTCCCTTGAGGTGGAGCACATCATCGTGCTTGGCCACTGCAACTGCGGCGGCATCAAGGCCTTGTTGCGCGAGGGCGGCGGTGGCCGAAGCGGCGCCTTCATCGACGCTTGGGTGGGCATCGCCGCCAAGGCGCGCGAGGAAGTCCTCACCAATCTGGCTGGCCAAGAACCACGGGTACAAGAACGCGCGTGTGAGCAGGCAGCCATCCTCATCTCGCTGGAGAACCTGTTGAGCTTCCCCTGGGTTCACGAGCGGGTCGAAGCTGGCAAATTATACTTGCACGGCTGGTACTTTGACTTCGAGAGTGGCGAACTCTTCAGCTATCTTCCGGAGACGCAGCAGTTCGAACTGCTGGTCCCTCGCTGCCCCTAACCCAACAGGAAAAAGGTTCCAGGTACGCTTCTTGCTCAGTCCATCCCGCAGACTGGAGGCAAGATGCAACGCCCACAGGTAAACATCACCGTCGTCACCCACAATCGGCTGGAGCTTACGCGCCGGACCATTGACTCGGTGCTTCGCAACACGCGAGAGCATTACGCCTTATGCGTTGTCGACAATGCCAGCACTGACGGCACACGAGCATTCCTTCGCGAACTGAAGGCACAGGGCAAGATCCAACATCTCATCATGTTTGAGAAAAACATGGGCGTCGCCTGCGCCTGCAACACGGGTTGGGCCGCTGCCGATGCCGACCACTTCCTCAAGCTCGATAACGACATCGAAGTGTTGCACATAGGCTGGCTCAAGAATCTGCTCCAATTCTTCACCCCAGGCTCAAGCATAGGCGCAGTAGCCTACAAGGTCATCCCAGACGATGCGATCCCGACCTTGCATATTGGGCCAACCGCCATCTTCGAGACGGAATTCTGCGGCGGAGCGTGCCTGCTCACCTCCCGCGAGATGCGTTTAGCATTGGGCAATTTTTGTGAAGACTATGGGGTGTACGGCGAGGAGGATTCCGACTTCGGAATTCGCGTCGGCCTGAGTGGACGCAAAAACATCTTTGTCGATGGCGCTGGTCATGTTCTGCACAATTGCGACAGCGACTATGACATGCAGATGCAACCAGTGAAATCTCGTATCGCCCGCAAGCGTAACATTGAACAGTTCCAGTCAAACGTCCACGCCTACGACACAGGACTACGCTCTTTGCACGTTGGGCGCAGATTCCTCCCGGTACAGAAAGGCGAACTCCATGCATGCACTCTCAGCCAATCATATAAACGAGAAGCGCTGGCCTGGAACAAATACCGGAAGGTTGTAAGCTACGCCACACGCGACATCATTTCCGAGCATCTCTCTCAAGCCATGTAGCAATCTACGCCTCTATCAGCCAGCCAAATACTGGACAAAGTCTTCCCATTGGGGCTAGATTCCAATGAGGCAGTGACAACTCTTGTGAATGATCCGCAAAGGAGCAGCACATGTTTTTCATCACCAACAGGCCGTTCGTCGAGGGCAACAAGTCCTCTGAAATGCGCAAGGTGAGTTTCGACCTGGACAACAACGAAGCCTCCCAGTCCGTATATTTCTGCTGGCGTGACGACAACAAGAAGGCTTACGTTGAGCTGGGCAACGAGAATTTCATGAAGGCCATGCGCAAGTCTCCTGCGCGCCAGATTCTGTTCTACATCCACGATTCAGCGCAGTTGCCCGAAGAACACATCTTCCCTTTGGCTGAAAAGCTCCAGGCACTGTTCGACGAACAAGACAAAGGCCTTGTTGATGTTGTGCCCATCATCTGGCCCTGTGACAACGGCTCGGGCATCCTCAAAGACTTCCACGAGGACCAGGTCGCCGCAGAGGCAAGCGGAATCGCCTTCGCCCGCGCTCTCGAGAAGTTTCTTGTCTGGCGCGAGTCCGTAAAGTCCAGCGACGCCCCCTGCCTCAAGCGCATGAGCGTTTTGGCCCACTCCATGGGCAACCGCGTGCTCCGGCAGGCACTGTTCTGCTGGTCTCGCTATCACCGCAAGAGCCAGGTTCCGCTGATGTTCCGCAACATCTTCATGCTAGCGGCCGATGTCTTCAACGAAGCACTCGAAAACAGCCGCGAAGGGCGTTTCATCTGCCACAGCACGCGAAACGTCATCGTCTACTACGCTACCGACGACCGCATTCTCGGCGCAGGCACTGTCGGCCCCCTCGGCGCTGATTCCGCCTCGCGCCGCCTCGGTCATACCGGCCCAGAGCATATCCACCTGACGCCCAAGAACGTCTTTTCCGTCGACTGCGACGACGTGAACAACAAGTACGACCGCCCCAGGGGGCATACCTACTTCCTGCATGACGAAAAGGGCGAACCGGGCAAGGTCTTCCTGCACATTTACGATGCCATGAAAAAGGGGCGCCTTGAAGGCCATGACGAGCACAGGAATCTCATAGTGGACTTGAACTTCCGTTCCTGCTGATCACCTGCCCCACCAGACAACAAAAAAGGCGCCCGGAAGGACGCCTTTTTACTGGTAAAACCAAGCCGTAGCAGCTACCAGGTCTCAGTCTCTGGGCTGTGGTAATAGAACTCCACCCTTCTGTTTGCCGAGCGACTTGCGTCGTCAAAAATCGGCACAAGCGGCCTTGAGTCGGCGTAGCCCGCCGCTCGCATGCGGGTTGCTGCAATGGCGCCATTGCCCTTGGCCAGAATGAAGCGCAGGCAGGCGGCGGCACGTGCGGCGGACAGCTCCCACTTGGAGGGGTAAAGGCCGCTGCCGTTTTCCGTATCGTCCGTATGGCCACGAATGACGAGATTGACCTTCTGGGACAGCATGATGTTGGTGACGCCTTCAAGCATTTTCGCAGCTTCCGGCTTGAGCACAGCCGAATTTGGCGCGAACATGACCGAGTTGTTCACCTGCATCAGCACACCGGCGTTGTCTGAACTGATGCCGGAGTTGTTCTGAAGGTCTTGGTCCTTGGCCAACAGCTCCTTCACCAGCAGGGCCACCTGGTACTTGAGCTGATCCTTTTCGGAAAGGTTCATCTCCGCTACGCCGACCTTGGCATCTTTTGGGATGAAGGTCGCCATGACGACCTGCTTGGTCACCTGGGTGGCGTCCTTCTTGACGTCCTTAAAGACGATGGACAGGGACTCCTTTTGTTGCGGCTTAAGCGCGGCGATGAGCCACATGAGCAGGAAGAAGGCCATCATGGCCGTGACGAAGTCAGCGTAGGCAACCTTCCAGCTGCCTCCGTGGTGGGCCGCGTGCCCCTCACCACCCTTCTTGATGATGATTATGTTCTGGCTGCCTTTACTTTTGGCCACCCTTCAGGGCTCCTTCCAGTTCTTCAAACGAGGGCCTGGCCTGGCCGGAAACGGCACGTCGCGCAGCCTCTACGGCGAGCATTGGCGGAAAGCCGCTGGCAAAACCGACAAGTCCAGACTTGACAACTTCAAGCATGGAGTGGGTTTCCTTCACTTGATATTCAAGATTCTGGGCCATGGGTCCGGCGAAGCCGTAGCACATGAGAATGCCCAGGAAGGTTCCGACCAGCGCCGCGCCGATGCTGTGTCCAAGCACCTCGGGGGGTTCATTGATCTTACCCATGGTGAGAACGACGCCAAGAACCGCGGCAACGATACCCAGGCCGGGCAGGGAGTCGGCGACCTTGTTGATAGCGTTTGGCGTGTTGGACTCATGCTTGTGGGAAGCCGACATGTCGATGTCCATGAGGGCTTCGAACTGATGCGGCTCGATGTTGCCAGCAAGAAGAACCTTGAAGTTGTCGCAGATGAAATCACGCACTTCGTGGTTCTTGAGCACTGACGGGAATTTTGTGAAAACAGCGCTTCCATCGGGCTTGTTCACATGCGACTCGATGGACACGATGCCGTCGCGGCGGGCCATGTTCATGAGCGTGTAGAGCACGCTCAGGATATCGAGAAAGGTCTGCTTGGAAGCTTCCGACGCAGTGAAGACTTTTAAAGCCTTTTTCATAGTCCCAAAAATGATGCTTTTCGGCGAGGCAATGAAAAATGATCCGACAGCGGCGCCGCCAATGATGAGCAGTTCGATGGGCTGGTAAAGCACGCCAAGGGGGCCGCCCTCAAGGACATAGCCCCCAACGACACAGCCCAGAACAATAAACACACCTATAATCGCAAACATACTGCTTGAATCTCCTCCTGGCAGCCTTCAGCGGGCGGCCTATCACGTCAACCTGCGCCATTGGCAGCAGACTCGACTGGGAATACTTATTGAATCAAGTTGTGCCCTCTTGTAAAGTACTCATTTGCAATATTCTCGTTACCAATGGGATTCTCAATAGTTATACTTTTTATAGACTCTTTCGACAGGCTCAGAAACCCGCTGGACAAACCCGCAAAACATGGTACGTATCCAATCAAAATCTTACATCTTTACTCGTCCATCCTGGAGGATGCCGTGAAATACCTTTTCCTGACCATTGCCGTTGTCGCTGCTCTCTCGACAAACATTTTTGCTCAGGAGCGGTCTTCAAAAGTTCGTCTTGTCGTACAACAAAACAACCAGGCTCTGGTAACCGAGATTCGTCATTTGACCCTGCCAAAGGGCGAAGGCAGCGTTCTTTTGACCGACCTGCCGGCCACCATAGAGGCGCACACGCTTCAGGTTGACTCCAAGTCCTCGCCTCGAGCTCTCACCATTCGTGATCTCAGTCTTGAAAACGACCTGCTGACACCGACCAACCTGTTGCGCAAACACCTTGGCAAAGAGGTCATGCTCATCCTGCCTGATGGCAAGAGCCGCGATGGCCGTGTTCAGAAGCAGGCCACTATCATGTCCACTGAGGAGGCGCCCGTGTTCCTTGTAGATGGCGCACTCTACGCTGGGCCATACGATGCGATCATCTATCCGGAGCACCCCAAGAGCCTTTCGGCACGTCCAAGAATCGTGATGAACGTCAACAACACCGGCCAGGTCAAGCAAGACATCGAGCTGAGTTACATCGCTCGCGAGATTTCCTGGCGAATGGACTACGTCCTGACAATGAACAAAGCATCCACAAGCGGCCAACTCACAGGCTGGGTGACCATCCAGAACCGTTCAGGCGCTGATTTCACAAAGGCAGAAGTCGAACTGTTGGCCGGAGAGCCGCGAAGCGTTCAACAGTTCACTCCAAGGACCTTGTTCGCGAACCAAGCAAAGTCGGCTGCGATTTCACTCGAGTCTTCAAGCACGCCGGAAGAACTCTTTGAGTACCACCTCTACCCCTTGAAGCGTCCAGTCACCCTGGCGAACCAGCAGTCCTCGCAGGTTCAGCTATTAGCTTCCGGCCGCCTGGACGTGAGCAAAAAACTGCTTGGGCACGCAAACGCCTTGCCATCTGGTCGCGACGTTGACCCCATCAAGGAACGGCTCGACACCATTATCTCTTTTCGGAACTCCGAGGTCATGGGTTTAGGGGTTCCGCTGCCCAAAGGCATCGTGAGAGCGTTTCAGTCAGAAGGCGGCAGCAAGCATTTTCTTGGTGAAGCGCCTATAGACCCCGCCCCCGCAGGCGAAATGGTAGATCTTCGCCTTGGGCAGGCGTTTGACGTCACAGTTGAACGAGTGGCCATGGAGTTCGAAAAGACCGGCAAGAACAGCTACAGGTGCTCCTGGGAGCTGCGGGTTAAAAACGCCAAGAAACAGAAGCAGCGGGTGGTTCTGCAGGAACTGATACCTGGCAACTGGAAGGTTCAAGATTCCACGCAGAAATGGACGAAGCGTTCTTCCGGAGTTCTGGAATTTGCGTTGGATGTGCCAGCGCAAACAGCACAGGAGCCGCTTGTCATCAAGTACACCTTCACGACGGATCTTTAGCGGCGTCCTTCTGACGCTGAACTTGCTCTGTGTCCTCACATCGCGTAGCACACTGCCCACGAGTATAGGAGTGTGCAGTAGTGGGACACGGCTCTAAAGGCTTCATTTATGCCGCGCTCAGCGCTTGCTGCTTCGGCATGCTGGCGGTGCTGGGAAAGCTTGCCATGACTCACGGCCTGGAGGCCGCTGAGATCCTGCAGTACCGCTTCGGATTCGCAGGCCTGATGCTGCTTGCCTATTTTGGGCTCACGGACCGTTCTGTTCTTCGCGCACGGCCCAAGACCCTGCTCAAGGCGGCCTTTCTCGGCATCGGCCTGTACCCGGTGCAAAGCTTCTGCTTCATGTCCTCACTCAAGTACATCCCCGCAGCCACGACCTCACTCATCCTCTACTTCTACCCGGTGGCGGTGACGCTTCTTTCCGCCCTACTCTTCAAAACCCGGCTGGATCGCCTCGTTGCCATTTCGCTGGCCCTGCTGGTTGCCGGGTGCGGGCTTGTGTTTTTCGATGCCTTCCTGCGCAGCATCAGCCAGACAGGGCTGACTCTCGCCGTCGCTTCGATGCTGATCTTCTCGCTGTATCTTCTTTGCCTGGAATACCTGCTTGTCGGAGAGAACCCGCGCACCATCTCCGTGTACGTTGTTGTCGCCACCGCCCTTGTCTACACGACGATGGCCCCGCCGACTCGTTTTCCCGACCTCGACATGTTCACCAAAGCACTGACCATCCTGCTCGGCCTCGTACCGACAGCCCTGGCAGTGACCCTCTTGTACCGCGCGGTTGAGCTTGTGGGCAGCGCCAAGGCCTCAATCTGCTCCACCCTTGAACCCATCACAACGGTGCTCGCCTCTGCCTTGATTCTGGGCGAAGCCATCGTTCCGATACAGGTTGCTGGCATGGCGCTGATCCTTGCCGGGATCGCGCTTCCGAACCTCAAGGTTCTGAGTCTGGCCAAGCAGCCGGACAAGCCGACACAAACCCCCAACCCTTGACGCCCCAACACCTTCAACATACATTTTTCGGTAGAGCATACCGACTCCACCAAGGGGCACCCCATGGAAGAAAACCGCCGTCGCCGCAGCAGGGTAAACACGCATATTATTGCGCAATACCTCCAGAAAGGCAGCACTGTGTTCCAGCTCAGCACTGAGAATATCAGCCTGAAGGGAATGTTGGCCAAGCCTCAGCCCGGCATTTCCACTGGCGAGGTTGGCGTCATTCGCATCGAACTTTCAAGCGAGGCCAGCATTGAAATCGAGTGCGAGATCATTCGAAGCGATACCACAGGCGTCGCCATAGACTTCAAGCCCATGGACGAAGACAGCTTCTTTCATCTGCGCAACCTGGTGCGCTACAATGCGCCAGATGCCGACCAAATCGACGACGAGCTCAAGTTCCCCGCCTTTGAGGACTAAGCGTTTCCTTGCCAAACAAGAAGCGGCGGCCCGTCTCCAGGCCGCCGCTTTATTACTGTTGCTCGTCTAGCGCCGCTAGCGCGTTGTCGCCAACGGCACCATTGCTACCACTGCATAGACCGCTTCACGGCCATGGCCTTGGCCTGCTCGTCGTAGGTGGCGAAGCCGGCGTGGTGCATGGCGTCTTCTACAGTGTATGTCCAGTTCCAGCTGGAATAGATCACGGGCTTGTGGAAGGTGGAACGGAAGTGCTCCATCTCCTGGCGGTAGAAGGCTTCCTTGGGGCTCTCGATATTGTCGCGCAGCTGCTCGCTGAAACGGTCAAGCTCGCCCTCGTACCATTCCATGATGTCCTCGGCGGTGTTGTAGCGCTTGAGGATGTGGCCGTAGCCGTGCTCGTCGAGTAGCATGCGAAGGCGGGCGAAGTGCTGCTCCTTCAGCCATGCGCCGAGTTCGGACACAGGGATGTTCAGGGCTTCGACCTCGGCCATCTGGACCTTGGTCTTACGGTAGGTGTCGGGCACGACCGATGCGGAGTCGATGCCGGCGATGGCCACCAGGCCGCGCAGGATCTCGCTGTTGGACACGCCCTGGCCGCAGAAGCCGACCTTCTTCACGTACTTCTGACCCGCGAAGATGGTCACCAGGATGGCCCAAACGACAGCGGGATCTTCCTCGTCGTAGATGTGCTGCAGGCGGGGATTGTCGCGGTCGGTGGCCAGCACCATCTGGGTCATGTCGTTGGAGCCGATGGAGAAGCCGTCGACCTCCTGCAGGAACTCCTTGCAAAGAATGGCGTTGCTGGGAATTTCCGCCATAAGGATGAGCTTGACCCCGTCCTTGCCGGACTCGATGTTGTGCACCTGCTTCAGGTAGCGCTTCATGCTGCGCGCCTCTTCAAGGGTGCGCACGAAGGGCAGCATGATCTGCAGGTTCTTGCCGCCGAAGATGCCGCGCGCCAGCTTGAAGGCCTCAAGCTCCCAGTCGTGGATGTTGCGCGACACGCCGCGGAAGCCCAGCATGGGGTTGTCTTCGTCGTGCTCGAACAGCAGCCCGCCCAGGAGGTTGCGGTACTCATTGGTCTTGAAGTCCGTGGTGCGGTAGACGATGTTCTTGCCGTAGAAGGCCATGGCGAACAGGGCCAGGCCCTGGGCCAGAGTCTGGATGTAGTGCTCCTTGCCGGTGCGGAACCCGCGCGATTCAAGCAGCTTGCGGATGCGCTCCGGCAGGGTGCGCACCTCGTCCATTTCGGTCTTGAGGCCCATCTTGAGGGCCACTTCCTCGCGCAGGGCGGCGATGCGATCCAGCACCTCGACCACGCCCGGCTCGTCCTTGATGCGCGCGGCGATCTTCTCGATCTCGCGCTCGTGGTCCTGCTTGGTCTTCTGGGCGTCGGCGTAGTTCTCGTTGATGTTGTCGACGACATCGGTGTAGCCCATGATGACGGCGATATGCTTCTTCAGGGAAACCGAGGTCTTGAGGGTCTCCAGGCGCTCGGTGGCGAAGCCGATGTGCTCGTCGAGCTTCTTGTCCAGCTCGCGCAGGCGGCGGTGCAAGGCAAGCACCTCGTCGGTACCCTTTGTGTTTTCGCGCTCGGAGAGGGCAGCGAGCTCCTTGCCCAGACCGGTGACGAGGCCGACGTAGTCGCGCAGCTTGATGCGCATGTTGATGAGGCCGGAAGACAACTGCTCCTTCATGACCTTGGACAGGATGCCGTCCAGTTCACGCAGCTTGGCATCAACCAGGGAGTTCAGCACGCCCCGGTCATAGGCCTCAAGGGCCAGCGGATGTACGCTGATGTTGCCGAGCATGAACTCGGCGCGCAGGAGGCCGACCTCAAAGTCGGGCACATGGCGCAGGCGCGACAGGAACAGCGACTGGCCGATGTCCGCCAGGATCAGGCCGACTTTGGTCTTGGTGGCCGGAAGCTTGCTCACGTCGATTTCGCCGCCAACGTCCACCAGGGGCAACAGGCCCCGGTACACGCGACCGCGCGAGCCGTCTACCGTGATCTCCTGCCCGTCGAGAGAGCGGATGACCTCCAGGCGCTGCAGGCCGATGACGGCCGGAATGCCCAGTTCGCGCGAGGTGATGGCGGCGTGGCTGGTGTCGCCGCCAACATCGGCCAGAATGGCGCTGGCGATGCGCATTCCCGGCACCATGTCCGGGTCGGTGCGCTCTGCGGCCAGGATGTCACCCTTGTTGACCTTGTTGAGTTCAAGGGCGGAACGCAGGAACTTCACGGTGCCCTGCCCGGCCCCGCGCGAGGCGCCGTTGCCTTCAAGGATCAACTCGGCGTCGTTCAGGGCCTTGGGGTCCACTTCCTTGCGCCGCATGAAAATGGTGTGCGGGTGCTGGTCGAAGTCGTCGTTCCAGCGGGTCTCGGGCCGGGCCTGAACGAACCACAGACGGTCGGCGGAGTCGATGCAGAACTCGGTATCCATGATCATGCCGCCATAAGCCTTGGAGATGCCGCGAACGCCGCGGGCGACCTCCTCTGCCTGGGCAAGCGAGAGAGCCCAGCGAAACACCTCGTTCTCGTCAACATGCACGTCTTTGGTGCCGCCAAGATCCTCGTCGTAGACGATCTTCTTGTCCTTGCAGCCCATGTAGCGGACCACGACCTCGCTGCCGTCGTCACGCTGGAAGACGTAGAACTTGTCGGGGGTGACCATGCCGCCCACAACTGCCTCGCCGAGGCCGTAGCTGGCGTCGATGGAAACAAGATCGTTGCGGTCGGTGCCACGGCAGCCGGTGGCCGTGTCTGCGCTGAAGGCCGTGCCGGAAATGAGCGGGTTGATCATGCGCATGATGCACACCGAGAGGGAGGTGTTCTCGATGGCCCATTCCTTCTTGGCCGTTTCGGCGATGGTGTCGTCGCCGGTCTGCTCGGCCTTGTGCACCGCGTCGAGGATGGCTTCGCGGCGGTAGGTCATGCTGCGCAGATTGTAGGCAGAGGCACAATCCCAGTGGTAGGCCTCGACGCAACGGTCTTCGCCCACGATGTTCAGGTAGGTGTCCTGCAGGCCGGCAAAGGCCTTCTTGCGGCTGTCCTCGCCCGCGGCTGAGGAGCGCACGGCCATGGGCTCGTTCTCCAGGCCGGCATCGGCGCAGATGTCGAGATAGGCGCGGCGGACGGAATCAACGACCTCCTGAGGGGGGTCGACCGAAAGAATGGCCGCCTGGACGAGGACAGAACGCTTGCGCAGCTGGTCGATGCCCTCCGGCGAGGTGGCGAAGCCCTCGACAACATTGTTCACGAAGGTACGCAGCTTGATGAGCGTGCCGGAATTGCGGACCAGCTCTTCCCTGATGCGCTTGGAGATGCGGCGGGTGAACTTGCGAAGGAATTCAACGTCGCGGTTGACCTCGTCGTCGTTCCAGTCTGTGGCGTTGTATTCCTTGTCCACGATGGAGCGCACAAGAGCCGCGTTGACCTTGGTCTCATCAAGCAACATGTGGAAAGCGTTGGAGGAAATGGCTCTGAATTGCGGGGCGCGGATGCCGGGAACCTGGCTGATGATGGCGGTGTTGTAGTTCTTTCCGCCGACAATCAGCTCGGCGTCAGGTCCAATCTGGACGATGTCGGCGCCAGTGAGGACGATTTTCTTTGTGAGATCGGTCGCTGCGGCAGGCTTGGACTTGGACTCGGCTCCAGCGCCTTCGGGCTTTTCGCCCTGTTCCTTCTTGCTCTTGGCCATGCTCTCCTCCTTGGCATCTTGGGGCATCGGGGCCGTATGGCCGCATCAGAGGACACAAATGCGTCCATCCCTGTGCACGAGCCTCTCGTGGAAGTGGGATGAGGACGCGGTTCGTCTTCTCGTTCGAACTGCGATACACCGTTTGCCGACTCTACGTCAATTGTACATACAACAACAGTCGCAGATAATCGAGAAGGCCTTGATGCGTGGGGTTTTTGGCAGGAATGAGAGGGTCAAAGAAACGCAGCAGAAAGGGACAGACTCAAGAAAAGAGTCGCGGACAACCTCCGGCTGCGCGTCAATTGCACATACAAGCAACTAGACGCGCAGCCGGAGGAGCGACCTAGATCTTTTGGCCGCAGCCGGGGCAGAACTTGAAGTCCGCGCTACCGACAGGAGCTTTGCAGGTGGGGCAGCAGCTCTCAACCGGGCCAAGCTCCACAAGAAGCTCGCCTTCCTTAACAGGTACCATGATCTTGTCTTCCTGGTAGTTGGCGTTCTTGAGCACGCGCTTGACCATGCCGGCCGTGGCCGCGTAGACGCTCTTCTCCTGCTTCATGATGGAGATGTTGCAGATCTCCTCGCCAAGCTTGACGTGATCGCCCACGCGAACATGCATGACCCAGAGGTCACCGTTCGAAGGCGAGGCGATGTGGTACTCGTTCTTCAGGTCGGCCATCTCCACGGCATCGCGCTCGGAGGCGGCTCCTTCACGCACCTTCACCTGATAGCTCACGCTCTCGTTGTCCACCGTGTAGCGCACCGTGCAGATGCCCTGCTCGTCCGGCTCGGAGATGTCATGGATCTGCATGACGTGCGGCTTGCCGGAAGCGCTCTGGAAGAGCAGCTTCTCGTTCTTCTCAAGCCCCTCGAACCAGACATCGACGGGCAGGTTGTTGGCATCGCCGAAGTTCTCGCAGAACTCGATGGTCTTGAGCGCATCGCCAGGGTGGTTCAGGTAGAGCACGAACTCTTCGGGCGTCGGCTTGCGGCCAAGGCGCACTGCCAAGGCCTGCTCCTCGGCGGCGAGGTCCATGTCGGCCAGGGTCTCGAGCGGGGAGGCCTCGGTGCGGCAGGCGACGGCGTCCTGCCAGTCGTTGCCGAAGGCGCTCTGGTAGACCCAGTCGGCAGGGAAGCCCAGAGGCAACTTGCCGTACTTGCCGAGCAGCAGATTGCGGAAGGCGTCGTTGCTGTCGCGATAGAGGTCGAGGCGCGCCTCGCACTCATGAGCGGTGAGGTCGGCCTCGGGCGCCAGGTTCACGATATCCAGAATGTTCAGCAGACGACGCACCTCGCGCTCGCCGCCGCGCTTGTACGCGCCGGTGACAGCCAGAAACGCCGTGTTCCAGGTGATCTGGGAACCGGGGGTGACGTCGTGGTAGCGCACGATCTTGCGCGTTCCGGCCAGGAACTTCAGCATGTAGGGCAGGAGGTGGATGTAGCCCTGCTTCATGGCCCCTTCCTGCGAAGAGGAGGTGGCCCCGCCGGGCATGCCGTGCATGACAACGTCGTGGTCGATGCCCTGGAAGTACGGCGCGCAGTAGCGGTCATAGTACGGCATGATCTGCTTGAGGGTGAAGTTGGTGGAGCGGATCATCTCCTTGTCGATCACGGTCGACAGCCCCATCTCCTCCTCAATGTACGCGCAGGTGGAGAGCACGTCGCCCTGTCCGTACCAGCGCACGGAGGAGCCGATGGCTGTATCGACGATGTGCGCGCCAGCGCTCGCGGCAGCGCCCATGGTGGGCACGAAAAGGCCGTCCGTGTAGTGGCGGTGGCTGTGGATGACCAGATCCGGGTACTTCTTGACCAGCGCCTGGATGAGCTCGCGCATGAAACGCGGCGGGCAAACCCCTGCCATGTCCTTGAGCCCCAAGGTGATGGACTGGCTGGCCATTTTCTTGGAGACGCCCAGCACGTCCGCGCACATGGCAAGGATGTTCTCAGTGACGCCCAGGTAGTGATCCACGTCAAAGCCCTTGGCCCAGGACAGGGACAAGGCGGGCTCGAAGATGTGCTTCTTGGATTCGAGGACCACTTCCGCGAACGGACGCATGTTTTCAACATGATTCAGGAAGTCAAAGCAGCGGATGACGTCGTAGTGCTCGCAGATCATCTCGCCGGTGAGGCGCATCAGGTTCTTTGGTTGCGGCTTGTAGCCCAGAACGTTGGTGGAGCGGATGAGGATCTGCTTCAGCGTCGTGGGCGCGAACTGGTTCCACTCCTTGGCCTCGGTGAAGGGGTAGGTCATGTTGGCCAGCATGGCCACGTGGAAGTGCGCGCCTCCGCCATTCTCCAGGGAGAAGAATCCGCAGCGGTCCAGGTAGGGGCCGATGATGCGGTCTTCGGCCAGGCGGAAACGGTTTCCGGAATTGCTCTGTGTGATGTCGCGTGTGGTGGTGTCGCTGAAATGGACGATGCCCTTGGAGCGGTCCTCGCGCAGCGCATCCAGAATGGAATCACGGCTCATGCTGCGGGTGATGCGCGGCTCAAAGGCGGCGTCAGAGGTCTCCGGCGCCTTGACCAGCTGGAAGCGGCCCACACGCTTGTCGGCGCGGCCACGGTACTCTCCCAGGGACACATACGGGTTGTAGCCCTTTGCCGAAATCTCGGCCACCAGGCGCGTCAGGCGCACGCGCTCCGGCTCCTGGTCCGAGTAGGACATGAGCTCGGCCTTTTTCAGGCGAACGAAGTTGGTGTCGTAGTAGCCGGAAACGAAGTCCGGGTGCTTGATGACCTGGCGGTGGAAGTTGATGGTGGTTTTGACACCGCTAATCATGTACTCGCGCAGGGCGCGGCGCATGAGCATGACGGTCTTGTCCCAGCTGCTGCCGTACGTGATGAGGAGCGCGGCGGCGGAGTCGTAGCGAGAGGGGAAGCGGTAGCCCGCGCAAATGCAGGAGTCGATGCGCACGCCCTGGCCGCCGGGAGAAACGTAGCGGGTGATGGTGCCTGCGTTGGGCGAGAAATTGTCCTGCGGGTCCTCGCAATTCACGCGCACCTGCATGGCGTGCAGGTAGGGCTTGGTGTTCTTCTCGTTGAAGCGCAACTTGGAGCCGAAGGCGATGGCGATCTGCTCCTCAACCAGGTCAATGCCGTAGCGGCATTCGGTGATGCCGTGCTCCACCTGGAGGCGCGTGTTGACCTCGATGAGGTAGGGGCGTCCGTCCTTGTCGACGAGGAACTCCACCGTGGCCAGGGAATGGTAGCCGCACGCCTTGATGAGCTTCTCAGAGTAGCCCTTGAGCTCCTTGCGCAGCTCCGGCGTGAAGACCGGCCAGGGCGAAGGGGTGATCTCAATGAGCTTCTGGTGGTTGCGCTGCACGGAGCAGTCGCGCTCGTCGAAGACGAAGACGTTGCCGTACATGTCGGCCACGGTCTGAAATTCAATGTGGCGCACCGAGGTGAGCAGCTTTTCCACGTAGAGGCGCGGATTGCCGAAGCTTGCCTTGGCCAGGGCCGAAGCCTTGGTGAAGGCGCTCTCAAGCTGGGATTCCTCGTAGACCTCGTAGATGCCGCGACCGCCGCCGCCGCCCTCGGCCTTGAGCATGATCGGGAAGCCGATCTCCTTGGCGATGCGGCGTGCCTCGGGGATGCTGACGGCCTCGGGGGAGCCGGGCACCACGGGTACGCCAATCTCCTCGGCCAGTTTGCGCACGGCCACCTTGTTGCCAAGAAGACGCATCGGCCCCTGGTTCGGCCCGATGAAGATGATGCCCGCTTCCTCGCATTTCTTGGGGAAGGAGTCGTCCTCGCTGCCGAAGCCCCAGCCGGGGTGGATGGCGACAATGCCGCGATCCTTGGCCATTTTGATGACGCGGTCCAGATCGAGATAGGCGCGGGGGTCCTCGCCAAGCAGGAGCAGCTCGTGGGCGCCGGTAGTGGCCGGGGAAGTCTTGTCGACATCGGTCGCGGTCATGACGGCCACGGCCTCAAACATTTCGGTAATGGAGCGGCAGATGCGACGTGCCGGGATGCCCCGATTGGCCACCAGGATTGGCTTGCCCTTGACGATTTCCAGAACCTGCTCAAATGACTTCGGCTTCATGCGAAAGCGTTCCCCCTTATATCAAACTTGTCGCCCGCCAAACCCAAAACGCCAGGGATCAGAGAGGCGTCACATCGCCGGCAAGGAGACGTATTTCCCTGCCCTCACTATCGAGAACCAGTTCACCAATTCCGGAGACACCCATCACCCTCGCCTCGTACCGAACGCCTGCGCCTTCGGTCACAAGGACACGACGACCGACCCAGGCAAGCCTGGACCGGAAGATCGTCAGAAAATCACTGGGAGTGAATGTCTCAAGTAGAGTTGTGTAACCCGTTTCCATCCGATTTACAAGCATCCGCCACAGCCCGAGGACGCCAGGAATGTGCTGGAGGCCCGGAAACTGCGCTGCCGCAACGCAATGCCCGTCACGCAGGTCCGACTCGCCAGGAGCCCATGCCACGTTCAGTCCAAGCCCAGCGAGAATGCAGCCAGGCCGCTCCTCGACGAGGATTCCACCTATCTTCTTGTCATCCAACAGAAGATCATTCGGCCATTTCACGCGGACAGGCCCGCAAACGTCCTCCAAAGCCTCCGCAAGCAGATGGCCGAGCACGAGAGGGCGTAGGTCGTTCCAAAGCCCCTGCGCAGGCGGGCAGACTAGTGTCGCCAGCACGTTGCCAGGCGCCGAGAGCCAGTTCCGGCGGAGCTGCCCGCGCCCAAGCGTCTGCACCGGCGCGATGACGCTGCCGAAAACGCCCAGGCAGCCGCGCGACACCAGTTCACGGGCCACGTCCATGGTCGACGAGCAGGGGCCGCACACGACCACCGCAGAGCCCGGCGGCGCATCTGCGCGCAACGTCCTGTCATCGCAATGGTTCCAGGGGGCAAAAGTCTGCATATCCGACGCCCAAAGCGGATGAAACGACGCCAGCGAGTCCGGCGATATGGGGTCAGCCAGACCGGGTAGGCCTTCGGCTAGCAGGCGCACGCCGGAAGCGTCTGACTCAGGCACTGGATGCTCCACGAGAGACGCCTTCTTTCCTTCCAGGCCGCAAGGTGCTATGTTGACGCATGAAAATTCTCCTGGTGGGCGGGGCCGTCCGCAACAAACTCCTTGGACTTCCCGTCAGAGACAGGGATTATCTTGTCCTTGAGGCCACTGTCGAGGACTTCTTGGCCACTCATCCCGGGGCCAAGCCCGTCGGCAAGTCGTTCCCGGTCTTCATATATAACGGCGAGGAGTACAGCTTTCCTCGCGGCGCTGGCCTTGATGAAGATTTTGTCCGCCGCGATTTCACCATCAACGCCATTGCAGAGGATGAAGACGGCACGCTCCACCACCATCCGCTGGCCCTGGAAGACATAAATAACCGCCTGCTGCGTCCGGCCTCGGAGCATTCCCTGTCCGACGACCCCTTGCGGGCGTATCGTGCCGCGAGGTTCCTGGCGGAACTACCAGGGTTCACCCCGCACAAGGACCTTGTCGTGGCCATGCGGCAGGCCGCAGACCTCGGCACTCTCGGGACGCCTTTTGCCGAGCGTGTCGGCCAAGAGACGCTCAAATCCTGCGCCAGCGCTCGTCCCGGAGAATTCCTGCGACTGCTGGACCAGGGGCGCTGCCTGGCGCCGTGGTTCTCTGAACTTGCCAGCGCCTCGGACATTCCGGCGGGACCGCCCAAGTTCCATGACAGCTCCCTGCTTGAGCACACGGCGCAGGTCATGGACAAGCTCGCCGGAGACGGCATGACCGTGTGGATGGGCCTGTGCCATGACCTTGGCAAAGCGACCACTCCTGCGTCGGAATTACCGCGACACATCGGTCACGAAACGCGCGGCGAAGCCCTGGCCAAGGCTCTTGGGGAACGCCTGCGGCTGCCCACTCGCATGGTCAACGCAGGGGCCGACGCTGCCCGCTGGCACATGCTGGCCGGAAACTACCCTGAACTGCGCGAGGCGACCCGCGTAGACCTGCTGTTCCGGCTCAAGAGCCGCGGCGTGCTGCGTGAATTGTTCAGGCTTGTTCAGGCGGACAAGGATCAGGACCACCTGCCAGAGGCCCAGGCCGATCTTGATGCGGCGCTTGCCGTCTGCTTGCCGCCTGAGGCACGCGACCAGGGCGAAGCCTCCGGCGACCTCCTGCGTTCCTTGCGCATCAAGGCATTGCGCTCTGCAAAGAAGGCTGTTGGCCGCACCTGATTACCAATGCCTTGCACGGAGCGTAACACTATTTTTCACTTCGTGAGACTTTTTTGTTGACGCGAATCAGACCCGTGTGCATAAAGAACTGGCCTGGACGTCCAAGAGCTCGTTTTCTGGAGGACTAACACATGCACATGGCTGACGCTCTTCTCTCCCCCGCCGTCGGCGGGACCATGTGGGCCGCATCCGCTGGTCTGCTCGCCTACTCCTCAAGCCGCTTGAAAACCACCCTGGACGACAACCGCGTGCCCCTCATGGGTGTGCTCGCCGCATTTGTTTTCGCGGCGCAGATGATCAACTTCAGCATCCCTGGCACCGGTTCCAGCGGTCACCTCGGCGGCGGGCTAATCCTGGCCGTTCTGCTCGGCCCCCACGCCGCGTTTTTGTCCATCGCCTCGGTGCTTGCCGTGCAGGCGTTGTTCTTCGCCGACGGAGGCCTGCTGGCTCTTGGCTGCAACATCTTCAACCTCGGCTTCTTCCCCTGCTTCCTGTGCTATCCCTTCATCTTCAAGCCCCTGGCGGGCGAGGCGCCGAGCAGGGGCAGGCTCATGACCGCCTCGGTCATCGCAGCCGTAGTCGGACTGCAGATGGGAGCTTTCGGGGTCGTGTTGGAAACCGTGGCGTCCGGCATCAGCGAACTTCCTTTCAACTCCTTCGTGCTACTCATGCAGCCCATCCATCTTGCCATCGGACTAGTCGAGGGCGTTGTGACCGCGGCGCTGCTGGTGTTCCTGCACAAGGCGCGGCCGGAGCTCTTCGGCGCTGCCCAGCAGAATGCCAAGACTCGCTCCCTGCGCCCCGTCATCGTTGGCCTGGCTTTGGCGGCCATGGTCGTCGGTGGTGGCCTGAGCTGGTTCGCCGCTGGCGATCCTGACGGACTTGAATGGTCCATGGCCAAGGTGAGCGGCAAAGAAGAGCTGGAGGCCCCGGAACATGGCATCCACAGCACCCTGGGCAGTTTGCAGAAGAGCTTCGCCTTCCTGCCGGACTACAATTTCAAGGAGCCCGAGGCGACCGCCACCGATTCCGGCAAACCTGAGGCTCAGCAGACTGAGTCCTGGCCCAACGTCAGCGCTGGCACAAGCATTTCCGGCCTTCTCGGCGGGTTCATGACCCTGTGCCTGGCTGGACTCGTGGCCTTGTTGCTGCGGCGCCGCGCACCGAGCAAGGCTTGAACCAGGTGGCTTAGGACTTACGGCATCACTCGGCGGGCAGGGCTCACCCTGCCCGTTGCTTTTCGGGGCATTCATGGGGCTGGATAGCGCACTGCACGAGATACGACACCTGGATGACCTGTCCTCCAAGGATACGCCCACGCATCGGCTTGACGCCCGGGCCAAGGTGTTGGTCACGCTCTTTTATCTTGTCTCGATGCTTTCCCTGGGACGCTACGAGGTTTCAGCACTTCTGCCCTTCGCAGCCTTCCCCTTGCTGCTGGCCGTTCAGGGTGAAGTCCCCCTTGCGCTTCTGCTTCGTCGTGCCGCCCTGGCCCTGCCCTTCGTTATTTTCGTCGGCATCTTCAATCCCCTGATCGACCGCGCGGTGCATTTCCATGTTGGCCCGCTCGCCATAACCGGAGGCATGCTCTCCTTTGCTTCCATCGTCCTGCGATCGCTCTTGGCCGTCACTACCGGCCTGGCGCTTGTGGCCGTAACCGGGTTCGACCAGATCTGCCGCGCCTTGGGGCGGCTTGGCATGCCGACCACCCTGCTTGTTCAGCTCCAGTTCCTTTACCGCTACCTGTTCGTCCTTGCCGACGAGGCGCTTCGCATGCTGCACGCCCGCGTCCAGCGCTGCGCCAAAAACAACCATCCGACCCTGCGCGAGTATCGCACACTGCTCGGCAGCCTGCTCCTGCGAACCCTTGACCGGGCCGGGCGCGTGCATCAAGCCATGCTCTGCCGCGGTTTTGACGGCCAGATGCCCGACCTGCGTCCTACTACGACTTTTGGCCCGGCGGAATGGCGCTTCTGCGCAATTTGGGGGCTCTTCCTCATCGCCGTGCGCATCCTCAACATCCCCCAACACCTGGGCAACCTGCCCCTGTACCTGGGCGGCAAAGCTGGAGGCCTGTTCCCGTGAGTCATCACATCGTTGAGTTGAAAGGCCTGAGCTTTCGCTATCCAGACGGCACGCCTGCCCTGGACAGCATCGACCTGACCATCCACCACGGAGAATCGGTGGGACTTGTTGGCGCCAACGGCGCGGGCAAATCAACACTGCTCCAGCATCTTTGCGGGGTGCATGTGCCGCAGGCAGGTCGCGTCCGTGTGGGCGATGTTCCAGTGCTGCCAAGCACCCTGGGGGAAGTGCGGCGCACAGTCGGCCTTGTCTTTCAGGACCCGGACGATCAGCTCTTCATGCCGACCGTGGCCGAGGACGTTGCCTTCGGCCCGCTGAACATCGGCCTGCCGCCCGAGGAAGCCGCCCAACGCGTGGATGAGGCCCTGGCCCAGGTGGACGCTCTGCACCTGAAGCACCGCCCGCCGCACCGGCTCTCCGGCGGCGAAAAACGGGCCGTCGCCATTGCCACGGTGCTGGCCTGTTTGCCGGACATCATGGTCATGGACGAGCCATCAGCCAACCTGGACCCGCACTCACGCCGCCTGCTCATAAACCTGCTGCGCAGCTTTCATCACACGAAAATCCTGGCCACCCACGATCTGGACATGGTGCTGGACCTCTGCGAACGCACCGTGGTCATGCACAAGGGCCGCATCATGGCAGACGGTCCCACCGGGGAATTATTCTCAGATATCGAACTTTTGACAGCTTGCGCACTGGAACCACCCTTGCGCATGCAGGGTTGCCCCCTGTGCGGAGCAGGCAAAGAAGTCGTTTCCGAGTTGACAGTTCCTTCGGCATCGGGATAATAGCGTGAAGGGTCGACACATTTCGGCCAAACGCAACCAAAGGACACCTCGATGCGACTTGTGACTCGGTCCGACTTTGACGGCCTCGCCTGCTCGGTGCTGCTCAAAGAACTGGGGCTCATCGATGACTACCTCTTCGCCCACCCCAAGGACATCCAGGACGGCTTAATCACTGTCAGCGAAAACGATATACTGGCCAACGTTCCCTATGTTCCCGGTTGCGGCATGTGGTTCGACCACCACAGCAGCGAGCAGACCCGCCTCGGCAAGGACATTAAGTTTGTGGGAATGAGCAAGCCGCTCAAGAGCTGCGCGCGCGTCATTTGGGAGTATTACGGAGGAGACAAGAAATTCTCCAAGAGCCTGCACCCGATGCTTGAAGCCGTGGACAAGGTCGACAGCGCCACGCTGACCGCACAGGAGATCGCCGACCCCAAGGGCTGGATCCTGCTTGGCTTCATCATGGACCCGCGCACAGGACTCGGCCGCTTCAAGGACTTCCGCATCAGCAACTACCAGCTGATGCTGGACATGATCGAGTATTGTCGCACGCACAAGGCCGAAGACATCCTGAAGCTGCAAGACGTTCAGGAACGTGTCGACATCTATCGCGAACAGTCGCGCATCTTCGTCGACATGCTGCGCCGCAACTCGACCCAGCACGGCAACCTCGTGCTGACAGATCTGCGCGGCGAGGAAGCCATTCACGCGGGCAATCGCTTCCTCATCTACACCTTGTTTCTGGGTTGCAACATCAGCATGCAGATCATGTGGGGCGTTCGAAAGCAGAACGTGGTCATCACCGTTGGCCACAGCATCCTCAAGCGCAACTGCAAGACCAACGTTGGTCGTCTCATGCTGGAATATGGTGGCGGAGGGCACGACAAGGTCGGCACCTGCCAAGTGCCCGCGGAGGGAGCGGACGCTGTCATTGACGCGCTGATGAAGCAGATTACCGCAAACGGCTGATCATATTCTCGCGAAGATAACGAAAGGGTGCTGTCGGCTAGGATAGGTCGGACAGCACCTTTTTAATTTGGGTGCTGTTCCGCTTGTAATAGCCCTGGCAGAAGCTGCGTATGGCCGGTCCGCACGACTCCACAGGAGGCAGGTTGGGCGCCTTCCACAGGCCTAGCGACACGAAGTCTATCTTTGGAAACATGAGTCCGTTGTCGAGACTCTCAGCGCCCAGGGAGTTTGACAGCGTCCCATGTCCCGGCTGATCCTCTGCGCTGATGCTCCGGGCATACTGCAACACCGAGGATGGCGACATCTCCGTGTTGACCTTATCGATGCGCTCGTTAAGGCGCGCGCAATGCCGTTGAATCTGCCGATAATGCGGACTCAAGCGCTTGCGCCCGCTCCGGTCGGGATCTTCTTCGTACTCGCCATTCATGTAGACTTCACAGGTACGTCGCACTTCAGAATACGCCTGGAGGACAGCCTTCTCAAACCGCGTGCTGACAAAGAAGGCGAAAGCAACACGCTCGGGCTGCCAAGTGCGCGAACCAGGATGAAGCATCGAGCCGTTGAAGGGATCCTCAAGACCCAAGGCTGCGAATAGCTCTGCCTCGCCTTCTTGACCCAGCAGAAGCGAACGGAGGAAGAAAACTCGAGAGAACACCTTGGCCTCCCTGGCCTTGATGTCCTCAACGAGAAGTTTGAAGTCCTCGATCAAGTCTTCAAGCGCCTTGCGCTTTCCGAAGAAGGTGTCCGCCATCTCGGTCAGCACCTCGCTCTCCAGGGCATCCGCAAGGGTCTTGTGCCTATCCATGCAAAACCTCATGTAGTTCTTGCAAGAGTACTTACGTTAATACACACGGCGAAGCAATGCGCAAGCAACCGGCATTCGGGTATCCTCCAGATAATCTTGCTTGCCCGTTGATCTTCAAAAGAGTAGGAAGCATTGCGGCCTGGCACGAGTGGCTGGCCTCCGGCTCAAACAGCGACAAAACCCGATCAGGCACACTCTCACAAGGATATATAATGCAGCCCAAGTGCATCTGTTTTTTCAACTCCAATAAGCCCTGGGGCGGTGGCGAGAAGTGGCATTACGAGAATGCCCTGCTTGCCCGAGACAAAGGCTATCGAGTCTGCGTCGTGGCAAACCTGGAGAGCGCGTTTGCCGACAGGATCGAGAAAGAGCCTGGCATCACGCTGCTGCGAATGGACATAAGCAGCATGAGCTTCCTGAACCCCCTGCCCCTTTTGCGGCTGGTTCGCTTTTTCCGTAGACAGGCGGTGAAGGCTGTCATCCTGTGCCTTCCAGCCGACATGAAGGCCGGAGGCATCGCCGCCAAGCTCGCCGGCGTTCCGGACATCATTTATCGCCGCGGCATTGCCGTGCCGGTGCGCGACCGCTGGCTCAACAGGATGCTGTTTCGGCATGTGCTGACAAAGCTCATCGCCAACTCGGCAAACACCCGCGATTGCGTGCTAGCCGAGAACCCTAGACTCATCGCGCCAAGCCGCGTCCATGTAATCAACTGCGGGTTCGACGTGGAGGCCTTCGACGCCCTACCGACCCGTGAGCTGTTGCAACGTCGTCCCGGCGAGATTCTCATTGGCAATGCCGGTCGCCTGACCCACCAGAAGGGCCAGAAGCTGCTCATAGACATCGCCGCACGGCTGAAAAAACAGCCGATCCCCTTTCGCATCCTGATCGCCGGCATCGGCGAGCTGGAAGCAGAGCTCAAAGACTATGCACGCGAACAGGCCGTGGATGACGTTGTAGAGTTCCTCGGCTTCGTGTCGGACATGAAGAGCTTCCATCAACACCTCGACATCTTTGCACTTACCTCCCTATGGGAAGGCTTCTGCTACGTTCAGGTCGAGGCCATGGTGCTCCGGCGACCTGTGGTTGCCTGGAATGTCAGCAGCATCCCGGAGGTTGTCACGGACGGCGAAACCGGGTACCTATGCACCGTTTCGAAAGTTGATGATTTTGCCGATCGCCTGCTTGCCCTCATGCAGGATGAGGCTTTGCGCAAACGTATGGGAGACAAGGGCCGGGCCAGGGTTATCGAGCATTTCGAAATGCGCAAAACCTTCGCTGACCTAGAAAAATGTCTGAATTCTTAAGGGAGTAATATGGCCAAGGTATTCATCACCGGCGGCGCTGGCTTTGTAGGTTCCCGCGTGGCCAAGCTATTTGTGGATCGTGGCGACGAAGTTTTCATCTTCGACACCTTCAAGCAGTACCTCATCCCCGACTGCGAAACGACGCCTCCCAACCTGCTCATCCGTCTGCGCGACATCATGGACAAGATTGAGCTTGTACAGGGCGACACCCTGAACAAGGACCATCTGCGCCGCGTGCTGAACCGCATCAAGCCTGACATCATCATCCACATGGCTGCACTGCCACTGGCATTTATGGCCATTGAACATACCGAGGACGCCTTCCAATCCATCCTCGGCAGCACGGTCAATTTCCTGGAGATTGTCCGCGACTTCGACCATCCCTGCCGCTTCGTGTACACGTCCTCCAGCATGACGTACGGCGACTTTGTCACCGATCCGGTCACCGAAGACTCTCCCCAGAGCCCGAAGGAGATCTATGGATCCTTTAAGCTCGCTGGGGAAATCGTCTGCAGGGGCTACATGCGCTGTTACAACCTCGACCTGGCCATTGTGCGCCCCTCTGCCATCTATGGGCCTTATGACGCCAACCAGCGCGTCATCCAGAAGTTCGTCACCCGGGCGCTGAGTGGCGAAGCCATCAAGGTCGACGGCGACGGCTCCATGCGCCTTGACTTCACCTACGTTGACGACGCGGCCCAGGCCATCTTCCTGGTCGGCACGCATCCGGCCGCCAAGGGCGAGACCTTCAACATCACCCGCGGCGAAGCCCGTAGCCTGAAGGACGTTTTGGACATCATCCAGAAGGAAATACCTGAACTGAACGTCCAGTATGGTCCTGTCCCGTCCTATATGCCCAAGCGCGGCACACTGGACGTGACCAAGGCCAAAACTCTTCTCGGCTACAAGCCCGAGTACGATCTCGAGCGCGGCGTGAAGCTCTACATCGAGCATCTGCGCAAGAATCCTATCTAAAGACAATAATCCGCAGGTTTTCGCTTGTCCTTTGTTGACAACCGGCACCGGCAGGGGTATCAACCCACTTCGCAAGACGGGATGTAGCGCAGCCTGGTAGCGCACCTGAATGGGGTTCAGGGGGCCGGAGGTTCAACTCCTCTCATCCCGACCAGAAAGAACAAGGGCTTACGGTGAACACCGTAGGCCCTTTTTCATTTGCCCATGACTGACATTCCGCCCCGTTCACACTTATGGCCTTCCCTGGACTTGTGCTCGCGCACGAGCTGCGGGAAGGGTCCATGTATAAAGGAGAAAAGCGGATGCTCAGCCACTGAGGCACAATGACCCGGTCGAAAACCAGAAGGGTTTGGGGGCGTTCGCCCCCAAACCCCTTGATGGTGAGATAAAGCCAGACCCGGGACAACCCGGCCTGGACTATTTGTAATAGATCTTCAGCTCGTTGGTGTGTGTCGTGGCCTGGCCGGGCGTGGGCTGTCCGGCGGTAATGACCACGCTCTGTCCCGGAGTGAACGCATCCGATTCGCTCACAAACTTCTCGGCTCGTGCGACATGGCTGGTGAGGGTGGTGTCGACCTGTCGTGGCTCTACGCCCCAGAAGAAGTTCAGGTGCTTCACCACCCGCGGATCAGGTGTCAACGCATAGACGGTATGCTCCGGACGACGGCTGGAGAGATACCGCGCGGTGGAGCCGCTGCTGGAATGCGACACGATTCCCTCGGACGCGCAGTTCTGTGCCAAAAGGCAGGCGGCGTAGGACAAATACTTTGCGGGATTCTTTTCCGGCTTGGGCGCAAGCGGGCCTTTCGAGCGTTCAATGTAATACGGCTCGGCGTTGGCGGCGATCTCGCTGATGAATTTGACAGCCTCAAGCGGGTAGTTACCCATGGCCGTCTCCTCGGACAGCATGACGCAGTCGGCGCCGTCGAGCATTGCGTTGGCCACGTCAGCCGCTTCCGCCCTTGTGGGCAGAGGGTTGTTGACCATGGACAGCAGCATCTGCGTGGCCACGATGACGGCCTTTTGGGCATGGCGGCAGGCGCGAATGATGCGTTTCTGAATAACAGGCACGGCGGACAGCGGGCACTCCAGCCCAAGGTCGCCTCGGGCCACCATCACGGCGTCGGTCAGGCTCAGGATGGATTCGATATTGTCCACCGCGTTCTGGCGCTCGATCTTCGCCACCACAGGAATCCAGACACCATGCTTCTGAATCTCGCTGCGGATGTCTCGAATGTCGTCGAGGGTTTGCACAAAGGACAGGGCCACAGCGTCCAGACCGATATCCAGCCCCTCATGCAAGTCCTTGCGATCCTTGGCGGTGAGGGCGGGCATCGGATGAAATTTTCCCGGGAAGGCAATGCCCTTTTTAGATGTAAGCACGCCGCTGTTCTTGGCCTCCATGACGAAGAGGGAGTCCGTCTTGCGAACCTCGGTGACGGTGAACTGGAGCATGCCATCTGACAGAGACACCGGCATGCCCTTGTCCAGCCCCTTGAGCAACTCGGGCATGTCCAGGTTGACGAAGACCATGTCGCGCACGCTGCCTCTATGCTCCGGCAATCCCAGCGCCAGCATGTCTCCCTTGCGGACCTGCACGGGCGAGCCCGTAATCTCGCCGATGCGAACTTTTGGTCCGCACAGGTCGCCCATGATGGTGACCGGTTGGCCAAGATCCTGCTCAACCTTGCGAATGAGCTTCACCGTAGGCGCAAAGGTCGCAGCATCAGAGTGCGAAAAGTTCAGGCGAAATATGCGCACCCCATATTCGACCATGGCCTTCATCGTTTCGTAATTGTTGGAGGCGGGCCCCAGAGTCGCGACGATCTTGGTCAGCATAGGTTCTCCTCGCAGGCAGTGCTGAAGTTCGATGAATGTTCAATGATGACTCTACGCATCATCCATTGATGGTTCAAGACATAAACAGTGCACTTAAGAACGAGGGGAAGGCGGCGCAACTCCGCCCTCCCCGACGATACTCTGCGAGGATTACTGATGCGCCGGAGCGGCCGGAGCAGGATGAGCGGCAGGGGCCGGGGCAGGCGCGGAATGCGCGGCCGGGGCCGGATCGATCATGGAACCCTGATCCGCAGCTTCAGCCTTGGCCGAAGCGGCAGGCTCGGCGGCGGCAGGAGCAGGAGCGTGCTTGGGCTTCGCAGGAGCATGCGGCTTGACGGCAGCGACAAGGAGCTTGCCCTGGTCAGGATGCGCGCCCAACCACTTCACCTGTCCACTGTGCAGGTCGTAGATGCCGCCCACAACCAGCAACTTGCCCTTCTTAACCAGTTCACGCACCTCGGAGCTTTTGCGGAACATGTTTTCCATGGTCAGATAGACATTGGCCTTGATGGAAGTCGCGACGAGGTCATCGCCGCTGGCAGTGGGATTCCAAGACCTGGCCTTGGCTACCGCTGGCTTGATCTGGTTGATGAGGAAAGGAAGGTTGCCATGAACCTTGGCGTTCTGAACGGCGGCGGTCACAGCACCGCAGGAGGTATGGCCGAGCACCAACATCACGGGGGTGTTCAAATGCCCAACGCCATACTCAATTGAAGCCAGTTCGTCGGGACCGGCGACGTTGCCGGCAACACGGATGACAAAAATGTCTCCAACTCCCTGGTCAAAGATATGCTCAAGGGGTTCGCGGGAATCCGAGCATCCTATAATGGTGGCAAAGGGGTGCTGACCGTTCTTCACAGTTTCGGCGCGCCTGTCGCTGCCAAGGTTCGGGTGCGTCGATTGACCTGCGGCATAGCGGGCATTGCCCTCTTTCAACAGATTCATTGCCTCGTCGGCGGGAATGGCCGGGCCTGCAGACGAGGCCAGGGCCGAAGCGCCAAAAGATAATACAAGAACTACTGTCGCCAAATAGCTGCGTTTCATTATTTCCTCCAACGAATTATGTGCGCAAATCACTATCATCCATTCTTGGTGATTTATCACAGGAGGTTCATGGAATCAACGAGGATCATCGACTCGGGCCAAGCCAACGGCTATAACACCAAAAATCTACGCACGCGATCGACCATTTCTTTCCATTACCCTAAAGATCGTGATCAACTCTGCCGATAAGAGGTGCGTAAGGATAAATGCAAACTGTGACCACCACAACTCAAAGAGGTTAGCGCTATGAACATCAACCCCTCGGACATGGAAGTCAGGCAGGGGTATTCTCCTGCCGAACATGCAGCCACCCGTGTGACCGCGAACACAGGCCAGCAGAAGCCAAATACCCAGGATTCCACTGGGGGCGTGGAGTCGGATGCTCGTTCACAAGCTGCCTCTGCAGCCGCTGACAGGATGATCGCCCTTGAAACGGCGGATAAAATCTCCAAGCAGTTGGACGCAACCGACACCACACTTAAGATAAGGCTGCTGGACAATACCCAGGATGGCGTTCAGGTGGAGATAGTTGACAAGGACAGCGACAAGGTGCTGCGGAAGATCCCGCAGGACGAGCTTATCAAGCTCTCGGCGTCCATCAAGAAGATGTCCGGCCTGTTCCTGAATCAGACGACCTGAGCCAAGGAACAATAGAGTTAGGCAGACACAGCCCCCGTTGGGGGCTTTTCTGCGTTCAGGTGTCGGCTTGGGGAAACGGCTAGCGTTCGTGCATCGAACCGCTCAGTGCGTCGATGAACGGATCAAGGAAGTACCCCAGCACTGAACGGCGCCCAATATGAATGCCCACGATGACGCGCATGCCGGGAAAAAGATTGTAGCGGTTTGAATTATGGGAGAAATGGTCCTGCTTTGTTTCCACGAGGACCTTGTAGAAGGTGTTCACACCGCCAGGCATCGTCTGGGTCACGGCGTCAGGACTCACGTGCAGAACCTTGCCGTCGATGTTGCCGAAACGACGCGCATCTCGTGAAGCCAGCTTCACGACAGCAAGCTGTCCTGGCCGCACATAGCCGATGTCCTGAATGGGAAGATGGGCCTCGATGACAAGCTTGTCACCAGCGGGAACTATCTCCGCAACGGTCATTCCCGGCTGAATGACCTCCCCTTCGCTAACCACGTTGATGCTCTTGACGATGCCCTCTTCAGGAGCGCGCAGGGTGGTTCTGTTCTGGCTGTCGCGCAGCTTCTTCATGCGTTGCGTAAGCTCCATGAGCTCGCGCTGGACCTTCTTGAGTTCCGTCTCGACGTCCTCGTTGAAGGCGTTCTGCGTGCGGACCAGCTCTTCCTTTGCCGCGGCCAGTGCGGCAACGGCGCGAGAATACGCAGCCGAGTTCTCAAGGATGGCGCTTCTGGTGTTGTTCTCTTCCTTGCGCCTGGCGATGAGTTCGTCCTCCTTGACCAGACGTTCACGGTACAGCTCTTCGCTACGCTGCACCTGACGCTGCACAAGAGGCAGATTCCGGCGCAGGTTTTCAAGCCGGGCGCCAGTCTCGCGAATATCCTGTTCGCGCTGACGTACCCGTTCGGCCTGGGACGAAATATCTGTTGTTACACGCTTTTTGCGTGCCTCGAAGAGATTCCTAGCCTGGTCCACAAGATCCTTGTGCTTTTGCTCCAACTCAGGCGTGAACTTTGGTTCCGGCAGTCCCTGCGACTCGGCTTCAAGACGAAGGGATTCGATCTTCAGTGAGTTGAGGCGCACTTCGAGTTCGTCGGCGTTGGCCTCGGCGGCGGCGGCGTCGAGAACGATGATGGGCTGGTCCTGCTTCACCAGATCGCCTTCGTGGACCAGTATCTCGCGCACAATGCCGCCCTCAAGGTGCTGGATCTTCTTGACCTTTGTCCGTGGAATGACCTCGCCAACGGCCTCGCTGACGATATCCAGGCTGGTAAGGGCCGACCAGAAAAAGGTCAAAACAAGCAGGCACCCGCACAAGTACAAGAACCTGCGGTGCGCCGCCATGGTCTTGTCGACGGCTGCGTGGAGGGCATCCGGCCCGAGGATGGAGGGGTCGGGCCTGGTCATGCGCCCTCCTCAGCCTTTGGCTCTCGCACCTGGGTGAAGGTCGGGGTCGGCTTTTCGTTCATGTCCAGCACGTACGTTGCGCCCTTGAGGATATTTTGATCCACGGTTGCCACAATGATGGTGGCGCCGACCTTGGCGAGAGCGTTCAGGACGTTGTACACTGCCAGGCAGCCTTCGGAATCAAGGCCTTCGGTAGGGTCGTCGAACACGACCAGACGTCCCTGGTTCATGAGTGCGCGGGCCAACGCAATGCGGCGGCGGATGCCAACCGGGAGCGTGCGGCCTCCTTCCGCGATCTCCATATCCAGCCCCTGGCGGCTGACATCGAGGAAGCGGCGCAAGGCGGCGGCACGGACGGCCTGGTTGAGCCGTTCCTGGGTTGCTGGGCTGTCTGGCTCCAGTTCCGCCAGAGTGATGTTTTCACGAATGGTCGCGTTGAGGAACGTCGGTTCCTGCGGAAGGTAGAGCAGTTGCCTCCGCCACCAATCAGGCGCGAACTGGCGCAGCTCAATGCCGTCAGCCAGGACGTGACCGCGCCCAGGTTCAAGCAGCCCTGCGACGAGCTTGCAGAACGTCGATTTGCCGGAACCGTTGAAGCCAGAGACCGCGAGGATAGCGCCAGGAGGCAACGTAAAGCTCAAGGATTCGAAGACAGGACCAGTGGAGCCGGAATAGGCAAAGCCCACATCGCGCAATTCCAATCGACCTGAAAATTCCCGCACGGCTGAGCCGGACACAGGCTCGAGGGGCATGGAGTGGAACTCGCCAAGCTGAAGGAGAGCTTCTTCCGCCTTCTGGCCAGCCAAGTGAGACTGCAGAAAGCTCGTGCTCATCTGCATGGCCTTGGCCGAGAGGATGCTCGCGCCGATGAGCCCACCGACGCTCATCTCTCCCACGACGGCCAGCATGGCGCCAAAAAAGTAGATGGATACGCGAAGCAGCATGCTCACAGTCTCAAGCCGGGTCTTGCTTCTATCGCGCGCGTTCTCCATGACCTCGCGCAGATCCTGGATGGCCTGCATCTGCTTGCGCCAAGCCTTGCGCAAAAAGTCGCCGCCAAGAAAAGCCCGCACTGTCTCAGCACCAGCGACAGCAGAGAGCGTCAGGTTGCGGTGGGCGATTCCCTGTTCACGTTGGCGCTCGTCCAGGGGAACGTTTGCGCGCATGCTCGAGAGGGTGAAGATAATAGTCGCGATGATCGCTAGAACTGTGATGACTGCAAGCAGCGGGTGGATGAAGGCGATCGCGAGGAGGAACAGCAACAAGAAAGGGGCATCGAGAATAGCAGAGATGTTATTGGAATCGTAGGCGAATTCTACAGTCTTGAGGGCCGTGAGCATCTCCTGGTGACGCCCAGTCGGCATCCTGTACAGCGCGGTCAGGCGCGCTCTTGTAAATACCGTGAGGGTTTTCTCGTTCAGTTCGTGATCCGGCAGGACACTGACCGCACTGGCCAGGCGCCCACGTACGGAAGCGAAGCCGGTTCCAAGGATGGAAGCGATAAGCACGCCTGTTGTAAGCGTGTAAAGGGTGCCGTCAAACCCGTAGCCAATGTAACGGTTCAAAACCAGGATGACGTAAATGGAGGAAGCCACAGACATGAGATTCGCCAGAAAAGAAGCGAAGAGGATTTCCCAGGCCAACCTGGGGCGAAGAGCTAGGCGCCGGAAGAGTTCTTTCATCAGACTGCCAGATCATCCGTTGAGCCGAGCGCGGGCTTCACGGCGGCCCACTGCCCAAATGCGTCTGCGCTAGGAGCGCAACCGCTCAATTTTCAACGACATCTGGGGTGATAAGCCCCATCTGGTTGAGAAGGGTGTATGCGGCGGTGATATGCTCGATCTCGGAAGTGACCTTGCTACTCGTGGCGTTGATGTAGTCACGCTCACCGGTGATGATCTCGGTGATGCCAACCTCTCCGCCCATTGCCTTCTTCTTCTTGACGAGCTCAAGGTACGCCCAGGTGATGTTTGCTTGGTTATCGTACAAGGCAATGGTCTTCTGCAATGTCAGCATGTCGTTCCAGGCGTTGCGTATGCGCTCTTCGACGATTCTGCGGCGGTCGAGGAGAGACTTGCGGACGGAAAGGATATCACTCTTGGCGGCACGGATGTTATCCACGTCACGGAAGCCGGAGAACAGGTTGTAGCTGACCTGCAGCCCGGCGCGCTGTTCGGAGCGGATGCCGGCGTCGCCCTGATCGTTCTCCTTGCGCGTAGCCTCGGCGACCGCCTCGAGCTTAGGATACATGGCCGATTCGCGGACCTCGAGATCACCCTTCTTCGTACTCAAAGCCTGCTGCAGTTCGATGAGTGCAGGGCTGCTCTCAAGCGCCTTGGATACTGCCTCGTCCAAACCGGCAGGAAGACTCTTCTTGGGCAGGGAAGGCAGGATAAGGGAGTTGATCTGCTCTTCCGTGAGGTCAACGCCGTAGACGGACTTGTAATTATTGCGCGCGTTGGTGTAGGCGCGTTCAATGTTGATGCGGTGGGCGATGGACTGGGACAGCTGCGCCTTGATCTGCAGCTCTTCATACGACAGGCCGACGCCACGCTCGACAAGCGCTTCCTGCATGCCGGATAGACGCTTGATGTTCTCCTCGGAGCGCAACGCATAACGCAACATTTCACGGGTGCGGATGAGGCCTAGGTAGGCGGTGACGCCCTGCAGAGACACTTCCTGACGGATGAGATCGAGCTTCGCCAAGGACTCCTTTCGGATTCCCTCGGCCTGGGCGATGCCGCCGCTGGTGCCGCCGAAGTCGTAGATGGTCTGGGCGGCAGAGAGGGTCTGCACATTACGCCATTTGCTGGTGTTCGCTGGGTCAGCGGGCTTTTGGATGTCTTCCTTGCCGCCATCGATAACCGCGTTCAAGCGGGGATACCAGGCGCCCTTGGCGCGTTCATACATGTGCCCAGCCGAGTCGACAGCGGCCTCAGCCGCCTTTATGCGGTCATGTGTTCTGAAGAGTTCAGCAATGGAGTCCTTGAGAGTGACCTTGACCAGCCCCTGGTCTTCAGGTGATTTATGGGAAGCGGTCACGGAAGGGGGCGCCTGAGGCTCCGCATCGGCGCAATAGCTTGCTGCAGGAGCTGCGAGCAAAAGCGCAGCAATCGCGAGCGCCAATCTCGTGCTTTTCCTGATCAGATGCATGCTCATTTCGCCAATCCCCGTATTGATGGTCAGGAGTCGGAACACCTCAAAAATGTGTATCAACTTCTTTGACGTATTCTTCAAAGTTCGTTATACGACATGGACTGAATTAGCAAGTAATTTTCATATCCGTCATGTTTGTCGCCAAGCTGCATCAAGACCTGTCATCACCGTCGACAACGGAGAGGCACCATGCTGAATTTTCTTAAAAAAATTCTTAAAAGCGACAAGACGCTGCTTGTCGCCATCGGTATCCTGGCCTCACTTTTCATGGCTGGACTGTATATCGTTCAGCCAACCGTACTTCGGTTTCTGGACTATAAGATCTACGACCAACTTCTACGCAGACAGCATACAAGACAAACATCAGGCATTCCTGTCATTGTTGACATAGACGAGAAAAGCCTCGCCGCCCTTGGCCAATGGCCATGGCCACGCTATCGAGTCGCGCTGCTGCTGGAAAAAATCCGCCTCGCCGGAGCGTTGTCCGCCGGAATGGACATCGTGCTCGCGGAACCGGACAGGACCTCACCCGCCCTGCTCCGCGAGCAGATCAAGAAGGAACTCCAGGTCAACGTTGATTTCCAGGGACTGCCCAAGGCCCTGGAAGATCACGACGCCCTTCTGGCGTCAGTCATCACCGGCAAACCCTACGTCCTCGGCTTCTACTTCAACTTCTCCAAGGCCGAAGCCGACCAGCAGATACAGACTTCCGCCTGCATGATAAAACCGGCCCAGGTGGCCATGCTGGAAGCCCCCGGCGCCATGAAGGCCAAGAACGCCCTGCACACTGCTTCCGGCACCGTCTGCCCGCTGCCGGCATTGGCCAGCGCCGCAACGGCCACCGGCTTCTTCAACGCCACGCCGGACCCTGATGGCATCCTGCGGCGTGTCGCGCTGCTGATTCACTACAAAGACAACATCTACCCTTCCTTGGCTCTTGCGACGCTCATGGAGGCCACGGGAGAGCGGAACGTTCTGCTCAAGCTCGACACCCAGGGCACGGAATCCCTGCGATATGCAGGTACGGTCATCCCTGTCGACCGCGCCGGACAGCTTCTGGTCAACTACCGCGGACCAGGAGGCGCCTTTCCGTACATCAGCGCGGTTGACATCATCGATGGCAAGATCGCGCCAGGCGCCCTGGACGGCAAGATCGCCTTCATCGGAACCTCGGCAGCGGGCCTCAAGGATTTACGCGCAACCCCCTTCTCCGCCGTCTATCCTGGTGTTGAAACGCACGCCACCATCGTGGACAACATACTGACCCAGGACTTCATCTCCATCCCAGACTATGCTCCAGCAGTTGAGCTGCTGTGCACCATCCTTGCAGGCATCACCATCACCCTGCTGGTGGCCTGGGCGCGCGCGGTGTGGCTCATGCTGCCCCTGGCCGGCATGGCCTTCGGCATGTGGGAAGGCTCGGCCTACATGATGTCCAGCGCCCGCGTGTACATCTCGCCCCTCTATGCCTACATCATCCTCGCGGCCAACTTCACGCTGCTGACGCTGCTCAAGTTCTGGCGCGAGGAGAAGCAGAAGAAGTTCATCCACGGCGCCTTCTCCCACTACCTCGCCCCTGCGGTCATCAAGCAGATTTATGATTCGCCAGAATCCTTAAGCCTGCAAGGCCAGGAAAAGGAAGTCACCGTCATGTTCTCCGACGTGCGCGGCTTCACCACCATGTCGGAACAGCTCACCCCGACACAGGTGACGGACCTGCTGCATGATTACCTGACCCCCATGACGCGCATCATCACCAGCAACATGGGCACCCTCGACAAGTTCATCGGCGACGCCATCATGGCCTTCTGGAACGCCCCCATCGACGTGCCCGATCATCAGAAAAAGGCCATGTCCTCGGCCCTGCAGATGCTCGACCACATCCACGTGCTGAACGAGGGCTTCAAGGAAAAGTTCGGCCTCACCATCAAGATCGGCGTCGGCCTGCATTGCGGTCGCGTTCGCGTGGGCAACATGGGTTCCGCCGACCTGTTCGACTACACCCTCATCGGCGACAACGTGAACCTGACCTCGCGCCTGGAGAGCCTGACCAAATACTACGGCCAGGTGCTCCTGGTGAGCCAGGCCATGAAGGAAGTCTGCGGCGAGGACTACGCCTACGTCGAAATGGACTCCGTGCGGGTCAAGGGCAAGCATGAGCCCATCACCATCTTCACGGCCATGACGCACGAAGCTCGCGCCGCCAAGAAGGCTGACTTTGACCGCTACGAAGAGGCGCTGGCGATGTACAAGGCCATGCGCTTCGGCGAGGCCGCAGAGGTCTTCGCCGAGCTCAAGGCCAAGGGCTTCGAGGAAGTGCTCTGTTCGATGTATGAGGAACGCTGCAATCATCTGAAGGAAGAGCCCCCGGGCGAGAGCTGGGACGGCGTCTACACGCACAAGACCAAGTAGCGCTGACGGACCTGTATTCAAGACCGTCCCCTGTTCGGCCATGCAGGCCGCATTGGGGGCGGCTTGACTTCCAGCCCGTGATGAACCAAGTTACGCGTTTCCATTGATCCAGGCATTGCACCGGCATGCGCCGACACCCCCAGCGGAGGACACACAAGGCATGAGCGATTACAAGAGCACCCTCAGACTGCCGCAGACCGGCTTTCCCATGAAGGCCAACCTGAAGCAGAAAGAGCCGGAAACCCTCAAGTTCTGGGCGGAGATCGACGCCTACAGCAGGATGGTCTCCGCAAACGAGGGCAGCCAGGCCTACGTCCTGCACGACGGCCCCCCCTACGCCAACGGCAACATCCACATGGGCACGGCCATGAACAAGGTCCTGAAGGACATTGTGGTCAAGTCGCGCAACATGAGCGGCCAGAAGGCCGAATACGTGCCCGGCTGGGACTGCCACGGCCTGCCCATCGAGCACAAGGTCGAGACCGAACTCAAGAAAAAGAAGAAGGAGCTTCCCGCGGTCGTCATCCGCAAGCTCTGCCGCGAATACGCCCTCAAGTTCCTCGACATCCAGCGCAGCGAGTTCAAGCGCCTGGGCGTTCTGGGCACCTGGGACAAGCCCTACATGACGCTCGACCCCAAGTACGAGGCCGCCACCGCCCGCGAACTCGGCAACTTCATGGACAAGGGCTCGGTCATACGCGGCAAGAAGCCCATCTACTGGTGCTGCTCCTGCCACACGGCGCTGGCCGAAGCCGAGGTCGAGTACGCCGACCATTCCTCGCCGTCCGTCTTCGTGCGCTTCCCGCTCACCGACAAGCGCGTGAAGGACCTGCTGCCCCAGGGCGCCAAGTACGACGCTGCGAAGACCTTCGTGGTCATCTGGACCACCACCCCGTGGACCCTGCCCGACAACATGGGCGTGTGCGTCCACCCCGAGTTCGACTATGTTTTCGCAGAGGTGCAGGGCAACACGTACCTCATGGCGGCCCGCCTCCTGGCGCCTTGCGCCGAAATCTTCGGCTGGGACACCCCCAAAATTCTGGCCACCGTGCCGGGACTGAAGCTTGAAGGCCTGGAGGCGCAGCACCCCATCTACAAGCGCAAGTCGCCCATCATCCTTGGCGACCACGTGACCCTTGACGCCGGCACCGGCTGCGTCCACACCGCGCCCGGCCACGGCCGCGAGGACTATGACGTAGGCCTGAAGTACGGCCTTGAGGTCTATTCCCCGCTGGACGACGCCGGACGGTTCTTGACGGACGTCGAGTTCTTTGCGGGCCTGAACGTCTTCGAGGCCAATCCCAAGGTCATCGAGAAGCTGAAGCAGGTCGGCAACCTCATCGTCCAGGAAAAGATCACCCACTCCTATCCGCACTGCTGGCGCTGCAAGGAGCCGGTCATCTTCCGCGCCACCACCCAGTGGTTCATCAGCATGGAGGCCAATGACCTGCGCAAGAACGCGCTCTCGGCCATCCACAACGACGTGCGCTGGATCCCCGCCTGGGGCGAGGAGCGCATCGCCAACATGATCGAGAACCGCCCGGACTGGTGTATTTCACGCCAGCGCAACTGGGGCGTGCCCATCGTCGCCCTCATCTGCGTGGACTGCGACGAGGCCTATTTCGAGACGCCCTGGGTCATGAGCGTGGTGGACCGCTTCGCCACGCACCCCACGGGCTGCGACTACTGGTTCGAGGCGCCGCTTGAGGACATCGTGCCCGCAGGCTTGGCCTGTCCCAAGTGCGGCCGCAACCACTGGCGCCGCGAGACGGACATTCTGGACGTCTGGTTCGATTCCGGCACCAGCTTCGCCGCGGTGCTGGAGCAGCGCCCCGAGCTGTCCTGCCCCGCAGACCTGTACCTGGAAGGCTCTGACCAGCATCGCGGCTGGTTCCACAGCTCGCTTCTGGCCTCTGTCGGCACGCGCGGGGTTCCCCCGTACAAGGCCGTGTTGACCCACGGCTACGTTGTGGACGGCGAAGGCCGCAAGATGAGCAAGTCCATCGGCAACGTCATCGCGCCCCAGCAGATCATCGACAAGTACGGCGCGGAGATCCTTCGCATGTGGGTCTCGGCGGTGAACTACCAGGAAGACATCCGCATCTCCGATGAGATCCTGAACCGCCTGGTGGACGCGTACCGCCGCATCCGCAACACCTGCCGCTTCATCCTGGGCAACCTGGCGGACTTCAACCCGAAGACCGACGCGCTGCCCGTCGAGAAGATGCTCCCGCTGGACCGCTTCGCGCTTGATCTGGTGGAGCGTCGCCACAACACCATCGCCCAGGCTTACGAAGACTTCGAGTTCCACAAGGTATACCACACCTTGCACAACCTGTGCACAACGGACCTCTCGGCCTTCTACCTCGACATCATCAAGGACCGCCTCTACGTGTGCGCGGGCGATGACCGCCGTTCAGCCCAGACCGTCCTCTGGCGCGCGCTCCTGGTGCTCCTGCACGACATGGCGCCGGTGCTGTCCTTCACTGCAGAGGAGGCTTACGGCTACCTCTCCCCCGAAAGCCGCCCCGGGACGGAGAGCGTGTTCTCCATGCGCCTGCCCGAGGGTCCTGCGCTCATGGCGGACAGGGATCGCCAGGCCTTCGAACTGCTGCTTGCCATCCGCGGCGAGGTCACCAAGGCCATCGAGCCCAAGCGCAAGGCCGGTGATGTCGGTCATTCCCTGGATACCCACGTGACGCTGCACGTCAGCGGCGATGCTGCGGAGGCCTTGGCTACTCCGGGCCTGGACCTGTGCGAGTTCCTCATCGTCTCCCGCGTGAGCCTGGACGAGTCCGGCAAGGTCCCTGCGGACGCCTTTGTGTCCGAGGAGGTCAAAGGCCTGGCCGTCTCCGTGGCCAAGGCACCTGGAGAAAAATGCCAGCGTTGCTGGCGCTATGAGGAAAACCTGGGCTCCGCTGAAGACCATCCGGAGATCTGCCCCCGCTGCACCGCAGTGGTCCAGGGACTGTAGGAGTTTCCGGCATGGACCAGCGCCTCAAGACGGCGGCGCTCCTGGCCGCAGCCATCATCGTGCCAGACCAGATCACCAAAGCGGTGATCCAGCAGAAATACGCCCTGTGGGCCTCGGATACAGTGATTCCAGGGTTCTTCAACATCGTGCACGTGCTGAACAAAGGCGCGGCGTTCGGTTTCCTGAACCAGCCCGACACCGATTGGCAGACCGGATTCTTCGTGGCCGTGACCATCGCCGCTGTCGGCTTCATCTATTATCTGCTGAAGACCGCTGACGCTGGCGATCGCTTTTTCATCTGGGGCCTGGGCCTTGTCCTTGGCGGCGCGCTCGGCAACCTCATCGACCGCCTGCGCACCGGGCTCGTGGTCGACTTTCTGGACTTCTACATCGGGCCGTACCACTGGCCAGCCTTCAACGTTGCGGACATCGCCATCACCTGTGGAGCTTTTGCGGTGCTCATGTCCATGTACATGCAGAACAAACGCGAAAGACCCCCCAAAAACAGGCGCACAAGCGCGCCCTAGTCTGCGCCCAAGGGAGCGAACATGTTTTTTTCATCGCCTCAGCTCACGACCATGCATTGGGTCGCCATCCTGTTCGGCGGAGCCCTGTTCGTGGGACTTACCTGCTACAGCATCTACGACGCCCTGCGTCGAGACTTCGGCTCCACCAACGCCAAGCTTGCCTGGGTGCAGCTTTCCGTGCTTGTTCCCTTTTTTGGCGGACTGGCGTATCTTATCTTTGGAAGAAAAAGAGGGAGAAAGATATGAAGACATTCAGCTGCCGTAACGCGCTGCTCAGCCTTGTTTGCGCCGGACTCCTCGGAGGATGCGCCAGCAAGAGCGACATGGAGACCCTCCAGAACCAAGCCTATCGTGACCGCCAGGAGAGCCGCAAGACCATTCAGCGCCTTGAGGAAGAGCTTGCCAAGAGCCAGGAGGTACTTCGCGAAGACATCCAGAAATCGACCTCCCCGGTGCAGGCCCGCCAGGCCAACACCTGGGCCGAGCTTGAAGCCTTGCGCGTGCAGGTCGCCAAGCAGCAGGAAAAGCTCGAAACTCTGACCATGAAGTTCAACGCGCTGACCAGCGCACAGGGCGAAGGCCCCAGCCTGGCCGACACCGTTCGCGACGTTCAGAACATCAAGGTCGCGCTACAGAGCCAGTTCGGCCTGGAGCTCGACTCCACCCCGACAGCCGCTGTCGCTGCCGCTCCGGCGGATGCAGCTGTTGCCACTGCCGACAAGGCCAAGGCGGCCACCAAGACCGAGACCGCGAAGCCCAAGGCAGCGGAAGAACCCAAGGCCGATCCCAAGACCAACACCGCCGACGCATTGTTCGCCAAGGCCGAAGCCGCCTTCAAGGCCAAGAAGTACGAGGAGGCGAGCCAGTATTACTCGGAGTTCGCCACGGCCTTCAAGAAGCACCCCAACACCTCACAGGCCGTGTTCTGGGTTGGCGAATGCGCGTACAACCTGCAGGACTACGGCAAGGCCGTGCTGGCCTACCAGGAAGTCATCGAGAAGTACCCGCGCAGCACCAAGTACAAGCCCGCTGTGCTCAAGCAGGGCATGGCCTTTTTCAAGATCGGCAAGGACAAGGCCGGCCGGGCCGTTTTGCAGGACCTGATCGACCGCTTCCCTAAGGACCCCGAGGCCACCGTCGCCAAAAAGTTTCTCAAGGAGCACAAGTAGCCCCGGTTTCGTGCCGGGCCTTGTTTGGAGCGCAGCATGACTGAAGAAGCCAACGGTTTCCGCAAGATCGTCTACCTGTCCTTCCCGCCGGAGGCTTCCAACCGGCCTGTGGTCTGCAACCTTGCCCTGCTGTTCAACTTGAGCTTCAACATCCTCAAGGCGGACATCAGCCCCAGGCACGAAGGCTCGCTCACTCTTGAGCTCGCCGGGCGCGAGGTGGACTACCACAAGGGCATCTCCTACCTGAAACAGAACGGGGTCAAAATTACTCCGGCGTCCCAAAAGATATTCCGCGACGAGGAGTTGTGCATGCACTGCGGCCTGTGCACGTCGCTTTGCCCAACCAAGGCCTTAAGCGTGAACCTCGAAAACCGTATCGTTGAATTCGACGTAGAGCGGTGCTCGGCCTGCGGCATGTGCACCCGCGTCTGCCCTGTGCGGGCCATGATCGTTGACATGAACGAGAACGACCTGCGCTGATTGCTTTCTGGAGGCTTGCATTATGGACGAAGCAAAACTCTCCCATGAACTCATGCAACGCGTGGCCGACCAGATTACGGCTGAATTGCGCGAGACCTTGAGCGTTACGGTGGAGCGCGAGATCAACAAGATTCTCTCCAGTGCGCTCGTCGAGGGAGAATTCTATCGTCGCGTCAACGAGGACCTGCAGAAAGGCTTCAAAGAGATCTACCAGGAAATCAAGCACGCCAAGACCGGAAACGGCAACTCGCAGCCTGTGCTGAACGAAGACCCCAACGAGCTCTTCAGCCAGGCATCCAACCAGCTGGATGCCATAATGCAGACGACCGAAACGGCGACGGTCAAGATCATCGACACCATCGAAAACCTGCAGACCCTCTCCGACACCCTCGCCCGCATCGTCAAATCCTTTGAAAAGGGCGGCGTGTCCAAAGCCGAGCGCGAACAGTTAAGCGACATCAACTCCAGCCTGAGCCAGGATCTCATGTCCATAATGACGACCTTGAGCTTTCAGGACCTGACGGGCCAACGCATCAAGATAATCATTGAAACCATTAAAAAGATTGAGAAAATTGTCCTTGATGTCTACATGACCACGGGGCTAATGATCAAGGCGCACACCGAGGCGCCGGACACCAAGGCCGATTTCAGCCGCCTGCAGGCACAGGCCAAGAACAAGCTTTCTGAATTGCAGGGTCCTCAACTAGACAGCAGCCAGGGTTCGGTGGATGATCTTTTGGCCAGCATGGGCCTCTAGCAGGGCCGGTATCGCCTTTGGTTTCGCCTTGACAGCGGCTGGCCGACACTGTAGCCATTCACCCTCGCGGGCAATTAGCTCAGTTGGATAGAGCGTTGGCCTCCGGAGCCAAAGGTCGGGCGTTCGAGCCGCCCATTGCCCACCATTTTCAGGCCGCCCCACAGGCGGCCTTTTTCATGTCAAACCGGCGTGTTCAAGGCGGTCTCCGTGGCAGCCATTATCTCGGCGCTTCGCGCCCCTTCGCAGAACGACCTAATATGACGGGAGGACTCATGCGCGAGAGTATCATGATCGCTGTCTTGGCAATCTCTGTCTCAGCGTGCGCCTTCAAAGCGCCCAGCGCGGAAGCGGTCCTCAAACCGACTCGAGGCAACACCGCCAGCGGCACCTTGAGTTTTGAGCAACAAGGCGGCAGCGTGTTCATCAAGGGTCAATTTGCAGGGCTCACCCCCGGAGCGCACGGGTTCTCCATACACGCCAAGGGCGATTGCACCGCCGCGGATGCCTCCAGCGCCGGTGGGCACTTCAACCCTTTCGGCAAACGCCATGGCTCGCCCTCCATGCCGAACCACCACGCCGGGGATCTGCCCATGCTTGTGGCCGGGACCAACGGCAAGGCGCAGTTCCAGGCGCTCATGGACGGGATCAGCCTTGAGGACAGCCCGAACGGAATTCTTGGGCGTAGCGTCATCATCCACGCCAAGCCAGACGACTTCACCACGCAACCAGGCGGAAACTCTGGGCCAAACGTTGCCTGTGGCGTCATCCAAGCGCGTTGAGGCAGATCACCGCAAATGAAAAGGGCCCCGGCACGCCGGAGCCCTTTTGATTTGTGTACTGACAAAGGATCAGCCTCGTGCGGTCCCCGACGAAGCCTTTCCAAGGTTGATGTCAGCGGCCAGAACACCTGCGATGGCGCCATCGGGGCTGAGGATCGGCGTGGACACGGTGATGCAGTTTTCACCCGTTGCACTCGACAAGTAGACATCCGAAACGATGGTTCCACGCATTTCCACCGGCTGGCGGAACCAGGCCCGCGTCCCCCAGTTCTTGCCCACGGCGCTGCCGTCCACGACGATGCCGGAGTCTCCGCGTCCGATGTTGGACACGATCTGCCGCCCGTCGGCATCCGTAATGTACAAAAGTTCAAAGGACGGGTTGAGCTTGAGCGTCTCGCGCATGGCCTGTTCCTGTTCATCACGGCGCATGGAGCGCACGGAAGGCTGCGTTGCCATATCCTCCAGAATATGCTGAATGCTGCCGCCGCCGATGAGCTGGAACACGGCGTTCATGGCCTCCAGCTCCACAACACGCTCAAGCAGCAGGTCCACCGCCAGTGATGCATTTTGCGCCCCCTCGTAGCTCGCTTCCGAAATGCCGCTCACCTGCCGAACGATGCGGCTGATCCGCTCTCCTGTCGCGGCCTGGCTGCGGGTGTCTTGGGCGATTTCGCTGATATGCGCTGCAGAACTGCCTGACAACTCAACAATTTCGCGCAGGGCGTCACCGGAGCTCTTGGCCAGCGCAACAGCCTGGTCGACACGCTGCGAGGTCTCCTGCATGTCGCGCCCGGTGCGCTCCACCCCATCCTGAATGCCCTTGATGTGGTCCGCCACGTCACGGGTCGCATTCATGGTCTTTTCAGCAAGCTTTCGCACCTCATCGGCCACAACAGCGAAGCCGCGACCGGCATCGCCAGCGCGAGCGGCCTCGATCGCGGCGTTCAAGGCCAGCAGGTTTGTCTGGTCGGCAATATCGCTGATGACCTCCATGATGCGTTCCACGTCACGGGCCTGGCTGCCCAGGTCGCGCACAACCTCGGCAAGGTCCTCGGCCTTGCGTTCCACCAGGCGGATTGACTGGACGGTTTCGTCAACAACCTTGGCCCCGCCAAGAGCACGATCACGCGCCGACTGGGCCTGGATTACAGCGCGGTCAGAGCCGTTCTGCATTTGCGAAAATGCGCTGTCCAATCCGTCCATTGCCTGCACCGCCTCGGCCACCAGCCGCTGCTGATCCTTGGCGCCATTACCGGCAGACTTTGACAAGGTGCGCAGGTTGTCGCTTGAACCGTGAATACCCTCAATGGCAACACCAAGAGTCCGTGCGGCAGACAAGAGTCCGTCGCGACGGGACGCCTCGGAACTCTCACGAATGAACACTGCTTCTTGCCGCGCCACATTCAGAGCCTTCTCCTGGTCCGCGAGCAACGCGCGCAGTTCAGCTTCGGTCTTTGCCGCCGCTTCCAACCGGTCGAGCGCTGCGTAAAGAGTTTGCTCAAACATGACAGAACTGTCGCCCGTTGCCGACAGTTGGCCAATGCCTGTGAACAATTTTGAAGAAGACAATTTTGCACGGATCGACAACGATAAGGCACTATCATTACGGGCGGTTAAGATTGACACAACGACCAACACCATACCGCTCGCCACGAGCAGCACCCCCATGCCGAGGCTAAAATCCAGGGCAATGGTTTGCAAAAACGTTAACTTTGAAACACCGGCAGCAACGTCGTCCTTGCCTGGCGCGGCTGCAACCACAAAGCCGGTGAGCACACACAACGCACCGATTACATTAGAAATTATCAACTTTGACCGAACGCCCATATTCATGACTGCTCCTTCAAGCGTAAAACGATTGCCAGCGCTAAAGCAAATCATGGACCATCGGTGCAGGGAAGATTATTATGTTGCAAGCGGTGTATCGTTCTTGCAAAATGATTCATGAATCAGGTTGGAAGCAAAACGCAGCCAGTCAAAACCTGAGACGATACTTTTGGAGTCCAGATGTCCGAGCAACGGCAAGACCAGCAAAGCTTCTTCCTCAAACGCAAGTGGTTGCGACGCCTGCTGTTTTGCCTTGCTGCAATTGCCGCACTTCTCGTTGCCGTCGTGCTTGCCATACCGGCCATGGTCAGTTCAGACTGGGCGCGGAACAAGGTGGAGCAGGCGCTCAGCGCCTCGACCGGCAAGGACGCGACCGTGCGTCAGCTCTCTTTCGGCTGGTCTGAGGGTCTGAACGTCGGTGGCCTGAATGTCGGGCAGGGCGGACTGGACGATGAGGCTTTCCTGTGCTCGCTTGAGACCCTGAGTGTGAAGTTCGACTTTCTTAAAGCCCTGCGCAAGGATATGCACCTGACTGTGTCCGTCTCCGGCCTGCGCCTGCGCCAGATCGTTGAGCCCACACCCCCACACGCTGAACCCCAGCCAACTGAACTTCCCAAGCCCCTGCCGAAGCTGCTCAGGGACAGCCTTTCTGCGCTGCGCCAAGGCCTCAAGCCAAGCCCCAGGAGTGGTGATGCGCATATCCTGGTAGATGTTTCGGACATCGAGGCACGACTGATATTCGTCGCCGACAACAGCACCCTCGACATCCGCGACGTGACCTTTCGCTTGAGTGTCCCCGGGCTCGCAAACGGCCCGGTACGACTCAATGCTGGTTTCAAGACGCTGCTTAATGGAAAGGAGCTGGCCCCGCTGAAGCTGGAGGCGCTGCTTGAGGGCCTCGTGGATGAAACCGGGCAGCTGAACCCGGCCCAAGCTCGCCTCAAGGCCAATGCCGAAGCGCCTGGCGTGGCTCTGCTGGCCCTGGGCAGCGTGGGCAAGGGCTTCAAGACCGACCTTCGCGTTGACTTGCGCAAACTTGCGCCCCTGCTGAAGCCCTTTGTCGGGTCAGCGCTCCCAGATGTCTCCGGTGCGCTGGCCATCGGGCTGACGGCTGCGCAACCAGACACGGACCATCTCAACCTTGGGCTTGTCGCTTTTGTTGATTCCTTGCGTGCCGCAGGCGGGCCGCTCGGTCCCAAGAGCGCTGGCCCTTTCGCCATGAACCTGCTGCAGGAGGCGAGCGTTGACCTCAAGACAGGCGCCATACAGCTGCCGGGCAAGCTTCGCCTGCTGAACAAAAGCACTGCAGACTGGCAGGGCGAGGTCACAGGCCTCAACGAAAGCCAACCCAAGCTGAACCTGAACGTCCACCCCATCCACCTGCAGCTCGACGAGTTGATGAACGCCGCACGCGCCTGGATTCCCCCCGGCATCAGCATTGCCGCCGCAACCCTGGACATTCAGAGCATGGTGCTCCAGGCCGCGTTGCCCACGAACGCCGGGGGCAAGCTCCAGGCACTAGCGTCCTTGAAAGACCTCAACCTTGAGGCCAAAAACGTTACCCGCACGTCCGGGCAAGAACGCCTGAGCATCGCACGTTCACAACTTGTCCTTGAGACCGCTCAGGTCGAACTGCCGGGCAAGGCTCCCGGGCAGCTTTCAGCCAAAGCGATGGTGACCGTTGAAGGCCTGCGCCAGCAGGGCAAGACGCCAGTGAGCGTGAAGCGCATGGCGCTGACGCACCTTGCCGCCAGGGTCGACGGTCTTGCCCAGGATTCGGCGGGATTGTTCGGCGTGCTTGGAGCTGCTGCCCTGGACATCACGGGAGAGGTCCAGGGCATCGACATCCCCAAAATGGCGCAGGTGCCCTCGCTGAAGCACACAGTTACCCTCCGCGCGGACCTGCCCGCCACGAAGTCCGCCACAGCCCGCCTTGAGGCACTGACTCTGGACGCACCACGTCTGCGCGTGCTCCTGCCCGGCAAGCGCCCGGTCGATACTCCCCTTGCCCTGCATCTCAGCGTACCGGACATCAGCCTTTCCGATTCCTCGCCCATGGAGGTCGGCATCGCAGATGCCAAGCTGACCCTTGAGCTCGGGCAGGCCCTGCGTTTGCTGACCACTTCAAGCATGCAGGGAAAAGCGGTGCGCAGCTCCGGCACCATGACCTTGGACGTGCAACGCTTGCTGGCCTTGGCCACGCCACTGCTTCCGAGCAAGGCGCAAGGCTCGGGCGGTGTCGCGCTGGACTGGAAACTGTCCGCCGTCCTGCCGCAACCCCAGGGGCCGGTGCAGCAGCCGGTAAAACTCTCCAAGACCCTTGCGCGGCTTGATTTCCTGAAAGAGTTGGAAGCGGTGTTGACCCTTACCGACGTCAACCTGGACTGGCCCAAGGCAGGGACGGCCCAGGCCGGTGGCGGAAAGCCAGGCGACGTTCTGCGCTTGCGCTCGCTCAGCACCCCAAAGCCCCTGCGTGTGAACACTTCCGGTGGCCTGCGCGAGTCGAGCCTGCGTGGTTCACTGGCTTTTGGGCCGTTGGACGAACTCCCCGGAGTCGGGGCGTTGGCCAAGCCACTGCGCGGGCTCGTGACCGTCAACGCCGCGCAGCAAGGTCTTCGTTCGCTCCAACTCTCTGAGATTCTGCACACGGACGGCCTTGAACTTGACCAGAGCCTGAACATCGCCCTGGATCGCCTGGACCAGGTGCTGGACCGTGACAAAGACAGATTCGCCGCCATCCTGGAGCACGTGGACGGCACCATCAGCTTCGCCGCCAAGACCGGACTGGCGACCCTGTCCGCCCAGGCGGGCAAGGCCCAGGCCGCACAGAAGCTCTCCGGCAAGGGCAACCTCGAGGCAGGATTCGACGCGAAGCTCTCCAGCGGCCGAAGCCTTGCCCTGTCCGCGCGCCTGCTGAGCCCCGGGCTTGACCTGAACCTTGGGCCGAACCTGGCCATTAGCGGCCTGACCAGTTCCCTGCGCCTGAACAAGCGCTATGCCCTCCAGCCCGGCCTGCGATGCGCCGGACCAAGCCACGAAGTGCTGCAGCCCCTTTCCGAGCAGGTCTTCGACCTGTTCCCGTCCTCCACCCCAAGCAGCAACTTTGCCGATGACGACAACGCAGTGGCGCACGCACGCCTAAGCGAGTTCCAGGCCGGTGGCGGGAGCCTCGGCTTCAGCCGCATGAAGCTCAAGTCCGGCTCGCTGCCGCTGGCTCTCCACGATGTCTTTCTGCGCCTGGACACCAGCGGCCCGCTCCCTGCCTTGCGCTCTTTTCGCGCGGGCCTGTTGGGCGGAAACATGCTGGGCAGCCTCCAGGTCAAGGGCGCTCGGGGCGACTACGCCCTGGCGGCCGACCTGAGCTTCACGGGCATCGATCCGTCACGGTTCTTCCCCGGCAAGGCCGCCAAGGACCTTGGCGACAAGGCCGAGACGGCAGGCCGCGTGAGCGTGACCCTGCCCCTGACGCCCGACGCGGAAGCCCTGCTGCAACGCATCGGCCTGCGCGCGGACATCACCAAGATCGGCCCGCGCACCCTGGAGCGCATGCTCTATGCGCTCGATCCCGACGAGCAGAACGAGACCATCGTGCAACAGCGCCGCCTCATGGACATCGGCTATCCGCGCTTCGTGAACCTGGGATTGGCGTACGGCAACCTGAGCCTGTCCGGCGCGGTGGAGGTCAAGGGTTTCCAGTTGGACCTGCCGCGCATCGACCGTTTGCCCGTCGGGAACCTCCCCATTGGCACACAACTCAAAAAGGCACTGGCGCCCATGCCCAAGCTCATCAAGACCCTGGACGCAGTCTCGTCCAACAGCCTCTGCCGTGACCCAGCAGGGTCGCTCAAGGTTTCCGGCAACAACGATCAAGAAGGAGTCGCACCATGAAACGATTGATCCTGACGACCTCCCTCGTGGCACTGGCCACCCTGTCCGGCTGCACCCTTGCCGAGGTCAAGGTCAACGTCGCCAGCGAACGAACCTCCCTTGAGAACCAGATCCTCGGCTCGTACAATTCCCTGTCCGAGGAGACGCTGCTCGTGGCCTCGGTGCGCGGAGTGGATCCACTCGGCCGCATCCAGACCCCGCCACGCAAGAGCCGGGAACAGCAGGACGCCATCACCGCCATGCAGGTCACAAGCTTCCATGCGGACGACGTGGACGCCTTCAAGCGCCTGGGCTGGGTGGGCGAGGACAACAAGGGCCTGCTCACCGGCTTCCCGCTCACCAGGGACAACGCCCCGGACGACCTCAAGGATTTCGCCGCGCGCTACCAGCAGAATGAATTCAATGCGGTTCTGGCCGAGGTCAACCGCGCTCGCGACACCATCATGCGTCGGGCCATCGAGACCAACGCCTCCCTCACCCAGGCCGACTTGCCCAAGGTGCGGGGCGTGTTCGCGAAGCTCAACGAAGACACGGCAAAACCCGGGGAGAAGGTGCAGACCCCTGACGGCGCCTGGACGGTGAAGAAATGAACGCGCGACCCTTCCGACAACTTTACCGGCAGATTTTAGCGGGATCCTGCCTGGCGCTGGCCCTGCTGCCTTGGCCAGCCACGGCTGCCACCCCGAAGGCGACTCCGGCGGCTGTGCCCCAAACCCAGCTTGACCAGTCGGCCAAGGCACTGTCCGAAGAGGCATTGCGCGCCACGGGGAAACGCCTTGCGCCGCGTCGCGTCGAGGTCAATCGCCCCGTGCAGGTCACGTTCGAGACCGGAGCCGTGCAGCATCTGGACATCACGCCTGATGGAAAGTGGCTGGCCTACACTCGCCAGAGCAACGGCTACAGCGAGCTTTGGGTGCGCGGCTTGGGTGACGGCCTCACCGGCCTGCCCAGACGACTGGCCCCGGCACTGGCCGACCGCCTTTCCCCTGCGCTTTCGCCCGACGGCCGACGTATCGCCTTCGTCGGCATGGAGGACGATGTCAAAGGCGACATCTACCTCCTTGACCTGGCCAATCCCCAGGCTCAAGCACAAAAGCTGACGGGCCGCGCCACCGAGGACCGCTCGCCCTGCTTCAGACCGGACGGCAAGAGCCTGTACTTCCAACAGCGCGACGAGGGCGAGCCAAAGCGTCGCATCGTTGCCCTGGAACTCGCCAACCTTTCGTCCGCCCCGCGCGCCCTCGACACTGACGGCGACGCCGCCCAGCCCACCCTTTCGCCTGATGGACGCCGGCTTGCCTTCGTCTCGGCGCGCACGGGCGTCAGCGCCGTGTACGTCATGAACCTGGCCTCCGGCGCAGCAGCCGGACTTCCGCAAAAGCTCACCACGGACGTCCTGCCCCAGGCCTATCCGCGCTTCACGCCCGATGGCATGACCGTGCTGTTCACCACCGCCCCGGTCTTTGGCGTGACTTCGGACCAGGGCGGCATCCAGACCGTCATCGCACGCGCACCAGTGCCAGCAGATGCCGGTCAAAGCAGCAAGCCTGAAGACCTGACCTCGGCCCAGGGGGCTGACCTTTCCCCGGTCATGGCCGCGGGCAGGCTGTTCTTCCTGGCCTCGCGCGCCCTTGGAAACACCATCCCGTCCAATGTGTTCAGCCTCCCGCCAGAGGGCGAGATACCAGACAAGTCCTCCGCGGAGCTGATGACACTCGCCGAAACGCTGGCCAGCCAGTTGCCCGTTGATCGGCACCTGACCATCCTGGCCTTGGGCAAGGCCGCGCGGACTTCAGGCTACCGCGGCGACATCGCCGCCAAGGCTCTCCTCGGAATGGGGCGGCAGTATGAAAGCCTCGGGCTTGAGACCCCTGCTCGGCAGGCTTTCGATGCCGCTTCGGCGCTTGATGTGCAGCCCGAGTCGGGCTTTGCCCACATCCGCAGCCTGCTCCTCGGCGTGGCCGAGGATACCCGCCAGGCTCTGAACGACAAGGGCAGGCGCGCGGCGTTGCAGGCGGGGCTGAAGGCCCTTTCGGGCATTGCCGCCAAGCCGGCCGATACCCCCGCGCAATCGCGCGTGCAGGCCCAGGCCCGCCTGGAACAGGCCCGGCTGCTGCAAAGCGCCGGGGACTCCAAGTCCATGGCCGAGGCCATCCGCCTCCTCGATGCGCAACTCGCCGTGCGGGGCATCGCGCCGGAACAGGCTGCCGAGGCGCTCTTCCTCAAGGCCGAGACCTTTGGGCGCATCGGCCAGGTGCAGGCAGTGCTCCCCATCCATGCCCAGGTCATCCGCGACTACCCGGACAATGGCCCCTGGGCCGACATGGCCGTCTCGCGCGTGCTGGACCGCACCGTGGAGGCCGCCGGACCGAAACCTGAAGCCCAGGCCCAGGCCCTGCTTCTCTTGTCGGGCCAGCATCGCCTGGACCTGCCCAAGCTCTCACTCGGCGCTTTGAACCGGTTGGGGGATGTGTATTACGCCTCGGACGAATGGTCCAAGGCCAAGGACGCATACCGCCAGGCCCTGGACAATGCCAACGCATGGCAGAAGCAGTCTCCGCAGAACGCCTCGCAGGTGGCCACGCAGGTTGCCGCCGCCCGGCTCGCCCTGGCGGAGATACTCTACCGCGAGGAACGCTTCCATCAGGCGCTTGATCTCTACGAGAGCGAAATGGCCTCGCGCCCCTTCGAGGACCGCCTGTACCGCCTGGCCAAGACAGCGCACCTGCGCAAGTCGACAGCGGCGGGCGACTATCTGCTGCGCATCGGCGAGGTGCCCTCGGCCCGGGCGATCTTCGCCGGGCTCCTGCGTGACGACCCGGACTTCGTGCCCGCCCACAGGGGCATGATCCGCGCGGCGGCGGCGCTCAAGACCATCCCCGCCACCCTGGCGGAATACAGGCAGAAGCTGTCCGCCAAGCCGGACGACGCCACCCTGCTCTACGCCACGGGCCTCACCCTGACCTATGAGAACGGCAAGGCGCCGCTCCTTGAGGCGCGCGACCTCATCAGCCGGGCCATCCAGAAGAATGGCCAGGTGGAGTACTTCCACCAGACCCTGGGCTACATCGACGAGGTGCTGGAGACGGTTCATGGTGAACGCGGGCGGCTGGAAGCGGCGCTGGAGTCCTATCAGCGCGCGCGTTTCCTCAACAGCCGCGAGCAGAACCCGGAAAACGCCGCCAACCTCGACATGAACATCGGCAACATCCACTTCCTGCTGGGCCAGTATGCCCAGGCCTTTGAGGAGTATGGCAAGCGCCAGGACTCCAAGGTGCCTTTCGACAACCCGGAAACCGAGATCCTGTTCTATCAGCGATTCGGCACTTCCGCCTTCCAGGCCCGCGAGCGCGACAAGCCAAGCCTCGCGTTTGCCAAGTCCCTGGAGCTTGTCGAGCAGCGCATCCAGCCAAAGTACGCCTCCGAGGTCTTTGGCCGTATCAACAAGTTCGTGTTCGACCGCGTGCTCACACTTGCCCTGGGCCACGCAGACTTGGCCGAGAAGGCCAAGACTCTGGCCACGCGCCAGTCCGAGCTGAACAACCGGCTCTTCGAGGCCAGCATCAAGCCCGCCGGACCGCCGCCTGACCCGGCCTTTGGCGTGTACGTCAAGGCAGTGCAGGAGCTCTTGTCCGAGCAGGAGCGGATCATCGGCGAGTTGCCGCCGCTGATGCAAAAGGACCGCGAGGCGTCCATGCAGACGCTCTTCGTCATGGCGGGAAAGGTGCGCGAGGCCCTGGGCTTTCCGCCCCGGTTCGTGCAACTGCGCGCGGAATTGTACGACCGCCTGGGGCTTGCGCATCAAGAGGCCGGTCGCTGGCACGAGGCCAGAGAGGCCTTTGAAAAGGCGCTCGTCATGAACACGTCCCTGGGCCTCAACCAGAACCTCACGGCCAACCAGCGATCCGTTGCCTACTGCGCGTACATGGAGGCGGGACTGACCACGGGCCTTGATCGCGACAAGCTGCTTGCTACCGCCGAAGCCGGCTTCCGCCGCATCCCGGAGTTGGTGAGCAAGTATGGCGTGGCCGACAAGAAGGGCGGCAGGGCCGGCAAGGGACTGATCAACATCGACCTGGACGTGAGCCTGGACAAGTCCACGGCTTCCCAGGCCGCATACGGGTTCAGCGCCGAGCAGGAGCTGCGCCTGGCTGAGACGTTCCTGGCGCGCATCGCCACCGAGCGCGGCCGCCCGCGTGAAGCCCTCGGGCTGGTCGAACGCCAATCCACCGCCTTCGAGAAGGGCTCCGTCGCGCCACAGGACACCTTTGGCGCGGCCCTGCTGCTGCACCGCGCCGGCATGCTGGAAGCCTCTCTCGGCAGCGAGCCGCAGGCCTTTGAGCGTTTCCGGCGCTCCGCAGAGCTGTCGCTGGAGATGAAGAATCCTGTCAGCGCCTCGCTGAACGTCATCGACATGGCCGCAACCCTGTTGCGGATGCCCTTTGATTCCAAGGAATTTGCGCTACGCCTGAACGAACTGCGCCGTGTGGAGGCCCTCGTCGCCGAGGGCTTGCGGCATAAGCTGCCCGGTGGCGATTCCCTGTCCGCACCGGCCTTCCAGAACATCATGGCCGCGCAAAACATGGCCCTGGCGGAGCGCCTGCCCGTCACCGACGCACTCAGCGCGGCACGGCGCATGGAACTGCTGGCACGCTCCGGCCAGCGGCTTGCCGAGGGCCTGTCCTGGTTCAAGAACAGCCTACCCGCTGGCAACCGCCGCGCACTTGCTCTCAACGCCGCCTTGCACCTGAACCAGGCCGAGCTTGCCTTGCGCCTGGGTGAAGACGACGTTCGCGCCGAGCAGCTGAACGCAGCCCTGGTCCTGGCCGATGAAGGCCTGCTGCCGGGCTTGCGTTGGCGCGCATTGGCAGGCCTCGGGCGCCTCAAGGAAGCCCTTGGCGTCGTGCAGGCCCTGCCGCTGGACGAGGCCTCCTGCGGCGCTGGCGAGATCACCGGAGCTTTTGCGCCCCTGGTGGCAGCGCTGGTGGACGCCGGTAAGGCCGAAGACGCATACAACCTGACCGAGCGCCTGTCTGAACTGGAACGCGTGGGCCGCATGGGTCGGCTCGGCGTGGCGCAGCCAACCCAGGCAGAATCCCAGCTCTTGCGGCGCACCGCGCTGAGACTGCTGGCCATCCGCGACCTCAAAGCCCGTATTACAGCCACCAAGGGCGATGACCGCGTCGACCTCTCGCGCCGGTTGAGCCAGGAGGAAGAGATCCTCCAGCGCGACCTTGGCCTGGACCGCGAGTCCCTTCCCGGCGTGGCCCGTCTGGGCAACAGCGTCGCCGAGCAGGACTGGCTGACCATCCTGCACGGCTTGTCGCTTGAGGCTTCGGCCGCTGCCGACTCCGCCGCGAGCGGCTCCGCCGAGCAGCGATCCCGTCACGCCCAGTTGATGACGCGTCTTGGCGCGCTCAAGGCCGAGGCCGGGAAATCCATCGGCAGGCTGGACGCGCCTGGAGCCTTGGGCCTGTATCTAGCCGCGCCGAGCGAGGCCATCGACCTCATGGAGAACCTGCCGAAGAACACCAGCACGCTACGCGTCGTTGCCCTGCCTTCGCCTCGCCGGGATGCGATGCGCTGGGTGGGCCTGCGCCTGGACGCCGATTCCGTTCGTTCCGTGGCCCTTGGCAGCGGCCCTCGCCCGACGCTTCCAGCCGTTGCTCCAGGGGAACAGCGCCTGCTGGCCTTCGAGGATCCGGGATTCATCGCATCGGATGACTTGCGCACGGCCCAAGCCGGAGCCTTGAGCGGCACGCATCTGGTTCGCTCGTTCAAAGCGCGCAAGCCCTTCCGCAAGAACCTGGTCTTCATCACCGGCTCGGCCCAGGCCGCATCAATCGGCTTCAAGGGCTTTGACACAAAGTCCGTGGCATCTTCCGCCGCCGGCTTGCGGCAATCTCTGGCCCAGGCCCACACCGTGGTTGCGGAGACCCCAGCCCGCCTGTCGCAGTCTGCGCCCAGCCGTCAGGATGAGCTGCCGGTGCGATTCCTGGCGTTGACCCCGGCCAAGGGAGAGCCGCTGCCGCTGACCGGCCTGGCCACGGCCATGCAGGATGTCTCCCTTGCCGTGCTGACCCAGGTCCCTGCGGAGAGCCTGCCGCTTGTCGTGCATCTCCTGTCCCTCTACGGCGTGCCCTCGGTGCTGGCCGCACAGGAAGCGGACGCCAGCGGCAAGGGGTTCACCACCTCCTTCCTGACAGCCTACGCCGAGGATTCGGCGGCCAACGCCCGCGCCAAGGCGCATGCCTCGGGCAAGGACACCGCTTCCTGGCTGCTCCTGGGCGATCCGGGGCTAAACGTCGCTCAGGCCGGCGCCTTCGCCGCCACCCAGTTTGCCCGCTACGTGCGCTCCGGCATGGAAGACTTCAAGTCGGGACGCCATGCCCAGGCGTTGTCCCTGTTCGAAAACGCCCTGCGCGTAGCCCGGTCGTCGACCCAATTCAGCAAGCACTTGCCTGACCTCTTGTCATACTGCCGCGAGAGCGCCTACGCCTCCGACCAGTTCGACAAGTCCCTGGCCTATGCCAAGGAGCTTGCGGCCCTGGTGGCCAAGTCCAGCCCGGACACCCCGGCCCACGCCGAGGCCTTGCTGCGGCTCGGCCTGGTCTACGCCAGGCTGGAGCAGTATTCCCAGGCCATCACGGCCGTGCAGCAATCGACGGACATGCTCGCCAATCTCGAGTTGGCGCCAAAGGAGATCGAGGCCTTGGCGAGCCTTGGCGCGGTGCTTGAAAACGCCATCCAGTACGACAACGCGCTCAAGCGCTTCGAGGGTGCGGCCAAGCTGTCCAAAAAGACCGGCTCCAAGGAACTTGTTGCCAAACAGTACCTGAGCATCGGCCGCATTCACGACCTGCGGCTCTCGCAATACGCCCAGGCCCGCGAGGCCTACGGCGAGGCCCTCTCCATCTACACCAGTCTCGGCCGCAAGGCGGACATGGCCCAGGCCATGCTCGACATAGGCCGCTGCGCGAGACTCATCGGCAACTTCACAGAGGCTGAGACCCGCTACGCCGAGGCCCTCAAGCTCATCGCCGCCGACAAAGCGCAGGAACGCCTGCGCGCGCGCATCCTCATCGAGCAGGCCAACAACGCCTGGCAGCAGGCGCGGTTCCAGCAGGCCTTCGACCTTCAGCGGCAGGTGCTCAAGTCCGCCGAGAAGAACGGCTGGGTACTTGAGCAGGTCATCGCCCGCAACACCGCCGGACTCCTGTGGTGGAGCCTGGGCGACCACAACCGCGCCGTGCGAGAGCTTGACGCGGCCCTGCCCCTGGCCCAGTCCCTGCGCATCCGCAAGGACGAGGTCGCCACCACCCTGAACAACCGTGGCTTGGTCGAACGCGACATGGGCCGCTACCCGCTGGCGCTCAAGACCCTGGGCGAGGCACTCGCCATTGACCGCGAGATACGCTCGCGCTGGGCCATCGCCTACGACCTGCGCAACATCGCCCAAACTTACGTGCGCATGGGCGACCCGAGGAAAGCGCTGCCGCTGCTGGACGAGGCGCTCGCCATCGTCTCGGCCACAGGAAACCGCATCAACCAGACCAAGATCCTGCTGGCCCAGGGCGAGGCGCTGCTTGCCCTTGGCAACGACGACAAGGCCAAGGCCGCCTTTACGCAGGCCGATGGATTGTCCCGCGAAATGGGGCTGCGAGACAGCCAGTGGCGCGCGCTGCACGGGCTCGCACGGCTGGACATTGCCGCGGGCAAGCGCCAGGAGGCCAAGGACCTGCTGCAAAAGGCCGTCGATGTCATCGAGGGCATGCGCGCCGAGCTCAAGGTGGACCAGCTGAAGGACGGCTTCATCGCCGACAAGGCCGTGGTCTACGAGGACCTGGTGACGCTGCTGGCCGATATGGGCGAGGTGGCCGAGAGCTTCCGCACGGCAGAACGCTCCCGCGCCCGCAACCTCATCGACCTCCTGGGCAACAAGCGCAGAAGCCCACAACACAAGGAAGACCAGGCGCTCTACGAGCGCATTAACGCCGTGCGCTCGGCCCTGCGAGAGCAGGAATCGCTGCTGGCCCAAGCACAGGGCAAGAACGAGCGGGAGGTTTACGCCAAGGGCGTGAAGCGCCTGCAGGACGACTACCGCGACATCCTGCTGGAACTCCAGGCCAACCGGCCGGACATCGCCAGCCTTGTCAGCGTCAATCCGCTCACCCTGGCCGACGTGCAGAGGATGCTCGAACCCGGCGTGGCGCTTTTGACCTACTACGTCACCGCCAACGAAATCCTCTGCTGGACCGTGGACCGCGACCGCGTGGAACTGACGCGCACGCGCCTGGGCCGCGACACCCTTGGCCAGATGATCCTGACCTATCGACGCATGCTGCAGAATCTGGAGCCTGTGGAGGCACACTCGAAGGAACTCCATGCGCTGCTGCTCGCCCCTGTGTTGCCGAAGCTCAACGGCGTGAAGGTTCTCGGCATCATCCCCCACGACAGCCTGCACACCCTGGCCTTCGCCACGCTCTCTGACGGCGATTCGAACCTGCTGGACCGCTACCCATTGTTCCAGCTGCCCAGCGCCAGCGTGTTCAAGTTCACGCTGGAACGGCGCAAGGCCGAGCGCAACACCAAGGTGCTCGCCGTCGGCAACCCGGACCTGCACGACCAGTCGCTAGAGTTGCCGTTCGCCGAGCGCGAGGTGGGCTCGCTGGCCTGGAACTACCCGAACATGACAGCATTGACGCGCGAGAAGGCCACCAAGAGCTGGATATCCGAGCACATCAGCGACTTCGGCATCATCCACCTGGCCACCCACGGCGAGTTCGACCCCGTGAACCCGCTGTTCTCGGCACTCAAGCTGGTGAGCGACAAGAAGGACAAGGACGGCGACCTGGACGCCGCTGAAATCTTCGACCTGAAGATCTCGGCGGACCTGATCGTGCTCTCGGCCTGCCAGACGGGTCTCGGCAAGGTCACCAGCGGCGACGAGGTTCAAGGCCTGAACCAGGCCTTCCTGTATGCCGGTACCCACGCGCTGGTATCGAGCCTGTGGCGGGTGAGCGACATCTCCACTGCCATGCTGATGAAGCAGTTCTATCGCGAGTACCAGTCACGCCCGAAGGCCGAAAGCCTGCGTCGGGCCATGCTGCACGTGAAGAACCGTTTCCCGCACCCGGGCTATTGGGGCGCGTTCACCTTGAGCGGCGACTACAAGTAACTTGAGGAATATAGCTGACATGCGTGCAAGACTCTGCTCAACATGGCTGATGGCGATCTGTCTGCTTGCTTTGTCTGCCGGGCAGGTTCTGGCCGCGCAGGCTGGGGGGGCCGTCCTGTGGACCGCCTCGGACAGGACGCCGCTCAGATCGGATCGCTCCGGCGTGGCCGCGACGCTCAAGGACTTGCCGCGCGGTACTCCCGTGCGACAGTTGCAAAACGAGGGCGCCTGGCTGCTCGTGGAAGAACCGGGCGGCGTCAAGGGCTGGGCCTACCAGGGACATCTGGAGGCCTCGCGGCCTTTGCCCACCAGTGTCGACCTCTTTGCGCCGCTGCCTGGCAGCATCGTGCTGGCCGAGACAGCGGACACAAGCCGCAGCTCGCGCTCTGTCCAGCCGGAGCGCAACAAGGACAATGAGGCCTTGTGGTCTGTTCTGGAGCTGCCGCTTTCCCGTCAGAACCTGGAGGACTTCCTGCGCGAAGGGGGCATCGGAGAGTACTCGCAGGCGACGCCGCACAGCAACGGCGGCCCACTCAAGCTCCCTGCGCTCAAACCAGCAGCCCCGCCGGGCGGAGACGCCGAGCGCCTTCTCGGGCTGAACCTTGCCGTCACGGTGACGCGCAAGGTGGCCAAGCCGGCCTTCGGTACGCAGTTGCAACGCTATGTCAATCTGGTGGGTTTGAGCGTGGCGCGTTTCGCACCCGGCAACGCCCTGAGCTATCGTTTCATCGTACTGGACAGCCCTGCGCCGATGTCCTTGAGCCTGCCTGGAGGCTTTGTCATGATCAGCACGGGCCTCGTCAAGTCGCTGGACAACGAGGCCCAGTTGGCGCTGGTGCTGGCGCACGAGGCTGCGCACGCCTCTCTCGCCCATGGCTGGGCCAGGGCCAAGGCGACGCAGTTCTTCCGCTCAGGCCTTGGCATGACCGATGATGGCGTGAAATCGCCGTTGTTCGGGCAGATGCAGGACGAGTTGCTGAAGCAGTTGTTGCGCCACGGCACGGACCAGAAGCAGGAATATGACGCAGACGCCGCAGCCGTGCAGATGGCCTATCGCGCCGGCTACGACCCCATGCAATTGATCGCCGCGCTCCATAACGTGGACCGCGCGTCGGACGGCGCCGTGCTGAGTTCTAGCGCCAGATGGAGCGACCTGCACCCGCCTTTACAGATGCGCATGAACAGAATCCAGGCGCTTTTGGCGCGGTTGCCCATGCAGGACGGACTGGCGCTGGCAACGCAACGTTTCCAGGCCAACATCTAGGCCAAGCAGCTAGAACTTCATGTTCTTGGCGTCCTCGATGGCCTTGAGCGCATCGGGCGGGATGTCCTTTTCAGTGGCCGGGCCGCTGGAAGGATAATCCTTGTTGCCGATGCGAACCGTGCCGCCCTTGTTGACGACCGTGCCGACGCTGGATTTGATCTTTCCCTTTTCAACGCCCTCGGCGGCCTCGCGCTTCAAGGCCTCCTTCTCGGCCTGGGCCTCGGCCTTGGCGGCGGCCTTGAGGGCTTCCTTCTCCGCCTTGAGCTGAGCCTTCAGCGCCTGCTTCTCGCGCTCGCGCTCGGCCTTGGCGGCGGCTTTGGCGGCGGCCTTTTCGGTGTCGGCGGCCGGATCGTGCGGAACCAGGGCCACCTTGCCGTCGCGGATGATCACGTCCATGCCGGGCTTGTACTTTTGCTCCTGCAGGACACCGTCCAAGTAGATTTTGTCACCCTCGATGACCACGCTGTTCACACTGCCCTTGCCGGTTTTCCAGTCGCCCACCACCACGTTGGTCACGTCGTCCGCCGCAATGGCGGACACGCCTGAGGCCAACAACAGGGCTAAGGCAACCAGAATGCTTCGAAACTTGCGGTGCATGGGAACCTCCTTCGCGCCATCGCGCGGAATGGGGCGCCTTAGGAAACGCGGACAGCCTCGGTAACGGACTCCACAAGCCGGATCTTGTCCAGCACGCCGTAGAGCTGATGCAGGTCCTTCACCTCAACGGTGAACTCCATCAGCGCGTTGCCGTCCACGTTGGACTGGAACGAGCCGGACTGGATGTTCACGTCGTCGCTGGTCAAAAGCGCCGTCACCTGGGAAAGCGCCCCCTTGAAGTTGCGGCAGACGATGCGGATTTTCGAAGGATAGGGCTTGTCCTCCACGCCTTCCCAACTGACGGAGATGACGCGGTCGGTCTCGAAGCCCTTGATGTTGGTGCAGTCGAGGGAATGGATGGTCACCCCGCGGCCACGGGTAATGTAGCCCACGATGGGCTCGCCGGGCAGGGGGTTGCAGCAACTGGCGAAACGGAAGAGCACGTCGTCCACGCCGGAGAGCTTGATGCCTTCGCCCTTCTTTGTTTTGGCGGGCTCTGCCTGCTGTTCGGGTTGCTCCGTTCCCTTGCGCTGGTCCTCGGCAATCTTTTCGGCCAGCTTTTCGCCGGGGTGGAGCATGGCGTAAAGCTTCTGGAGCACCTTGCGCGGGGTCAGGCGCGCATAGCCCACCTGGGAGAGCAGCTCGTCCACGCTGGGCAGGGAGAACTCCTCGGCCAGCTTATGGATATGGCCGTCCTTCAAGGCCTTGGCGTAATTCACACCGAGCTTGCGGCCCTCCTTCTCCAGCATCTCCTTGGCCAGGCTGATGCTGCGGGCGCGCTCCTCGGTGCGGATGTACTGCTTGATGCGCGTCTTGGCCCGAGCGGTCTTGACGAATTTGAGCCAGTCGCGGCTGGGGTTGCGGTGGTTGTCGGTGATGATCTCCACGCGGTCGCCGTTCTTGAGCGCCGTGCCGAGCGGCACCAGGCGGCCATTGACCTTGGCCCCGGCGCAGTGGTCGCCGACGACGGAGTGCACGGCGTAGGCGAAGTCCACAGGAGTAGCGCCCTCGGGGAGTTCCTTGATGTCGCCGCGGGGGGTGAAGACGTACACCTCGTCCTGAAACAGGTCGATACGCAACGAGGCCATGAACTCGCGCGGGTCCTGCAGGTCGCGCTGCCAGTCGAGGATCTGTCGCAGCCAGGTGAAGCGCTCGGCGTCGCGGTTGCTGCCCTTTTTGCCCTTTTCCTTGTACTGCCAGTGGGCGGCCACGCCGTACTCCGCGACGCGGTTCATCTCCTCGGTGCGAATTTGTATCTCGATGCGCTCCCCGTCCGGCCCGATGACCGTGGTGTGCACGCTCTGGTACATGTTGGCCTTGGGGATGGAGATGTAGTCCTTGAAGCGGCCGGTGACCGGCTTCCAGATGGAGTGGATGAGGCCGAGCACGGCGTAGCAGTCCTTCAAGCTGCCCACGATGATGCGGAAGGCGATGAGGTCGAAGATCTGATCCAGGCCAAGGTTCTGCTGCAGCATTTTGTTATAGATGCTGTAGAGGTGCTTGGTGCGACCGGCCACGCGGCCCTTGATGGAGTTCTCCTTCAGCATGTCGCTGATCAGGCCCGTGACCTTGTCGATGTACTCCTGCCCGGAGGTGCGATGGCGGGCAACGCCCTGGTCTATCTGCTCGTACACGTCGGGCTTCAGGTACTTGAGGCAGAGGTCCTCCAACTCCCGCTTGGTGCGATGAAGGCCCAGGCGGTTGGCCAGCGGCGCATAGATTTCAAGGGTCTCCTGTGAGATAAGCCGCTGTTTCACAGAGGGCTGAAAGTCCAGGGTGCGCATGTTGTGCAGGCGGTCGGCCAGCTTGACCATGAGCACGCGGATGTCTTCAGCCATGGCCAGGATCATCTTGCGAATGTTCTCGGCCTGGGCCACGGCCTTGGACTCAAACTGCATCTTGCTGATCTTCGTCACACCATCGACGATGTCGGCAACTTCCTCGCCGAAGAGCTCCTCGATCTCGTCGATGGTGGTGCGGGTATCCTCCACCGTGTCGTGCAGAAGTCCGGCGGTGACGGTGGCCTCGTCGAGCTTCATGTCCGCCAGGATGCTGGCCACGCTCATGGGGTGCGAAAGGTACGGCTCGCCGGACAGGCGCGTCTGCCCCACATGGGCCTGCGCCGTGAAGATGTAGGCCTTCTGGATCAGCTCCAGGTCGGGCTTTTCGATGTAGGAAGCCACCTTGTCGGTGATCTCATTGATGCGGATCATTATTGTGTCAGCTCCGGGCCTTGCTTGGCCTCGTTAATCCACCAGCGGATGAAGTTATAGGCGATGCCTGCGGGCGCGGGCTCGATGCCCTGCACGCGCGCGTGAACCATGGGCAGCGCCATGGGGACGTAGAGGAAGCAGTAGGGCTGATCCTCGTGAAAAATCTCCTGAACTCGATCATATATGGGCTTGCGCTTCTTTTGGTCAAGAAGCCTCCGCCCGCGTTCAAGCAGTTCATCAAGTTCCGGGTTCTTGTAGCCCACGAAATTGAGGCCGCCCGGCACGGCCTTGGACGAATGCCAAACGTCGAAGAGGTCCGGGTCCTGCACGATGTTCCAGCCGAGGATGATGGCGTCGAAGCGCCCCTTGTCCACGAATTCCTTGACGAACGCGGCCCACTCAACCGTGCGGATCTCGACCTTTATGCCCAGCGCGGCAAGCCTGCTCTGGACGATGATGGCTGTCTTGATGCGCTGGCTGTTGCCCTGGTTGGTCAGGATGGTGAAGGCGAAGGGCCGACCGTCCGGGTCCACCAGAGGGCCGTCCGGCGTGCGGCGCGTCCACCCGGCCTCGGCAAGCAACCGCTTGGCCTTGGCAGGATCGTACTCGTTGGCGGGAATGGCGGCGTTGTAAGCCCAGGTGCCGGGCTTGTAGGGTCCGTTCGCCGCCTGCCCCAGGCCGGAGAGCACACCGCGCACGATCTCGTCCTTGTTCAACGCATGATTGATGGCCCGGCGCACCCGCACGTCGGAGAAGAGTCGGCTTTTCAGATTATAGCCCAGATAGGTGTAGGCCGAAGCAACGTACTTGAACTTGCGGAAGTTCGCCGCCCAGTCTTGGCCGTCGGTCTGATACAAATACTGCTGCGGCGAGAGGTTGATCTCGTCCAGGTTGCCGCTTTTCAGCTCCATGAACTGGGTGGACTGGTCCGGAATGACGCGCATGACCACTTCGTCGATGTAGGCGCGCCCCTCGAAATAGTCGGGGTTGGCCACCAGCACGAGGCGATCTCCCGTGGTCCAGCTTTTGAGCATGTAGGGCCCCGCGCCGACGGGCTTGCGTGAGAGCGGCGTCTTCAAGAGGTCCTGCCCTTCCAGCAGGTGCCGGGGCAGGATGGAACTGGCCCAGGTGACCAGGGCTCTCGCAAAGGGCTTGTCGTAGCGTACCTCGAAAGAATACTCGCCAGTAAGCTTGAACTCCTTCACCGCCAGAAAATCCTCGGCATAGGCGGTGGGGGTCTTGGGGTCGATCATGAGCCTGTAGGTGAACTCCACGTCGCGCGCGGTGAGCGGCTTGCCGTCGGTCCAGCGGATGCCCGTCTTGAGGGTGAAGCGCAAGAGCCGACCATCCTCTAGAATTTCAAATGATTCCGCTGCGAGGGGCACGAGGTTGATGTTCTTGTCGTACTTGAGAAGGCTGACGTAGATGAGATCGGCGACCTCGTGCGAGGCCGAGTCCGTGGCCAGCGGCGGAATCAGATTGCTCGGTTCGCCGATGGTGGCCTCAACCAGTCGCCCACCGGGCTTGGGGTCGCCTGCAGGCGCTGAAACCTGGACTGGCTTTGCGGATGACGAAACTGTAGGTGCGCGCCCGTCCCCGCCCTGACCGCAACCGGCCAGCAGCAGCACCAAAACAAGCGCCAGTGTTCGTATTCCAGGCATCATCAATCCTCTTGCCAAATCCGGCAACCTTGCGCATATACTGACCGAAGCGCCGCTGTCGCTCACACTATGGCTCAGACCACGTAAAAAGCCAAGCGCCCCTTGCTTTTGCGGCAGCGATTGCTATACTCGCTCATTCGCGTCTGGCAAGGTTGCCCATAATGTCCTCACCGGCGCATGATATTGCACTTAAGGAGTTTTCTGCTTCATGCCCATAGCAGACGAGAACAGGGTTCGGGAGATCCTCACCCGCTTTGTACGGGAGACGATTCCTGACTATATTGTGGAGAATTCCACGGCCATTGTCGAGTCCGATGGCGTGCAGAAGCTCGACATACAGCAACGCGACCAATTTTTGGACGTGGACGGGCAGGTGCAAGGTGACGATTTCCAGATCTACACCTCCGAACTCGGCCTGAACCTGAGCGACGGCACCATCAACTCCTACTGCAACTGCCCGGACTCCTTTTCCGGCGTGTGCCGCCATGTGGGCGCCACGGCGCTCAAGATGCTCAATTCACTTTCGAGCGCCAAGAAGACTGACGTCCCCAAGCCCCGCACGGACTGGCGCCAAACCTTCCGCACCTTCTTCTCCACCGAGCTTGAGCCCGAACCAGGCAAGCATTACCTGGTGTATCGACTCTTCCCCGAGCCAGGTCGACTGCAGGTATCCTTCGCCCGCGCCAGGCAGAACAAGTCCGGCATCTCAAGCGTGCAGCAGGACATCACGCTGGAGCAAATCATAAAGAACCCCGACTGGTGCGAAATCGCGCCGGGCTTGCCGAAGGTAGCGGGCATGATCGCGCACTACCTTGACTATCAGGGGCACCGCGTTGAGCTCCCGGCAGGCCTGCACTCCTGGTTCTTCCGCGCCATCAAGAACGAGTACTACATCTATCTTCGCGACACGGAACAGCCGGTACGCATCGAGAGCAAGACCCTGCAGCTCAAGCTCTCGCCCCAGCTCTCGGAGGACGGCCTGGGCTTTGACCTGCTGCTCTCGCGCGAGGACCGCCCCCCCTTCTCCATCCGCAAGGAGGACGAGATCTATTTCTACGGGCGGTTGCCCCTGTGGCTTTACTGGAAGGGCAACTTCCATCCGGTGCAGACCGGACTCGATCCTGAGCTCATCCAGGAGATGGTCGAGCAGGCGCCCATCGTTCCCCACGCGGACATATCCGAATACCTGGACCGCGTGTGGACCAAGATTCCAGTTTCCGACCTCTACGGCCAGGAGGACTTCCTGGAGCGCATGGGTCCGATCTTCCAGCCCGCCGAGTTCAACCCCAAGCTGTTCCTCGACGAGGAAGGCAGCCTGCTGGTGCTCAAAATCCAGTGCATGTACGACACCGACCACGGCGAGGTCTCGCTGCCCGGCCCCAATCCGGACCTGCAGACCGGCAGCTACCGCTACGCCGACAAAAGCTACCTCATCCGCCGCGCCCAGGACGAGGAGGCCGTGCTCTTCGCCGAGTTGCAGCACATGGGCTTCCAGCCCAGGAGCAACCACACCTGGTTCATGGAGCAGGAGGCGGCCATCAACTTCCTGTTGGACTTCTACCCCATGCTGGTCGAGGGCTACCGTGTCTACGGCGAGCAGAACCTGACCCGCTACAAGGTGCGCCTGAGCAAGCCCGAGATCGTGGCCGAGGTGAAGAGCGACGAGGAGAACAAGTGGTTCACCCTTGATCTCACCGTGCAGTACGACGACCAGAAGGTGCCCATCGAGGAGATTTGGAAGGCCTGGGTCCAGAAGAAGCGCTATGTCCAGCTCAAGGACGGCTCCTACACCAGCCTGCCCGAGTCCTGGCTCCGGCGCTTGGGGCACAAGCTCAAGGCCCTTGGCTTCGACCCCGAAAAGCCGCCGCAGAAGAAGTTCCAGCAGTTTGAAGCCCCGGTGCTGGACAACCTGCTGGACGACATGCCCGGCGCAAAGACCGACGCCTATTTCGTCAAGCTGCGCGAGAAGATCAGCAACTTCCAGCAGATACGGCAGCTGCCGCCGCCCAGGGGCCTCAACGCCACCCTGCGCCCCTACCAGGTCATGGGCCTGTCGTACATGAATTTCCTGCGCGACTACGGTTTCGGCGGAATCCTGGCCGACGAAATGGGACTTGGCAAGACCGTGCAGACCTTGTCCTTCCTGCTCTCCCTCAAGGAGCGCGGGGTCAAGGGTCCAAGCCTCATCGTGGTTCCCACAAGCGTGCTGCCCAACTGGGAGCGTGAAGCCGCGAAGTTCGTGCCCGCCATGACACGGCTCACCATCTACGGCGCCAAGCGCGATGATTTGTTCAGTCGCATCAAGGACTCGGACCTCATCATCACGACCTACGCACTGCTTCGCCGCGACCTGGAGGAGCTCTGCAAGTACAAGTACACCGTGATCATTTTGGACGAGGCCCAGAACATCAAGAACCCCAACACCATAACAGCCCGTTCCGTGCGCCGCCTGGAAGCCGAGATGCGCCTGTGCCTGTCCGGCACGCCCATCGAGAACAACCTCTTCGAGCTGTGGAGCCTGTTTGAATTCCTCATGCCGGGCTTCCTCGGCTCGCAGCACGCCTTCCAGCGCGGCATCGTGAAGCCCATCAAGGACGCCGACGAGGAAACGCTCAACTACCTGCGCTCCCGCGTGAAGCCGTTCATCCTGCGGCGCACCAAGAGCGAGGTGGCCAAGGATCTGCCGCCCAAGATCGAGACCACCCATTACTGCGACCTCGCCGACGAGCAGCGCGATCTTTACGGAGCGCTGGCCGCCAGGCTCAAGGCCCAGGTGCTCAAGGACGTGGACGAGAAGGGCCTGGCCAAGAGCCAGATGTCCATCCTCGACGCCCTCTTGAAGCTGCGCCAGATCTGCTGCCATCCGCGCCTGCTCAAGCTCGACATCCCAGGCATCAACACCAACCTGCCCTCGGGCAAGTTCGACGCCTTCAAGGATCTGGTGACGGACATCGTGGAGGGCGGCCACAAGGTGCTGGTGTTCTCGCAGTTCGTGCAGATGCTGCACATCATCCGCTCCTGGCTGCAGATCCGTGAAGTGCCCTTCGCCTATCTCGACGGCTCAAGCAAGGACCGCTTCGAGCAGGTGGACAAGTTCAACGACTCGCCGGACATCCCGATCTTCCTGATCTCGCTCAAGGCGGGCGGCACCGGGCTTAACCTGACCAGCGCGGACTACGTCATCCACTACGACCCGTGGTGGAACCCGGCGGTTGAGAATCAGGCAACGGACCGCACGCACCGCATCGGCCAGAAGCGGCAGGTCTTCGCCTACAAGATGATCTGCCAGAACACCGTCGAGGAGAAGATCCTGAAGCTCCAGGAGATGAAGAAGGACGTGGCCGAGTCCATCATTCCCGGTCAGTCGGCGTTCAAGTCGCTCACGCGGGATGACCTGGAGATGCTCTTCGAGGTCTAAGGACCTGAGCGACGTCATCCATGAACGCCCTTACACGTCCTCTTATCCAGGCCTTTGACGGACTGCAGGCGTTTGCCGAGTCGGAACCGACGCGTCGCCGGGTCGGCAAGGCGCTCATCTGCTACTTTCTGACGGCGCTGACCCTCATCGAGTTGAACAGCCTGGGCTGGTTGCCAGACTTCCTCGCCCGTTATCTCTCCACAAACCGGTTTGACGCGGTGGCCCACACCTTCACGTTGGTGCTGGTGCTAGAGGTTGTGGATCTTGTGTTCTCCCTGCCCAAGTCCACGTCCAGATCCGTGGGCAAGCAATTTGAAATCCTGGCGCTCATCCTCTTGCGAAACGCCTTCAAAGAGCTGAACAACCTGCCTTTTCCCGTCGACATCACAAACCACACGGACGTGCTGGTGCGGCTGGCAACGAACGGAGCCGGTGCGCTGGCCGTCTTTGTCCTGCTGGGGGCGTACCTGCATGCCCAGCGTTGCGCGCCAAAGCACTGGGCGCCAGATATCCTCCAGAAGTTCATCGCCGCCAAGAAACTCGTGGCTCTCCTCGTGCTTGGATCGTTCTTGTGCATGGGGGTGTACAACGGGATTTTGATCGTACGCGGCGAACCGCATTTCGACGTGTTCCACGATTTCTACACAGTGCTCGTCTTCACCGACATCCTCATAGTGCTCATTGCGCAGCGTTACATGCCGGAATTCCACGCGATCTTCCGTAATTCAGGCTTCGCTTTGTCCACGCTGTTCATTCGCATGGCGCTCACAACCGATACGATCCTCTCGGTCATCGTGGGCGTAGGCGCCATGGTCTTCGCAGTCTGCCTGACTTACGCCTCCAACCACTTCTACAGCATCACCGCCAAACCGGGGCTGCCGTGTCCGCTTCCTCCTTTTCCAAAATAAAGAACAGCGCGAAGAAACGGCTGTACGGTCCGCGCCGCTGCCTTGTCTGCGGCTACAAGGCGGACGAACAGGAAACTCTGCTGGCCATGATGGTTCGTTGGAATTTCGCGGACATGCCCGCGCTGTTCGCGGGTGCCGTGGACATGGACCGCCTGGTGGGTGATATCCTGAGCGAGGAAGGCGGCTACGGCCAGGGCCAGGACAGCCCGCTGCCGCGTGCGGTCATCCTTTCCGGCCTTACCGAAAAGGAACTGCACACCTTCATGGCTGCCTGGAAGCACCTGGGACTGCCACGCCAGAACTGGGCCACGCTGACCCCCACCAGCGAGACATGGACGCTCATCGACTTGCTGACGGAATTGGACATGGAGCGGGTGGCGCTGGGCGGGAAGTAAGAGAATAGCCTCCGGCGGCCAAAGGGCCTGAGGCCCTTTGGGGTCCCCAGTAAACAAGCGGGGCATTCAAGGGAAGTCGGATCAATTCGCCTGAGGCAACTCCATATCACTGCGAAGGGCCGGGAAGAGCATCAGCTCGACCCGGCCCTTTGCCGTGCATGAGGGGGGACGGGGGGAATCATTCCCACCGACCGCCAGAGGCTGAATGCTCTCTAGAACGGCACGTCGTCCATGCCGCTGGCCTCGGACGGGAACGCCGGGCCAAGGTCTTCATCGTCATGGAAGGGCGGATTCTGGCCGCCGCCACGCTGCTGGTTCTGCTGCCCGCCATACTGGTTGCCACCCTGCTGGCGCGGAGCGTAGCCGCCCTCGCTGCCCTGACCGCCACCCTGGCCGCCGCCCGGACGTGGCCCAAGGGCCTGCACGCGCTGTGCGACGACCTCGGTGGAATAGCGATCCTGGCCGTCCTTATCCTGCCACTTGCGGGTCTGCAAACGGCCTTCGACCATAATCAGCGAGCCCTTGGCCAGGTACTTGCCGCAAAAGTCGGCCTGCTTGTCGAAGGTCACGACGGTGTGCCAGTCGGTGCGCTCGGTGAACTGGCCGTCCTTGTCGCGGATGCGCTCGCTGGTGGCCAGGCGCATGTTGGCGATGGGCAGGCCGGACTGCGCATAGGAAATTTTCGGGTCCTGCCCCAGGTGTCCGACCAGAATCACTTTATTCAGGCTGCCAGCCATGTGCTCACTCCTTGCAAAGATATGCGTTCTACGTAAAGTTGATAACAGACGCTGTTAGTCGCGTCCAGGCTGATCCTTGAATTTCTTGCACTGGGACTCAAGGTCGTCCAGTGCGTCCTCTATTGCGTCGGTAGCCGCATTGGCGGCGCGGGCGTTCCATTCGCCAAGCTCGGCGTCCAGTCGCGCCTTGGCCGCAGCTGCCTTTCTGATGCCCTCAGGAAGTTCGCTCAAAGCCTCTTCTGGCAGCAGGCCGATCTCCAGGCGATCGGCCAGGTGCGTCACAAGCTCAAGCACGCCGCGCTTTTCCGGCGGCAAGGCCTCGATCTTCACCGCGACAGGGCTGAAGGCCATGGCCGAAAGCCTCGGCCAGCGCTTCTGTACTTCGGCAGGATCGAAGGTCGTAGCGGAAACGCGAATCTGCAGCGTGCGGCCCATGCCAAAGCTCCTAGTCGCGCTCTTCCCATTCGCCCTGGACGCGGTTGACCACATCCTGAATGAGGCTGAGCTGGTTTTCGGGGCACACGCCGATGAGTGGCTGCCCACCGTCGACGTTGTCGCCCTGCTGGAAATATACCGCGTAGATGATGCCTTCCGGCCCGGAATAGGAGAGCGGGGTCTCGCGTTTCATGCGCGACACGATGAACATGTCCAACCCCTCGCGCACCTTCACCGACTGCTCGCCCCCGGCCTTGATCTTGGCGTCGATCTCGGGGACGAAGTAGTACTTGGCGCGTTCCGGCGCGCAGAATAGGTGCAGGGCTTTCTTGAGGATGCGTCCTATGACCTCCTCCTTGGACAGGAAGTGGCGGATGGTGAGCAGCCGCTCCCCGGCCTCCACAAACTTGCCCTCAAGCTCGCTGCGAATGTCCATGACCTGGCCCTTCTGCGTGGCGTAAATGGGCTTCTTGTTTCTCTCGCGCGTCAGGTGGGCCAACAGCGTGCCTGGGCGCTCCAGCCATTTCCCGGAAGGCCCGGTGACGCGGTCGCCGGCGTTCAGGCCGACGAACTCAACAACACCCGTGTGCGGGGTGTTGATCTCGATCTCTTCATAGGGCGAGGCGTTCAATTCCTCGAGCATTTCTTTAACGTTCAGCAAAGCGTGTCCCTCGCATTAGTCGTTACGGCTTCTTTTCCGTTTCGGCATGCTGTTCTATTTGTCAGGAATTAATAATCTTATTCGCGCTAGCGGTAATACAGGTTCTTGCCGCCCATGGTCAGAAGCGCCTGGTGCAGGTTCTTCTTGATGTCGCGCCTGTCCCAGATACCCTGAATGTGCCCGCGCGACAAGGCCGAGAATGCCCGGTGATATTTCGGGGGCACCTCGACGCCGGTGGTCTCGAAAATGACGCCCGGTCCTGCGAAACCGATGTTCGAGGAGCGCACGGCGAACTGGTAGGGAGAGCAGCCCAGGAAGCTGGCCACCGGTCCAGCGTAGGAGTTGGTGTCATACAGCACCAGGTACAGGCCTCCGGCCTCGATATAGCGGCGGACGGCCATGGTCACGCGCGGCATCTGGATGACCCCGCAGGTGCCCTCCTGAATGCGGATGCCTGCCGTTCCGTGTGAGTACAGGATGAACGGAGCGCGCTTGAGCATGGCCCGCTCGGCCGCGCGGATTATCTTTTCGCCCTCGGCCGCGCCCACCGTGCCGCCACGGAACGGGCTGACCAGCACCGCAACAACCGTTGTCACGCCTTCGATACGCGTCTCGAACGTGATACAGGAGCTGCCCAGGCCGGTCTTCCGCTTGGCCTGCTCCAACTTCAGGTCAAAGCCCTCGTAGGACAACGGGTTGCCGGACTCCAACTCGCGGTTGAACTCGTAGGCTGAGGCAAAATCAAAGACGTTGTACAAATACCACTGGAATTCCAACGAAAAATGGTGGCCGCAATGGGAGCATACACCGGCGAATTCGCCGAAGAGGTCCGGTGACCAAAGATCCAGGCAACCATGGGTCGGCGCATTCGGACAGGTGAGGGTGCGGTCCTCGCGGCTTTTGGGGCTCACGTACACCCAGGAGTCCTCCAGGCGGCATGGCCCTTCTTCCGGGCAGGAGAGGTTGGTCAGTCGTTCCAATGCCTCCGGCGGCACCTCCAGGCGGCGCTGCTGACCGTCGCCCAAACCAAGAAGCTTTCCCAGCGGACCGCCAACGCCCTGGCGCAGTGCCCGCAATTCGGCTTCGGCGGCCTCAAGCATCCGCAAGAGACGACGTTTGTGCGGGGCCAAAAAGTCGTGGCGCAGCGTGCTGTGAGCGGACCAGAGCATGCCCTCCAGGCTGGAATAGATGCGCGCGCCAAGGGTTCGATTGTCGCGGCAGGCAGAGCGGCTCATGGCCCGGAACTTATCGAAACGCCTGCGCACCAGCTTCTTCCGGGCGCTCTGACCAAGCGACCAGCGCACAAAGATATCCTGTGGATCCAAAGACTTGCCCTGGCGACGGATGGCCATGCCACGCAACGGGCCGAGGGCTTCCACGGCGTCTACCACCTCGTCCGTGGCGCGTATGACCTCACGCCGGAGCTTGCGGAAGAAATCATAGTGTTCTGGCCGGGCGCCAAGGGGCGGCTCCTGCACCACGCGGTCGATGAAGCCGAGCTCCAGGTTGTCGGAGGCCGTGATGCGCAATCTCTCGGCGCATTGGGCAATCAGTTCAGGCGTGGCCTTGCCCTTCAGCCCGCCCTCGATGGCCGCGGCGCCCTCGGGAGAGATGACAGAGTAGTAGCCGTGCGAGAGCATAAGCCGCTTGTCGGCCAGCGCGATGGCCTCGGCCCCGCCGCTTCCGCCCTCGGAGAATACGCTGATGATGGGGACTCTCAGCCCCGCCATGACATAAAGGTTCTTGGCAATCTGCTGGGCGGCGCCGGGGTAGTCCTCCACGGGAAAGGCGCCAGGGGTGAACACGTAGGAATGGATGGGGATGTTCTCGATCTCGGCCACGCGCATGTAGTAAAGAGCGTTGGCGTTGCCCCAGGGCTTGATGGAGCCGCCGTTGCGGAACTCCTGGCCGTGGCCCTTCTCCTGGCCGATCACCATCACCGACTGGTGCACCGTTTTCTTGCCCATGCGGCGGGCAATGGTGGCGCGGGCGATGATGATGCCCGGGTCGATGCTCCACTCGTCCTGTCCGCCGATCTCGGTGTAGTTGTCGTAGACGTTTTCGAGGATGTCCTTGAGGGACACGCGCTGCGGGTGGCGCACGATGCGCACGCGATCCATGGGCGTGAGCTCGACCTCAAGCTTGCCTTCCAGTAGCGAGAAGAGCTCCTCCAGCTTGGCCACCTGACGGGACAGCTCCCGCATGCCAAGGTGCGCGGCCTGCTCCAGAAACTCCTCCAGCCGGGTCCTCAGCAACGCCACGGACGAGTTCTCGCGCTGGCCGAAGATGTCCTGAATGTAGGTGAGCCGCGCGGCCAGCTCCTGAGTGCGTTTATCTATGTCCATTGCTTTGGTCCACGTCTGCCGCCTAGAAGTGCAGGATGGTCTGGGTGCGGTTGAGCAGGAAGGAAACGTTGGTGCGCAGAGGCTCGCCGCGCGTATCCGTGCCGCGGAGCACAAGCGCGTTCAGGAACTCCGCGCCGCGCTTGCGGGCCTCATCCAGGCTCTCGCCCCAGACGATGCCAAGCGCCAGGTTGGGGTCGAAGTCCATGGGTATCTCGTAGGGCTTGTCGCCGTCTTTCAGATTCGGGACCTGGGTGAACACCTGAAGCCAGGGTTCCTCACGCCAGCCAAAGGCCTCGATACGGCCCAGACACGGGGTAAAGCGGTCAGCAGGGTCCTCGGCCAGAATGCGGTACTCTATGCCCACTCCGGCGAAGGTGACATCCTGCTGGGTGTAGCCCAAGGGTTCGCCCAGGCCCAGACGGATCTGCTCGGCTATGACGTCCACCCCGTGCTGGCCGTCGGCCCGGCCGCGGATGCGCGAGGTGATGCCGGAGACGCCGTTTTCCACCTGAATGCGCGTGTTGACTTCCATCAGGAAGGGATCGCCTCTCGGCGTCACGATCCACTCCCAGGTGCCCACATTGTCGTACCCGACCTGGAGCGACATGTTCACGCTGTGGGTCGTGATGGAGTCAAGCACCTTGGCGGCGTCAAAGGCATAGGTCAGGCTCACGGGGTCAAAGCCCGGTGCAACCTCGATGCGCTTCTGACGGCCCAGGCTCTGCACGGAGCAGTTGCGCGTGCCCAGATGCACGGCGTTCTTCCCGCCACGCTCGGCCACCACCTGGACCTCCAGGTGGTTGAAATCAAAGATGCGCTGCTCGATGAGCACGCCCTCGTCACTCAGGTTGCGCTTGGCGTAGTTGCGGATGCGCCGGTACACGGAGCGGAACTTGTCGATATCAAAGACTTCCTCGATGCCCATGCCTCCGCCGCCGGCCGAGGCCTTGACCAGCACGCACCCTTCGGCGATGCCCTGGTCCTGCTGGAAGGCGAAGATGGTCTGCGCCAGTTCCACGGCCTCCATCTCGTCATAGATGGGCCGGTCCGAGCCGGGGATGGTGGGAACGCCATGAGCGCGGGCGATGCGTTTGGTGTTGATCTTGTCGCCCAGGTCGCGCACCAGCGTCCACGAGGGTCCGATGAAGATGAGGGGGCGCTGGCGCGTCTCGACGCGTCTTGCGAAACGGAAGTCCTCGGCGAAGAAGCCGTAGCCGGGATGGATCGCGGTGGCCTGGGAGGCATCGGCCACCGCCAGTATCTCGCTCGGGTCCTGATAGGAGTGGATGCGGTAGAGCCGTTCAGGGCCGCCGAGCTCGCGCGCAAGCCGCACATGCCCGGACTGTTCGTCAGCGGTGGTGTAGACGCAGACGAAGTCGTGCCCGAGCTTCACGCAGGCGCGCAGTATACGCATGGCGATCTCGCCACGGTTTGCGATGAGCAGAGTGTGTTTGGCCATTCCCGGTCCCCGGGACAAGCCGGCTATTCTGCCGCGCGCTTGGCCTTGCGCAGTTCGATGAGTCGTTTTTGGACCTCAAGCACGAGCTTGTCGAGCTTGATTTCCTGACGGCGGTCCATAGCCTGGAAGTTGCACCCGATGATGCCCCGATCAAGCACACGCATGACCTTGCCCTTGAGTTCGCCCAGGAAAAGCTTTTTGCTCAGCATGAGATCGAAAGTGAACTCAAGGCCGGCGCTATACCCGCGCGGATTGTCCTCAAAGGCGAAGCCCGAAGCGCTGATGTCGCTCACGGGAAAATCCCGGGGGCCGTTCTTGGTGTTGATGCGGATGTCAAGCCCGGGAACGCGTGTGCGATAGGCTTGGCGGAGCTTGTCTTCCTCGTCAACCTTGATTTCGAAGTCCATGCAGCACCTCGCGGATTCTTGGCATTACGCCGACTTTTGCCCCCATGCAGGGGAGTTGATTCGACGCGTCGGAAGCACCTTACTTTCCGAAGACTCGTTTTTCCAGCACAAATTCAACCCTGCGGTTCTGGGCCCGATACTCTTCGCTTGTGTTCGGAAACAGCGGACTAATGTCCGCCAAGCCCGTCGACGTCAGCCGTTTGGGCTCAATCCCCATGGACATGAGGACACGCAGCACGTTCACCGCGCGCATGGAGGAAACCTCCCAGTTGTCCTTGAACCGGGAACCCGGTGGAGGAGGCTGATCATCGGTATAGCCCCGAATGTTGATGGTCTGGTCCGGGTGTTGGATGAAGAAATCCTTCATCTCAGCAATGATCATCAGGCCCTTCTCTGTCAGGTTCACCTCGCCACGGGCGAAAAGCACATCTCCGGGAGCGCGCAACGTGATGACGCCATCCTCGAAGTTGGCGCCCACGAGCCCTTCCAGACCCTTCTTGGTCTGCAGAAGCTTAACGTCGGAAAAGACCTTTTGCTGGGCAAGCTGAATCTGGCGATTCATCATCACCTGGTCAAGAATGACCCCCGCCTCCTGCTGGCTGATGGTGCTGGTGGCCATGGAGGTCTCCTTGCCGCCAAGCGCCGCCGTCACAGCCTGCAGCGCAGTGGAAATCTTCTTCTCGTCCGGCACGGACATGGAGTACAAAAGAATAAAGAACACCAGCAGAAGCATGGTCAGGTCAGAGAATGTAGTCAACCATTCCTGAACATCACCAGGATCTTCCTCAATGGGCGGCGGAATTCTTTCTTCGCTCTCAGCCATGGGCTACTTCCTTTCAGACGGAGCAAGGAACGAGGAAAGCTTTTCCGAGACGAGCAATGGGTTGTTGTTCTCAAGGATTGATTTGGCGCCCTCGAATATAACTTCCAGGTGCAGTTCTTCCTGAAGTGTTCGCGTGCGCAGCTTGTTGGCGATGGGCAGGAAGATGACCGTGGCCAGGATGGTGCCGTAGAACGTTGTGATGATGGCGACGGCCATGGCCGGGCCGATGGACTTGGGGTCGTTCAGGTTGGCCAGCATCTGGATGAGGCCGATGAGTGTTCCGATCATTCCGAAGGACGGGGCGAGGCTGCCCAGGCGCCTGAAAACTTCCTCACCGACCTTGTGTCGACGCTTCATGGAGCTGATCTCGATGGACAGGGTGCTGCGGATGAGGCCGGGATCGGCGTTGTCGGCGATGAGCTGACAGGCCTTCTTGAGGACCATATTCTCGGTTTTGACGTTCTCAAGGGCGATAAGTCCCTCGCGACGGCTGATCTCCGCGATCTTGACCATGGTGCCGACCACCTCGCGAACCTGGACTTTTCTTGATGAAAAGGCCTTGAACATGGCCTTGAGCGCCTGGGCGACCTCCTCAAAGGGGAAGGCTACGAAGATCGTGCCGAAGGTGCCGCCAACAACGATCATGACGCTGGGCAAGTCAAGGAAGATATTGACCTGACCGCCCATGAAGATGGCGACCATCACCAGCGAAAGTCCGGAGAAGAGACCTATGAGGGTTGCGAAATCCATACGCTGTGCCTACCCTGGCTTGTGCTTTCCGGCGCTCCTGAGGTACATTGCCAAAGGGGGCAAGAAGAACACCATGATGAAAAACTCAATCGACTGCCACGAAACTGCTCGGCACTCTGCCCGCTTCATACGCGAAAAACTATGCAATGTTCAAGCAGGAACCTTGGGGCTCGTGCTCGGGTCAGGCCTTGGGGCCGTCCGCGAGCGGATCACCCAGTTCACCGACCTGCCCTACTCCGGCATTCCCGGCTTGCCGCAGTCGACTGTCGAGGGCCACGGCGGGTTCCTGCGCTCCGGGCTGCTCGGCGGACGACCGGTCATCGCCCTGTGCGGGCGCGTGCACCTCTACGAAGGCTACTCTGCCGCCGAAGCCTGCCTTCCTGTGCGCGTGCTCTTTGAGCTCGGCGTGCGCACCCTGGTGCTGACCAACGCCGCAGGAGCCCTGAACCCGCTCTTCTCCACCGGCACGCTCATGACCATCACCGACCACATAAACTTCACGGGCCAGAGCCCGCTGACCGGGGCCAACGTCGACGCCTGGGGCCCGCGTTTCCCGGACATGAGCCGGGTGTGGTGCCCCGGCCTTGTCGCCCTGGCCAACGCCCAGGCCAGGCGCCTGGGACTGGTGCTTGAGCGGGGCGTCTACATCCAGGTTGCCGGGCCGAACCTCGAGACGCCTGCCGAGACAAGGTCTTATCGGCAGCTTGGCGCGGATGCCATAGGGATGAGCACAGCCATTGAGGCCATCGCCGCCGCGCACATGGGCATGCGGCTCATGGGTCTGAGCTGCCTGACCAACAAGAACCTGCCGGACTGCATGGCCGAGACAAGCCATCAGGAAGTCCTTGACATGGCTGGACGCGCCGCAGCAGACATGGCCATGCTGCTTGAGGCTGTTGCCCAGGCCATGCCGACGCTGGACGCCTAGCTGTTCCTGGCGTAAAGTTATTTCGCCAAACGAACGATATGTTCAGTGCAAGGATAAGCATCGTCAACAACATGTTCCCCGGACAACGAGACATGAACGCGACAATCCGCCTCCGCAAAGTGTGTCTGCTGGCCCTGATCCTCCTGGTCAGCGCGGCTGTGTCCGGTTGCGGCAGCGCAACAACGTCCTACTACAACCGCATCAAGCGGACGGTCGTGGATGCCAAGGACGACGTGCTCGGCACACGGCCGACCACGGCGGAGCTCTTCCCCGAGGACAACACCCCACTTATCGACATCAACTACGATGCGGCTGACGACATGATGGGCCTGTTCGTGCCCGCGCTGAACAAAAAATCGCCCATCTACTACGACCGCTTCACCAACCGCATCGACCCCGCTGATCCGTCGCCTTTTGGCCGCCTTGTGTCCGAGCAGGTGGCGGCGCGCTTTGCGACCCGCAGCTTCATGGTCACCGATGGTCCAGCCAAGATACCGCCAACTGTGGTGAAGAAGCCCGTGGAGCACGACCCGATGCCCGCCTCGCCCGAAGCCAGAGAAGCGGAGTACAAGCGCACGCAGGAAGAGTTCAGTCCGGTGAGGCCTTGTGAGCTCACCGGCACCTACCTCATCGCCGACAGGGTGGTGTACATCTCCGCGCGCCTGACCGCCTTGGACAACGGACAGGTCATGGCCGCGCACAGCTGGACAGTTCCCGTGAACCGCAACACTCGCTCGCTCCTGCCGCAACTCAAGCAGAGCGGCGGCATGAAGCCGTCGGTTCGCACTTCGCTGAACTACAGCCCCCATGAGATAGCCAATCCCTCAGGCCAGCGCGACACCTACATCGAGCGCACGCTCGTCCGCTAACCCCGGCTGGCCGTGAGGGCCGACTCTTGACGCAGCGCCGTTCCTCCCCTACCAATCTCGTCCACACCATGAAAGGGAGACGCGCGCATGTCCGCATCCTTGCCTGAATCCTTGTTCGACACCTTCTTCCAGGCCGAGGCCAAGCTGTTCCTGCTGGCAGGCATCCGCATCGCGCTGAGCGAGGACGGCAAGGACCTTACCTCCCTTGGAATTTTTGAGGACTCTGACCTCGCCGTGGCCCATATCGTAGCCAAGGAGGACACCATTGTCGCCGGCTTGCCGCTTATCCCGCTCATTCTGGAATTCGCCGGGTGCGAGTTCCAGCACATGCTGAACGTGGACGAAGGCGACCGCGTGTCCGCAGGCGCCATGCTGGCGGCCATCCAAGGCCCGGCCGCCCACCTGCTGCGCACGGAACGCGTCATCCTGAACTACCTGGGGCACCTGTCCGGAATAGCCACCCTTACCGCCAAATACGTGGCCGCGCTGCAAGGTTCGCGCACCACTCTGCTCGACACGCGCAAGACCCTGCCGGGCCTGCGCTATCCTGAGAAGTACGCCGTGCTTGTGGGCGGCGCCAGGAACCATCGGCTGAACCTTTCCGAGATGCTCATGGTCAAGGACAACCACATAGACCGCGCGGGTGGCATCATTCCCGCCGTTGAGAAGCTGCGCCTGGCCTATCCCGAGGATTGCCCGCCCATCGAAGTCGAGTGCCGCACCCTCGATGAAGTCGACCAGGCCGTCAGCGCTGGCGTCCAGCGCATCATGCTGGACAACATGGCCGTTCCCCTGCTGCGAGAGGCCCTGGCCCGCATCCCCGAGGGCATAGAGTCCGAGGCCAGCGGCAACGTGACCCTGGAGAACATCGCCGAGATTGGTGCGGCAGGCCCGGACTTCGTGTCTGTCGGTCGCATCACGCATTCCGCACCGTGTTCAGACTTGAGCATGCGCATTCAACCGCTAGAATAGCGCCCCCTGGACCAAGCGTCGGCTTGAATATCCGGAATAAGGCGAGTATGCAGCCAGCATGAGGCCAATATCATAAGGACAGAAGCATGAGCGCACTGAACGAACGCATTGAGACCCTGCGCGCGCAGTACGGAAACAGGCTGGCCATCCTGGGTCACCACTACCAGTCCGACGAGGTCATCCGGCACGTGGACTTCCAGGGAGATTCCCTTGAACTTGCGCGCAAGATCGACGGACTGGCTGCCGAACACATAGTCTTCTGCGGCGTCTACTTCATGGCCGAGTCCGCCTGCGCGCTGGCCAGGCCAGGGCAGAAGATCCACATTCCCGACGTGGACGCCACCTGCCCCATGGCCGACATGGCCCCGGCCCAGCGCGTGGAGGACGTGCTCTCCGCCCTGCGCGACGACGGTCGCCTGGTGATCCCCCTGGCCTACGTGAACTCCTCCGCCGAGGTGAAGGCCGTTTGCGGCATGTACGGCGGCAGCGTGTGCACTTCCGCCAACGCCAAGGTCATGCTCGAATGGGCGCTCCAACAGGGCGACGCGGTGCTCTTTCTGCCCGACAAGAACCTGGGGCACAACACGGCCAACCAGTTGAACATCGACACCACCGAGCGCCTCGAGATCGACATCCGCGACGGCGGCGCCCGCCTTGACCACAAGAAGGCACAGTACGCCCGCCTGCTGCTTTGGCCCGGCGCCTGCGCCATCCACCACAAGTTCAAGAAGAGCCAAATCCAGGAGTTGCGCCGCACCAGACCGGGGGTTCGCGTCATCGTGCACCCGGAATGTTCCCAGGGCGTCGTGCGCGCGGCAGACGGCGCTGGCTCCACCTCCTACCTCATCAAATACTGCGCCAACGCCCCGGCGGGATCAAAGATCGCGGTGGCCACGGAATGCAATCTGGTCGAGCGGCTGGCCGCCCGCCACACCCCAGAGGGCAAGGAGATCTTCCCGCTCAAGCGCCTGGCTTGCTCCAACATGGCAAAAATTTCGGAAGAGCGGTTGCTTGCGCTGCTTGAAAATCTCGACTCAGCGACGCCGCTGGCCCTTAGCGACGACGTCACCGAACATTCGCGGGTGGCGTTGGAGCGGATGCTGCGCATCTGCGCGTAGCGCCTCCTGCTGTCCACCTGTCGCCTGGAGCCTGGATGAACGACTATCGCCTCAAGACCGACGTACTGGTCATCGGCTCCGGCATCGCCGGGTCCATGGCCGCCCTCACCCTCGCCGAAACCGGCGCGGACGTGACCCTGCTCACCGCTGGCGAGGATCTTTTCTCCGGCAATACGCGCCTGGCCCAGGGGGGCGTGGTTTTTCATTCGCAGGACGACGACCCCGGCATCCTTGAAAAGGACATCATGACCGCCGGATGGGGCCAAAACTACCTGCGGGCCGTGCGCTACCTCTGCCACAAGGGGCCGAAAGTCCTGCAGAAAACGCTCATCGACGCCTACCACGTGCCCTTTGAGCACCGCGATGCGGACGCCTGGTACTTCACCCGCGAGGGCGGCCACAGCGTGGCCCGCATCCTCTACGCAGCCGACCACACCGGCCTGACCATCATGCAGCAGCTGACCAAGGCCGTTGAGGAGTCTCCCAACATCCGCGTGCTGACGAAGCGCACCGCCATCGACCTTTTGACCACGCACCACCACGCCACCCACCTGGACTTCAAGTACAGCCTGGCAAACCAGTGCGTCGGCGCATACGTCTTCAACGAGCAGCTCTCGCAGGTGGAGATCGTGCTGGCCGACTTCACGGTTCTCGCCACCGGCGGGGCCGGACACATCTTCCTGCACACCACCAACTCGCGCGGCTCCATCGGCTCGGGGCTTTCCATGGCCAATCGCGCCGGGGTAAAGCTGCACAACCTGGAATACGTCCAGTTCCACCCCACGGCCTTCTACCAGGGCACCAAGCGCTTCGAACGGCGTTTCCTCATCTCCGAAGCCGTGCGCGGAGAAGGCGCGCGCCTTGTGAACAGCAAGGGCGAGGCCTTCATGCAACGCTATGACCAGCGCTCGGACCTTGCCCCCCGAGATATCGTCACCCGCGCCATCATGGCCGAGATGCTCAGCACCGACGAGGATTGCGTCTACCTCGACACGACACGCGGGATGCACCGCGAGGTGACCGAACGCTTCCCGACCATCTACGGCAAGTGCCTGGAGCAGGGCATCGACATCCGCACAACCCCGATCCCCGTTGTACCGGCGGCGCATTATTTTTGCGGCGGCATCCTCGTCGACACGCGCGGGCGCACCACCCTTGAGCGCCTGTACTCCGCCGGGGAATGCACCTGCACCGGCGTGCACGGCGCAAATCGCCTCGCAAGCACGTCCCTGCTTGAAGGCCTGCTCTGGGGCTACAGCGCCGGACAGGACATCGCCAAGCGCCTCGGTTCCAAATGGCGCGTCACCAAGAAAATGGCTGGCGCCATCCCCGACTGGCAGAACCCCGGCGACATCCACAACGAGGACCCGGCGCTCATCGCCCAGGACTGGGCCACCATCCGCAACACCATGTGGAACTACGTCGGCGTCATCCGCTCCACCGCCCGCCTGCGCCGCGCCTTCGAGGACCTGCGCAACCTGTCGAAGAACATGCACGACTTCTACAAGAAAACCCCCATCAGCAAGCCCATCATCGACCTCTTCCACGGCTGCCAGACAGCCTACGTGGTGACCCTTGCCGCCATGCGCAACACAAAGAGCCAGGGCTGCCACTACAGGGTGGACTAGCTCAACGCTTTCCAATACAGTCTGGCGAATACCCCCCCAACGGAGGCCAGACATGCCCTTTGTCAGAATTCTTGCGTTATTTGCAGCGCTTACCCTTATCGCCGGTTGTGGTGCCGTAACCCAACGCCCGGACCTCGACGAGGGCGCGGTGGCTGCGGAAGCCAACCGCATGTATGAAATGACGGCGGAACGCGAACAGAAGATGAGCAAAAGGGTTTTCGATCTCGCCACCCCCCTGCTCATCAACAATGCGGACCTGTGCGAAGACAACACCAGCTACATTATCTCCATGTCAGTCGCCAACGTTGAAAGCTATAGCGGACGTAGGCGCGAGGTCATGAGAACCTTGTACGAGCTGGACGAACGCTTGCGAGTGACGATAGTTGGCCGTGAAGGCCCCGCGCACATTGCAGGCATCCGCGCTGGCGATATCATCCTGGCCGTCAACGACATCGAAACGCCACGAGGGCTGGATGCGAAAGCGTATTTCAAGGTACATATGTCGCCGCTGGTGGAGTCAGGAAAGCCCATCAAATTCAGCCTACTGCGAAACACTGAAATAATCACTGCCTATGTTCAACCAGTCATGGCATGCGACTACCCCGTGCATCTCGTGGCAAACGGCGAAATAAACGCCTATGCCACTGGCACGTCCATTTCAATCAACACAGGGCTTCTGAACGCCTTTGAAAGTGACAGCATCGTCGGAATGGTTGTTGGGCATGAGCTTGCACACAATATCATGGGGCACAGGGAAAAGAAGGAATTGGAGTACTGGAAGGACATCTTCGTCATGAAGGTCTTGAACAATTCCACCGGCACCAACGTCGGCACCGTCTACGCCAACTTCTCCTACCTGGACAGCAGCGTTGATCTCGAATTCGAAGCTGACTACGTGGGCCTGTACCTGACCGCGAGGGCAGGTCTTGAATACGAAGGAGCTCCCGCCTTTCTGCGCAGACTCGCGCTCGACTCGCCCCGGTCCATCAACCGCAGCAGCACCCACCCCAAACTGGCCGAGCGCTATGTCGCCCAAGAGGCGGCCATCGCCGAGATACGCAAGAAGACGGCGCTGGGCCATCCGCTGATCCCGGAGATGAAGCTCGAAAAGGCGGAGAAAAAGCCGACCATGAAGGACGGCTGGGCGCCGGTGGCCGTGGGCCTTGGGGCAGGTGACTAGCCCTATCTGCCAGCCCACGCTTGGGTAAACGCCGCAAACCAATGATGCGCACGTTCCCCAACGCAAAAAGCCCGCCACGGAAATCCGCGGCGGGCTTTATTGTCAGATAAGGGACTCTGTCTAGGCTTCGGCGGCCATCTTGTTGATGGCGGTCTGCAAGCGAGCGATGCAGCGGCCAGCCTTCTTCCAGTGGATGACTTTCTTGGAAGCGGCGCGGTCGAGCACGGAGCTGGCGGCCTTGAGCGCGGTAGCGGCAGACTCGGCGTTCTTCTCGGCCAGGGCCTGACGCACGGCCTTCACCACGTTCTTGATGCGGGTCTTGACGGCTTTGTTGCGCGCCTGACGCTTCAGGCTCTGACGGTGCCTCTTCAAGGCGGAAGGATGATTGGCCAAGGCTCTTTCTCCTGATTCTTTGTGTTGTTCAGTCTCGACACTGAGTCGAGAGAGGGTCCTTAATCACAGCGCCATGCGCTTGTCAAGCGGTTTTTTGTGGCAGGCCTACACCTGCAGGGCACCGAAGTCCGCAAGACGCCCCAGCCGCTCTACCAGGGTGAAGAGAATGTTCAGGCGGTTCTGGCGCAAATCCGCGTCCTCGGCCATGACCATGACATTGTCGAAGAAGGCGTCCACGGCTGGCCGGAGCTCGCCCAGCATGGCGAAAAGTCCGGCGAAGTCGTCCGCAGCCCAGAGCTCCTCAAAGCGTCCGGCGCTGACGCTCAGACTCTCGGCCAGCACGCGCTCCTGGTCCATTTCCAGGCGCGCCACGTCTACATTGGCGGAGAGCGCGGCCCCGGCCTCCGCTCCCTGCTTGCGGATGATGTTGGCGGCGCGCTTGAAGGTCAGCACAGCCTGCTCGAAGTCCGGCTGGCGACTGAAGGTGGTCAGCGCGTCGAAACGCATCTTCAGGGTGCGGATGTCATCGAAGCCAGCGCCGAGGGCGGCGTCGGCCACGCGGCTGTCGGCCTCGCCGCTCGCAAAGAGCGCGCGCAGGCGCAAACCGAAGAATTCCAGCATTTTGGACTTCGCCTCAGATGGAGGGAGCTTCCACTTCACGTTCTCGTACCCGGCTTGGGCCCAGCCAAGCAGTTCATCGAGCTTCAGGCGCAACCCGTGCTCCATGACGATACGGCTGATGCCGAGCGCCGCGCGTCGCAGCGCATAGGGATCGGCGGCGCCAGTGGGGATCATGCCCAGGCCGAAGCACCCGGCCATGGTATCGGCCTTGTCGGCAATGGCGAGCAGCGCCCCGGCGAGGGTGGCGGGCACGGGAGAGTCCGGTCCTGCGGGCAGGTACTGCTCTGCGATGGCCTGGGCCGTCAGCTCGCTCTCGCCCTTCTTGCGGGCGTAGATGCCGCCCAGGACTCCCTGCAGGCTGTCGAACTCGTAGACCATCTCGCTCATGAGGTCGGCCTTGGCCAGGCGTCCGGCGCGGGACATGTCGGCCACGGGCAGGGCACAGGCCTCGGCCAGGCGGGCGCAGAGCTTCTCCAAACGGCGCGACTTGTCGCCCATGCTGCCCAGCGGACCAAGGAAGACCACGCTGTCGAGCTTGGCGAGCCACTTGTCCTGGCTGGCGGCAAGGTCAGCCTCCCAGAAGAAGCGGGCGTCTTCCAGGCGGGCCTTCAGCACGCGCTCCCAGCCCTTCTTGACCAGAGCCATGTCGAGAGGCTCGATGTTCAGCGTGGTCAAGAAATAGGGCAGCAGGTTGCCGTCAGCACCGCGGATGCCGAAGCTCTTCTGGTGGCTCTGCATGCTGGTCAGCAGCACCTGGGCGGGCAGTTCCAGGTAGAGGCGCGCGAACTCGCCCAGAATGGGCCTGGGGAACTCAACGAGGTTCGCCACCTCAAGCAGCAGGCCGTCGTCCCAGACCACGGTTCCGCCCAGGCTGGTAGCAAGGCGGTCACCCTCGGCGCGAACCAGTTCCAGGCGCTCACGGGCGTCGAGCACCACGTTGCACTTGTCGCGGATGATGTCGAAATAATCCGCCGCAGCGTCCACGGTCCACGGGCCGGGGCCGAGCACGCGGTGGCCGTGGGTGATGCGCCCGGAGGTCAGCCCGGCGATCTCGATGGGTACAACGTCGGCGTCGAGAAGTGCCAGCACCCAGCGCAACGGGCGGCCGAACAGGAAATCGAGGCTGCCCCACTTCATGCGCTTGGGGAAGGAGAGGCCCTTGAAAGCCGTGAGGCAGAGCGCGGGCAGAATGTCCTGGGTGCGCCCGCCGCCGACTTTTTTCTTGGCAGCCAGATACTCGCCCTTGGGCGTCTGCTGTATGAACAGATCGGCCTCGTCCACGCCCTGGGTCTTGGCGAAGCCCTCGCCGGCCTTGGTCAGCTTGCCGTCGGCATAGGCGATCTTCACCGGCGGCCCGGAGACGATCTCCTCCTCCAGGCGCTGTGAGGGTGCAAGGCCGGAGACGTGCGCCACGAGCCTGCGCGGGGTGGCGAAAGCGCGAACTCCGGCATGGTCGATGCGCGCCTCGGCAAGCAGGCGCTCGAACAATTCAACAAGTTCCTCGCCCAGGCGCGGCACAAACCGCGCGGGCATCTCCTCGGTTCCGATCTCAAGAATGAATTCAGACATATTGTGGCGCTCCGGCTTGCTTGGCTGGCTATTTTTCGGCGAGCATGGGATGGCCCATGGCTTCGCGCTGGGCGGCGTACAGGGCGGCGATGGCCGAGGCCAAATTCCTTACCCGACCGATGTACCCCGTGCGTTCGGTGATGGAGATGGCCCCGCGCGCGTCCAGCAGGTTGAAGGTGTGCGAGCACTTGAGGCAGTAGTCATAGGCGGGCCAGGGCACTCCCGCGTCGATCAGGCGTTTGCACTCGCCTTCGAACTTGTTGAACATATCGAGCAGCATGGCGGCGTCTGAAAGCTCGAAGTTGTACTTCGACTGCTCAACCTCGTTCTGGTGATACACATGCCCGTAGGTCACCGTGTCGTTCCACTTGAGGTCGTACACGGATTCCTTTTCCTGCAGATACATGGAGATGCGCTCAAGGCCGTAGGTGATCTCCACGCTGGTGGGGAACAGGTCGATGCCGCCGACCTGCTGGAAGTAGGTGAACTGCGTCACCTCCATGCCGTTGAGCCAGACTTCCCAGCCCAGGCCCCACGCGCCCAGGGTGGGCGACTCCCAGTCGTCCTCCACGAAGCGGATGTCGTGGGCCGCAGGGTCCACGCCCAGCGCGCGCAGGCTCTCAAGATAGAGTTCCTGCACGTTGTCCGGCGAGGGCTTCAGAATGACCTGGAACTGGTAGTAGTGTTGCAGGCGGTTGGGATTCTCGCCGTAGCGGCCGTCGGTCGGGCGGCGAGAAGGCTCGACGTAGCAGACGTTCCACGGTTCCGGCCCGATGACGCGGAAAAAAGTGGAGGGGTTGAAGGTTCCAGCCCCGCACTCGATGTCGAAGGGCTGGACCAGCACGCAGCCCCGGTCCGTCCAGAAGCGCTGCAAGGTTTGGATAACGTCTTGAAAGTGCATTTATCTCTCCAGAGAAACTAGATTTTACGATACATTCCATTTTCCCAGCGAAGACCCAAGTGATAGGCGACGAAGCGATCCACCACGCGGCCGAGCTGGCGGCGCATCTCCGGCGCAAGGGTCAACCTCGGCCAGTCCGCGGGCCTGCTCTCGCCGATCCATTCCAGGGTGCGCACGGCTCCGATGGAGAAGGGCTCATCCTGTGCGTCAAAGCTCAAATCGCAGCAACTGGTGCAGACCACGCCGCCGCGCTCCACAGAAAATCCGAGATTCGAGCTCGCGCAGGCATATTGCGTCGGCTCATGGTCGGCACCCGCATGATCCCAGGCCGGACGCCCGCACCGCACACACAAGGTCAAGTCCGGCTTCAGCCCCTGCTCAAAGGTCAGTTTGGCCTTGAACAAGAGCGGCAAAAGCTCCGCGCCGACCTCGCTCTTCTCCAGGGTGCCCAGGGTCTCAAGCAAAAGGTCGAAAACCGCCTGCGCGCCCTGGGAACCGACCTGTACCGCCTCGACGAACTTGAGGCAATGAGCCACCAGCCCCAGTTTTCGCGGATCGGAGCGCAAGCCAGGAAACGCGTGCAGCAGCGTGCCTTCCTCAAGAACCTTGTAGGTGCCGCGCCGGTTGCTGCCCACCCGGAACGTTCCGAGCACCAGCTGGTCAAGGCAGCCGCAAAAACGCCTTGTGCTTCGGCTGCCCCCAAAGGCGAAGGCCGTGACCATGCCACGGCCCGCGAAAAAGAGTCGGAGCCAGATGTCCGCCTCCCGAAACCGGCCCACCTTGAGCACAAGGGCCTTTTCGGTGAACTCCACGTCCGCTCCCCAGGCGGCGGGTTAGCGCGCGCCGAACTCCACGGTTTCGATGCTGCCGCGTTTGCCCTCGTACGGGTAGTCCTTGTCGTTCAGGCGGAAGCTCACGCCCCCGGCGTTGCCCAGGCGAACGCTCAGACGGCGGGAAAACTCCACCTGACGGGTTTCCCCATTGCGCAGGGTGAAACTCTTGGCCTGCTGTCCGTCGTTGACCTGAATCCAGCAGACCTCGTCGGCCTTGGCCGTGATGGTCAACTGCTGCATGCCCGGCGTACGCATTTCGACCACCGGCGCACTGCGCGACACCTCGATGGAAGCGGTCGGAACGTTGACAGAAGTCGGGGCAGGGGCAACAGGGGCGGCAGGAGTCGCGCTGGCCGAGGGTTCTGGCGCAGCAGGCGTTGCTGCAGTCTCCGCGCTGGACGTGTCGGGCAGCGAAGCATTCGCCGAGGCGTTATCCAGGGCGATGGATGCATTGTCGGGGATGGTCGCATTGATGGCCGCTGCTGGCGGCTCAGGCGGAGCCTGGGGCGTTTCCACCTGCATGCGCTGGTACTGCACGAGCAGACCGATCAAGACGCCGATCAGCAGTATGAGCACAGCGATGGAGCGCAAGGTCCCAGCCTTGTTCGGCTTGGGCGGGGTCAGCGGCTCGGGAGTAAAGCGCTGCCTGGCCTCCGGCTCCGGCGCGACGCTCGGCCTTGAGGGGACCTGCTCCGTCATGGTCACCGCAGGTTTTGCATTTTCAATTGAACCGGGAGAGACGCTCGTTGAAGACGAGGCTCCCGTTGCCGGGGGAGCAATCGGGGCCTGGGGCAGATACGTCGACAGCTCGGAATCGAACTGCTGGTCTACCACCTGTGCCAGGGCGTCGGCATCAAGGCCGACCATCTTGGCGATATTGCGCACGTAGCCTTTGAGGTACACGGGGTGCGGCAAGGACTTGACCTGTCCCTCTTCAAGAGCCGTCAGGTTGCGGCGGCTTATCTTCGTCGCCTCCATCACATCACGGATGGTTATTCCGCACCTTTCGCGCTCCCTGCGAAGGAGTTCTCCAACTTCCAATAAATTCATGGCATTGCCCCGCATATACGCCGAACTGGGCTACAAGTTCCTATATTCGATGACGGCTTTTCCCCGCAGCCTCTCCATATATTCCTTGAATACTTTCTCGAATTTGCCCTCGTGAAGGGAATTGTAAATCTGCTCGCGCACTGCATCCAGAGGAAGCTCCTCGCCTTCGTTCACCTTGACGACCTGCAGCAGCCCGTCGAAGTCTTGAATGCGCACAGGCGCCGCAATCTGCCCAGGCTTGAGCCCCCTAAGCGCCTCACTCCATTCCGGCGCCATGTCCTTCCAGGCAATGAAGCCGATATCGCCCCCCTGCTTGGCCCCGGGACCAGTCGAATACTTTTCCGCAGCTTCGGCAAAGGTCATCTTTCCAGCCTCTATGTCAGCCTTCAGGTTCTGCGCGTTCATCGATGCCGGCAGCAGGATCAACGCAAGCTGAACGGAACTGTCCTGGGAAAACTCAGACTTGCGCGCGTTGTACTCCTGCTCCACTTCGGTATCGGTGACCACGACCTTTGAAGTGACAACACCGCCGATAAGCCTGTGCTTGATCAGGTCACGACGCATATTCTTGTAGAATTCCTCAAGGCTCATATGCTGCTTATCGAGCTGCTTCTTGAAGTCCTCTTCACTGAGTTTGCGTTTTTCGCGAAACTGCTTGGTCTGTTCAACCACTTCAGCGTCTGTGATTTTAAGCTTGTAGCGCTCGGCATCATCCTGAATAAGCAGGTCGTCTATCATGCGATCCAAAGACTGGCGGCGCAATGACTGAACCTGGCGCTGTTCCTCGGGTGAAAGCACTCGGCCGCGAATCTGCTCATAGACCGGGCGCATTTGCCCTTCAAGGTCGTAGCGGGTGATGATCTTGCCGTTGACGGTGGCCACGATGCCATCCACAACGGTATCCTCGGCCTGAGCGACGCCGACAAAAGCCATCAGCAGCAAAATGGCCGACGCAAAAGCAAACAGACCGGACTCAAAGCGGTTCTTGGGGGACCGGGGTGCGAACATATCACTCCTCAAAACAGTATCATGCAGAATGAAAGCATCCGTCACAACGGCGGAGTCACTTCAACCAGGGACCCTACCCGGTCTCGTTGCCGCTGGCAACGCCCGGCTGTCCCCCTTGCTGCCCTCCGCTTTGATCGGCGGGCTGGGCTTCTGCTGGAGGCGCCTCTGGCGGGAGGTCCTCGTCCTCACTCTTGTGCAAAAGGCGCTGGCTGACGAGGACTGTCGAGGCGTCCAAGGCCTTGATCAGCCAGGCGTCGAATGCTTGCTGGAGCCGTTCCTCAACCAGGGCGGCTTCAACCTGCGAATAGGCCTGCGCAATGTCCAGGGTCTCGGCAGGGAGACGCTCAAGCAACAATAGCCCCTCGAACACGCCACGTCCCCCGGCGACCACAGCAGTCTTCCCGGGTTGAATGCTCTGCAGCGCCTCGGTCCAGGCCGGGCTCAGTACATCCTTGGCGACAGTGACTTCGCGCGCCTGTATGCCGGCAAAAGCCTCGCTCACAGCCTTGATGTCCTTCTGTTGCAGATAGCGCGACAGGGCCTTTTCCACAGTATCCCGCCCAGGGCCATAGACGACTACCAGCCGCACCCGTTCCGGCAGTCGGAAGGCGGCGATGTGCGCATTGTAGTAGGCTTCGATCTCGCGGTAGTCGAGGTGGATTTGGGGCCGAAGCACCAGCCGCTGGAACTTCTCAGCACCGCAGGCGTAGCGCAGATGCTTGCGCCACATGGGCAAGTCGATGAACTCCTCGGCCAGCATCTTGTCAAAGGCGTCGTCAGGATAATCGGCCCGAACCTTGGCCTCAGCCTCGGCCAGTTCGGCGTCGCTGACCTCCTGGCCGCGTTTCTCTAGCTCCTGGCTCACCAGCTCAAGCGCGATGAGCCCGCCAAGAATCTTGCCGTACGCCTCGCGGAGCGCGCCGACTGTGGGCAGAGAGCCGGAGAATGCGTCAAAATGAAGCAGGTCATACTGATATTCAAGCATCTCAAGAGGGATGGGGCGGCCATTGACCTTGGCCACAACTCCCACATCATCCTGGGACTTGCCGCTGCAGCCGGCCATGAGCGCAGTGAGCAGCATCAGAAGCAGCGCGGCATGCGCGCCGAGGAATTTTCGCATCAGGCACCGGCCTTGTCCGACGTGCTCGCGCCGCCGGTTGAAAGCGTCTCCAGTTCCGTGCGCAAGTACTCCAACCCGCCGCCAACGTCCAGACCCGCGGGGTAGCGCAGCTCGATCTTGGAGGGCGGCAGCAGGCGGGCCTGGCGAGTGGGCTGCCCAACCCACGACACCAGCGCCTCCGGGGACACTGCTCCGGTCTCCTGTCCCCAGTGCAGCACAGCCCGCGTGGTCGAAAGCTCTGCCCGGAGCACCTGCAGCCGCGCCAGCACGGACTTTGCCTCCAGCACGCCCAGGAAGTTCTTGGCCTCCTCGGGCATGGGGCCGAACCGGTCTCGCATCTCCGCCGCCAGTTCCATGAGCAGCTGCTGGCTGCGCGCGCTGGACAAAGCCTTGTAGTAGCGCAGCCGCTCCTTGGCGTCGGTGACGTAGTCCGATGGCAGGTGCGCCTCGAACACGAACTGGAGCTCCGGGCTGGTCTCCTGGGTCATTGGTCCGCCGCGGAGGCGCCGCACCTCCTCCTCCAGCATCTCAAGGAACAGGTCAAGTCCCACTCGGGCGATCTGGCCTGACTGCACCTCGCCAAGAATGTTCCCGGCGCCACGCAGGCGCAGGTCCTCCATGGCCACCTGGAAGCCTGCCCCAAGGTAGTCCAGCTCCAGAATGATGCGCAGGCGGCGCTTGCTGATCTCCGGGAGGCGGTCCAGGCTCGGCACCACAAAATAAGCATAGGCCTGACGGTCGCTGCGGCCGACGCGACCGCGAAGCTGATAGAGCTGTCCAAGGCCGAACATCTGCGCCTGGTCCACGATGAGCGTGTTGGCGTTGGGGAAATCCAGGCCCGACTCGACGATGGCCGTGCACACCAGCACGTCCAGCTCCTTGTGCCAGAAGCCGTGCATGGCCTCTTCCAGCGCGCGCTCGTTCATCTGGCCGTGGGCCATGCCCACGCGGGCGCCGGGCGCGAGCTTGCGCACGTACTCGGCAACCTGCTCCAGCCCCTCCACCCGGTTGTAGACCCAGAACACCTGGCCGCCGCGCTCCAGCTCCCGAGCCAGGACATTGCCAAGCAGCGTATCGTCGCGTTCAACCAGCGCGGTCTCAACCGGTTTGCGGTCCTCCGGCGGGGTCTCGATGACCGACAGGCCGCGCAAGCCTGAGAGCGAAAGCTGCAAGGTGCGCGGGATAGGCGTGGCTGTGAGTGTCAACACATCGATATTCTTGCGCAAAAGCTTGAGCTTTTCCTTGTGCTTGACGCCAAAGCGCTGCTCCTCGTCCAGAATCAGCAGGCCCAGGTTCGGCAGGTCCACGTCCTTTGAGATGAGGCGGTGCGTGCCGATCAGAATGTCCACCTCGCCACGTGCGGCGGCCTGCACCACAAGTTTTTGACGGTTTGCGGGCACGAAACGGCTGAGCATGGCCACACGCACGGGGAAGCCCTCCATGCGCCGGGTGAAGGTCTGGTAATGTTGCTCGGCCAAGACCGTGGTCGGGCACAGCAGGGCCACCTGGCGACCATCACTGACGGCGCGGAAGGCGGCGCGCAGGGCGACCTCGGTCTTGCCGAAGCCCACGTCGCCGCAGACCAGGCGGTCCATGGGCTCGCTGCCAGCCATGTCCACGAACACGTCCTCGATGGCCTTGGCCTGGTCCGGGGTCTCCTCGAAGCCGAAGGTGGCCTCGAACTCGCGGTACATCTCATCCGGCGCGCCATAGGAATAGCCCTTGGCCACACGGCGGAAGGCGTACATCTCCACCAGATCCTGGGCGATCTTCTCGATGGCCTTACGCGCCCGCTCGGTACTCTTGGCCCACTGGCTGCCGCCCAGGCGGTCCAGCCTGGGGTCCAGGCCCTCCGGCCCTTTGAAGCGCTGAACAAGATTCATCCGGTCCACGGGCAGGTACAGCTTGTCCTCGCCGTCGAAGAACAGCAGCAGATAATCGTTGGCCACGTCGCCGACCTTCAGGTGGTGCAGGCCGCCAAAGCGCGACACGCCGTATTCGCGGTGCACCAGCAGGTCGTCCACGCCCAGGTCGTCATGCCGCGACAGCCCCTCGAAGGCCTTTTTGCGGTCGGCGCGGACCTGGGGCGCAGCCTCGGGCTGGAGGATGTTCTCCGGCAGGATGGACAGGTCACAGAAGGACAACTCCATGCCCGCCTTGAGCGGCGAAAGCAGCGCAGCGACGCCGCGCTTGCCCGGCGCGAACTCCGTGCCGATCTTGAGCCCTTCCTGCTCGGCCAGGCCAAGAAACTTGCGGCGCGAGCGCTCCGTGTGGAAGCTCAAAATCACCTGCGAGTTCGAGGCGCTCCACTCCTTCAGGGCCGTGGTCAGGGCGGTCCAGGGGCGACGCGCGCTGTCGGGCCGCCAAAAGAGGTCCTGAAAGCTCTGGTAGCTTTTCTCCGGCAGGTCCACGCCGTGCTTTTCCTGGCCCATGACGAGATCTTCAAAGACCACTTGGCGTTGCCCCTGCCAGGTCTTGCGGGCAGACTCCTCCGGCCAGCACAGGGCGTGCAGCGGCCAGCGCCAGCCGCTCTCAACTGCTTCGCGCTCCAGAAACGACCTCCAGCCGGCGTACTGGTCGGACAGGCGGTTCCGCAGCTCTGGCGCCGACCCCAGCAGGAATACGGCGTCCTGCGGCAGAAAGGCGTCAAGGGCGGCGGCCTCCGGGTAGAACAGGCCCGGCCAGAGGAAGGTGTCAGAGCGCTCCAGGCGGTCGCCAAGCTCCTGCTCAAGCGCAAGTGACATCTCGCCGCTCACGCGCAAGCGGCGCACATGCTCCAAGGCCTGGCCCAGGGAGTGCGCATCAAGGACTCCAGGCGAAACCGGCAACAGCGTCATTTCCTTCAAATCCATACGCGAGCGCTGGGTGGCGGGGTCAAACAGGCGTATCTCGTCCAGGGTGTCGCCAAAAAATTCCAGGCGCAGCGGAAGATGGTAACCGGCGGCGAAGATGTCGACGATGTCGCCGCGCACGGCGATCTCGCCCACCGCCGTGACCACCGGGCGGCGCACATAGCCCCAGGTGACGGCCTGCTCAAGGAGCATCTCGGGCGAAAGCTCTTCCCCCCTGGTCAGGGTGAGGTTGCTCTTCTCGACCACATCAAGTGCTGGCCAGCGGGGAAGCAGGTTGTCCACGGTCAGCAGCACAATGCGCGGCTTGCGGCCGAAACAGAGGCCATGCAGGGCTGACCAGCGTCCGGCCCAATCTTCGGCCGTCGGCTTTCGCGGCAGATGCTGCGGCAGGGTCAGGAAGGCTCGTTCCCAGGCCGGAAGGGTCTCGTCCTGTTGCCCGAAGAAGAGGGAGAGAAGACCCTCAAGTTCGCGAAACTCGCGCGCCCCGGCGGCCACGAGGACGACCTCCTGCCCGGCAGCGCGCAGGGCGTGAGCCAGCAAGGCCTGGGTACCGGGGCCGCTCTTGAAGACACGCAAGGCGCCGCCACGGCCCTTGAAGAATTCACTCAACTCCTGCGGAAACTGCACGGCAAAAACTCCAGCGCGCGGCGCCACAAATCATGGCGTCGCGTCATGCGGTTGAGAATTGAAAAGCCGCCTCTTCGCCGGGTGAGCGAAAAGGCGGCCAATAAGCCTACATGAGGCAGACCGTCTAGACTGCAGAGCCCAGAGCCGCGTGCTCTTCGTTGCTAAGGAGCTTGTTCAGATCCAGCAGGATGAGCAGACGGTCTTCAAGCTTCCCGACGCCGCTGATGTACTCGGAATCGAGGCCGGACACAACTGGCGGAGGCGGCTCCACCGTATTGGCGGGAATTCGCAACACCTCGGACACGGAGTCGACAACGAAGCCGACGACCATGCTGCTGATCTCAATGACGATAATGCGTGTGTGCTTGTCGTGCGCGCGGTCAGCCAGCTTGAACCTGCGGCGCAGGTCGATGATGGGTATGACCTTGCCGCGAAGGTTGATCACGCCCTCGACGAACTCAGGGGCGCGGGGCACGCGGGTGATCTCCATGGTGCGGATGATCTCCTGCACCTTGAGGATATCAACACCGAATTCCTCATCCCCAATACTGAAGGTTACGAGCTGAATAAGAGCGTCATCCTGGCGTCTTACGTTTTCTTCCATTTCCGGCTCCTTGTTGTCCGCCGAGCTATCAGAGGGGCGATAACCAAAGCTCCAAACTTTTCATCGTCCTAATGATTACTTTGCAACATCCTTAAAAATTGTCAATGGCAATTCATCAACTTCATGTAAGTTGTTCGCCACTTCCCAGGTTTGACGGGCGGGAGGGAAACGGCTATTCATGCCTCGTTCACATCGAACAGATGCACGAAATACTTTACCCCAAGGAACCTTATTGCATGGGTCAATTTGCCAACGCCGACGACATTCTCACCCTTGAAGAGCAGATCAAGTCCCTTGGTGACGATGAACTGCTCGACTTCTGGGAAGAGACACAGCACCTGCTGAAGCTCCTGAACTCTGGCGAGCCGGTGTCTGAGGAGCAGGTCCATCCCGAGTACGAGCGCCTTATCCTGCAGGAGCTGCAAGTGCGCTCCGGGCGAGGCGTGCTGCGCTAGCCAGATCAGGCCAGACTCCCCCTCACACCGCCCGCAGGGCGTCCACGATCTTGATGCGTGCCGCGCGCAGGGCGGGAATGAGTCCGCCCAGAAGTCCCATGCCCGTGCCAAAGGCCAGGGATAGAATCACAATGCCCGGCGTGAGCGAAAAGCCGAAGGCCAGCTCCGAGAAGGTCTGAAAGTTCATGGTGGATATGGTGAACAATTGCAGGCCAGAGGCCGCCAAGAGCCCCACCGCCCCACCTAGAAGCCCAAGAAACAGCGCCTCGAGCACGAAAGCTGTGAGGATGGACCGCCGCGGGAATCCCAAGGCCCGGAGCGTGCCGATCTCCCCCACGCGCCCGGCCACGGCCGCGTGCATGGTGATCATGGCCCCGATCATGGCGCCGATGGAAAAGATGGCCGTCAGCGACACGCCAAGAATCTTCAAGAACTTCGCCATCATCTCTGACTGCTCGGCATAGAACACCGCCTCCGCCTTGACGTCGAGCTTCAGCCGCGGATCAGCCTCCACCCCGTTGCGGAATGCCCCGAGCGAGTCCTCGCTGACCAGACGCACCAGCAACAGCGTGTACGCGTTGCGCCGGAAGGCGTTCATGAACTGGTCCACGTCGCCCCATATCTCGGAGTTGAAGCCGGTCGCGCCAGCGTCGAAGATGCCCACGACCGTCCACTCGCGCATACCGAACCGGAGCTTTTCGCCCAGGCCTGCGCCTTTGAACCGCCGAGCCACCCCTTCACCCGCAACGATCTCTGACGATCCGAAACGTGGCATGCGGCCGGACACCAGCCGCACCTGGGGCCGGAGCGCCAGGGACTTCTGCCCGATGCCGCGCAACATCACGTTGGAAGCCTCGCCAGTGCCTCTCTTGGCCAGGTTGATGAGCACCACGACCTCGCTCGCTGCAAGCGCGGAGCCGTCTGCGTCGCGTGCGATCTCCGAGCGAGTCTCGACCAGCGAGGCAACGCCACGCTCCACGACGCTCTCGATCTCCGACTTCGACCCCTTGCGCAACACCAGCGCGTTGCCTGGCGTTCCGGTCTGCACCAGCGTCGAGCGCAGCCCCTCAGCGAGCATCAGCGCCGCCGCGAACACGAAAACCACCAGGGCCATGCCGCCGGCGGTCAAGACCGTGGTCATGCGACGGGCCAACAGGTTGCGCAAGCTGTAGGACACAAGCAGAGCCATCAGGCGATCCTCCGCAGGGCCTCGGCGATGCCGACGCTTTGCGCCCGCAAGGCCGGGACGATGCCCGCCACAAGCCCCACGACGAGCGCCGCCCCGCCCTGCAGGGTTACGGTCAGGCCCGACACCTGGAACACCGGAAAAAACTGGCTCACGGCCTGGCCAAAGGCGTGCGCGGCGGGGAATGTCATGGCGCAGCCAAGCGCGCTGCCAAGCGTGGCGATGGTGAGGGACTCGCCCAGGATAAGCAGCGCAAGATAGCCGCCGCCAAAGCCCAGGACCTTCAAAGCCGCGAATTCGCCCATGCGCTCGCGCGCGCTCATGGCCATGGTGTTTGCGGCCACGGCCATGATGATGACGATGACGAGCAGGGACACGATGCGTATCGCCGCGACGATGGCGCCGCTCATGGCCACGAAGCTCATCTGGAAGGCCTTCTCGGTCTCGGTGAGCGTCTCGGCCAGGGAATTCTTGAAGCGGTTGTCGATGGCGAGGGCGGTCGACGCCGCCAGATCGGCGCTGCTGACGCCGATCATGTAAAAGCCGGCCTGGTCTGCCCGGTTCGGCGAGGTCTTCTTGAGCGTCTCGTTCAGGTAATCCCAGTGGAACAAAAGCTGCGTTTCGTCGGTGCCCTTGTCTCGCCCGGTGTAGATGCCGCGAACTGTCATCCCCCAGTTCCCGGGGAAGATGGTGCCCTTGAGGGTCACGGGATCACCGAGCTTCCAGCCAAAACGCTTGGCCAGCTTGTCCCCGATGATGCACCCCTTGCGGTCGCGCAGGAAGGCAGCCTTCTGGTCCTCGCTGAGCTGAATCTCCGGATAGAGTTCCAGGTAGGTGCGGGCGTCCACGGCAAAATTGGGGAAGAAGTTCTTTTCGTCGATGTATTCCCCGCCGAACCAGTTCCCGCGCGAGACGATGGTCACGCCGTCCACGGCGCGGATGCGTTCCTCGTAGGATACAGGCAACGAGAATATGAGCGAGATGGAGTTTCGCGTGACAAGCCGCGTGGCCGAGCTGGCCTCGACCCCGGCGTACCAGGCGTCAACGGTGGTCCGGAGCAGGCCGAAGGAAAGCACCGACACCGCGATGCCCACGATGGTCAGGCAATTTCGCAGCTTGTGGCGCGAGAGATTCTTAAGAATGAAGCGGAGCGTCAGCATTGCCGTTGCCGCCTTCAGCGCCGTTGCCAGCGTCAATGAGCAGGCCCTTCTCCAGACTGCGCACAAGGTGGGCGCGCTGCGCCGCCCTTGGATCGTGGGTGACCATGACAATCGTCTTGTTGAGGCTTTCGCTCAAGCCCGCCATGAGGTCCAGAATCTCTCCGGCGGAGACGCGGTCCAGGTCGCCGGTGGGCTCGTCGGCCACCAGGATGTCCGGGTCGGTGACAATGGCCCGGGCTATGGCGGTGCGCTGCTGCTGGCCGCCGGAGAGCTCCGAGGGCTTGTGGTCCATGCGGTCGGCAAGGCCCACCAAGGCAAGCGCGGCCTCGGCGTGCTTCCGGCGCTCACGGGCCGAGAGCGGCGTGAGCAGCAGCGGAAGCTCGACATTCTCCAGGGCCGTCAGAACCGGAATCAGGTTGTAGAACTGAAAGATGAAGCCGACGCTGCGGCTGCGCCAGCGGGCCAGCTCGCTCTCGCTCAAGGTGGTTATGTCCGCTCCGCTGACGAAGATGGAGCCCGAGTCCACCCGGTCGATGCCCGCTATAAGGTTCAAAAGCGTGCTTTTGCCCGAGCCCGAGGGCCCCATCAGCGCGACGAACTCGCCCTTTGCGATGTGGAAACTGACGTTCTGCAGCACAGGCACGGTCTGCTGCCCGCGCGTGTAGGACTTGCACACCGAACGAATGTCGATGGCCGGGCCGGAGCCGCCAGGAGCGTCTTGCCCGGTCATTTCTTGGCCGCGACCCCGGCCCCGGACTTGAGAGCCGCAGGAGGGTTCAAGACCACGCGGTCCCCGGCCTTGGGGCCGGAGGAGAGCTCCAGAAAATCACCGATGGCTCCGCCGGTCTCAACGGAGACAGCCTTGGCAACGCCGCCCTCTACCTGAAAGACGACCTTGCGGCCATCGCGCTCCACCACGGCGGCGGCTGGCACGGCCAGACGCGGGCCGCGCTCGGCCTCGGCCAGCTCGCGGGACAGGAATGCGACCTTGGCGCTCATCTCGGGCAGGATGCGCGGGTCGAGCGCCTGGAACTTGACCTTGACCAACACCGAGGCCTTGGTGCGGTCCGCCGTGGGCACGATCATGTGCACGCTGGCGGGAAAGCGTTCGCCTGGCAGGGCGTCGAGCTGAATCTCGCAGGGCGCGCCAGGCTTTACCTTGGCGACGTTTGATTCGGAAACGTCTGTCTCGACAAGAAGCGAGAGCATGTCGGCGATGGTGACAACGCTGGCCTTGGCGTTGGCCGCGGCGCCAAGCGGAGTGACGATGTCGCCCACGTCGGCGTTCTTGGTCAGCACCACGCCGTCGAAGGGCGCCTCAAGCTGGGTGTAGCCAAGGCTCGCGCTCGAGCCGCGCAAGGCCGCCTGCGACGAGCCTGCGTTCCAGCGCGCGGCCTCCATGCCTGCCTGCGCCTTCTGAAAACGGGCAAGCGCGGTGTCGAAATCGGCCTGGGCGATGATCTTCTGGTCCAGAAGCGTCTTCATGCGGTCCAGGTTCCGGGTAGCGTCGGTCAATTCGGACTGGGCACGCTCGATCTCGGCCTTGCTGGCCTTGAAGGTGGCGCTGGCCTGATCTCGGGCCGCAAGCACGTCATCATGTTCGAGCTTGGCGATGACCTCGCCCTGCCGTACACGGCTGCCTTCCTCAACCCCAAGCCAGATGAGCCGCGCGGTGGTTTTGGAGGCCACCGAAGCCTTACGCTGAGCGGTGACATAACCGCTTGAGTTGAGCAGCGTTATGCCCTGGGATGGATAGACCTGGCTCACCGCGGTGGTCTCGACTTCCAAGGAGGAAGGAAAGAAATTCCGCACAGCCATAACGCACACGACCACGGCCCCAAGGACCAAGACAATGCGCAAGGCCCGGCCCGTGGTGCGTTTCGCGCCACCACGCCAGGAGGACTTGTCAATCTTCAGTTTCGAAAGTTCGTTTTCCGTCATTATTCACCGATCCTGAGAAGCCTTAGCAAATGCCGTGCCTTAGAGGGGGCAGAGATATGCGAACGAGTCGTGCTAGGCAAGGACTGAAACTCTCATTTTTGCAGCACCCAATATGGTCAAGGCGGGCGCTCACTCCATTTTCTTCTTGACTCGGCAGGGCTTTCTGGTTTTTTACTTTGTGGATTATGAATTGCTGCCAAGCCAATGGCAACGCCAAGGAGGGGCCATGTACGTCGGCCTGAAAATGCTTCGCAACTTCGTCACCGTGACGCCCAAAACATCCGTCATGGAGGCTCAAAAACTCCTTGAGCAGAGCAAACTCGGCATGCTGTTGGTGGTAGATGGAGGCAAGCTTCTGGGCTATGTACGCCCGGAGGACCTCTCGGCCTCGCTTCCGAGCATCATGACATCCCTTGAAAAGCATGAGGTCAAATACCTCATGACCCGGCTCACCGTCGACAAGATCATTCGCAAGGACATCAAGACCATCGGCCCGGACACGGAAATAGAGGCCGCCGCCGACATGATGTTCGCGGGCAACCTTGCCGGGCTCGCTGTCGTGGACAAGGCCGGGGAGCTCATCGGCTACATCAACAGAAGCGTCATGCTCGATGTCCTGATCGAGGAGATGGGCCACCGCCAGGGCGGAGTGCGCATCACTTTCGAAGCCCAGGACCGCACCGGCGTGCTGCACGAGGCTTCCGGCATCATCGCGGGCATGGGCATCTCCATCATCTCCACCGCCACCTTCTATCATGACGGCAAGCGCATCGTGGTCATCCGCGTGGCCACTGACAACGCCGCCCCCATCGCCAAGGCCCTGGAGGATCGCGGTTACAAGGTCATGGGCCCTGCCGACTTCAGCCACGAGTGGCAGTGATGGCCTTAACCACACCGCTCCTTGAAGTTAAAGGCGTCACCCTGACGTTCAAGGGCATCGCGGCCCTTACCGATGTCGCCTTTTCAGTCGAAAAAGGCCGCATCGTCTCGCTCATCGGGCCAAACGGCGCGGGCAAGACAAGCATCTTGAACTGCATCAGCGGCCGCTACACGCCAGACTGCGGCGAAATCTACCTGGATGGCAAGAACCTGCTGGCCGTGCCCGCGCACAAGCGCACAGGCATGGGGCTCTCGCGCACCTTCCAGAACATCGCCCTGTTCAAGGGGCTGTCCGTGCTGGACAACCTCATGGTGGGCCGCCACCACCTCATCCGCTACGGCATCCTCTCAAGCATCGCCTACTTTGGTCGCGCCATGAACGACGAGGCCGAGCACCGCCGCCGGGTGGAAGACGTCATCGACTTCCTGGGGCTCTCGCCCTACCGGCATCAGGCCGCAGGCCACCTGCCCTACGGCGTGCAGAAGCGCGTCGAGCTGGGCCGGGCACTCGCCGCCGAGCCCAAGCTCATTCTGCTGGACGAACCCATGGCCGGCATGAACCTTGAGGAAACCGAGGACATGGCCCGCTACATTCTCGACATCTGCGAGGAATGGGGCGCCACGGTGCTGCTTATCGAACACGACATGGGCGTGGTCATGGACATCTCGGACAAGATCGTGGTGCTCGACTTCGGTTCCGTGCTGGCGCAAGGCCGCCCAGACGAGATCAGCGCCAACCAGGATGTCGTGGCCGCCTATCTCGGCACAGAAGACGCCACCTTCTTCGGACGCTAGGCGCACAGGAACCACGTCACATGGCTAGAAACTACGATACCACCCTGCCCGCCCTGCTGCTCGCCCAGGCAAGTAAGCGCCCACGCAAGACCGCCCTGCGCGAAAAGCAGTGGGGCGTCTGGCAGCCCTATTCCTGGCGCGACTACCTCGGCCTCACGGCGGAATTCGCCTGCGGCCTGCGAGAGTTGGGCCTTGGCCAGGGCGACATGGTCATCCTGATCGGCGACAACCGCCCCGAGTGGCTCTTCGCCGAAATCGCCATCCAGGCTCTTGGCGGCATGGCCCTTGGCCTCTACCAGGACTCCACGGCCGACGAAGTGCGCTACATCTTCGAACTTTCCGAGGCCAGGCTGGTGGTGGCGGAAGACCAGGAGCAGGTGGACAAGATCCTGAGCCTGCGCCCGGACCTCCCGCAACTTAGGCATATCATCTTCCACGACCCCAAGGGCCTCACCGGCTACGAGGCGGAGGACCTGCTTTCCTTCGAGGCCGTGTGCGAGAGGGGACGCAAGGCCGTCACCGACTCCGTGGCCGAGTTCAGCAGCATGACCGAACGCCTCAAGCCAACGGACCCCTGCCTGGTGGCCACCACCTCCGGCACTACGGGACGCCCCAAGCTGGCCATGCTTTCGCACCGCAACATGCTCTCCATGGCCGCGAACCTCGGCCAGGTGGACCCCAAGCGCGAGAGCGACGAGTTCGTGTCGTTCCTGCCCCTGGCCTGGATGGGCGAGCAGATGATGGCCGTGGCCTCCAGCCTGCTTTTCGGCTTCTGCGTGAACTTCCCGGAGGAGCCGGACACCGCCCAGGCCAACATCCGCGAGATCGGACCGCACCTGATCTTCTCTCCGCCGCGCGTGTGGGAAGGCCTGTCGGCCAAGGTCCGGGGCGACATCCTGGAGACCACCTCGCTCAAGCGCTTCCTGTACAACTTCTTTCTGCCCATCGGGCTCAAGTACGTGGACGAGACCTTTGCCGGCCGCAAGCCCGGCGCGATGCTCAGCCTCGGAAACTTCGTGGCGGACTGCTGCCTGTTCCGTGCCCTGCGCGACCGCCTCGGCTTCTCGCGCATCCGGTCGGCCTCCACCGGCGGCGCGGCCCTGGGGCCGGACACCATCCGCTTCTTCCACGCCCTCGGCGTGAACCTGAAGCAGATATACGGCCAGACGGAGATTGCCGGCATCTCGTGCATCCATCGCGATGGCGCCGTGGACTTCGACTCCGTTGGCCTGCCCATCCCCGAGACTGAGCTCAAGCTGTCCGAGGAGGGCGAGATCCTGTCCAAGAGCCCGGCGGTTTTTTTGGGCTACTACAAGAACGAGAAGGCTACGGCGGAGACGATCCAGGACGGCTGGCTGCTCTCGGGCGACGCAGGCTACTTCGACGACTCCGGTCGGCTGGTGGTCATCGACCGCCTGAAGGACGTCATGCACCTGAAGGACGGCACGCGCTTCTCGCCACAGTTCCTGGAGAACAAGCTCAAGTTCTCGCCCTTCCTGCGTGAGGCCGTGGTGCTTGGCCAGGCGCGCGACATCGTCACGGCCATCGTCTGCATCGACATGAACATCGTCGGCCACTGGGCCGAGGGCCGCATGATCACCTACACCACCTACCAGGACCTGGCTGCCAAGGACCAAGTCTACGCGCTGGTGAAGGACGAGATCCGGAAAATCAACAAGAGCCTGCCCGAGGCCACGCGCATCCGCCGTTTCGCCCTGCTTTACAAGGAACTGGACGCCGACGACGGCGAGCTGACCCGGACCCGCAAGGTGCGCCGTGGGACCATCAACGAACGCTACGGAGCTCTCATCGAGGCCCTGTACACCGACGCCTGCACCATGCGCCTGGACATGGCCATCCAATACCAGGACGGCCGCGTGCAGGAAATGTGCGGCGACATCCGCATCGAGACAGTGGAGGACGAGTAGGCCGTGGAATATTATCTCCAATTATTCATCAACGGCCTGGTGGTGGGCAGCATCTACAGCCTGGTGGCCCTTGGCTTCGTGGTCATCTACAAGGCCACCAAGGTCGTCAACTTCGCCCAGGGCGAAATGGTCATGGTGGGCGCGTACGTGTGCTTCGGGCTCACGGTGCAGCTGCACATCCCGTTTTTCTGGGCGTTCCTCATGACGCTGGCCTTCTCCGTGCTGCTGGGCATGGCCATCGAACGCCTGGCGCTCCGACCCCTCATCGGCGAGGCGCACATCTGCGTCATCATGGTGACCATCGGCCTGTCCTCCGTGCTCAAGAGCGTGGTGCAGCTCATCTGGGGCACACAGATAAAGGTCTATCCTGAAGTCTTGCCCACAACGCCCATCATGATCGCGGGCATGCCGGTGGCGCCGGTGTACATCGCGGCCTTCGCGCTCTCCGGCGTGCTGTTCGCAGTGTTCACCGCCTTCTTCAAGTACTCCCGCATGGGCATCGCCATGCGCGCCACCGCGCACGACCAGCAGGCCGCCCAGAGCATGGGCATCGGCATCCGTGGCATCTTCGCCCTGTCCTGGTGCATCGCGAGCGTTGTGTCCACGGTGGGCGGCGTTATCCTCGGCAACATCAACGGCATCAACTCGCACCTGGGCGTGCTGGGGTTGAAGGTCTTCCCCGCGGTCATCCTCGGGGGGCTGGACTCCCTGCTTGGCGCGGCGCTTGGCGGGCTCATCATCGGAGTTCTGGAGAACATCTGCGACGGCCTGGCCAAGGATCTCTTCGACCTGGGCGGCTTCCGCGAGGTTGCGGCCTTCGTCGTCCTGGTGGCAATCCTGATGATCAAACCTTACGGACTCTTCGGCACCGAAGAGATCGAGCGGGTGTAGCCCATGCGCGGCAAGTGCGGACTGTTTTTCGAGAGCTACCGGGCTGAGGCGGCGGTCTTCCAGAGCGGGTTCCAGAAGACCTGCCTGGGCCTGTTCGTCGCCGCGCTGCTCCTTTCGCCCTGGGTGCTCGACTCCTATTTCGTGTCCATGCTGAACCTCATCTGCATCGCGGTCATCGGCGCGGTGTCGCTCAACCTGCTCACCGGCGTCTGCGGGCAGATATCTCTCGGCCACGGCGCATTCCTTGGCGTTGGCGCCTATGCGGCGGCCCAGGCCACCATGCACGGCGTGCCATTCCTGGCGGCGCTTCTGCTTGGCGGGTTCGCGGCTGCGTTGGCGGGCATGGTGTTCGGCGTCCCGTCCCTCCGGCTCAAGGGCATCTACCTGGCCATCGCCACCCTGGCGGCCCAGCTCATCCTGGAGTACGTCTTTCTGCACTGGGAATCGGCCACGGGGGGCTCGCGCGGCCTGAGCGTCGACGCGCCGAACATTCTCGGATTCGCCTTCAACAACGAGCGCAGGATGTTCTACCTGCTTTTCAGCATCGCGGCGTTGTCGCTGCTCATGGTGACAAACGTCATGCGGACACGCCACGGCAGGGCCTTCGTGTCCATCCGCGACTTCTACCTCTCGGCCGAGATCGCAGGCGTGAACCTCTTCGCGTACAAGCTGGCGGCCTTCGGCCTTTCGTCGTTCCTGGCGGGCGTTGCGGGCGGGCTGTGGGCGCACTACACACTGTTCCTGTCTGCCGAGCAGTTCAACATCGGCCTGTCCATCTCGTACCTGGCCATGATCATCATCGGCGGACTCGGCAGTGTCACCGGCTCGGTCATGGGCGCTGTGTTCATGACGCTGTTGCCGGAGGTTTTGAACGGCCTTTCGGGGGCAATTTCCGATGTGTTACCGAACATCAGCCAGCACATCAACGCCCTGCGCGAAGGCGTGTTCGGCCTAGTGCTCATACTGTTCCTGATCTTTGAGCCGGAAGGCCTAGCCAACCGCTGGCGGCTCATCAAGGCGTACTGGAAACTGTATCCTTTCGCCCACTAGGCGGCGCTTTTGTCCAGTCCCGGGCGGGCCTGGGCACACCGTGTGGGTGATGGTTCAACTGTCTGAGACATTGAGGGGGTTCGCATGAAAAAGATGTTCAGATTCGCGGCCATGGCTGTGGCCATCATGTCCACGCTGGCGCTGGTCGCCTGCGGAGGCGAAAAGAAGGACGACAAGGCGGCAGCCGCAAAGGAAATCAAGATCGGCGGCATCATCGACCTTTCCGGCCCGACCTCTTCCGTCGGCGTGCCCTACTCCGAAGGCGTCAAGGCGGGCGTGGCCTACCTGAACGCCCAGGGTGGCATCGCGGGCATGAAGATCAACTTCGACCTGCAGGACGACGCCTACAACGTCCAGCAAGGCCTGACCATCTACAAGAAATTCGCCCAGGACAAGATCGTGGCGATCCAGGGCTACGGCACCAACGTCACGGAAGCGCTGATGCGCTCCGCAGCCAAGGACGAGATCACGTACTTCTCGGCTTCCTACTCCGCGCACCTGACCGACCCCAAGACCGCGCCGTTCAACTTCTTCACCTCGGCGGACTACTCCACCCAGGCGCGCGCGGCCCTCAAGTACTTCAAGGAGAATTGGAAGGAGTCGCGCAAGCCCAAGCTGGCGCTGCTTTTCCCCGACCACCCCTATGGCATTTCGCCCATTCAGGCGATCAAGGACTTCGCGGCTGAGCAAGGCTTCGAGCTCGTGGGCGAGGCCAACGTGGACCTGAAGGCCATCGACGCCACCACCCAGTTGCTGCCCCTGAAGGAAAAGAAGCCTGACTTCATCTGGTGCGGCGGCACCACCCCGTCCACTGCGGTCATCCTGAAGGACGCCAAGAAGATCGGCCTCAAGGCCACGTTCTTCACCAACATCTGGGGCTCTGACGAGAACCTGATCAAGATGGCCGGTGACGCCTGCGAAGGCGCCTACAGCCTTCAGGCAGCCGCGGTCTATGGCCAGGACGTCCCCGGTATGAAGACCATCCTCGAGCTTACCAAGAACCAGCCGCAGATGACCCACTACGTGCGTGGCTTCGTGTCCATGCTCGTCATGGGCGAGGGCATCCGCCTGGCCGCCGCCAAGGGCCCCGTCACCGGCGCCTCCATCAAGGCCGCCCTTGAAACCATGAAGGACTTCGACCCCATGGGCCTGGCGCCCAAGGTGAGCTTCCTGCCCACGGACCACCGCCCCAGCATGGCCGTGTTCCTGTACAAGATCGTCGACGGCAAGCTGACCTTCGTGACGCAGGAGACCCTGGACCGCAAGGCCGAGTGGCTCGGCAAGTAGAGTTATGAACGAAACGGTGTCCGCAAGAGATGTGCTCCAGGTTGAAAACCTGGAGGTCGTTTACAACGACGTGGTGCTGGTGCTCAAAGGCCTCTCCCTTGCCGTGCGCGAGGGAGAGATCACGGCCCTTCTGGGCGCCAATGGCGCTGGCAAGTCAACCACGCTGAAGGCCATCTCCGGCCTGCTCCTGAGCGAGGACGGAGAAGTCACCGCCGGGAGCGTGATCTACGACGGCCAGCCTATCCATGGCATCGCGCCCGAGCAGATCGTTCGCCGGGGCATCTTCCAGGTCATGGAAGGCCGCCGCATCTTTGTGGACATCACTGTTGAGGAGAACCTGCGCTGCGGGGCGCACACCAGGCCCCGCAGCGAGTTCGCCGAAACCATTGAGAAAGTTTACAACTATTTCCCCAGGCTGGCCGAGCGCAGAAAGCAGCTGGCAGGCTACATGTCCGGCGGCGAACAACAGATGCTGGCCATCGGTCGCGCCGTCATGGCACACCCGCGCCTGCTCCTTCTCGACGAACCAAGCCTGGGCCTTGCGCCCCTCCTTGTGGAGGAAATTTTCGAGATCGTCACGCGCATCAACAAGAACGAGGGCGTCACCGTGCTGCTTGTCGAGCAGAACGCGCGCGCGGCGCTCTCGGTAAGCGGACGTGGCTATATCATGGAGAACGGGCGCATCGTCATGGAGGGCGAGGCAAAAAGCCTCCTCGACAACCCCGACGTGCAGGAGTTCTACCTCGGCATGGGCCATTCCGGAAACAAGAAGAGCTATCGCGACGTCAAGCACTACCGGCGCCGCAAGCGCTGGCTGGGCTAACGCAGCGCGCACGAAGGGCGCTCAAAGGCCACGACGACGGGAGGACGGCACCGATGAAGTACCACGACCTGGAGACCCAGAGCCAAGAGAAGCGCGAGGCCCGGCAGTGGAAGGCCATCCGCAAGCTTCTGGAAAAGGCCGCCAAGCACTCAGAGGAGTTCCGTGCGCGCCTGGAACGTGCCGGACTCAGCCTGGGAGACTTGAACTCGCTTTCGGCCTATTCCTCATTGCCTCCCCTGCGCAAGAAGGAACTCATCAGCCTTCAGTCCGAGCACGGCCTTTCCTGGCTGCTCACCTGCAAGCCCGGCGAGCTCCGGCGCATCTATCAGTCACCTGGTCCCATCTTTGATCCCGAAGGCGCTGAAAGCGACTACTGGGGCTGGGCCGAGGGCTTCTTCGCCGCTGGCTTCCGCCCTGGCGACCTGGTTCAGATGACCTTCAGCTACCACCTGACCCCGGCCGGCCTCATGCTGGAAGAACCCCTGCGCGAAATCGGCTGCGCCGTTATTCCCGCAGGTCCGGGCAACACCGACGTCCAGGTTGATCTCATGCGCCGGCTGCCCGTGACAGGCTTTGTGGGCATGGCCAGCTACCTCAAGGTCATCGGCGAGAAGGCCAGGGGCCTTGGCCTGGACCTGCGCAAGGACCTTGGCATCCGCAAGGCCTTCGTGGCCGCGGAGCGCCTGCCGGAGTCCCTGCGCGCCGAGGTGGAGGAGATGTTCGACTGCACCGTGCGCCAGGGCTATGGCACGGCGGATGTCGGCTGCATCGCCTACGAGTGCGAGACGCCGCGGGGCATGCACCTTTCCTCGCGCGCCTATGTCGAGATATGCGACCCCGAGACCGGCCTGCCGCTGCCGGTGGGCGAAACCGGCGAGGTGGTGGTGACGCCCTTTACCCGCGACTATCCGCTGTTGCGCCTCGCCACGGGCGACCTGTCGAGCCTGATCGAAGCGCCCTGCCCTTGCGGGCGCACATCGCTTCGGCTCGATGGCATCAAGGGCCGCGCCGACGACACGGCCAAGGTCAAGGGCCAGTTCATCTACCCGGCCCAGGCCGCGCAGGTGGCGGCAAAATTTCCGCAGATCGCCGCCTGGCAGATCGTCATCACCAACCCTGGCGGCATGGACCGCATCGCGGTGCGCCTTGCACTCACGGGAGAGATCGACGCAGGAGCCTTCCAGACGGCCTTCCAGGCCACTTTGAAGCTCAAGCCTGAGGTCGTGTGCCTCGGCGCTGCCGAAATCGCCCAGGACGCAAAGAGGCTCGTCGACGAGCGCACCTTCTAGCCTCCCTCCAGAGACTTCCCCCACGAAAGAAAAGGCCGACCCTGTGATGGGTCGGCCTTAAATCTTTGTGGAGCGGGAAACGAGATTTGAACTCGCGACTTCAACCTTGGCAAGGTTGCACTCT
>NZ_JAVHLD010000002.1:110041-263866 GCF_031082295.1 Humidesulfovibrio sp.
ACTCGCGACTTCAACCTTGGCAAGGTTGCACTCTACCGCTGAGTTATTCCCGCTCTTGATGGAGGCGGCATCCGGATTTGAACCGGAGGATGGAGGTTTTGCAGACCTCTGCCTTACCACTTGGCTATGCCGCCTCGTCTATTGGAGCGGGAAACGAGATTTGAACTCGCGACTTCAACCTTGGCAAGGTTGCACTCTACCGCTGAGTTATTCCCGCCCAACAGGGGGAACCTTCTACCTGTGCCCCCATCAAGTGTCAAGCCTTGGCGAGCATGTTTTCCATATTCTTCAAAGAGACCGCCAGAATGGGGGTGAATTCGCGCAGGGCATGAGCACAAGGAACTGATATTTCAGATATGGCCTCCGTCAAGACAACCACGGCGCGGCTTTTAAGCCCCTTTACAAGACCTTTGCTTTTGGTTTATCAGGCGCATTCGCATTGCACTCGGAGCGGAGCGGACCCGACGGACGGCCCACCCGCTCCTGTCATTGAGGAGAGTTAGCATGGAAGCCAAAGACATTCAGTTTTTCCGGGAAATGCTCAACGCCATGCTCGATGAAAGCCTCCAGAAAGGACAGGCGACCATCGACGACATGACGGAGACCGTTGAAGTCTACGCCGACCCGGCTGACAGGGCCACGGCTGAATCCGACCGCGCTTTCACCCTGCGCCTGCGCGACCGTGAACGCAAACTCATCAAAAAGATCACGCAGGCCATCCAGCGCATTGAGGACGGCGAATACGGCGTGTGCGTCGACTGCGGCGAAGATATCGGCATCGCCCGCCTCAAGGCTCGGCCCATGACCACGCTGTGCATCAACTGCAAGAGCAAGCAGGAAGAAGACGAGATGGTCCGGGGCGACTAGCCCGCACGCCAGGTTCGTTTAACAGTCCAGCCTGGGAGGCACAGGTGGAAGCCAATTTCTTCCGCTTCCTGGCCGTCGACTTGGCCGCGACGCTAACCGGCCTGCGTTTCGAAAAAATTCATGGCCCTGCGCAAGGGGTCCTCGTTTTCACTCTCCACGGACAAGGCCGCACCGAACACCTGATCTTCAGGCCCGCCAAATCGGCGGGTCTGCTTTTTTTAAGCCCAGAGCGGCCCGCCAATCCCCCAGCCCCCCCGACACGAGTCATGTGGTTGCGCAAGCGCCTCACCGGACGGCGTCTGCTCGAATCTCGCATTGACTGGCCCAACCAGCGCCTGGGCTTTCTGCTTTCCCCGCGCGAATTGCCCGCGGCAGGCAACTGGGCCGTGTTCGACCTGCGCGCCAGCCAGTCTGACGGGCTCACGCTGGACGGCGACTTCACAGCCAGGCCGGATCCCGCCTGGCCGCCGCTGGAGCGGATTCTTGACTCGCTCCACGCAGACGCTGAAATTTGGCGCGAATACCCGCAGATCACCCCGCTGCTGCGCAAACGGCTGAGCGCCTTGGCCATGGAGAACCCTCCCCAGGCGGCACGCCTGCTGGCGCGCCTGGCTCAGGGCGTGTCCGACAGCTTCTTTCTGCCGCCAGCACCTTTGCGTGGAGAGACCCAGGCCATTCCCCCCCTGGCCTGGGATCCCGGGCTGCCGGGAACCGAGCGTTTCGCCAGTTCCATTGAGGCGGCAACTGCTTTCGGGCAGCGCACCTTGTTCCCGCAGATCGCCCGCGCAGAGGACCATGAGCAGGTGGATCAGGCCGTTCAGCAGCGCAAACGGCTGAAACGCCAGGAGGCTCTGCTCGACCAGGACGAGGCGCGACACCAGAAGCTCGCCGGGCTGGCCAAGGCGGCGGAGGCGCTTCAGATCGCGCTCTCCGGGCTCAAAACCACGCCGCAGCAATCCATCATGCAGCTGGAGCATCCAGAGCACGGGCTGGTCGAGGTGCCCCTAGACCCGCGGCTGACCCCCGCAGAGAACATGGCGCACCTCTTCCGGCAAGCGGCAAAGGGCCGACGCGGCCTGGCCCACGTCGAACGCAGGCGCGCCGAGCTCGCCACCGGTACAGGGCCGGAACTGCACGCGGCGAGTTCCACCCGGCAGAGCCCCCCTTCCCCCCGAACGGCGCCGGTGGTGGTGCCCAAGCGCTACCAGGGCCTGGCCGTCGCGCTCTTCCGCACCTCGGACGGCTTTCTCGTGTTGCGCGGCAAGAGCAGCCAGGCCAACCACGACATGCTCACCAAAGCGGCCGGGCCTTACGATCTCTGGTTCCACGTTTCTGGCGGCCCCAGCGCGCATGTGATCCTCAAGCGCGATTTTCCCGACCAGGACGTGCCGGAGCAGAGCCTCCTTGAGGCCGCTGGGCTGTGCGCGCTCAAAAGCTTTCGCAAGGACGACGCCAAGGCCGAGGTGCTCTGCGCCAAGGTCCGCGACGTGCGCAAGGTCAAGGGCGCGGCCATCGGCAGCGTGGCCGTGGACCAGGTCGACAGGACGCTGCTGGTGAGCCTGGACCCCGGCCTTGAAACACGGCTGGCGCTGAAGTGACGTAGCGAGTCGATCAGAAGGGCGTGCAAGTCACGCCCGGCAGAGGCTCTCGTCGTTCTCAACGCACCAGGTAGATGACTCCGACCACAGTGCCGATGCCGATGACCACGCCACGCAGGACCTTCGGGCTGATGCGACCGGCAAGCCTTCCCCCAAGCACTCCACCTGCGACAGCCCCCACGGCCATGACCAAGGCAGCCGACCAGACCACCTGGCCGGAGAACAGGAAGTAGATCGCCGCTGCGATGTTGATGGCGAAGGACACTGCCTGCTTCAGGGCGTTCAGGCGAGCCAGGTTGTCGTGCAGGACAAGCCCCAGGACAGCGATGACGATGATGCTGACGCCCGCCCCGAAGAAGCCGCCATAAATGGCCGCGGGGATGATGGGCACAAGCACCCAGGCGTCGTGCAGCGTGGCGCCAGCGGTCTTGCCGGCAGACCGCAGGATCAGCGCGCGCAACCGGTCCTGCGCCGCCATGAGCGCAACAGCCATGAAGATCAAGTATGGCACCACGGCCCGAAACACCTGCTCGCCAGTGTTCAGGAGCAGAAACCCTCCACCGATGCCGCCAAGGACTCCCGCAGGCAAAAGGAGCCATAGGCGAAAGGACTGGCCCTTCAGGTCCTTCAACTGGGCGAAGGTTCCCCCGAGATAACCGGGACAAAGGGCCACCGTGTTGGTGATGTTCGCGGAGACGGCCGGGACGCCCACGGCCATGAGCACCGGAAAGGTTATGAGCGTGCCCCCGCCAGCCAGGGCGTTCACCACGCCACCGGCCACAGCGGCAAGACCCACGAATATCAGTTGAATTATGTCCATCTAGGGCAACTCCTCGCAAACGAATCGTCTCGGCGCCCCCGCTTCTTTGCGTCTATGCGCAAAGAGAGGTTCCTGTTTTCTGTTTGCCAATTACGCCATTGCAGGTATGGTCGTCTATCGCACACAAGACAATTCATGTCGCCAAACGGACACTCCATGGAACGAATCCTGCCCGGCCTGACGACCCTGCCCCGACCTGTCTTTGCGCGGGTGGAGACGCTTGCCAAACCTTCCTGGGTGCGTGAGCACCAGCACCAATGGGTGCAGCTTTCCTACGCGACCAGAGGCGTCCTTGGCGTTCGCACCCGGTCCGCCAGTCATCTGGCGCCGCCGCAACGTGCCATCTGGGTGCCTCCCGGCGTGGAGCACTCGGTCGTCACAACGGAACGCACCGTCATGCGCAGCCTGTACATCGAACCGAAAGCCGTGGAGGGTACGCCACTTCAGGAGTACAAGGACTGCAGGGTGCTGGTCATCACCCCCCTGGTGCGCGAACTCATCCGCGCGGTGACCAGCGCTCCGGTGGAATATGACGAGGCCGGCCCGGACGGACGCCTCGTGGTCGTCCTGTTGGACCAGTTGGCCAGGCTTAAGGAGGCGCGCTTCTCCCTTCCGCTGCCGGTGGACAGCCGCTTGGAACGATTGAGCGTGAGGCTGGAGCAACACCCTGAGGATGAGCGTGGCCTTGTGGAACTTGCAGCAGAGGCGGGCCTATCCACAAGAACCATGACACGCCTGTTTCTGCGGGAAACCGGCCTGAGCTTCCGCGCCTGGCGGCGCAGATTGCGGCTGCTCAAGTCGCTGAACGGCCTGGAGGCAGGCGAAAGCGTCACCGCCGTGGCGCTTGACTCCGGCTACGCCTCAACCTCGGCCTTCAGCGCGGCATTCCGCAAGGAGTTCGGCATCACCCCGCGAGAGGCTGTGCAGAACGATCCACCCCAAGCGGCGCCCCGCTGCCCCAAATAGGAAAAGGCGCACCAAGGTGCGCCTTCCAACAAAATCAGGATGGTGCAGTCTCCCCAGATCACACAATCCTGTTCATGCCCTTCTTGTCCAACATGGCCAGGACCATGTCTTTCTCCTGCTTGAGCCGACCCCGCACGCTCTGGCGCACGGCCTCGGTGGAGCCCCCGAACTGGTTCTGGCGCTTGTTGTAAACCTCGCTCACCAGCGCCTGCTCGAAGCTTTTGCCCTCAGCGGCGACGGCCTGCGCGGCCTCCGGCTTCTTCAGGAACTTGTCGATGGCCTCGTTGAAGATGCGCGCCGCGCCGCTTGCTCCGTGCTGCACGGCAGTGCTGAACAAGGCCTCGCGCAGGGCGGGCTTGCTCGCCTCGATGTCCACACCGGTCATTTCGCGAATTTTCTCCCGCGCGGGCTGATAGTGGTCCTTCTTGATGAACTCGGTTTGCAAACGCTCAAAGCGCTCTGGACTTTCGGCTGCGATCTTGGCCCACTCAGCAGGCATGCCGCCCTTGGTCGAGCCGGTGTTGGCCGGTCCGGCCTTGCGCAGTCGTTCGGCCATGGCCGGATCCTGTTCGGAAAGGAAATTCAGGAAGCGGCTCATGGTTCCAGCGCGCGAGGAAATCTGGAACTTGCCGTAGCTTGTGCCGCCGGTGCGATCATAGCCGATGGCCGCCACGCCCTTGTCGCCTGATTCGAACAAAGCGGCGATGGAGCCCAGGCCCTTCACCTCGGGATTGCGAGTAAGGACGTTTTCCAGCGGCATGGGCGCGGCAGGAGCCATGAGCCCAGGCATCCGCTGTCCGGTGAGGCGGGCGATGGTGCTCAGCGCGTCCATCATCATGCTGTCGTTGATGATGTTCATGTCGAAATTCATTGCGGTGGAGTCAGGCTGCTGACCATCGGTCTTGAGGCTGTCGATGCCCATGGCCTGCTGGGCCATCTGCATCTGGGCCTCAAAGGCGATGGTCTTTGGGTCAATCGCCTTGGCGCCTGACTGAGACAAGCCGCGCAGGCCGGGATTCAGCCCTTTGCCCATGTCGACGCCCTGGCCGGACTGAGCCTGCTTCAGAATACGGATGGCTTCCGCTATGCTGTTCGAGTCGTTGGACATCGCACTCCCTCCGCCGTCGAAAAATTGACCACGGCACGGTCTTCGAAACCGATAAAGCACATTCCGTGCCTGTCACAAGTACTTGTTTGATGTCAAGAAGATACGCTGTCAGTCAACAGCGCTGAGGAGTGTCTGAAGGCGTACATCCTCCAGCATGCGGGAAGTCAGGCGGGCATGCCCCGAGGGGAAAGCGAAGGTGAGGAGGTCAGTAGGGCTGACAAGACGGGCTTCCACGGCCTCATGCAGGCGGTGGTCGCGCTTCGGGTCCTGTCCGGGCTCCGCTCGGCAGAAGAACCCATGCAGCGTAATGCGGTACCTGGTGTAGCTGGTGCGAACCACCGCGATCTTGCCCTCTGGCCTCACCGAAAGCTCCGTCTCCTCGCGGAACTCGCGCACCATGGCCTCCTCGGGCGATTCGCCCGGTTCGAGCACCCCGCCCGGAAACTCCCACAGTCCTGGCCACACGTCGTTGGGCCTGCGCTTCTGGATGAACACCTGGCCCTCTGTGAGCAAAATGCCGCAGGCCATGTCCACGCGAACGACCTCTGGCTTCGGCTTGGGCACCGGGCGCAGGTTCACTGTACCTCGCGCGCGCGCCAGGCAATGGCGCGAAACGGGGCAACGCTGGCACTCGGCGCTGCGCGGGGCGCAGATGAGCGCGCCCAGTTCCATGAGCCCCTGGTTGAAGGCCCGGGACTCCCCTGGCGGAAGCAACTCCCAGGCAGCGGCCAGGATGCGGCGCTTGACCTCCGGCGCCGACACTGGACGGTCGATGTCGAGCACACGAGAGAACACACGCTCAACGTTGGCATCCACGGCCGGGCGATGAGCGCCGTAGGCAACGCTCATGACGGCACCGGCGGTGTACGGTCCGACTCCCGGCAGCGCACGCACGGCCTCGAAATTGGCGGGAAACGTGCCGCCGTGCTCTTTCAGCACTACGCGCGCAGCACGCAGGAGATTCTTGGCGCGTGTGTAATACCCCAACCCCTCCCACAGCTTGAGCACCTCGTCCTCATGGGCCTGGGCCAGGCTCACAATGTCTGGGTAGCGCAGCAGGAACCGCTCGAAATAACTGACGGCACGGTCCATCTGGGTCTGCTGGAGCATGATCTCCGAGAGCCAGACGTGGTAGGGTTCCAAGGTTTTGCGCCAGGGCAGGTCGCGGGCGTTTTCGTTGAACCAGCGCAACAACTCCGAGCGGAAACCTCCAACATCAAAGGCTCCGGCCAGGGGCGCCGGAGCCTCGACAGGTGCCTTTGCCACTGGCGGCTACCCCTTGGCGCCCTTGGCCTGGTCCGCCACAGCCTGGGCAGCCTTGGCAACGGCCTCGGGATCGCCAAGGTACTCGCGCCCAAGGGACTTCAAGTTCTTGTCCAGGCGATAGACCAGCGGCACGCCGGTGGGGATGTTCAAGCCAGTAACTTCCTCTTCGTTCATGCCATCGAGATACTTCACCAAGCCACGCAGGGAGTTGCCGTGGGCGGCGACAAGCAGGCGCTTGCCAGAGCGTATCTGCGGGTCCAAAACGTTGTGCCAATAAGGCATCACGCGGTCGATGGTCATCTTGAGGCTCTCGCAGCGCGGGAGTTCGTCGGCGGAAAGGGAGGCATAGCGAGAGTCATGGCCGGGAAAGCGCTCGTCCGAGGGGTCCAGTGCGGGTGGCGGCACGTCGAAGCTGCGCCGCCACTGAAACACCTGCTCGTCGCTGTACTTGCGCGCGGTCTCAGCCTTGTTCAGCCCCTGCAGCGCGCCGTAGTGGCGCTCGTTGAGCCTCCAGGTGGTCTCAACCGGCAGCCACATGAGGTCCATGCGATCCAGCACGATCCACAAGGTGCGGATGGCCCGGCGCAGATAGGAGGTATGGCAGGCGTCGAACACATACCCGGCGTCCTTGAGCGCCCGGCCGCCCTCCTCCGCTTCGCGGATGCCCTGGTCAGAGAGGTCCACGTCCGTCCAGCCGGTGAAGCGGTTCTCCAGGTTCCAAACGCTCTGACCGTGCCGGATGAGAACCAGGGTGTGCATGGCTGACTCCTGCCCTTGCGGGGTGTTAGAGTGCTTGGGCGAAGCTACTTCTTGCCCTTGGCGGCCGACTTGGCCGCAGGCTTTGCGGCGGGCTTGCCTGACGGCTTGGCCTCCGCCTTTGCGGGGGGCTTGGCCGAAGACTTCGCTGCGGGCTTCACGGCGCTTTTCTTGCTGGCTGCACGGCGTTCAGCATCCGCTTCGAAAAGCTCCTTTTTCTTTTTCTCAAAGGTCATGACGCTGCGAAGCGAAGCCAGCCCAAGCGAAAAGACCGTGACCAGAAAGATGAGCCCCTTCTGGAAAGCCCATTTCTGGGCCAGGATGCCATCCACGAGCCAGTTGTTGGCGACCTTTGCAGAATAGAAGAGCAGCACGGGAATGGTCAAGAGGGCCAGGGCAAGCCCCACCACTTCCATCCAGATGAAGTTCTTTCCCAGGAGCATGGCGAAGAGCGTGCTGTCGCGCACGATGCGCAACGAGACAAGGCGCTTGGACAGCCCCTGGAGGCGCTCCTCAAGCTCGGGCAGGTTCCTGCGAGCGGTGCGGAAGTTCCCGGCCATGCGCAAAGGCTGGGTCATGACCCAGTTGATGCGCTTGACGCAGTAGTTGAAGTCGCGGTTGAAATCGCGCAGGAGCTTGGGAAAGGGGAACCAGCCCGCTTCGTACTGCACGTCGCGCAACCGGTCGGCGTAAAGCATCACGCGGTCCTTGATGCGCTTGATCTCCTCATCGATCTGCTTCTGCATCTCCTGGAAGAATCCGTCCATGCCGCGCACGACCTCTCGGAAGGCCACGTAGTTCTCCGTGCCTGCCAGGTCGTTCATGCGGTTCAGGTGGTCAAGGCCTGGCTTGCGGAAGTCATGATCCTCATCGAACCACTGCGGCAGCTCCTTGAGTAGAACCTCAACGCGCTTGCCCACCTCCTCCGCCTTGGCCTGAGCGTCCCGCCAGCCGTCGCGCAGGCCCGAGAGCACATGCACGCGCCCACGGTCGATTTCCGTGTCCAGCAGAATGCGGTTGAAGATCTGCGGATCACGCATGACGAGGTCGGCGAAAATTTCCAGGGACTGGCCGGTGAAGCCCATCTTCACCATGCACACGCCCTCGCGGTAGGCAGGCTCCAGCCAACGCGGCGAACCGGTGCGCACTTGTCGATACAAACCCAAGGCCTCCTTGTACTCCCCGCCGATCTCGTGCAGACGCGCCAGGAGGAACAAGGTATAGCCCTGCTGCACGTAGGAGGGACCAAGCCGCCCGGCCTCCTGCCAATAGAACTGCGCCATGTGGGGGTCGTCGGACTCCAGTGAGACGAAGCCCTCCAGGCAGGCGCCCTCGAAGCTGCGCCCCTGCTTGTTGCTCACCGCGCGCAACGATTCCTTGGCCTTGTCAAGATCGCCTGAGAGAAGCGTGTTGTAGGCATCCTTGACGGACAAAGGTTCCTCGGGGTTGAGCTGTTCCGCCTCCACCGGCCACTCCCGGTTCTTGATGCGCGGCAACACGGGCAATAGACCCAGCTGGCAAGGGGTGACGGTGGAAAACATCGCGCGCAGCAAGACAGACTCGATGCTGTTGTTTCCCTTGATGAGAGCGGTGGTCTGCTGAACGAAGCGGGCGCTGTCCGTCGGCTCGTCCAACCCCTTGAAGGCCGTGGCCATGTCGTCCAGGTTGACGTTACTCATGTCGCGCCAGACATCCGCCCGGAACGGCGGCATCGTCCGGCTGGGACACTGGGTGGCGGCATGGTTCTTCAGGCCGCAATAAAAGCATTCCTTCCCGGTTCCGGCCAGCCAGCGGCGTGGCAAAGGCACCTCGATGGATGCGCCGGACTGGGACTCCTCGCCCCGGAAGCTCACGTAGCACCAGGAATCCAGGGTCTCCTGGTCGCCGCCGTAGCTGATCTCGTTGACCTTGAAGCCGTCAAGCAGGGTGAAGGCATCGCGGTAGCGCATGTGCAGGAAGTCCGGTGTCAGCCGGTTCCAGTCCAGGCTGAAGCGATTCGGCAGGTCCATGGAAAAAGGCATGCCTTTCTGATCGGTGAGTGCGAAAACGCAGGGCCAATATGCGCGCTGAGTAGCCTTCAGCTCATTCAGCAGCGTCGATATCTCCACGCAGTACATCCGCAATTGGCGGTAGCTTTCAAGCGGAAAAATGACGAAGCCCAGGGCGTCGTCAGACAGGTAGCGTATGCCCAGACGCTGAAACATGGCCTGTACTTCGGCGAAAAATGCGCGCCAGCCCGCGATGGCTTCGCGCTCGCCGAGCCGCCCCAGCGGACGAATGACCGCGTACCAGTTCGCAGGCGATTCGTAGTCAAGCCCATGGTCGACCTCAAGAGGCATCCACCCGCAGCTGGACAGCCCCTGCATGGTGATCATGCTGCCGAGCGAAAGTCCGTTCACATTCTTGACGGACTCGATGAACTTGGGATGTACCAGTGTTTCAAGGTCTTCGGCCACGCCAGCCTGCTGGCGCGTCAAGTCACGCGGGACGGAAACGGAAAGATTCAGGTCATACCCGACCATGGCGGTGATGGGCACCACCTGGCAGAACAGCGGAAGAGGATTCAGCTTGGACCAGATGTGCAGCTTGGCCAGGGCGCGGTAGATCTCCGGAGTGAACGACACCCAGAAGCTCTGGCAGGGGTCTTCCACAAGCTGAACCAGGCCGTGGTCGCGCAGGGTGTGGCCGATGGCGTTGTTGAACGAGCCGGACCAGACCATCCAAAGGCCGTACCCGGAACTGATGAGCCGCGCCTGGGAGACACTCGGCAGCCTTTCCAACAGCGTCGAAAGAGTATACATTTCTTCTCCAGGTGCAAATTATACCGGAGGTCATCAATGGACATAAGCCAGACCATCGCAGAACTCAAGAAAACACCAGGATTTTCCGAGAATGTGGGCATGATCCTCGTGCACAACGGCGTCATCCGCGGCTGGTCGCGCAAGGACCACAAGAACGTCAGCGCCGTCGAAATCACGCCTGACCACGGGAAAATTCAGGCACTCTGCGAAGAATTCCAGAAACGTCCTGGCATTTTCCGTGCCATCGCACACGCCGAGGGCGGAATCAAACAACCCGGCGACGACGTCCTGTTCATCATTGTGGCCGGGGACATCAGGGAGAACGTCAAATCCGCGCTCTCCGACCTGCTCGATCGCATCAAGAACGAGGCCGTCAGCAAGCGGGAAGTCTTTGCCTAGCAAGGCAGTGACTTCGGCACCCCCGTCCAGTCAAGCGCCCCGCCCAGGGGCGCATCCATAAAGGTCGCGCATGGTCGTCTTTCAGGTCGTCAACGTCCGCTGGTTCAACGCCACCGCCTGGTACGGTCTCTATTTGAGCCGCCTGCTGAAAGAGGCCGGGCACACGGTGGTGGTGCTGACCCAGGGCGGCACAGACACGCATGCCAAGGCCCTGGAATGGGGGCTTGACGCGCAAGCCGTGGACCTGAACAGCGCGAACCCGCTGCGTTTGGCCGCGGCGCTCGCCCATCTCGTCCGGCTCCTGCGCAAGCATCGCCCGCAGGTGGTCAACTGCCACAGGGGCGAAGGCTTCTTCCTTTGGGGACTGCTGAAGGCCGTGGGCTTTTCCTACAGTCTGGTGCGCACGCGCGGCGATCAACGCCCGCCCAGGGCGGACTTCCTGAACCGCTGGCTGCACGCAAAAGTTGCCGACGCTGTCGTGGTCACCAACTCGCGCATGGCCCGCCACTTTCTGAAAGCCATGCGCACACCGGAAAAAAAGGTCTGGCTCATCCACGGCGGCGTGGACCTTGAGCGCTTTCAGCTTGATCCTGAAGGCCGCAACCGCGTTCGGGCGGAGTTCGGGTACACGGACAGGGAAACCGTCCTCACCCTGGTTGGCCGTTTCGACAAGGTCAAGGGACAGCGCGAAACGCTGCAGGCTGTCGCCAAGCTGATCCACAAGCAGGGCTACCGCAAATTGAGGCTCATGCTGCTGGGCTTTGGCAGCGCCACCGGACAGGATGAGGTCGAGGGCTGGATACGCGAGTTCAAACTGGAACGCTTCGTCACCATCACCGGCAAACGTGACGATGTTGCCGCCTGCCTCTCGGCCGCAGACCTCGGTATCGTGGCCTCGCTCTGGTCTGAGACCATAGCCCGCGCTGCCCTTGAGATCATGGCCGTCAAGCGTCCGCTCATTTCGAGCAACGTGGGCGTCATGCCCGACCTGCTCCCCCCCGAGGCCTTGTTCGATCCGGGCGATGTGGACGCGATGGTCCGACTCATCGCAAAAGCCATGGACGAACCGGACTACCGAAAGGAGCTCCTGCGAGCGCAGGACCTCACCCTCACACAGCTTTCCGGCCGCGATTTCCTGCAGCGCACCCTGACGCTCTACGAGGGATTCCTGGACTAGAAGACACGCGCGTTCGGCGGATATGTTCGCGCCGGACTAGAAGCCGCCGCTGGTGCTGCGCAGAAGATCCGCCACGGCCATGATGGTGCGCGTGTAGGTGTGCGAGTGGTTGTAGCGATAGAGAACGGCCAGCTGGCGCTCGCGCGTCAAATTCGCCTTCCAGCCATTGGCATTGAGGAAACGTGCGGTGCTCAACAACGCATCCGCCACGCTGAACAGGTCCACACGCCCGTCACCGTCCAGGTCCTCACCATAGCGCACCGCGTTCGTCGGCATGAATTGGCAGATACCGATGGCTCCGTAGACCGAGCCGGGGATGCTGGCGGGATCAAGCCCGGCAGAGTCGGCGTACACAAGCAGGGCCTTGAGCTCCTTGTACGCCCAGGCGGCCTTCTGGGCCGTCCGCCAGCGAAGCCACAAGGCCATCTTGGACGAAATGTCGCGGCGCTCGATCAGTGGGGCAACCAGGGAGAAATCACCCGCCAGGGCCATGCTGGCCAAGGTCGTCAAGGCGCCCCTGCTGCCAACGTTTCGTCCAAGCTTGGTTTCCACAAGCAGGAGTGCCACAAGGATCTCCTCGGGGACCCCATAGCGCTTGCGAACCTCTCGCAAGGGGCCGCTTTGGCTTTCCAGAAAACTACTGGCCTGCAAGATGAGAATCGGGTTCAAATAGCTCAGGTAAATTTCCGGCGCCTCGGCCTTTGGCTTGCCCTGGGAGAGCTTCACGTCGAGCAGGGCGTTCATCTTGCGAGCCATCACCTGCGGATCGAAGCGCACCTCGGAACGGGCGAAGAGGGACTCCATACGCGCGCGCTCGAACCCGTCCGTCTCCAGTCGGCGCACCAACGGGGACCACTCATTGGCAGCGCAGGCAAGCACAGGAGACAACAGCAACATAACGAAAAACGCGGCCCCGAGGGACCGCGCTCCAGTGGAATACTTCCGCCAGGGATTTCCCAGGGCAGCGAAGATGCCATGCGGCATGTCGCCGTGCTGCTTACAGGCGATCAAGCGGCACAAAGGCCACCTCCTCCTCAAAGGCTTCGTCCAACTGCTCAGAGAAATTTCTCACAGGATGTGTGGCGCCGCAAACCTTGCAGCGAAGCGACACCTCGCGTCAGGCCCGGTTGACGAACATTGCCCCACCGCAAGACGGACAACGCAAACCCTCAAGGGCCTGCGGTTCCGTCCGCCTGCGGTAGGATGACATAAAACCCATGCGCCGCCCCTTACTTCGCGGTGGAAAGATCTGGGTTCTTCTCGCCCATTGCAACGTAAAGGCCGGAGATGGCCGTCTGGTAGTCGGAGAGAGCCTGTGAGAGCTGAGCCTCGCTGCTGCTGACCTTGGCCTGGGCGTCCAGCACGTCGGTGTTGGTGCCGACCTGAGCCTGATAGCGCGCCAGGGCCATGCGATAGGATTCGCGGGCGGCGTCAACGCTCTTCTTGGCCACGCCGATGCGGTCGGCGGCCTCACGCTGGGACAAGAGCCCCTGTTTGACCTCGTAGCCTGCGCTGAGGCGGGTGTTGTCCAAGGCCGCTCGAACCTTGTTCACGGTCTCGTCGGCGCTTTTGTACTTGAAGAAGGTGCTGCCCCACTGGAAGAAGGTCCAAGAGGCGGTGGCGCCAACGGTCATGTATGATTTTCCGGTGTTGGAGAGGTTGGGACTACCGGAAAGACCTGGATGGTCACCCTTTTTGTAGAAGTCGACGTCTGCCCCAACCTGGGGATAAAAGTCGCTGGCCGTGATGCCCGCGTCCTTCTCGGCGATCTGCACGCTCTTGATGCCGACCAGGATGTCCGGACGGCTCGTGAACGCCCGCTTCAGGCACTCGTTCAGGTCCAGGTTGAACGGAGTGAAAGTAAGGTCGCCGACATACTCCACGGGAGCCTCAAGGGGCAGGTTGAGCAGGGAGTTGAGCTTGGCCCTAGTGGTGTCGAGAGAGTTCTTGGCCTTGAGCTGGGCCTGCTCCGCGGTGGCAAGGTCAACCTCGGCCTGGAGCACGTCGAGCTTGGGCTTCAGGCCCACGTCGAAGAACGCTTGCGTGACCTTGAGCTGCGACTTGAGACGCTCCACCGAATCCTCTGCGCTCTTCACGTCCATCTTGGCCTTAAGGTGGGCCAGGAAATTGGTCTGGATGGTGCTGATGAGGGAGAGCTCCGCCTGGGTCAGGTTGGCCTCGTTCTGTTCCTTGGTCAGCCTGGCTTTCTGGTGTGTCTTCAGCAGCTTGAAGCCGACAAACACGGGCTGATGGATATTCAGTCGTCCCGTCCAGGTGGTCTGGTCACCGGAATCGACGCCTGCAGTCGTCTTGGGCTGCGAGCCATAGCGGGAGAAGCCGTAGGAAGCCGTGGCCGTGGGGAAGAAATCCGCCATGCTCGACTTCACCATGTAGTCGGAGCCCTGCAACTGGGCGCGCGCACCGACCATGGTCGGGTTGGCCGCCAGGCCGCGTTCCACGCTCTGCTTCAGGTCAAGGCTTGCAGGGACGGGCTGTTCAGCCGCCTGGGTCTGGGCGGCCATTGCGGCAGCCTGCGAAGCGACCGGGGCAGCGGCCGGGGTTGAGTCCTGAGCGGAGGCCGGGCCGGCAAGGCACAGAGACAGGCCGAAGGTCAGGGCAAATTGAAGTGCTTTGGTACGCATGGTCTTTTTTCCTCTTATCAGGATGATGAGTAACGGGCGAAGTGGGCCCGTTGTTGTTTCGGATGCTTTCAAACAAGTGTTTATACCCGATGGCCGCGAAAACCGCAAGTTGCAGAGGATTACACGCTCGCGCACTCCGAGGGGTCGCCCTGGAGTTTTTCGATAGTGTGGGACAAGGCGGGCAGCACCGCGCCCAGGCACTCGCGCACAGCCTTGGGGCTGCCCGGCAGGTTCACGATGACCGAGCCGCCAAGGGTGCCGCACACAGCGCGAGAGACTGCTCCGTGCGGCGTCTTGGCCAGGCTGGTCATGGTCATGGCCCGCTCAAAGCCCGGCAACCGCTTCTCTATGACGGCCAAAGTGGCCTCAGGGGTTACATCCCGAGGAGCCACGCCAGTGCCGCCCGTGGTGCAAATGAGGTCAAAGGCGTCCTGCAAAGCCAACTGCATCAGCAGTGCGCGGATACCGCGCTCGTCGTCCGGCAGCACGAACCCGCGCGCCAGGGAAAGCGGCATGGCCGTGCGCACCATCTCCTCGACCAGTGGGCCGGAGGCGTCGACTCGCTGTCCCGCCGCGCCCTTGTCGGACAGCGTAATCCAGGCAAGGGCAAAGCCGTTGCGCGAGGCCGACAGCAGGCGCTGATCGTCCAGGCCAACGGGCGCGGGCACAAGGGTCTCCAGAAGCCAGCACTGGGCGTCGGGCAATTGGGCCTGCCCCGGCCACCACATCCGCCCAAGCACCCGATGCTCCTCCTGCTCGCCCTGCAGCACATGGCCGGGCCGCAAGGCCAAGGGACCATCCGCAAAGGCGCAAGGCACGCCGGGATTGAGCGCCTGAGTCGAAGAATAGACCAGAAAACGCTGGCCAGGGGTCTGGCCCGTGTTTTTAGAGAACCGCAGGCAGATGTCGCTCATAAGGGCACCGTTTTCCTAAGCCAGAAGTACGGCGATGATGCCAGCAAGAAAAATGCCATCAAAAGTCCCTGCCCCGCCGATGGACAAGAGCGGCGCGTCAAGCATGGCCCAGGTTCGGCGATTGGCGAGATGCAGAATATCAGCGCCGATGAGCGTGCCGAGCGTTCCCGCCATGTACGCCGCGCGCGGAGCCAGCGACTCGTGCCCTGGCAGGGTGGAAACATCAGGCGACAATAGGATCGCCGTCAGCGCGGCCACGGCGGGCGGCAGCAGCACCGGCACGGCGATGCCGACACCTGGCGTCGGACGCGCTAGCAGGTAGCAGGCCAGGGCCGAAATAACCACACACAGTGCCAGCCAGCCGCCAAGCATCCCTGTGGCGTGGATCTGCCAGAGAAACCAGGCCGAGAGCAGGCAGGGCACCACGCAGCCGCCCACGTTCACCGCCACCACCTGCTCCGAGAGCATCAATTCCTCATCCTGCGCTTGGCCGAAATTCGCCTGGCCAAAATTCATTTGACCAAAACCGACTTGCCCGGGCCGAACGCGCTGCATGCGGAACAGGCGGCTGGCCGGAGCTGCAAGTCCTCGCACAAGACGCGTGCCCTTGTGCAACGGAATGTTCACGCTGCTGCCGAAAATGGTGGCCAGGAACACGGCCATGCCTTGAAACCCGGTGAGCCCGAGCTTGCCGAAGGCCGTGGCCAGAATGCTCATGGGCAGGAAAACGAACAGCCCGAAGAGCACGATGATCACCACGAAGACCAAAAGCAGCGGCGGGCCAGAACGAAAGACAAACATGAGAACTCCCTGCGCGGGCCGGAATCGCAACCGCACGGCTTAACCCATGCGGAATCACGAACAAAGGTGCCGACCAGGCGCGGTCTGTGCGGCCGGGACAGTTGCCAGGGCCGCAGGAATCAGGATATCGACCTGAAAGAATATCAACCCGGACAGGCGTTGTAAACCACGCCAGCCGTTTTAAACACGAGGAAGTGAACACATGAAGGGCATCATACTGGCGGGCGGTTCCGGCACGCGCCTGCACCCGCTGACCAAGGTCATCAGCAAACAGCTCCTGCCCGTGTTCGACAAGCCCATGATCTACTACCCGCTGTCCACCCTCATGCTGGCGGGCATCCGCGACATACTCGTCATTTCCACCCCTTCCGACCTGCCCCGCTTCCGCGAGATGCTGGGCGACGGCTCGGACCTGGGCTTGCGCTTTTCCTACGTGGCCCAACCGAGCCCCGACGGCCTTGCCCAGGCCTTCATCCTCGGCGCGGACTTCATCGGAAACGACACCGTGTGCCTGGTGCTGGGCGACAACATCTTCTACGCCAAGGGCTTGAGCGAAGTCTTGCAGCGCTCGGCGGCGCTGACCAAGGGCGGCAGGATCTTCGCCTACCCGGTGAAAGACCCCGAGCGCTTCGGCGTGGTGGAGTTCGACCGCGACCACAAGGTGCTTTCCATCGAGGAGAAGCCCAAGGAGCCGAAATCGCGCTATGCGGTGACGGGCCTGTATTTCTACGACAACGACGTGGTGGACATCGCGCGGAACTTGAAGCCCTCGGCGCGCGGCGAGCTTGAGATAACGGACGTGAACAACGCCTACCTGGGGCGCGGCGACCTGACGGTGGAACTCACCGGGCGCGGCTGGGCCTGGCTCGACATGGGCACGCACGAGTCGCTTCTGCGCGCGTCCAACTTCGTGCACATGATCCAGGAAAACCAGAGCCTGCGCATCGCCTGCGTGGAGGAGATCGCCTACCGCATGGGCTACATCGACGCCGCGCAACTGGAGAAGCTGGCCTGCTGCATGCTCAAGAACGATTACGGGCAGTATTTGATGGAGGTTCTGCGGGGGTAGAGCCTACCGCCGCCCCTCTCGGCACGCCCGCAGTTCTCCCTCGCACTCCCTCTCGCAGTGCCGCAAGTACATCATGTCGCCGTTCTCGGCGTAGTCGTCCTGGCAGCGGATGCGGCAGACGGCAAGTCTGTCGGCGCAGCAATGCGGATCGGACGGGTCGCGGCCAGGGCGGCAGTCGCTGCGGTAGTTCTTGAGCGAAGGCGAAGAATCTCGCTGGTGCAGACGCCCCTCGGCCGCCACCGGCACGGGGTCGCAGCAAGTGAGCAGAAGTCCCAAGGCAAGCCAGAACAGCAGACGCATGGACGTCCCTCCCGCCTAAGGTTGCGGCCCTACCCCACCAGCCGCCGCGCCAGATCAAGCGCAGCGACGAAGCTCGTCAACTTCGCCTTGCCCGTGCCCACCAGATCATAGCCCGTGCCGTGGTCCGGCGAGGTACGGATTATGGGCAGGCCGAGGGTCACGTTCACCGCCTCGCCGAAGTGCAGAAGCTTTAGCGGCGCGAGCCCCTGGTCGTGGTACATGGCGACCACGGCCGGGTAGCGCCCGCGGGCGGCAAAGTGGAACAGGGTGTCCGCCGGAATGGGGCCTTCGACGTTCAGGCCCTGGGCCCGGGCCTCGCGCACCGCCGGGCCGACGATCTCCTCGTCCTCGCGGCCAATGCGCCCGGACTCTCCCGCATGCGGGTTCAGGCCGCACACGCCGATCGGCCCCGCAAGGCCCAGCCGCTCCACAAACGCGGCGGTGTGGTTGAGCGCGCGAAGAATGCCCGCGCGCGTCACAAGGCGCGGCACCTCGGACAGCGGCGGATGCGTGGTCACAAGGCTCACCCGCAGCACCATCTGGCTGTCGTCGCTCGGCATCGGCCCGCAGAGATGCATGGTGACGTTCTCGCGGCCGACGCCCAGCCCTTCGGCAAGAAACTCCGTGTGGCCGGGAAAGGCGAACCCGGCCTGCTGCAGGCTGGACTTGTTCAGCGGGCAGGTGACAAGCCCCCGGATGATTCCCGCTCTCGCCAGCCTCACGGCAAGGTCCAGGCTGCGACCCGCAGCCAGCCCACCGGCGACCGCGGGCGCCCCCGGCGGATAGTCCAGGTCGGACAGATCCTTGGGCTCCACAAAATACGCGCCCGGCGGACGCGCGGCGAGTTGCTCGGACACGGGCGCGGTGTCGTCAAGCACCTCGAAAAAACGCGGGCGGCCTTCCAGCGCGCGCACCAGCGCGGACAGGGGCCCAATGAGAAGCAGGCGTTCGCCGCGTTCCTGATAGTGCTGCGGGGCGTCGGCCAGGGCGCGCACCACAAGTTCCGGCCCAAGCCCGCAGGGATCGCCCAGAGTGATGCCCAGGGTGGTGGCTGGAATGTGCGAATCCACGAATCCCCCTGCTAGCCCGGCATGAAAGCCATGGCCGACAACGGCGGCAAACTCAGGGTCAGGTGCGTGCCGCCGGGGCTGTCCCAGGCCTGCGCGCCGCCGGCGTTGCCCACGTTGGATCCGCCGTAGATGGCTGCGTCGGAGTTGAACACCTCTCGCCAATGCCCGCCGCCAGGACAGCGCACGCTGTACTCCTGGCGCACCACGGGCGTGAAGTTGAAGACCCACAGGACCGGCGCGTGGCCTGGCGCAAGCCGCGCGAAGGCCAGCACGGAGTTGCTCCAGTCGTTGACGCTCATCCACTCGAAGCCCTTCCAGCTGGTGTCGGCCTCGAACATGGCCGGGGTCTCGCGCAGGATGCGGTTCAGGTCGCCGACGAGGCGCGAAACGCCAGTGTGCGTATGGAATTCGTGCAGGATCCAATCAAGCTCGCGCTTGCAGTTCCACTCGTTCCACTGGCCGAACTCGCAGCCCATGAACAGCAGCTTCTTGCCCGGATGCGCCCATTGGTAGGCCAGCAGCAGGCGCAGGTTGGCAAACTGCTGCCACATGTCGCCGGGCATCTTGGACAGGAGCGCGCCCTTGCCGTGCACCACCTCGTCGTGGGAGATGGGCAGCACGAAATTCTCGCTGAAGGCGTAGAGCATGGAGAAGGTCAGGCTGTTGTGGTGGTAGGCCCGGTGCACGGGATCGTGCGCGAAATAGGCCAAGGTGTCATTCATCCAGCCCATGTTCCACTTGAAGGTGAAACCAAGGCCGCCAGTGTAGGTGGGGCGTGACACGCCGGGCCAGGCCGTGGACTCTTCGGCGATCATCAGCGCGCCGGGATAGTGGGCGTGGACGACGGTGTTCAGCTCCTTGAGAAGCTCTATGGCGGCGAGGTTCTCACGCCCGCCGAACTCGTTTGGTATCCAGTCACCTGCCTCGCGCGAGTAGTCCAGATAGAGCATGGAGGCCACGGCGTCGATGCGGATGCCGTCGATGTGGAATTCCTTGAACCAGTAGAGCGCATTGGCCAGGAGGAAGTTTTTCACCTCATGGCGGCTGTAGTTGAAGATGTAGGTGCCCCAATCCGGGTGCTCGCCCTTGCGCGGGTCTTCGTGTTCGAACAGGGCCGTGCCGTCAAAGCGTCCCAGGCACCAGTCATCCTTCGGGAAATGGCCTGGCACCCAGTCCAGTATGACGCCGATGCCTTCCTCGTGGCAGCGGTTCACGAGATAGCGCAAGCCGTCCGGTTCGCCGAAACGCGAGGTGGGCGCGAAATAGTGGCTGGTCTGATAGCCCCAGGACTCGTCCAGGGGGTGCTCGGCCAGGGGCATGAACTCGATGTGCGTAAAGCCCAGCGACTTCACGTATTCGATGAGCTCATCGGCCAGCTGGCTGTAGGACAAGAAATTGCCGTCGCGCATGCGCCAGGACCCGGCGTGGACTTCATACACCGACTGAGGACGGTTGAGCGGCGGGTCGAAACGCTTGCGGGCGTCCAGCCACTCGGCATCGCTCCACGTAAAGCCGTCAAGGCTCCAGGCCCGGGCGGCGTTTCCGGGGCGCATCTCCGCGTACAGGGCGAAGGGGTCGGTCTTGAAAGTGGTGTGGCCGTGGCGATCCTTGACGGCGAACTTGTACAGCTCGCCCTTGGCCAGGCCAGGCACGAACCCGGCCCAGATGCCGGAGGAGCCCACAGGGTACAGCGGGTGGTCCTTGCCCCACCAGTCGTTGAACGGTCCGACCAGCCGCACCTTGCGCGCGTTGGGCGCCCAGACCGCAAAACGATAGCCCTGGGCTCCCTCCTGCTCATGCGGATGCGCGCCCAGGATGCGGTAAAGATCCCAGTGTTCGCCCTTGCCGAACAGGTAGAGGTCGAAGGGTTCGATAAAGACCGGCTGGGTGACGTGATTGCTCATGCTTGTTGCTCCGGGTTGGGCTGCGACCGTCAGGACCGGGCGGTGCGGACTTCGGCCTATCAATTCCCTACCCTAGTTGCGGCCCGGAGACAACGCCCCACGCACACCAATCCGGTGCGGCATCAGAGCCCGAGCAAGTCAGCCAGGGGAGGCCAGGCGGCAAGCAACCCAGCGATCTCGGCGTAGCCCCCGGCGTCAGGATGGATCGCATCACCGGCGGCAAGTGCGTCCATGTAGCCTTTGGAGGCGGAAAGCGGCGTGAACAGGTCGTAGCCCGGCACGCCCAGTTCGTCGCAGACGGCCAAAAGGGCCAGCCCAAGCTCGCGGTTCCGGGCGGCCCAGGCCGGGTCGCTGGACGGCGGCGGCGCGATGAACACGGTGCGCCCTAGAGAGGCAGCCTCGCGAAGCATGCGCTTCACGGAGGAGGCGGCGTCCTGCACAGGCACCTGTTGCGGCCGGTCCGCGGCGCCGAAGCTGAACACGAAGGCCATGTCCTCGCCTGGACGCGTGCGCCGGGCGGTCTCTTCCTGCCAGCGCGCTGCCACGCGCACGGAGGAGTCGCCACGCAGGCCAAGGTTGCACAAGGTCAGAGCGGTTGCGCGGTTCGGGGCCAAGGCGAAGCTGGCCTGGGCCAGCCGCCCCACCCAGCCGAGCGCCTGGGCATCGCCGATGCCTTGCACGGTCGAGTCTCCCACAAAGCAGATGACCATGCCGTCCTCCTAGGTGAGCTTCAGCCGTGCGGTGGCCCGGTCGATGTCGATGGCCAGAACATAGGTTTTGTCGAGGATGCCCTCGTCGTAGGGGAAGTCATCTCGCCCCGCGTGCTTGCGCATGAGGACGTTCAGCGCCGCCACCTTGTCGCCCGCGAGCGCCACCTCGCGCACATGGCCGGAACCAAGCACGCAGCGGAACTTGTAGCCCCACTGGCAGGCAAGTTCGCCAGTCTTGGGCTCCAGGTCAACTGCTGCGGAAAAGGCCACACGGGTACCGGTGGCCATTGCCAGGCGAAAGGCCTCGGCCTTGCGCCCCTTTTTGGACGAGTGCAAGTAGAGCACTCCCCCCTCCAAAGCGGCGTTCACAGGCACCGAATACGGCCCCTCCTCGTCCACCAGGGCCAGAGTCACATACTCGGCGCGATTGAGAATATCAGCCACAACCGCCTGATCGTCCGTCACATCCTTGCGCATCGATCCTCCAAAAACAATTGATGTTGTCTCCACGCCAGAAAGTATCCTTATTGCGGAGAGGCTTCAAGCGCGCAAAATCATACCCCTTCGGGGTTGCCAGGCCGAGCCCGGGTGCTTACTGTCTGCATCGCCGCCGGAGCGAGGATCGCTCCGCAGCACACTGCCAGCGCCACAGGAGACTTCATGAAATCCGCCGTACTGCTTTTTGCCAACACTCCCCTGCCTGTACTCACGCCTGAGGCGATGTCCGGCGCTGGCCCTGATCCGCTCGCCCTGGCCTTGCTGAAGGACACCCTTCGCAATCTTGCCGACGTCGACGCCGAAGTCTTTCTGTTTCTTGATCCCGGCCAGGACAAGGAGCAGGCCAAGGCCCTGCTCGGCAAAGGGAGATTCAAAATCAGCAACGCCCTGGGCCGCAACATCACCGTGCAGCAGCGCAACGCCTTCCGCCTCGTGTTTTCTCGCCAGTACGAGCGTGCCATCCTTGTCAGCAACGCCACGCCCGACCTGCCGACCCACGCCGTGCAGTCGGCCCTGGACGGACTGGGCTGGAAGAACGCCTGCATCGGCCCGGTGCCGTCGCCGAATGGCGAGCCTGAGGACATCTACGCCCTGGGGTTCCACACCGAGGCCTGGATGACAGAGGCTTTCGATCAGGTGGACCGCGCCCGACCGGCCCTGTTTCGCCGGCTGGAGACGCTCATGCTCTTCTACGAGCGCAAGGTCCATATCCTTCCGGAATACGCGCCAATCACCGACCTGACCCAGTGCCCGGCGCTTGTGGAGCGTTGCAGGGAGACGCGCTTCGCCCAACTGCCGTCGCTCCGCCTTGCCGGGGAACGGTCGGCCTAGCGTTCAGACAATGGCCCGGCCGGGCCGCGGCGCCTGCTGCAGCAGCTCGCGCAGAATCTCAAGCCCACGGCGGAGCTCCTCGTGGCTGCGCGCCGCGCTCAAGGACACGCGCACGGCCATGGGCGCAGAGGTTTGCCCTACCGCAAAAGACTCGCCCGCGACGACGACGACTCCACGTTCCAGGGCCGCGCGCTCGAAGTCTGAACCGCGCCAAGGCTCCGGCAACTCCAGCCAAATGAAGTAGCCGTCACGACGTGAACGGAAGCGCTGCCCGGCCAGCACCTCACGCGCCAGAGCGCTACGGCTCGCGCCCTCGGCCCGCTTGCGCGCCAGCACCTTGTCTGCCGTGCCGTCGCCGATCCAAAGGCAGGCCAGCTCCACGCACAGGGGCGCGGCAAGCCAAGTGGTGCCGGTGATGCCAAGAGACAGGCGCTCCACGTGTTCCTGGGGGCTGGACACAAAAGCCACGCGCAAGCCCCCGGCGATGCTCTTGGACACGCTGGCGATGAAAAACGTACGTTCCGGCGCCAGACTGGCCACAGAGAGTGTCGGGTCTTCGGCAGTCAGGGCGTAGGCCGCGTCCTCCACCACCAGCAGCCCGCGCTGCCGCGCAATTTCGGCCAGCTGCGCCAGCCGTTGCGGACCGGCTCCGGCAGTGGTGGGGTTGTGCACGCCCGGAGCGAAATACAGACCGCGCACAGTCTCTCGGGAACAGGCCTCGGCCAAGGCCTCGGGCAACACGCCCTCCTCGTCGCACGCCAGAGGCAAAAGCCTCAACCCCGCCAATGCAGCCGCGCTCATCATCCCGGGATAGTTCAGCTCAGCCGTGGCGATGCGGTCACCTGGCCGGAACAACGTGGAAAACAGCACCACCAGGGCATGCTGCCCGCCGCTGGTAATCAGAACTCGCTCAGGCCCGGCGTCGAGCCCATAGCGCGACAACCACGCCGATCCCATCTCGCGATGACGGAGCATGCCGCGTGACGGCTGGTAACGCAAAAGCTCCTGCGCATCGCCGCGCCTGGCGATCTCTCGCAGCCCCGCACCGAGGTCAGGGTCCAGGCCGTACATGCCCGTCACCAACCCCAAGTCCACCCGTTCCGGCTGGGCCGTATCGCCGCCCCACCAGGGCATCGCGTCGTCCTTGCCCAGGGAGACGACGGTGCCGCGCCCGACCTCTCCCCGCACCAGTCCGCGCCGCGAAGCCTCGGCGTAGCCGCGCGTCACGGTTCCCACGGTCACGCCGAGAGCGTCGGCCAAATCGCGATGCGTCGGCAGGCGATCGCCCTGCTTCAGCGCGCCCCGCTCCACGTCAGCCAGGATGGCGTCCGCGAGGCCAAGGTACTTGGGCTTGTCGTCGGCAAGTTTCGGCGTCCATATTGTCATGGGTACAATAAATACATTGACCACAAAACAATGTCAACAGTAATGCTGTCTACATCGATTCAGCCATGAATCGTCAAGGATTCTGGATAAGAGAAATCGGTACAATCATGAATTGTATCGATCACTATATCAAAGAGACTCATCGGACCAAGGAAGAGTTCACAATCAGGAGAAGACCATGACTACGCAACTTTTAGTTTCTCTGTGCCTGTTTGCCTTTGTCACGTCCGCCACGCCCGGACCGAACAACGCCATGCTCTTTTCCTCGGGCGTGAACTATGGATTCAGGCGTACATTGCCACACCTCATGGGTGTCACTCTCGGCTTCACGTTCATGCAATTGGCGCTGGGCCTTGGGGTGGGGATTGTGTTCGAGACCGTGCCGGGCCTCTACTCCGTCCTGCGGGTGCTCGGCCTGGCCTACATGCTTTATCTTGCCTGGGCCATCGGCACTGCAGTCCCGCCGCTCGCCAACAATGAAACAAGTGCTGCCGCAAAAGACACGGCCAAGGGCACGCCGATGACCTTCCTGCAGGCCACGGCCTTTCAGTGGGTGAACCCAAAGGCGCTCATGATGTGCATCACCGCGGCAAGCACCTACGCCCCGCCGGACCAACCCATCCTTGGCGCGTTGATCGTCACGGCGGCCTTTCTGGTGGTGGGGATGCCCTGCTGCGGGGCCTGGGCCGCGCTGGGATCGCTCATGCGAGGGTTCATGCAGGACCGCCGCAGGCTCCGCGTCTTCAACGTCGCCATGGCGTTTGCCCTTGTGGCCAGCATGGCGCCCATGGCCGGTGATCTGCTCTCGGGCAATCTGTTTTAACCGGGCAAGCCGGACGCGAGGAGGATGCGAAATGGTGCCGCTGCTTTCGGAACTGTGGAGAGGCATAGAATATGTGCTGCGACCAGATGACGACAGGCCAGGAGGTCGCCAGCGCCACCCGCTGGCGGGAACGGCGAAGGCGATCTTTTGGGCAACGCTCGCCCTTCTAGCCGGCATCGGCCTGGGGCAGCTGGGAGCCTAGCGCCTATTGGCGCGACACTGCCTCGCGGATTGCGCCTTCCAACTCCGCGTTGATCTCAGTGACGGCCTGGCGCAGGGAACGCACCAGTTCCGCCGGGGTGTTGGCGGCCAAGGGCACGGACTTGCGGATGTCGCGGGTCATGATTACGCAGCGCTCAGACCCGACGTTCCTGAGCAGGATGAACTGAATCTCGGCGACGGCCTGGGCGGGCTTGGCTCCAAAATCACCGTGCAGACCGCTGACGTTGCCCTCAAGAATGTACCCGGGCAAAAGCAGGCTCGACGGGTCCACCACATTGGCGAAGAGCCCGGCTGATCCGAGCCAGGTGCGCAGGTCCTGGGTCAGCATGTCCGCGGGAATGACGAAGAACAGGTTGTAGAAGTCAGCGGTCCAGGCCGATTCCCCGGTGCGGTAGACGAGCTCCCGGCCTGAAACGCGCGGCGAGACCTGCAGGCGCCGCACAAGCAGCGTTGCCGCTGAGGCGGAGGTCGTCACCGCCGCGCCCGGGCGAGCCACCTCCAACGCGTAGAAACGCTTGTCCACCGGCTTCTGCTCAAGCTTCACGCAGGAGCCCAGAAGCAGCAGCGCGGCCATCAACACCATAACATTCCAGCGAGTTGCGCGTGGCATAATCCCCCCTACTGCCCGCCCAGGGGCGACTTGCTCGGCGGAGGCCCGAAGAGGACCCCGGAAGGATAGCGTTTGGCCTCGCCGGTAAGCTCCCGCAGATTCTCAATGAGCTGGCGCGTGTTGTCCAGCACTGATTCCACGTTGGCCTGCTGCGAAGCCGTCAGGTTCTCCACGCGGCCCAGCACCGCGTTCAGGCGCGTGGCGGCGCTCTTGAGCTCGACCACGGTCTCGCGGGCCTGCTGCATGGCGCCAGGCATCTCGTCCAACTGCTTCCGCGTCGCCGGGCTGGTCAGGAAGGCCTGCAGGGACTTGGCCGAGGCCTTGAGGCTGGCGGCGGTCTCTCTGGCCTCGCGGACCAGGGCCGCCGCATCGCCGCCGGAGGTTTCCAGAAGCTTGCGCGTGCCGGCCATGGTCTTGGCAGCATCGGGCAGCAGGCTGTCCACGGCGGGGTTCTCAAGCAACGCATTGATGCGCGCCAACAGCTTGCTCGTCTGAGCCAAAGTTTCGGTCAGGCGTTTCCCGGCTTCCTGGCCATTGGCGCTCTCCAGAACGTTGCTGGCGCTGTCGGCGAAGCGGCGGAAGCTTTTCACCGCTTCTGGCAGCTCCGCCTTCTCCAGGCCGGTCATGGTGTTGCTGATGCCGAGCACCGCCTGCTCCACACGAGACAAGGTGCTGGCGGCGGAGGGAATGTAGATGTGGCTCGGCTCCCAGCCAATAGGCAGCGCCGGATTCTGCACGGGGTCAACATAGTCCAGCCCGAGGTAAAGCTGGCCCGTAAGGCCCTGGGAGATGGGCCTGGCACGCAACCCGCGCGCTACTTCGTCCTCGGCCTGCTCCTCAGCGGGCTTGTTGCCCAGGCCGCCGAACAGATCCTTGTCCAGGGTGCATTCCACGTACACGTAGCGATGCCCCTCGGCTTTTTTGCCGTACTTCGAGGCCACGAACCCGATCTCCGAGACGCTGCCCACGCGCACGCCCCGGTACTTCACCGCGGAGCCCAGCTCCAGCCCGTTCACGGATTCGTTGACGTAGGTCTCCATGATGTAGGTCTTCTTGAAGAACCGCCCAGCGCCCAGGGCGAAGAGCACCACCAGCAACAGGGCGACCCCGCCGATGACGAACAGGCCCAGCTTGAAATAGTCGCCGCCTCGGATCATGGCCGGGCCTCCTCCTGTGTGGCTGTCTGGGCAAGGGGCAGGTGCGCGCCACGCGGAGCCACCTCGCGATCGAAGAAGCGGCGCACCTCTGGGTCGAGGCTTGAGGCATTCAGCTCGCGCGGGTCGCCCTCGGCGGCGATGCCCTTGACCCCGTCGTCCATCAGTATGACCCGGTCGGCGATGGAGAGGATGCTCGGCACCTCGTGGGAGACGATGACAAAGGTGATGCCAAGGGTTTCGGCAAGGCTGCGCACCAGGCTGTCCAGCCCTGCGGAGGTCACGGGATCGAGCCCGGCGGAGGGCTCGTCGAGGAAGAGGATGGGCGGGTCCAGCGCCATGGCCCGGGCGATGGCCGCGCGCTTGACCATGCCGCCGGAGAGCTCCGTGGGCATGAAATGGCCGAAGCGTTCAAGCCCCACCAGCGAAAGCTTGACCCGCGCGATGGCGTCGATGGCCTCAGGCGGCAGGTCGGTGTATTCCTCAAGCGGCAGGCCAACGTTGCGCAGGATGCTCATGGACCCGAAGAGCGCCCCGCCCTGGTACATGACGCCGATGCCTTTCAGGATCTCAAGGCGGCGAGCCCCCCGGGCGGTGACGATGTCGCGCCCGTTCAGGACAATGCTGCCGCTCCGGGGCGAGATCAGGCCGATCATGTGCTTGAGCAGCGTGCTCTTGCCGCAGCCGGAACGGCCGATGACCACGAAGACCTCTCCCCGGCGCACGTCGAAGGAGACGTCCTTCAGGACGACCTCGGAGCCGTAGGCGCAAGTCAGGTCGCGCACGGTGATTATGGTGTCGTCTTCGTTCATGTTCTTCTCCACCGCCCAGACCCTATCAAATCTTCAGGTAATAGAACAAGACCGCGAAGAGTCCGTCGGCAATGGTGATCAGGATGAGACCGCTGACCACCGCGCTGGTGGTGCTGCGGCCCACGGCGCTGGCGCCGCCGCCGGTATGCAGGCCGCGCAGGCAGCTCACGCCGGAGACAAGCAGGCTGAACACCAGCATCTTCACCAGGCTGCCGATGAGGTCATTTGCGGTGACGTTGGCGAACACGCGCGAGGTGAAGGTCACCAGCGGAAAGCCGATGGAGAGCATGACCAGCGCTCCTCCGATGAGGCTGGCGAAATTGAAGAACAGCGTCATGAAGGGGACCATGGCGACCGAGGCGAGGATGCGCGGGCCGACAAGAAAGCGCACCGGGCTGATGCCCATGGTGGTCATGGCGTCCAGCTCCTCGTTGACTCGCATGGTGCCGATCTCCGCCGCGAAGGCCGAACCGGAGCGCGCCGCCAACAGGATGGCAGTGGTCAGTGGCCCCATCTCGCGGAACATGACCAGCCCGAGCATGTTCGGAACGAAAATCTCGCCGCCGAAGCGCTGCAGGGTGATGACCGACTGGAAGCTCATGATGAGGCCCATGAGGAACCCCACCAAGAGCAGGATGGGCATGGACTCCACGCCCACGGCCATGGCCGCCAGCAGCACGTCCTTCCAGCGCACCTGCTCCGGGTGGCGCAGCGAATTCCAGACCACCAGCGCGCACTCGCCGACGAACGACACCACATCGACTACACCGGCCACCACGCTGCCAACGCTGCTCCCAAGGAGAGACTTTAGGCCGCGCCGCTCGGCAGGCTTCTTGACGGCCTCTCGCTCGGCGTCACCGGCCAGGCTCAGCAGGTGCATGTGGCTCTCGGACAAGCCCAGCACCTCCACCGTTGCGCCACGGGCCTCGGCCTCGGCACGCAGCTTCACCAGCAGCGCCAGCCCTGCCCCGTCGATGTACCCCGCCCGCGAGAGCTCCAGCCGCACGGCAACGGGTGCCGCCCGGCCCTTGCCGACGCGCAGCAGCGAAAGAGCCGGCCCCCAAATCCGGGCAACGCTCTTGCTGTTCAGGTCGCCGGAAAAGCCGAGCGTCAGGACGCCCGCGGCGTCCTCGCTAACGGTCAGCCCCTTGGGCAGGGCGTCTGGCTTGGGGGCATGCTGCATGATGCCTTCTGGCTAGCGCAAAAGAATGCGAAAGGCAAAGGTTCTGAAATTCACCCGGCCATTTCGAAAATGCAAACTCATCGCTCTTGACATTTTTCATAAAACGAATTTTATTCTGCTGAACGACGGAGGACAGAATGATTGACAAGATCGACAAAAAGATTTTGACGATAGTTCAGGACAATGGCCGCACCTCGAACGCCGAAATCGCCCGCCAAGTCGGCATGGCGCCCTCAGCCGTGCTGGAGCGCATGCGCAAGCTGGAACGCAAGGGCATCATCAAGGGCTTCGAGGCCGTGCTGCGCCCCAAGGACGTGGGCTTCACGCTCACGGCCTTCACGTTCGTCCGCGTCGAGGAAAGCGTCGGCGCCATGGACACCGGCAAGGCCCTGGCCCGCGTGCCGGGAGTGCTCGAAATGCACTACACCGCCGGGCAGGACTCCTATCTGGCGAAGGTCCGGGCGCGCGACACCGAGCACCTGCAGCACATCCTGCAGCAGTTCGGAGCCATCCCAGGCGTTCGCGACACGCGCACCACCGTGGTTCTGACCACCCTCAAGGAGACACGTGTCCTGCCTCTCGACGCCGAAGAGCAGGAATACCCCACTGAAAACGCGCAAGGAGCAAAAGCGTAATGAGCATCGAGATCAAAGCCCTGGACGAAAAGGTCGTCCAGCGTGGCAAGCAGTTCTTCCAGAGCATCGCAGGCGAGGCCCCGTCCATCTTCAACAAGGGCTGGTGGACAGGAAAGGTCATGGACTGGGCCATGCAGAACGAGGACTTCAAGGTCCAGATGTTCCGCTTCGTGGACGTGCTTCCCTACCTGAACACTTCGGAGTCCCTGTCACGCCACATCGAGGAATATTTCGGCGACAAGGACGCGAACATTCCCGACGTGCTCAAGTGGGGCGCAGGCAAGACCGGCTTCGGCGGCGGCCTGGTCGCCATGGTGCTGAACAAGGCCATCCGCTCCAACATCGAATCCATGGCGCGCCAGTTCATCATTGGCGAGAAGGCCTCCGAGGCTGTCAAAGGCATCCGCCAGTTGCGCAAGGATGGCTTCGCCTTCGTCATCGACCTCTTGGGCGAGGCCACGGTGAACGAGAAGGAATCCGACGCCTACCAGCGCGGCTACATGGAAGTGCTCGACGCAATTCAGGGCGAGTACAAGAAGTGGGACGGGCTGGATTCCGGCGGCGACCTCGACTGGGGACATGCGCCCAAGGTCAATGTCGCGGTCAAGCCCTCGGCGTTCTATTCCCAGGCCAAGGCTGTCGATGTCGCAGGTTCCGTTGAGGGCATGTACCGGCGCATCGAACCCATCTACCGCAAGGTCAAGGAGATGGGCGGTTTTTTGTGCATCGACATGGAGCAGCTCAAGTACAAGGAAATCACCATTGAGCTCTACAAGCGCCTGCGCAGCGCTCCGGAGCACCGCGACTATCCCAACCTGGGCATCGTGTTCCAGTGCTACCTGAAGTGCGCCGACGCCGACGTGTCCGAAATGCTCTCCTGGGCGCGCAAGGAGAACCTGCCCATCTCCATCCGCCTGGTGAAGGGCGCCTACTGGGATTATGAAACCGTCATTGCCAAGCAGAACGGCTGGGAAGTGCCGGTGTACACCGTCAAGGCCGAAAGCGACATGGCCTTTGAGCGCATCGCCAAGATGATCATGGAGAACCACGACATCTGCCACTTCGCCTGTGCCTCGCACAACATCCGCACCATCTCCGCCGTGCAGGAGATGGCCAGCGCCCTGAATGTTCCCGAAAGCCGCCTGGAGTTCCAGGTGCTCTACGGCATGGCCGAGCCCGTGCGCAAAGGCCTGCGCAACGTTGCCCGCCGTGTCCGTCTGTACTGCCCCTACGGCGATCTCATCCCCGGCATGGCCTATCTTGTCCGCCGGTTGCTCGAGAACACCGCCAACGAGAGCTTCCTGCGCCAGAGCTTTGCCGAGGGCGCGGAGATGGAGCGCCTGCTCGAAAACCCTGAAAAAACGGCCCGCCGCGAGATCGAGTCCAGGAAGGACGTGGCCCCTGCTCCTGCCCGCGCCAGCAGCATTCCGCCGTTCGTCAACTTCCCCAACGTGGACTTCACTGTCCCGGCCGCCCGCGCCAACATGCTCCAGGCGCTGGACAAGGTTCGCAAGGACTTCGGCAAGACCTATCCGCTTGTCATCGGCGGCAAGGAAGTGAAGACAGGCGAGACGCTGGACTCCTACAACCCGGCCAAGCCTTCCGAGATCATTGGCAAGGTCTGCCAGGCCGGTCTCAAGGAGACCCAGGAAGCGCTCTCCATCGCCAAGAAGGCCTACCTCGCCTGGCGCGATGTGGAGCCCGCCGAGCGCGCAAAGGTGCTGTTCAAGGCGGCGGACATCATGCGCCGCGACATCGACGCGCTCTCTGCCCTGCAGGTGCTCGAGGTCGGCAAGCAGTGGGACCAGGCCCACGCAGACGTGGCCGAGGCCATCGACTTCCTGGAATACTACGGCCGCGAGATGCTGCGCCTGGGCGCGCCGAGGCGCATGGGCAATGCCCCCGGCGAGATGAACCAGTACTTCTACCAGGGCAAGGGCGTCACTGCGGTCATCGGGCCGTGGAACTTCCCGCTGGCCATCAGCGCGGGCATGGCCGCCGCGGCCATCGTCTGCGGCAACGCCGTGGTCTACAAGCCCTCCGGGCTGTCCTCGGTCATCAGCTACGGCCTGTCGAGCATCTTCAAGGAAGCGGGCCTGCCGGACGGCGTGTTCAACTTCCTGCCGGGCAAAGGCTCGGTCATGGGAGACGCACTGGTGGACCACCCGGACGTGTCCGTCATCGCCTTCACCGGCTCCATGGAAGTGGGCCTGCGCATTCAGGAAAGGGCCGCCAAGGTGCAGCCCGGCCAGATCCAGTGCAAGAAGGTCATCGCCGAGATGGGCGGCAAGAACGCCATCATCATCGACGACGACGCCGACCTGGACGAGGCCGTGCTGGGCGTGCTGTACTCGGCCTTCGGGTTCCAGGGGCAGAAGTGCTCGGCCTGCTCGCGCGTCATCGTGCTCGACCCCATCTACGAACGCTTTACCAAGCGCCTGGCCGAGGCCGCCAGTTGCGTCAAGATCGGCCCGTCCGAGGACCCGGCCAACTACATGGGCCCGGTGGTGGACAAGGCCGCCCAGGCCAACTGCATGAAGTACGTCGACATCGCCTGCTCCGAGGGCAAGGTGCTGGTGAAGCGCACGGACATCCCGGCGGAAGGCTGCTACGCCCCGCTGACCATCGTCGAGGGCATCAACAAGACGCACCGCATCGCCCAGGAGGAGGTCTTCGGACCCGTTCTGGCGGTCATGCGCGCCAAGACCTTTGACGAGGCCCTGGACATCGCCAATTCGACGCGCTTCGCCCTCACCGGCGCGGTCTACTCCCGCAGCCCCAAGCACCTGGAAAAAGCCCGCAAGGAGTTCCGCGTGGGAAACCTGTACCTGAACAAGGGCAGCACCGGCGCCATGGTCGAGCGCCATGCCTTCGGCGGCTTCAACATGTCCGGCGTGGGCTCCAAGGCCGGTGGCCCGGACTACCTGCTGCAGTTCATGGATCCGCGCCTTGTCTCTGAAAACACCATGCGCCGTGGCTTCGCCCCGGTGGAGGCGGACGACGACTGGGTTGCGTAACAGCCCGGAATACGTTTGCAAAAGGGCCGGAGGCAACCGCTTCCGGCCCTTCATGTTTCCGGCCTTGCCAGATGCGGCCAAACCAGGGACAATAGCTGTCGTTCACGCTCACTGAGACGCCCCCTTCAATCGACCAGAGGAACCAATGCGCAAGCCCAAGCCTTACGACCATAGCGACCCCCGGCCGCCCAGCCGGTCACAGAAAAAGCGCGACAGCGCCGCCCTGCAGGTGCTCGGCGGCAAACTCGCGGAATTGCCGGAGTCGGCCCTGAAGCGACTGGACCTTGCGCCACGCCTCATGGAGGCCATCATGGACTACAAGGGACTGGCCAAGCACGAGGCCAAGCGCCGCCAGCTCCAGTTCATCGGCGCGCTCATGCGCGAGACGGATTCTGACCCGCTCGCCCGCGCCGTGGAAGACATGGAGTCCGGCAACCGCACACAGGCGCGCGAGTTCCATGCGGTGGAAGCCTGGCGCACGGCCCTGCTCTCCGGGGATGAGTCCGGCCTGGAGGCCATCGTGGCGCTGGCCCCGGAAGCCGAACAGGTCGAAGTTCGCAGCAAGATCCGCCAACTCGTCCGCAACGCCCGCACCGAGGCCGAGAAGAACAAACCGCCTCGCTCAAGCCGTACGCTGTTCCGCCTGCTGCGTGAACTGAGGCAATCCGGACAGGGCGACCTGCCCGAGAGCCTTCCTGGTGAAGATATTGATGACGAAGGCCAGGGTGGTCATCCTGACGACCAAGCGGACTTTGATAATGAGACGGAACTGAGCTCGGACGAGGCACAAGACGGTCTTGCTCGAAAAACCACCTTCTGAAGCCCCTTGACGCCGCGCGTCGACGACTTACCTTTGCTTGGCCTTACCACCCCCAAGCACCAACAAGGAGCAATCCACTGTGATTCATGAATATGCCGGCATCATTACCGAACTGGAAGACCGCGTCTGCCCCCATTGCAACAAGCCCATGGAAGCTTGGCTCGCCCCGCCCGACACCGGCTGGGGGGTCATTGTCGTGTGCTTCAACAACGACTGCGACTACTATAAGGGTTCCGAAGAGGACATCGCAAACAAGCGAGACGCCTCACGCATGGGTTGCCGCTACGCCGAGAACCCGGACAACAACTACACGTCTTTCAATCTGGTCGCCGTCTGCTTCTAGCTGAACAATCACACTTTCATCGTCTGCCGGGGCGCTCAAGACAACCTTGGGCGCCCCGCGTCTGTTTAAAACGCTTGGACAAGAGTTTTGTTTGCGATATATCTTCATATAAACAGGAAGAGCACGTGCCCTTTCAGCACTCACAGCGCCTCCCCACGAATCAGGCCTGTACACATGCTCACATATTTCAGCAGTTTCGAGGGAAGCATGCAGAACGATTTCTACAAGGACCTGCTCGATAATCTCTACGACGGGGTCTACTTCGTCGACACCACGCGCACCATAACCTACTGGAACAAGGGAGCCGAACGCATCTCCGGCTACAGCGCCGACGAAGTCGCAGGGCGCAGCTGCGCCGACAACCTGCTTATGCATGTGGACGATGCTGGCAATCAGCTCTGCACTTGCGGTTGTCCTCTTGCCAGCACCCTGAAGGACGGGAAGTTGCGCGAGGCCGAGGTGTATCTGCACCACAAGGACGGGCACCGTGTTCCGGTGAGGATCCGCATCACCCCCATCACAGACGAACAGGATATCATCACCGGTGCTGTGGAGATCTTTTCAGACAACGCCGGCCAACGAGAAATCCGTCACGAACTCAGCGAGATGAAGCACCTGAGCATGCTCGACACGCTGACCAGGCTGGGCAACCGCCGTGCCGCGTCTGAAGATTTCGAACGCAAAATTAAGGCGCTGCGCAATTTCAAGACCCCCTTCGGCCTACTCTTCGTGGATATCGATGGCTTCAAGCAGATTAATGACAGCCATGGGCACGAGGTCGGCGACCGGGTTCTCGCCATGGTTGCCAAGTCGCTCACCAGCGCACTTCGTGGCGTGGACAAGGTCAGCCGCTGGGGGGGCGAGGAATTCCTGGCGCTGATTCCAGGCGTCGACGCGGCACGTTTCCGGGCCATTGCGGAACGCATGCGTCGGCTGGTGGAGGCAAGCGCCCTGCCCCTGCCCTCCGGGCTGCTCCGCGTCACGGTGTCAGTTGGCGGCAGCATGGCCCAGCCGACCGACACGCTGGAATCCCTCGTCCAGCGGGCCGATGAAATGATGTACCGAGCCAAGAGTTCAGGGCGGAACTGCACCTCGCTCGACTGCGCCTGAGGCTACAGTCCGAGAACCGCGCCACCAGGACCAAGAAGAAGCTCGCGGCCAAGCCCTGCAGCCAGCACCCACATGGTCAGGCAAACGATGGCGTCCAGCACGCGCCAAGCCACAGGCTTGCGCAGCACAGGCGCCAACAAGCGTCCGCCCAGGCTGAGCGAAAAGAACCACAAGGCCGAAGCCAGCACTGCGCCCATACCGAAGCTGAGCCGTCCCGGCGCATCCAAACGCGCTGACAATCCGCCGATGAGCACGACTGTGTCGAGCAGTGCGTGAGGATTGAGCAGGCTCACGCCCAAAGCAGCAAGTACTATGGCGCCGACAGAAGGCGTCGGCGCGGCGAGCTCGAGGCCCAGAGTTTCGCCTCGCAAAGCGTTTTGCATGGCCCTCAGTCCGTAGAGAACAAGAAAGAGCACTCCACCCAAAGCGAGAAGGCTTGAGGCCAGCGGCGTCCGTGACACCGTCAGGCCGACCCCGCCTACCCCAGCGCTGATGAGCAACCCGTCGCAGAGGGTGCAGACTCCTGCCACAAGCCAGGGCCGATGCCCGCGTGCGCCCTGCGTCAGCACAAAGACGTTCTGCGCGCCTATGGCCACAATGAGCCCAAAGCTCAGGGCAAACCCCTGCGCCAACTGCGGCCAGACAAACTCAACTCCAGGCATGTTCGCCTCCTCTTGGCCCGCACATACCCCGCCAAGCACAACAAGTACAATTAATTCTTTTCAAATGTCATTCATTATGCTAATATATACTCATGATCGAAGCCAAACACCTGGAAACGCTAACGGCCGTCATTGAAGAAGGCGGCTTTGAGCGAGCGGCACGGCGGCTCAACATCACGCAATCAGCGGTATCCCAGCGCATCCGGCAAATGGAGGAGGCGACAGGGCAGCCTGTGCTTACACGCACGCAACCTCCACGCCCCACAGGGCCAGGTCGAGCCTTGCTCCGCCATGCGCGCCGTGTGACTCTGCTGGAGGCCGAACTTGAGGCGGAGATGGAGAGGTTGTGCGCTTCGTCGGAACACGCAGACGCAAACGGTCAGCCCTGGCAGCCCTTGGCCCTTGCCGTCAACGCCGACACGTTGGCCACATGGCTGGCCGATGCCGTGTTACCGGTGCTTGCCTCGGAGCGGATAGCGCTTGATCTTCGCGTGGACGACCAGGAAAAGACGCTGGAACTCTTGCGAAACGGCGAGGTGTCTGGGTGCATCAGCGCGCGAAAGACTCCGCCGCAGGGCTGCCGGGCAGAGTTCCTGGGGCATATGACCTACCATTGCGCCTGCAGCCCAGCCTTTGCCCAACGCTGGTTTGCGGACGGCCTTTCTCTCAAGGCCGCGTGGAAGGCACCGGCAGTGGTCTTCAACCGCGACGACAATGTGCATGACAGCTACTTGGCCATGGTCCTGGGCGTGAGCCCGGAAAACGCGCCGCGCCATCACGTGCCCGACTCCGAGCGGTTTGTCGACTTTGTGCTCGGAAGCGCCGGATACGGACTCATTCCACATCTTCAAGCCAAGCCGCACTTCGCCACCGGTTCGCTCGTCGATTTGTCGCCTGTCACCATGCCGGTGCCGCTCTACTGGCACTGCTGGAACATCCCTTCAAGGCTCCTGGCGCGCATGGGCAAGGCGCTGAAGGCCGAGGCTCGGAAACAGCTGCTGCCAGCGCCATGAAAAAGGCCGGAGCAGGTCGCCCTGCCCCGGCCTTTTGCCGATCTATCTGTCTTGCTTCGCCCGTCTCGCCTAGTAGCGGTAGTGGTCGGGCTTGAAGGGGCCGTCCACGGACACGCCGAGGTAGTCGGCCTGGGCCTTGGAGAGCTTGTCGAGCTGCACGCCCAGGCGCTCCAGGTGCAGGCGCGCGACCTCTTCGTCCAGCTTCTTGGGCAGGATCATGACCTTAGGCTCGTACTTGTTGGCGGCCAGGTCGAGCTGAGCCAGCACCTGGTTGGTGAAGGAGTTGCTCATGACGAAGCTGGGGTGGCCGGTGGCGCAGCCCAGGTTCACCAGACGGCCTTCCGCCAGGACAATGAGGGATTTGCCGCTGGGCAGGGTCCACTTGTCCACCTGGGGCTTGATCTCAAGCTTCGTGCACTTGGGATTGTTCTCCAGGAAGCTCATCTCGATCTCGGAATCAAAGTGGCCGATGTTGCAGAGGATGGCCTCGTCCTTCATCTTGAGCATGTGCTTGGAATTGACCACATGGTAGTTGCCGGTGGCGGTGATGAAGATGTCGCCAAGCTCGCAGGCCTTGTCCATGGGCAGGACTTCATAGCCTTCCATGGCCGCCTGGAGCGCGCAGATGGGGTCGATCTCGGTGACGATGACGCGGGAGCCGAAGCCGCGCATGGACTGGGCGCAGCCCTTGCCCACGTCGCCGTAGCCGACAACCACGCTGATCTTGCCGGCGATCATGACGTCGGTGGCGCGCTTGATGCCGTCAGCCAGGGACTCGCGGCAGCCGTACAAGTTGTCGAACTTGCTCTTGGTCACGGAGTCGTTGACGTTGATGGCCGGGAACAGCAACTCGCCCTTCTTGGCCATCTCGTACAGACGATGCACGCCGGTGGTGGTTTCCTCGCTCACGCCGCGCACCTTGGCCGCGATCTTGGTCCACTTCTTGGGATCGGACTTGTAGCCGTGGGCCAGGCGGTCCATGATGATCTGGAATTCCTTATTGTCCACCTTCTTCTTGAGCAGCGCGGGCTGCTTCTCGCATTTCACGCCCTGATGAATCATGAGGGTGGCGTCGCCGCCGTCGTCCACGATGAGGTCCGGGCCGGAACCGTCAGGCCAGGTGAGGGCCTGCTCGGTGCACCACCAGTACTCCTCCAGGCTCTCGCCCTTCCAGGCGAAGACCTTGGCGGTCTTGGCCTTGGCGATGGCGGCGGCGGCATGGTCCTGGGTGCTGAAGATGTTGCAGGAGGCCCAGCGCAGGTCCGCGCCCAGGGCGGCCAACGTCTCAATGAGCATGGCGGTCTGGATGGTCATGTGCAGGCTGCCCATGATCTTCAGGCCCTTCAGGGGCTTCTTCTTGCCATATTTCTTGCGCAGCGCCATGAGCCCGGGCATCTCGTTCTCGGAAAGCTGCAGCTCCTTGCGGCCCCAATCGGCCAGGGACATGTCGGCAACGCGGTAGTTCATCTTCAGGTCAAGTTCCATCATTTCGCTATCCTCCGAAAGTGTTTACGAAAAAGGTTTAACCAGGGCAGTTGCTATGGTCTCGCCGCCTCGGCGAGAAGCACGTTGAGCCCCTGGTTGACTGGGTACAGTTCCACCGGACCGGGCACAAAACCGGCCTCCTCAAACCATGCGCGCAATTGCTGCTGATCCAGGCCGAGACGCGCATCGCCGTATTGCACGCGCATGGCCTCGTTCTCGTGGCGGTCAAAATCGGCGATGATGAGACGCCCGCCGGGACACAGCACGCGGCGCGCCTCCGAAAGCGCGGCCACGGGGTCCGGCAGGTGGTGCAAGACCATGGAAAGCACGGCGGCGTGGGCCTCGCCTTCGCGCAAGGGCAAGTGCGTCAAATCGCCCAGTCGCAAGCTGACCCCGGCCTGACCGCTCTGCGAGGCCTTGCCGTTCAGGCGCTGCCCAGCCAGCTCCAGCATGCGCTGCGAGTTGTCCACGCCGATGACCAGACAGGCGCGCTCGCTCAGGCGCTCCAAAAGCTCGCCCGGGCCGCACCCGAGGTCGGCAACGGCTGCGCCCTCCGGCACTCGTTCGGCGATGATTCCAGGCAGATCCAGCTCGCCCAGGACCTCGCGCGAAAGGTCGCGCCAGCGCCCGGCCACGGCGTCGAAGAACCGGCGCGTGGCCTGTACGCGTTCACGCACAGCGGCGTCGGCTCGTGCGGCGTCGGTAACGAATTCAGGCGTATCCATAAATTCGGCGGAGGTGTCGAGCAGCGTCCTCCCCGGATCGCTGGAGGCCGCGCGGTAAAAGGCCCAAAGCCCTTCGCGGCGGCAGTCAACCAACCCGGCCTCGTCCAGTATCTTAAGGTGCCTGGAGATGCGCGGTTGGCCCATGCCCATGACCGCCACCAGCTCTCCCACGTTGAGCTCATGGCGGCGAAGGATGCCGACGAGCCGCAGTCGGGTTTCATCGGCCAGGGCTTTGTGTATGCGCAAGAGGTCGGTCATTGGTCTCCATCATTATATCAATATATCTTGATAAAGAGTTCTTACGACTCGGTCACCTCTTCGTCAAGCACTTTTTCGTCGAAGGCTGGCTAAATTCTATTCAATGGCACTCAGTGCCAACCTATTGTATTGATAGACTCCATTGCGCCAGCCTATAGCTCGTGTTATGGCGCAGGCAATCATCATCCTCATACCCTGGAGATTCAGATGAAGAACCTGCGCTTGTCCATGAAGTTAGGACTTGGTTTCGGGTCCGTTCTCGTGCTGACCGCCCTGATCGCATTGCTCGCCTGGCAAGGCTACTCCGAAGCGATTGACCGCATGGACAAGTCTGATGCCATGTCCGACATAATAAAGTCGGTACTGGAAATCAGGCGTCAGGAAAAGAATTTCCAGATTCGGCATGACGTGAAGAGCGTCGAGGAAGTCGGCAAGAATGTCGAAGCCATCCAGGCCAAGGCCAAGGTCTACAAGGATCGCTTTTCAGACACTGCAAACAAGGAACAAATGGACCACGTTCTCAAGGCCACCCTCGGATACGCCGCTGCTTTCAAGGGTTTTATCGATAGCTATGAGCAGCGGCTGAACACGCAGAAGACGATGGGGGCCTCAGCGCTGAAGGCCATGCATAAGGCCGAAGAGCTGAACAAGGACCAGAGCGCGGAAATGACTCGGGGCATCCGCTCCAAGTCCAACGCCCAGACCCTGGAACGTCTCCTGCTTAACACAAACGATGCGGGCAAACTTGAAGCCCAATTATGCCTCATGCGCCTCACAGTCATGTACTACATCCAGACCACTGATCCGGCGTACGCCCAGAAGGCCCTGGAAATCGGACAGGGCGTTCTCAACCAAGGTGCAGCCCTCAAGGCGCGCCTGGTTAAGCAGGAGAACATAGCTCTTGCCACCCAGATACTGGCCGAAACGTCTGAGTACATGAACAATATCAACGCATATTCCAAACTTATTGCTAACCAGAAGGCAATGGAACAGCAGTTGATTGCCAGCGCACGTGACATGCAGAAGGTGTGCGAGATGGCGCGAGAGGATCAAAAAAGCAAGATGTTCAGCGGGATCGCGCGCTCGCGCGTCCTGCTCGCAAGCGGCGCCCTCCTGGCCCTGCTGCTTGGCACGGTGTTCGCGCTGTTCATCACCCGGGGCATTACCGGGCCGGTGCGCAAGGGGCTGATTTTCGCCAAAGAGCTTGCCGAGGGCAACCTCGCGGCGCACATCGAGGTTAACCAGAAGGACGAGATCGGGGCATTGGCCGCTGCGCTCACGAACATGGCTGGTCACCTGCGCGATGTTGTCCTCCAGGTCAATTCTTCAGCCGAGGCAGTGGCTTCCGGATCAGAAGAGCTGGCAGCGTCAAGCGAGTCCCTCTCTCAAGGTGCGACGGAACAGGCGGCCAGCGTGGAGGAGATATCCTCCAGCATCGAGGAGATGGCCTCAAACATCCGTCAGAACGCTGATAACGCTCAGCAGACTGAGGTCATGGCCAAGAAGAGCTCAGAAGATGCCCGCGAGGGCGGTGCTGCGGTTGACCAAACCCTGAATGCAATGCGAGAGATCGTTGAAAAGATTGGCTTCATCGAGGAGATCGCTCGGCAGACAAACCTGTTGGCCCTGAACGCCGCCATCGAGGCTGCTCGCGCGGGCGAACACGGCAAGGGCTTTGCCGTGGTTGCGGCGGAAGTGCGCAAGCTGGCCGAGCGTAGCGGGGCTGCGGCCAACGAGATCGGCCAGCTTTCCAACAGAAGCCTTGTGGTGGCCGAGAAGGCTGGCCAGATGTTGGGCAAGATCGTGCCGGACATCGAGCGCACCAGCGAACTGGTGCAGGAGATCAGCGCGGCCTGCAACGAACAGCATAACGGCGCGACCCTGATGAACAAGGCCATCCAGCAGCTCGATCATGTAATCCAACAAAACGCCTCGGCCTCTGAAGAAACGGCCAGCACCAGCGAGGAGTTGGCGGCCCAAGCGCAACGTATGCAACGCGTGATGCAGTTCTTCAAGCTCGACGGCGGCCCGAGTCGCTCAAAGCCGCTCGCGCTGGAGGCCGCGACAGCCAATCCTGAATCGAGCGTGGACAAGTTGGAGGACGACGGCTTCCAGAAATTCTAGCCGACGGCTCAAACGAATGAACGAAAAAGGCCCCGGGGCGGATGCTCCGGGGCCGATTGTTTTCAAAGGGGCACGAAACTCTACCCGTCCCAGTCCTTCACCTGCAACTCTATCTTCGGGATGCCGTCGAAGCGGTCGATCCTCGGCGTGAAGGCGAAGCGCATGAGCTTGCCCTGCACCGCGCTGGTGAGTTCCGCCGCCTTGCGCCAGACCTTGGCCGGAAGCAGCAAGCCGGGGCGGTCCCCTCTGCTTTCCGGCGTCCCCTGCTCAGCCAGCCCGAGCTTCACATGGTCCTTGCCGAATACCCGGTAGGTCTTCACCAGCACCGGCGGCGACACGAACAGCGGCTCCGGGTTGCCCATGCCGAAGGGCTGCAGCATCTCCAGCTCCTTCAACAATGTAAAGGAGATATCGCCGAAGCCCAATTCCCGGTCCAGCTTCAGCGAGGGCCGCAGCGGCACAGGGCCGAGCGCGGCCTCAACGGCCAGGTGGAAGCCCTCGCGCAGGGCATCAAGGTTCTGAAGCGCCATGGACAGCCCCGCCGCCTGCTTGTGCCCGCCGAAGCCCAGAAACAGATGCTCCAACCCGCTCAGCCCTTCGTGCAGGTCGAACTCCGCCACGCTGCGGCCCGAGCCCTTCCAGTGCGCGTCCTCGCCTTCGCCTTCGCGGCACAGCATGAGGACAGGCTTGTAGCAGCGCTCCACCACGCGCGAGGCCACGATGCCGATGACGCCCGCGTGCCAATCCTCGCCCGCCAGCACAAGACCGAGACGGTCCTTCTGCTCCTCGGCCTGGGCCAGCGCCTGTTCCAGAATCTCCTGCTCCGAGCTGCGGCGTTTGGCGTTCAGCCCGTCGAGCTTGCTCGCCAGCGGGTTGGCCGTGTCCATGTCCGGCGCCAGCAGCATCGTCAGCGCGATCTGAGGATCGGCCATGCGCCCTGCGGCGTTGATGCGCGGGGCCAGGCCGAAGCCGATCTGTCCCGCCCCAAGTTCCGCCAGACGGTCATAGCCGCTGTACACCTTGAGCGAGGCGATGCCGGGGCGCCTGGCCTCCTTGATGAGCAGCAGCCCGTTCTTGACCAGGATGCGGTTCTGGGCGGTGAGGTGCACCACGTCGGCCACGGTGCCCAGGGCCACAAGGTCCAGAAACTGGCGCATGTCCACGGGCTCGCCCGGAAGCAGTCGGTTGAGCGCCGCCATGAGAAAGAAGGCCACGCCCACGCCCGCCAGGTCACACAGGCCCGTGCAGTTGCCTTGGCAAATTTTCCCCTGGCACAACTGTGGGTTGCAGATGGCGGCTGCGGCGGGGAGTTCGTCCGGCGGCAGGTGGTGGTCGCTGACGACGACAGTCAGGCCGAGCTCATTGGCGCGCGCCACCTCGGCAACGGAGCTGATGCCGCAGTCCACCGTCAGCAACAGCTGCACGCCCTCGGCAGCCAGGCGCTCGATGCTTGGAATGCTCAGGCCGTAGCCGTGTTCCTTGCGGTTGGGCAGGAAGTGGCGCACCTGGCCAGAGCCGTCCAGGGGCGCGACCTCCGGCCCGAGGCGCTTGTGCAGAAAGTCCTTCACCAGCGCGGTAGAGGTGATGCCGTCCACGTCGTAGTCGCCCCAAACGCAGAACGTGGCGCCCTGGGTGATTTCGCGGGCGAGCACCGCGACCGCCTGCGTCAGGCCGGGAATGGTCTCAGGCGGGAGCAGATGGCGCAGGCCGGGCGAGAGGAAGCGGTCCATGTCCTGCGCAGAGGTGTAGCCACGGCGCCACAGCACCTCGGCAATGACTCGGGTGATGCCGAGTTCCTCGGCAAGCGTTCCGATGGAGTCCGGCACGGGCGCGTCGGACAGGAGTTTCCAGTTGCAGGGCATGTGAGGCCCTATGCCTGGGCCATGCGACGCAATATGTCGCGAGCGCTCTGGGCCGGATCAACAGCGCGGGTGATGGGGCGTCCCACCACCAGATAATCCGAACCGGCGGCCACGGCGGCCTCCGGGGTCATGACGCGGCGCTGGTCGTCGCCCTGCGCTGAGGTCGTCGCCGACGGATCGGGAATGCGAATGCCCGGCGTGAGGCACAGGAAGTCAGGCCCGCACTCGGCCTTGATGCGCGCCGCCTCCTGGCCGGAGCAGACCACGCCGTCCAGGCCCGCAGCACGCGAGGCCTTGGCCAGTTCCAGCACCACGGCGGCGGGTTCCCGGCCGTTCAGCACTGGCAGCGAGGGATCCATCATGCTCGTGAGCACGGTGACGGCGAACAGCAGCGGCTTGGCGGCAAGCGCCATTTCAGCGGCGGCTTCGTCGCGCGCGGCAACAGCCACGCGGGCCATGTCCACCCCGCCACAGGCGTGGATGTTCAGCATGTCCGCGCCGGACTTGACGCACGAGCGCACCGCCCCGCGCACGGTGTTGGGGATGTCCAGAAACTTGAGATCCACGAACACCTTGAAGCCCAGAGCCTTGAGCTCCCGCACGATGCCCGGCCCCTCGGCCACGAACAGCTCCAGGCCGACCTTCATCCAGGGCGCGACGCCCTGGACCTTCGCGGCCATGGCCACGGCCTCGGCCTGGGTCTGAAAATCAAGGGCGACGACAAGCTGGGCCATTACTTCGCCTCCCACTGGGCCAGCAGCGCGTCGAGCAGGCCGGGCCGGTTGATGGTGCGGGTGCGGCCAGCCACGTAAATGGCGCGCAGCTCGTCCGCGGCGGTGTCCAGGTCGTCGTTGACGATGAGGTAGTCGAACTGCCCGGACTGGCTGAGCTCGCCCAGGGCGTTGCCCAGGCGCTTGGCTATGGCTTCCTCGGAGTCGGTGCCGCGCCCGCGCAGACGGCGCTCCAGTTCCTGCCTCGACGGCGGCTGGATGAACACGAACAGCCCCTGCGGGAACACCTTCTTGACCTGTAACGCGCCCTGCACGTCGATGTCGAAGAGCACATCGCGCCCGCTGGCGAGGTGTTCCTCCACCGGGGCCTTGGGCGTGCCGTAGAGGTTGCCGTGAACCTCAGCCCACTCGGCGAAGTACCCAGCGTCGCGACGGGAGAGGAACTCCTCGCGAGTGAGGAAGTGGTAGTCCACGCCGTCCTTTTCCTGGCCGCGCGGAGCGCGCGTCGTGCAGGAGATGGAGTAGGCGAAGTGCGGAAACTCCGCGCGCAGGCGCTCCACCAGGGTGCTCTTTCCCGCGCCGGAGGGCGCGGAGATCACCAGGCACAGGCCCAGTCGCGGCGTGTTCTCGATGCTGCTTGCGCTTGTGGCGACCACTTAATCCTCCTCGCGGCGGGAGCTGGCGTCCTCGGCCTGGAAACGCTGACCAATGGTCTCGGCCTGGATTGCCGACAGAATGACATGGTTGGAATCCGTGACCACGATGGCGCGCGTCTTGCGGCCCTGGGTGGCGTCGATGAGCCGGTTGTCCTGGCGCGCATCTTCACGGAGCCTGCGCATGGGCGCGCTGGCGGGGTCGACAATGGCGACGACGCGAGAGGCCACGACGAAGTTGCCGAAGCCAAGGTTCACCAACCGCTGGCGATGTTTCTGCGCGGTCTTGTCCATACCCCACCTACTCCAGATTCTGCACCTGTTCGCGGCATTTCTCCAACTCCACCTTGAACTCCACGGTCAGACGGCTCAGCTCCACGTCCTGGGCCTTGTTGCCGCAGGTGTTGATCTCACGGAAGGCCTCCTGGATGAGGAAGTCCAGTCGCTTGCCCGCCTCGCCGTCCGACGACACGGCTTCTTCCAGGCGATCCAGGTGCGCTGCGAGCCGGGTAATCTCCTCGCTCACGTCCAGGCGGTCGGCCAGCACGGCAACTTCCTGCGCCAGCCGCTCCTCGGTGAAGGTCATGCCCGCCTGGGCCACCAGGGCGTTCAGACGCTCCGCCGTGGCGGCCTGCTTGTCCTTCAGCACCACGGGCACGCGCTCGCCGACTGCGGCCGCAAGGACGCGCAGCCGGGCAAAGCGTTCCTTAAGGTCGCGGGCCAGCTCCTCGCCCTCAACACGGCGGGAGCTGTTCCAATCCTGCAGCGCCTTCTTGAGCCCCTGCTCCAGGCTGGCCGCAAGGCCGGGGTCAGGCTCGACGGAATCGTCGCGCCAGAGGTGCGAGGCCGAAATGAGGCGGTTCAAGTCCGGCGTGAACTCGACCTTCTGGATGGCGGCCAAGGCCCGCAACTGGTCGAGCATTGCTCCGGCCTGGGCGGTGTTCAGGCTGACGCCCAAAAGCGCGGCCGAGCGCGTCTCCACGCTCAGGGAAACGTCCACGCGTCCGCGCGCGGCGTTCTTGCGCAGGATCTTCTCGAAGCGCGTCTCCAGGCTGCGCAGCACGGAAGGCATGCGCCATTTCATGTCGAGGAAGCGGTTGTTGACGCTCCTGATCTCCCAGACATGGCTGAAGTCGTCGGCAATAGTCTCATGTCGGCCAAAGCCGGTCATGCTCACAGGCATTCGTTTGCTCCTTCGGGCGCGGACTCGTCCGCTGCCTCTACGGTTGTTTTGTACAGCGCGCGCAGTTCCGTCAAGCGCCGTTTCATGTCCTCGGTGGCATAATCCGGGAAGGTCCAAGGCAAGACGACCCAGCCCGACTTTTTGTTGTAGATCATGGTCAGGTCGGCCCAGATGCCCCGCCCCAGGTACACCCGGTGCGTGAAATTCTTGCCCGAGGCCAGCACGAGGCGCTCCAGGGTGATGAGGCCGGGATCGAGGTTCACCCGGCGCGCACCATTGGGAGCGTTGTTCGCGGGACGGGCGTGGGCGCGCTCGTCGTCGTTGGTGGCCAGCTTTACGGCCACAAGACCATCCAGGGGCACCAAACGCGCAAACCCAAGAATGCGCCTGGCCAGGGGAACGCCAAGCTCCTCGTCGTAGTAGGCCGTGTGGTCGAAGAGCAGCGGCGGCGATTCATAGTCGATCGGACCATAGCGCTTCAGGAGCTCCGAGCGGTACCCCGGCCAGGAGATTTCCCACCAGTCGCTTGCTGCCAGCACCGAGAGCACCAGCTTGCCGGGGGTTGGCTCGCGCGGGATGCTCACGCCGGCTCCCCCACGGCTTCGCCCACAAGGCGGCCATCCTCAACGCCTTCAGGACGCATGCGCACCAGGCTGCCGGGCCGCAGCCCCTGTCCCCGAACCTGGCATTGCGCGTAATACTCGCACACGCCGTTGCCCTCGCCAGTCTCCACCAGCACGGTCAGCTCCGGCAGCTCGGCCAAGGACTTGAGGAAGGCGCGCTTGCGGGACTCGGCGAGGCCGCGCAGCCGTGCGGCGCGTGCCGTGCGTTCGGCCTTGGGCAGGGCGTCGGGCCAGTCGGCGGCGGGAGTGCCGGGCCTGGGCGAATAGGGGAACACGTGGGCATAGGTGAGGGGAAGCTCGCGGCAGAAGGCGTAGGAATTCTCGTACTGGGCCTCGGTCTCGCCGGGAAAACCGGTGAGCAGGTCCGCGCCGAGTCCCAGGCGAGGCCAGAAGCGCTTAAGCTGCGCCAGGAACTCCAGCACCTGCTCAGGCCGGTAGTGGCCGCGCCCCATCCGCCGCAACACCTCGGAATCACAGCTTTGCAACGACAGGTGCAGATGCGGAGCCACAAGCCGGGACGTGCCTAAGACCTCCAGCGCCTTGGCGCCGAGCTGCCCCGGCTCGACGGAACTCAGGCGCAGGCGCGCGCGGCCCGCCCACTGCGGCGAAAGCTCATGCTCGATGCGCGCCAGCAGGTCCCAAAAATCCAGCGGGCTCGGCAAGTCGCGGCCGAACTGGCGCAGGTTCACGCCGGAGAGCACAAGCTCCCGGTACCCAGAGTCAAGCAGGCGACGCATTTCCGAGAGGACTTCGTCCGGTTCGCGGCTGACGCTCGCCCCACGGGTGAGCGGAACGATGCAGTAGGTGCAGCCGTGGGAACAGCCGTCCTGCACCTTGACCACGGCCCGGGCGCGATTGAACGCGCCGATCTGGAAAGGCGGAAAGGGACGTGGCTGCGGCAGAGGCTCAGTGGCGTGGGGCTCAAGCGGCCAGTGCAGAAGGTCGGTCTTGCGGTCCTGGGGCACCACAACGTCCACCTCGGGCATGGCGGACAATTCCTCGCGCAGCACCTGGGCCGCGCACCCCGTGACCACGATGCGCGCGCCGGGGTTCGTTTTCCGCAGGCGGCGCACCAGGGCGCGCAGATCACTCACCGCGCGGCTGGTGACGGCGCAGGAGTTCACCAGCAGCACCTGTGCCTCATCCGGCACGGCGGCTTCCACAAGTCCCTGGGCGCGCCAGGACTCTGTCAGCGCCTCGGACTCGTACTGATTGATCTTGCAACCAAGCGTGGATACGTGAAATTTCTGCATGGCCCCAATCTTTTCGTGGAATATTTTCAGCTTCCGGGTCACAATGTAACTCGCTCAACCAACCGGAGACAACGCATGCGCCACATCAACCTCGCCACCGCACTCGCCTTGTGCGCCTGCGCAATGCTGCACCTTTCCGGCTGCGCTGGCGGCACAAACGGCTGGCTCATCCTGACCGACGCCGACCAGCGCCGGGCCATCGAGCGCTACAGGACGGCGCTCGCCAAAGAGCCGGACGACTGGATGCTCCAGAAGCGCCTGGGCCTGGCCTACTTCGACCTCAAGGACTACGCCCTTGCCGAGCACAGCCTTGAACGGGCACAGGCGATCAATCCCGGCGAACCGGAGAGCCTCTTGTACCTGGGCCTGTCGCGCATTGGCAAGGGCGAGCGAGAGACCGGGCTGGACCAGCTTGCCACTTTCCGCTGGCCCTTCAAGTTCTATCACCAGCAGTTCGTGCAGGAGGAGGCCAATCGTTTGCGCAAGCACCCGGAAGAGCCGTCCGAACAGGTCATCAAGGACATCCTGGAGGCCCTGAAGAAAGGCAAGCGCGAACAGTGGGAAATGGAGAGCGACACACCAAGCGGCAGGCGGCCAAACTGGTATTAGGCCTTCGCGCAGCTCAGTCCGCGACCTGTCCGGCCTCTTACGATCCGGCCACCACCGACCCGGCCAGCACAACGCCGGCGGAATCGTAAACCGCGGCCACCTGTCCCGGCGCGGGCTTCAGCTGCGGGTCGAAATACTGCACGACCAGGGAGAGCGCGCCAGGACTTGTCCCGGAAACCTCCACCCGTGCGGGCCGGGCCGACTCGCGGTAGCGCGTCTGCACCTGCACCTCGGTCGGCCAGTGCCGCGGCTCCACCAGCAGGTTGACCTCCGTCGCCAGGAAGGACCGTGCCTGCAGCGCCTCTCGCGGGGCCACCACCAGCACGTTGCGGTGCAGATCCTTATCAAGCACGTAAAGCGGCTCGCGCCAGGCGATGCCCAGCCCACGCCGCTGGCCGATGGTGGTGCGCCAAAGCCCCTGGTGCCTGCCGACCACGGTTCCGTCGGGCAATTCCACCGTCCCGCCCTCCGGAAGCCTGGCGCAACGCCCGGACAGGAAAGCCCGGTAGTCGTCTCCAGGCACGAAGCATATCTCCTGGCTCTCCTCCGGCAGAGGTGACGTGCAATTCCGGCGCTCCAACTCCGCCCGGGCCTCCGACTTCAGGCGAAGGGCCAGGGGAAACACGGCCCGCGACAGCCGCTCACGCGGCACCAGGGACAGGAAGTAGCTCTGGTCCTTGGCCGGGTCCACCCCACGCGCAAGCGCCCAACCGTAGACATCGTGCGTACCGCAGGCCGCGAAATGCCCGGTGGCGAGGCTGTCCGCGCCAAGCTCCAGGGCTCTGTCCAGCACCAGCCCGAACTTGAGGTGCGCGTTGCAGCGCGCGCAGGGGTTGGGCGTGCGCCCGGTCAGATATTCCTCGGCAAAGGGGGCGGCCACAAGGGCCTCGAACTCCGCCCGCAGGTCGAGCAGGTGCAGGGGAACGCCGAGCCGCGCGCAGGCCTCGGCCAGGCCTTTCGCCGCGGCATCGTCGATGTTGGGCAGGAAGAACCCGTGCAATGCCATGACCTCGTGACCGGCATCGCGCAGGGCCAGCAGCGCGGCCAGGCTGTCGCCGCCACCGCTCACGGCAACGGCGATGGTCAAGGCTTCGGCCCCCAGTCCTCGCGCTCGGTGGCGCGCACATACTTGAGGAAGGCGTAGAAGGCGCCGTGCACGGCGTTGATGTACCCTGCGCGGCCGTCCAGAATGCCGAGCTTCAGCAGGTACAGCTTGGCGAAACGCGCCAGGCCGTGGATGGTCCCGGCCAGCACGCCGCCGGGGCGGCCCTTGGCCTTGAGCGCATCCGCACCCTGCTGGGCGTAGGAGTTGATCTTGTCCAGGTGCTCCCGGAAATTGCGGTAGGGATAGTGGATGATGTCGCCGTCGAGCCTGCCGGTGTCGCCCAAGGGGTGAAAGCTGTAGTGCGCCCCGCTTACGTGGACCTCCATGCGCGAGGGCCGGAACAGGCGCAGCAACCGGTCCGGGTACCAGCCGCTGTGGCGCATGAACCGGTCGAAATAAAACGACGAGCGCGGCATCCAATACCCCGCGAGGTCTTCCTCGCGAGTCACGGCGGCGCGGATGCTCGCGGCCAGCTCGTCGGTGAGGTACTCGTCCTGATCCAGGCTGACCACCCAGTCCACTGCCGGTACCAGAGACTTGATGTGCTCCAGCGCGTAGCGGAACTGTGGCCCCGGCCCCTCCCAACGGCGCTCCAGCACCACCGCCCCGGCGGCGCGGGCGATGTCGCAGGTGGCGTCCGTGCTGAGCGAGTCCACCACGATGATCTGGTCGCAGAAGGATAGGCTGGCCAGGCAGCGCGCCAGCAGGCGTTCGCCGTTGTAGGTCAGGATGAGTCCGAGGGTGCGTGGGGCCATGCGCGGGCTTGTACGACGCGCGCACTCGGGGGTCAAGTTGCGGTGCGCTCTGCTGCGCGTGTCCAGGCGTGTTTGTGCTTTTACCCTCGCCGGGTTATAGAGGCGAACCATGAACGAAACGCCTGAATCAAAATGTTTTGAGCGCGCTGCCGCGCCAAACGACGCCGGGACGCGCCTGGACCAGTTCTGGTCGCGCGAGCTCTCCGGCTCCGGCATCTCCCGTGAACGCATCAAGGACTGGATCGTCGGCGGCTTCGCCAAGATCGGCGGCAAGGCCTGCCGCAAGCCCGGCCATCGGCTGGAGGGCGACGAGAAGCTGGCCCTGCTGCCACCGGCCTTCTCCATCAAGGACTCGCCAGGCGCCGAGGACGGCCCACTGCCCGTGGTCTATCGCGACGACGACCTCGTCGTCATCGACAAGCCAGCCATGCTGGCCACCCATCCCGCGCCCGGAAAACCCGACGGAACGCTGGTCAACCGCCTGCTGCACCATTTTCCTCAGCTCCTGCCGGAGACCTCGGGCATGGAGGGCGAGCGGCCGGGCATTGTGCACCGCCTGGACAAGGACACCACCGGCCTCATCATGGTGGCCCTGAACGAGGGCACGCGCCTGGCGTTGTCCAAGGCTTTCGCCGCGCGCGCCGTGAGCAAGACCTATCTGGCCATCGTGCACGGCCGCCCCAAGGCCGAGCTGGTGGACCAGGAGGCGGGCGACGCCAACACGGGCCGCATCGACCTGCCCATCGGCCGCCACCCCTCCATCCGCACCAAGATGGCCGTGCTGCCGAAGGGCGGACGCGAGGCGCGCACCAGCTGGCGCAGACTGTGGACCGACCGCCTGGGCCGCGCGAGCCTCATGGCCGTGCGCCTGCACACGGGCCGCACCCACCAGATCCGCGTGCACCTGGCGCACATCGGCCACCCGCTGCTGGGCGACCCGGTTTACGGTCCGGCCCAGCACGCCCTCTGGGGCGCCCACGGCGGGCCGCTTGCTGGCCTTGCGCCCCGGCAGATGCTCCACGCCTTCCGGCTGGCCTTCCGGCATCCGCGCACAGGCGAGGTGCTGGACATCCGCCGCGACCCGCCGGAAGACTTTTCCGCGCTGCTGAACGCGCTTGAAGCCGACTGCCAGCGCGTGGTGCTTACCGGCATGCCCGGCTGCGGCAAGTCCGCCCTGCTGCGCGCCCTGGGGCGCCAGCCGCAGCCCCCGCCGACCTTCAGCGCCGACGCTTGCGTGGCCGCGCTGTACGCTCCCGGAGCCGACGGCGCGACGCTCATCGCCCGCAGCTTCGGCCGCGAGCTGCTGGACGAGAGCGGCGGTGTGGACCGCCCGCGCCTGCTGGCCCTGCTGCAGGAAAAGCCAAGCTTGCGCCGGGAGCTGGAAGACATCATCCACCCGCTGGTGCAGCATGCCCTGCGGGAGTTTTGGGCCGCCCACGCCAGCGCGCCCCTGGCCGTGGCCGAGGTGCCTCTGTTCCTCGAAGCGGGCTGGCGTTCCGGTTCCGGCGAGGCCAAAAGCTCTCAGCCCGATGTGCTGGCCGATGTGCTTGTGGGCGTTCGCTGCCCAGAGGAAATGCGCCAGGGGGCCATGCGCGAGTCGCGCGGGCTGACGCCGGAAACCCTCGCGGCCTTCGATTCCTGGCAGTGGCCCGCCGAGCGGAAGCTTTCCGCCTGCGATCTCGTCATCGACAACGACGGCGGGCTTGAAGGGCCGGACGGGCTGGACGGCCGCGCCAAGGAGCTGCTCGCGGCCCTGGCGGCCCAGCGACAGGAACGGGCCAGGCTCTTCAAGGCCCGACAGGACGCCTTGCTCGACGCAGTTGCCGGCGAGACGGTGGAACTGCCCGGAGAGGATCTCGACGAGAGCGAGTTGGATTGGGAGGAAGACGAGGCGTGATCCCGCTCAAGGACGACATACCCAGGGTGCATACGCCCTACGCCGTCATTCTCGTCATCCTGGCCAACGTGGTCATGCACGTGCTCGTCAGCAGGCTGCACCCGGTGGGCCAGGAGCACGCCTACTACCTGTTCGGCGTGGTGCCCGCGCGCTACCTGTTTCCCGACTGGGCGGCTTTCGTGGGCTTCCCAGCCTTGGGCGTACTGCCCTTCTTCACGTACATGTTCCTGCACGGCGGCTGGTGGCATCTGGCCATGAACATGTGGATGCTCTGGATCTTCGCCGACAACATCGAGGACGTCATGGGTCCGGGCCGGTTCCTGGCCTTCTACCTGCTCTGCGGCCTGGCCGCGCTGGCCCTGCACATGTTCTTCAACATGGACGCCACCACGCCCATCATCGGCGCCTCCGGGGCCGTGGCCGGGGTCATGGGCGCGTATGTGCTCCTGTACCCGCGCGGGAAGGTGCTCACCTTCATCCCCATCATCATCATTCCCTACATTGTCCGCCTGCCCGCCTGGCTATTCCTTGGGTTCTGGTTCATCTCACAAGTATTTTCAGGGCTCTTCGAGCAGATGGGCGCGCCGGTCAGGGGCATCGCCTGGTGGGCGCACGTGGGCGGCTTCCTGGCCGGCATGGTGCTGGTGCGCCTGTTCATGACGCCGGAGCGCTGCTACTATTGCGAATACAAGGGAACTCGCACGGACTTCCGCTTCGAGTGAATCCACGCAGAAATGGCTACATGCCCTTCCTGGGCTTCCACTTGGCGGCCTGGGCGTCCAGCTTGACGCGCTCCTCGGCCGGAATATCCGGCGCCAGGGAGCGCAGCCTGATGCCGGACACATCGGAACCGTTGCGCGCGCCCACGGCGAACCAATAATAGGCCAGCGACCGGTTCTTCGGCACGCCTTCACCGTCAAGATACAGGGTCCCCAGCCCGTAGAAGGCGTTCTGGTCGCCCTTGTCCGCCAGGCCCTTGAGCATGGCCAGACCGCCCTGCGGGTCCTTGGGCACGCCCTCGCCGAGGATGGTCATCTTTGCAACATCGATCAAGGCGCTCGTGTTTCCCAGGTCCGCGGCCTTGCGGAACCACTTGAAGGCCTCCACCTGGTTCTTCTTCACGCCGAGATCCTCGCTGCCATAGCGAAGAGATATCCCCAAGGTCGTCATGGCCCAGGTATAGCCACGGCCCGCGGCCTTCTCATACCAGGACCACGCCTCATAGGGGTCCTTCTTCACATGCCCGCCGCGCTCGTACAGTTCCGCCATGAGCATCATGGCATCAATATCGCCCAGGCTGGCGGCCCGCCGCGCGTAGGCCACGCCCTTGGCGTCGGCATCAGGCTTCGGCAGAACCTTCTCGGAAAACTCGAGGTAGGCCAACGCAACCTTGGTCCCGTAGGCCGGTCGCTCACGCACGAGGTCGGCAAAGAGCCGCTCGCCACCGGCAACGTCCTTTGGGCCGCCCTTTCCGAGAATGAACAGCCGACCGAGGTCGAGCCTGGCCTCGGGCTCTCCCATGTCCATGGCTCGGCGCAACAGCTCGCGGGCCTCCACCACGTCCGACGGCGACACCGGCTGGTCCGCAAGGAACTCGGCCCGGAGCACCAGGGCCAGGGGAATGCCCAGCTTGGCGGCCTTGGCCACGGCCTGGTTGCGCACCGCCTCGTCCTCGCTCAACCAGCCCTGGGCAAGCAGGCCGTAGGGGCTGCCCTTGGCCGCCAGCGCCTTGGCCCTGGCAATGAGCTTGGCCTCCACATCCTCGTCACGCTTGGTGCCGCGGTATGCGCCCAGGTCGGACATGAGCCGTGATTCCTCCGGGCTGGCTGGCGGCGGCACCTGAAACGCCGGTGCGGACGCAGGCTTGGGAGCAAGGGACGCCTGGAGCGCGGGCGCGGGAGCAGGTGCTGCCACCGGTCCGGCGAGGGAGAATCGTCCAATGAGCGAGGTGTTTTCCCACGGCACCTGCTTCTTGCCGGAATCGCGCACAACGGCCTCGCGAACGCTCATGAACATGTCCGAAACCGAGAGGCCGGGCGTCGCGATGTTGCGCAGCAGGTGCTGGGTGTACAGGCCGTTTCGCCCGTCGCCATCAGAGGCCACCTTGCCGGGGGCCGTGGCGTAGGCGATGATGGAGCCGGTGGGCGCGTCCATGCGCGCCAGGCCAGCCTCCGCGCTACGGAAAGAGCGCGCAAAGGGGTTGTTGCGGCAGGCGTCGAGGATGACGACATTGGGGCCGTTCCCGGCGTCCTCCATCTTGGCCAGCACCAGTCCGGCGTTCAGGCAACCGTATTTCACATCGCCCTCGGACTGGATCACCGCGTTCACAGGCACAAGATAGTTCTCCCCAGCCACCTGCACGCCATGCCCGGCGAAGTAGAACAGGCCAGTGCCGCCTTGGCGCAGCTTGAGCCCAAACTCGCGAACGGCCTCTTCCATCTGCTGCATGGTGGCGTTCTTGAGCAGCACGACGTCGAAACCAAGCTTCTTGAGCGCTGCAGCAACATCCGCAGCGTCGTTGGCGGGGTTTTTGAGCGGGGCGGTGGGATAGGCAGAATTGCCGATGACCAGGGCCGTGCGCGATGACGCCAGGGCTGAACCAGTTGCAAACAGCAGCAAGCTCGTAACAATAACCAGAATGGGCAGCCAAAGAGGCTGGGGAAAATTGCGATGCATGGCGGCACCTCCGAGCTAGCCGATATTTAACGTGATTCCTATCGCATGGCAAGAATACTCAACGGAAGCTGAAACCTGTGGAAAACTCCCTTGACTTAGCGAAAGTACAGGTTATTCTGGCAGACTGGAACAGAAGATTGCGCCCGATGGCGCGCAAGGAGCAAAGCCCGCAATGAGCGTCGAATACAAGGACTACTACAAGATTCTCGGGGTGGCGCGCACAGCCAGCCAGGACGAGATATCCAAGGCCTTCAAGAAGCTGGCCCGCAAGTACCACCCGGACCTGAACCCCGGCAATCCCGAGGCCGAGAGCAAGTTCAAGGAAGCCAACGAGGCCAACGAGGTGCTGAAGGACCCAGAGAAGCGCAAGCTCTACGATCAGCTTGGCGCCAACTGGCAACAGGGCCAGAATTTCCAGCCCCCTCCGGGGTTTGAGAACATGCACTTCCAGTTCAATGGCGGGCCGGGAGGCGGCTTTGGCGGCGGCGGCTTCAGCGACTTTTTCGAGACCCTGTTCGGCGGCGGCGGCCCACGCGGAGGCTTTGGCGGAGCTGGCGGCTTTGGCGGCCAGCACATGCGCGCCAGGCGCGGCCAGGACGCCGAGGTGAGCTACGAGATCGGCCTGGAACAGGCCTACAACGGCGGGCCGCAGTCCTTGAGCCTGCAGGAGCAGGTCTACGGCCCGGACGGACACCCGCGCATGCAGACCAAGACCCTCAAGGTCAACATCCCCCCGGGCGTCAAGGACGGCCAGAAGATCAGGCTGTCCGGCCAGGGCAGCCCCGGCGCGGGCGGCGGCGGCGCGGGCGACCTGTACCTCAAGATCAAGCTGGCGCCGCACCCGCATTTCAAGGTCAAGGACGACAATGTCATCTTCGACCTCAAGCTTGCCCCCTGGGAGGCGGCGCTTGGCGCCACCGTGCGCGTCCCCACCCTGGACGGCGCCGTTGAGATGAAGATTCCGCCAGGCGTCAGCTCTGGCGCCAAGCTGCGCGTGCGCGGCAAGGGCCTGGGCGCGGCCGGGCATCGCGGCGACCAGATGGTGCGCATCATGATCCAGTCGCCCAAGGACCTTTCGGATGCGGAACGCAAGCTGTGGGAAGAGCTTGCAAAGGCCTCCAGCTTCAGCCCCAGGGGTTGAGCCAATACTTAGAGTTGTAACCCGCGAGGGAAAATCATGACGCTTAAAATGAATGATCCCGATACGCTGCCCATTCCATCGGAGCTCATCGCCTGGACCAGGCTGGTGGAAGTGACCTGTGTGGAGCCAGCCACCATGGCTGAACTGCTGGACATGGGCTGGATCGACCCCGTGCGCACCCATGCCGACGAGTATCTGTTCCGCTCGCGCGACGTGTACCGCATCCAGAAACTGCAGCGCCTGTGCCGCGACCTGGAGATTTCCCACGCCGCGGGCTGCATCATCGTGGACCTGATCGACCGCGTTGAGCGCCTGGAGCAGGAGCTCAGCGAATTGCGCAGACTTTTGTAAACGCCTCAACGACTCAACTTTCCCGCCTGGGCGATTCCCCGGCGGCATTACCGGGAGGACACGACGTGGACCCCAACAAGCTGACCCAGAAATCCCAGGCCGCTCTTGCCGAAGCCCAGAACCTCGCCGTGCGTGGCGGCCACCAGCAGATCGACACCCTGCATCTGCTGGCCGCGCTGGCCACCCAGGACGGCGGGCTGGTCCCGCAGATCATCAGCAAGTGCGGCCTTGACGCCAAGGCCTACGCCAAGGCCGTCGAGGCCGAGATGGCCAAGCTGCCCTCGGTCTCCGGCCCCGGCGCCCAGCCCGGACAGGTCCACGTGACCCAGGCCGTGAACGCCGTTCTTGTTCGCGCCGACGACACCGCCCGGCGCATGCAGGACGAGTTCGTCAGCGTGGAGCATATCTTCCTTGCGCTGGTCGAAGAGCCCCCCTCCACCGGGCCGGGCCGCGTCAACCGCCAGTTCGGCCTGACCAGCGACAAGGTCCTGGGCGCGTTGACGCAGGTGCGCGGCAACCAGCGCGTCACCTCCGACAATCCCGAGGAAACCTACGACTCCCTCAAGAAATATGGCCGCGACCTGGTGGAGGAAGCCAAGTCCGGCAAGCTCGACCCGGTCATTGGCCGCGACACCGAGATAAGGCGCGTCATCCGCATCCTCTCCCGCCGCACCAAGAACAACCCGGTGCTCATCGGAGAGGCGGGCGTTGGCAAGACCGCCATCGCCGAGGGCCTGGCCCAGCGCATCGTCAAGCAGGACGTGCCCGAAGGCTTGAAGGACAAGACCATCTTTGCGCTGGACATGGGCGCGCTCATCGCCGGGGCCAAGTATCGCGGCGAGTTCGAGGAGCGCCTCAAGGCCGTGCTGAAGGACGTGCAGAAGTCCGAGGGACGCATCATACTGTTCATCGACGAGATGCACACCATCGTGGGCGCGGGCAAGGCCGACGGCGCCATGGACGCTGGCAACATGCTCAAGCCCCTGCTCGCCCGCGGCGAACTGCACTGCATCGGCGCCACCACCACCGACGAGTACCGCAAGTACATCGAGAAAGACCCGGCGCTCGAACGCCGCTTCCAGCCGGTAATGGTCGACGAGCCGAGCCTGGAGGACACCATCTCCATCCTGCGCGGCCTGAAGGAGCGCTTCGAGGTGCACCACGGCGTGCGCATCAGCGACTCGGCCATCGTGGAGGCCGCCACCCTCTCCAGCCGCTACATCACCGACCGGCAGCTGCCGGACAAGGCCATCGACCTCATCGACGAGGCTGCGGCCATGATCCGCACGGACATCGACAGCCTGCCCACGGATCTGGACGAGACCAACCGCCGGGTGCTGCAGCTTGAGATCGAGCGCGAGGCTTTGCGCCGCGAGACCGACACGGCAAGCCGCGACCGCCTGGAGAAGCTGGAGGAGGAACTGGCCGAGCTGAAGGACAAGCAGGCCGAGCTGCTGGGCCAGTGGGAGCGAGAAAAGGGCGCCATCGAGGGCGTGCGCCGCATCAAGGCCGACATCGAGCAGACCAGGCTTGAAATCGAGGAGGCCGAGCGGGCGCTGGACTACAACCGCGCCGCCGAGCTGCGGTACTCCAAGTTGCACACGCTGGAGAAGCAGTTGGCCGAAAGCGCGCCGTCTGATGATGACGACGAAAAGCCGCGCCTGCTCAAGGAAGAGGTCGGCCCGGACGACATCGCGAGCATCATCTCCCGCTGGACCGGCATCCCGGTGACACGCCTGCTGGAGGGCGAACGCGAGAAGCTCCTGCGCCTGCCGGAGCAGCTGCACCAGCGCGTCATCGGCCAGGAAGAGGCCGTGCAGGCCGTTTCCGACGCCGTGCTGCGCGCACGCGCGGGCCTGAAGGATCCGCACCGCCCCATCGGCTCGTTCCTGTTCCTCGGCCCCACGGGCGTGGGCAAGACCGAGCTGTGCAAGACGCTGGCGAGCGCGCTGTTCGACACCGAGGACAACATGATCCGCCTGGACATGAGCGAGTACATGGAAAAGCACACCGTGAGCCGCCTCATCGGAGCGCCTCCGGGCTACGTTGGCTACGACGAGGGCGGCCAGCTCACCGAGGCCGTGCGCCGCAAGCCTTACTCCGTTGTCCTGTTCGACGAGATCGAGAAGGCCCACCCGGACGTCTTCAACACGCTGCTGCAGATCCTGGACGACGGGCGGCTGACGGACGGACACGGCCGCACCGTTGACTTCAAGAACACCATCCTCATCATGACGAGCAACATCGGCTCGCAATACATGCTGGCGGGCATCCAGCCGGACGGCGCCTTCGCCCCCGGAACGGAGAACCAGGTCATGGAGGCGCTGCGCAGCCACTTCCGGCCGGAGTTCCTGAACCGCGTGGACGAGACCGTGCTGTTCAAGCCGCTGCTGCAAGGCCAGCTCATGGCCATCATCGAGCTCCTGGCGGGCAGCTTGCGCAAGCGGCTGGCGCACCGCAAGATGGGCCTGACCATCACCGACGCGGCCAAGACCTTCATGGCGGCGGCGGCGTATAACCCGGTGTACGGCGCGCGCCCGCTTCGCCGCTATTTGCAGACGCACCTGGAGACCCCGCTGGCCAAGGAGATCATCGCCGGGCGGCTGGAGGACGGGGCGCAGGTGGTTGTGGACGTGCAGAACGCGCGCATCGTGTTCGGCTACACGGACGAGGACGGGAACGTGGTGTTTGACGCCGAGGTGACGCCGCCCACGCCCAATATGGACGGCGGCAAGGCGATACAGTAGCCTCAACTCATCTGACTCACCGCCGGGCGGGCCGACGTTGAAATTGTTAGGCTCGCCCGAGCGGAGGTATACGTGCGACTATTCACCCACGACCAGCTCGCCTCCTACGCCGAGGTCCTCATCTGGGCCTTGCGCACCAGCCGCAGCGTGCCCTTCAAGAACGGCGAGCTGGTGCTCCTGCGCTACGACCACGACGCGCTCCCGCTCGCCGAGGCCGTCTACGCCACGCTCATGGACGCGCACCTGCACCCGCTGCCCATGGCCCTGCCCACAGCCTTCATGCAGTCCGAGCACTTCGGCAACTCCAGCTTCGGCCAGCTCACCTTCAGCCAGCCCGGGCTGGACGAGCTCTACCGGGGCACCGCCGGGGTCATCACCATCCTCGCGCCCGACGACCTGACCCACCTGGGCCACATCGACCCGCGCACCATCGCCGCGGGCGAGCAGACCGAGATGCAGGCCGCCAGCGTGCTTGACCGCCGCCGCCGCGCGGGCCTGCTCGGCTCCACCGTCTGCCTCTACCCCACCGAGGCCCTGGCCGAGGCCAGCGGCATGGACTTGAGCGAGTACGCCGAGCGCCTGGCGCGGGCCTGCCTGCTCTTCACGCCCGACCCCGTGGCCGAGTGGAAACGCACCCGAAAGGAGCTGACGGAGATCGGCAAGTGGCTGGACGGGCTGAACATCTCGCGCCTGCACCTGGAGAGCGCTCGCACCGACCTGACGCTTTGCCCCGGCGACAAGCGCAAATTCGTGGGGGTCACGGGCCGCAACATCCCCGGCTTCGAGCTGTATCTTGCCCCGGACTGGCGCACGGTGGAGGGCGTGTACTTCGCCGACCAGCCGTCCCTGCGCTGGGGCCGGATATTGTCCGACGTGCGCCTGGAGTTCCACGGCGGGGTCGCGGTGAACACCGAGGCCGGTCGCGGCGCACAGTTCCTGGCCGGGCGGCTGGCAAGCGACGGGGGCGCGCGCCGTGTGGGCGAGTTCTCGCTCACGGACAAGCGCCTGTCCAAGGTGGAGCGCTTCATGGCCCACACGCTGCTGGACGAGAACTACGGGGGCGAGTTCGGCAACTGCCACATCGCGCTGGGCGGGGCCTCGGCGGCGAGCTTCACCGGCCCCTCGGACGAGCTGACCCAGGAGCGCGAGGCCGAGCTCGGCTTCAACGCGTCGAGCATGCACTGGGACCTGGTGAACACCGAGGCCAAGCGCGTCACGGCTATCCTGCCCGAAGGCCGCCGCCGCACCATTTACGAGGACGGCCAGTTCCTCGTCTAGCGCGAGCGCGATTTCGGGTCTTTCGCGGTCAAAAACCGCACCTCTCCCTGTTGACATCCCAAAGCCCGTGTTTACTTATTTCAATGTCGCGACGCCGGGACAGCTTGTGTTCAAGCCTCCCGGCGTCCTTGCACGTTTTTAGAGCAACACGCACACGACGGAGCCGAAATGTCGAAAACCGAGAAGAACGAAGCGCAGGAGCCCGAGGCCGAGGCTCCCAAGGTCGACCTGAGCGAGGAAGAACTCCAGGCGCTGTGCAAGGCCCACGTCTGCACCAAGTGCGCGGTCATGGCCGAGGCCGAAGACATCAAGCTGCGCGCCCTGGCCGACAACGAGAACTTCAAGCGCCGCATCCAGCGCGAAACGGAAGAAGTGCGCCGCTATTCCACGGAGTCGGTGCTTTCCGACCTGCTGCCCGTGCTGGACAACCTGACCCTGGCCCTGGAACACGCGGGCGACAACCCGGCATGCAAGAACCTCGTCATGGGCGTGGAAATGACCCGCAAGATCTTTCTGGACACGCTGAAACGGCATGGACTGGAGTGCGTGGGCGCCTGCGGCGAGACCTTCGACCCGGCCAAGCATGAGGCCATCGGCACCGTGTGCGAGGCGGGACAGGAAGAAGACTGCGTGACCAAGGTGACCCAGAGCGGCTACGTGCTGAAGGGGCGCGTCATCCGTCCGGCCAAGGTCCTGGTGAACAAGAAAACCGAAGCGTAAGCTTTCCGGTCTTTACAACGACGAAAGCGGACTTACTAAAAGCCTCAACGACAAACATCATCCCCCACCCTGGAGGTTTGCATCATGGGCAAGATTATCGGCATCGACCTTGGGACCACGAACTCCTGCGTCTACGTCATGGAAGGCAAGGACCCCAAGTGCATCACCAGCCCCGAGGGCGGTCGCACCACGCCGTCCATCGTGGCCTTCACGGACAAGGAGCGCCTGATCGGCGAAATCGCCAAGCGCCAGTCCGTCACCAACCCTGAGAAGACCATCTCCGCCATCAAACGCCTCATGGGCCGCCAGTACGACTCCCCCGAGGTCAAGAAATGGCGCGAGCACTGCCCTTATAAGATCGTCGCCGGCAAGAACAACGACGCCTGGGTCGAGATCGCTGGCAAGAAGTACAGCCCGCCCGAGGTTTCCGCCTTCATCCTGCAGAAGCTCAAGAAAGACGCCGAGACCTACCTGGGCGAGGCCGTCACCGAGGCCGTCATCACCGTCCCGGCCTACTTCAACGACTCCCAGCGCCAGGCCACCAAGGACGCGGGCAAGATCGCCGGCCTTGAGGTCAAGCGCATCATCAACGAGCCCACCGCGGCCTCCCTGGCCTACGGCATGGACCGCAAGAAGAACGAAAAGATCGCCGTGTTCGACCTGGGCGGCGGTACGTTTGACATCTCCATCCTCGAAGTCGGCGACAACGTCGTCGAGGTGCGCGCCACCAACGGCGACACCTTCCTGGGCGGCGAAGACTTCGACCAGCGCGTCATCCAGTACCTGGCGGAAGAGTTCAAGCGCGAGAACGGCATCGACCTTTCCAAGGACCGCATGGCCCTGCAGCGCCTGAAGGAAGCCGCCGAGAAGGCCAAGCAGGAGCTCTCCTCCACCATGGAGACCGAGATCAACCTGCCCTTCATCACCGCCGACCAGAACGGCCCCAAACACCTCATGATCAAGCTCTCCCGCGCCAAGCTGGAGAGCCTCGTCATGGACCTTGTGGAGCGCACCATCGGCCCCTGCAAGAAGGCGCTTTCCGATGCCGGCCTTACCGCCAAGGACATCGACGAAGTGGTGCTGGTGGGCGGCATGACCCGCATGCCCCTGGTGCAGCAGAAGGTCGGCGAGTTCTTCGGCAAGGAGCCCAACCGCTCCGTGAACCCGGACGAGGTCGTGTCCATGGGCGCGGCCATCCAGGGCGGCATCCTGGCTGGCGACGTGAAGGACGTGCTCCTGCTCGACGTCAGCCCCCTGTCCCTCGGCATCGAGACCATGGGCAGCGTGTTCACCAAGCTCATTGAGCGCAACACCACCATCCCCACCCGCAAAAGCCAGGTGTTCACCACCGCTGCGGACAGCCAGCCCTCGGTATCCATCCACGTGCTCCAGGGCGAGCGCCCCATGGCCAGCGACAACATGACCCTGGGCCGCTTCGAGCTCACCGGCATCCTGCCCGCGCCGCGCGGCGTGCCGCAGATCGAGGTCACCTTCGACATCGACGCCAACGGCATCGTCAACGTCTCGGCCAAGGACACCGGCACCGGCAAGGAGCAGTCCATCCGCATCACCGCGTCGAGCGGCCTGTCCGAGTCGGACATCGAGCGCATGGTGAAGGACGCCGAGGCCCACGCCGAGGACGACAAGAAGAAGCAGGCGCTCATCGAGGCCCGCAACCACGCCGACTCCCTGGTGTACAACACCGAGAAGTCCCTGCGCGAAATCGGGGACAAGATCGACGCCGTGGTCAAGGGCGACATCGAGAGCAAGATCGAGAACGTCAAGAAGCTGCTTGAGGGCGACGACGCCGAGGCCATCAAGGCTGGCGCCGACGAACTGGCCCAGGCCTCCCACAAGCTGGCGGAGCAGCTCTACGCCCAGAAGCAGGGCGAGGGCGAGGCTGCCGGTGCTGGCGGCTGCGCTGGCGGCACCTGCGGCGGCGCCGGACAGGGCGCAAAGCCCGCCGACGACAACGTCGTGGATGCCGACTACACCGAGGTCAAATAGCGCATAAGCGCGTTTGCTTGCCTTGCGGGGCAAGAGCGAGTAGAGTTTACCCGGCCTGCGGACTTCCGTGGGCCGGGTTTTTTTTGCCGATCAGGCCAGGGAGACAGGCACATGAAGCACACTTCGCGCCAGTACGGCGCTCGCCCCAATTCGCCAAAAGTCCTGGCCGCGCTGGTTCTCCTCCTGTCGCTCATATCCTTCGGCTGCGTGGAGCTGAACCTGCCCCAGGCGAGCCAGGCACCGCTTGAGGCGCCGCTTGAACAGTCCACGGAAGATCTGGCCAAGGAGGCCGACGGCTTCTTTACAAGCGGCAACTTCCCGCAGAGCGAACTGCTCTACACCCGCCTGCTTGAGCGCGAGATGAGCACCGACGAGCGCCTTCAGGCCCTGAACCGCCTGGCTGTCAGCGCGTTCAATTCCCGTCATTACTATCAGGCCAAGTCCGCCCTGGACCGGCTGGTGGTGGCGGACGGCACCGTGCTGACCACCTGGCGCTGGCATGAGCTGTACATCAAGACACTGGGGGCGCTGAACCGCCCTGATCTGCTTGAAAACCACAGGGTCTGGCTGGCCTCGCACGTTGAGCTGCCCTTCGAGGTTCGCTCGCGCGCGGCCATGGCCTTTGCCGGTGTCTACACCCAAAGCGGCAGCATGGCCCGTGCAATCGAGATACTCGCCCAAGCTCACGGCAAGGCGCCGGACCGCAAGGCAAAAGCCGCCATGGAGGCCGAATACGCCGAACTGCTGCGCGACATGCCCTCAGAGCAGCTGCAGGGGCTTGCGAGCCTTGTCGGCACCGCGGGCTCCGCCACCTTCCCGCATGCCCTCATCCAGCGCGAAGTCCAGCGCCGGGCCTTGTCTCCGCGAGCCGACGCCGGCAGCCCCCTGCTGGCGCAGTCCAGCCGCAACACCGTGGCGGACATCGGCAGCCCGCTTGCGGCAGGTCCTGGCGCTGTCCATGTGGCGCTTGTGCTGCCGCTCACCGGCCGCTACGCCCCCACGGCAGTCAAGGTGCTGCGCGGGGCGGAGATCGCCCAGGCGCGCCTTGCGGCCAGCGGCAGGCAGGTGGAGATCAAGGCCATCAACGTCGACGCCCCTGACTGGCGCGAACAGCTCAAGGCCTTGCCCCAAAGCTATTCCGTGGTGGGCGGGCCGATGCTTGTTGACAGCTTCCGCGACATGCTCAAGGGCGGAGTGCTCTCCTCACGCGCCGTTTTCGCCTTCCTGCCAGACCTGGGCGAAGCTCAGGAAGGCGCTCAGGCCTGGCGCTTCTTCACCAGCCCAAGCGACCAGATGCGCGCCCTTGTCGACCTCAGCGCCGACCAGCTTGGTATCCGCTCCGTGGCCGTACTTGCCCCGAAAAGCCGCTATGGCCAGCGCATGTCCGAGGTTTTCCAGGCTGAGGCCAAGGCCAAGGGCTTGCGTCTGGCCTCCAGCGAATTCTACCCGCCGGGCGATCACCCTCGCTGGCTGCACAGCGTCAGCCGCCTGCTCAAAGTCCCGGATGCCTTCCGCCGCAACAAGAACATGCCGCTTCCCATGCCTGACTTCGGAGCCGTTTTCGTGCCAGAGGACTGGACCCAGTCCGAGCTCCTGGTGTCGAATTTCCACTTTTTCGAAGGCCAGCATCTTGTCTTCCTCGGCACGGAGCTGTGGAGCGTGGCCTTGGACAACTCCAAGGACATCGACGACACCTATTTCCAGTTGGCGGCCTGCCCAGGCGCGTGGTGGCCAGATGCCCCCGCGGCCAAGGCCCTCCAGGCCCTTGTCGCTGAAAAACAGCAGGACGCGGCGGACTTCTGGCTGGCGCTGGGGCATGACTTCATCAACTTCGCCACGCTGCTGAACCTGCCCGCCGACTGGACCCCCGCCCAGGTGAACACGCGCCTGCAGGCGGCCCGTGGCCTGGAGTTCAGCATGGCCCCCATCGCCTGGGACGCCGAGGGCCGCGCACACCAGAACCTCTACCTGTTCAGCCCGCGCAAGGAGGGCAAGGTTCTGGTCGATCCCGCGGAATTGCGCGCAGCCACGGACAAGGCCAAATCCCGGCGCGAAAAAAGGTTGTCCTATTCGCGCCAGTTGCAGAAAGACAAGAAGCTCTCCGGCGCATCCGGGAGCCTGACCAAAGAGCCCACGGAGTAAGGAGCATCCCGACATGAAGATCAGCGCTGAAGAAGTGGCAAAGGTCGCCAAGCTTTCACGCCTGGACCTTTCCCCCGAGAAGATCGAACAGTACACCGGCCAGCTGGACGGCATCCTGGCGTATATGGACAAGCTCTCCGAGGTGGACACCAGCAAGGTCGAGCCCATGTACTCGCCCGTTGACCACGTGAGCGTCCTGCGCGACGACGTGGTGCGCAAGGACTACGCCCGAGAGGATATCCTCAAGAACGCGCCCGAGTCCGACGGCAGCTTCTTCATCGTGCCGCGCATCGTGTAGCCACCCTGACGCGGCACACTCATCACAACCACTTTCCCAGACACGGAAACATCATCATGTCCGACCTGACTCAACTGACCTTGTCCGAGGTCCGCGCCAAGCTCGCGGACAAGACCCTCTCCGCCGTCGAAGTAACCGAGGCCGCGCTCTCCCGCATTCAGGCCACGGAGCCCAAGGTTCAGGCCCTGCTCTCTGTCCAGGCCGAAGAGGCCAGAGCCTTGGCCAAGGAGCTTGACGCCCAAGGCCCTGACGCGTCCAAGCCGCTCTGGGGCGTGCCCCTGGCCGTGAAGGACGTGCTCGCCACCAAGGACGTGCCCACCACCTGCGGCTCCAAGATCCTGGAAAATTTCCGGCCGGTGTACGACGCCACGGCTGTGGCGCGCCTGAAGGACGCCGGCGCCATCCTGCTGGGCAAGGCCAACATGGACGAATTCGCCATGGGCTCCACCACCGAGAACTCGGCCTACTTCGCCACCAAAAACCCCTGGGACGTCTCGCGCGTGCCTGGCGGCTCCAGCGGCGGCTCCGGCGCCACGGTGGCCGCCTGCCAGTGCTACGGCGCGCTGGGCACGGACACCGGCGGCTCCATCCGCCTGCCGGCCAGCTTCTGCGGCATCGTGGGGCTCAAGCCCACCTATGGCCGCGTCTCGCGCTTCGGCATGGTGGCCTACGGCTCGTCTCTGGACCAGATCGGCCCCATGACCCGCAACGTGGAAGACGCCGCGCGCCTGTTGCAGGTCATCGCCGGGCACGACGAGCGCGACTCCACCTCGGTGAACGCGCCCGTGCCCGACTACGTCGCCGCCCTGGGCGAGGCAACCGACCTCAAGGGCCTGACCATCGGCCTGCCCGCGGAGTACTGGGACAAGGGCCTCTCGCCCGAGGTGTCCGAGGCCTGCGGCGCGGCCATCAAGCAGGCCGAAGCCCTTGGCGCCAAGACCGTGCCGGTGAACCTGCGCATGTCCGAATACGCCATCGCGACCTACTACATCATCGCCGTGGCCGAGGCCTCCTCCAACCTGGCGCGCTTCGACGGCGTGCGCTACGGCCACCGCGACCGCGACGCCCAGAGCCTCATCGAGATGTACGTGAAGAGCCGCACGCAGGGCTTTGGCGAAGAGGTGCAACGGCGCATCATCCTGGGCACCTACGTGCTCTCGTCCGGCTACTACGACGCTTACTACCGCAAGGCCGCGCAGGTGCGCCGCCTCATCCGCCAGGACTTCGAGGCCGCCCTCGCCCAGTGCGATGTCATCATGGGGCCGGTGTGCCCCACCACGGCCTTCAAGGTCGGCGAGATGACCGCGGATCCGCTGCAGATGTACCTCATGGACATCTTCACCATCAGCACCAACCTTGCCGGTCTGCCGGGCATGAGCTTGCCCGTTGGCCTGGGCCGCGAGTCTGGAATGCCTGTGGGTCTGCAGCTCACCGGCCGGGCCTTTGACGAGGCCCGCCTGCTCCAGGTGGCCGGGGTGCTGGAAAAGGCAGTGCCCGCCACGGGCCTTGCCAAGCTGTAAGGTGCCGCCATGCCCGTGACTCTCGTCAGCGTGGTGAAGGGCCGCAACAGCACCGAGAAGATCGCCCTGCTTGAGGCCGTGCAAGGCGCCATCAGCGCCACGCTGCAACTGCCGCCCCTGGACCGCTACATCCGGCTGGCCGAGCACGGCCGCGACGAGTGGCTGCTGCCCGAGGGCAAGAGCGACGCCTTCACGCTAGTTGAGATCGCGCTGTTCGAGGGCCGCACGCCCGAAACCAAGGGAGCGTTGTACCTGGCCATTGTGGACGCGCTGGAGCCTCTTGGCGTGCCGCGCGCCGACGTGTTCATCCGCCTCATCGAGCAGCCCCGCGAGAACTTCGGCATCCGAGGCGGTCAGCGCGCCGACCTGCTGGACCTGGGGTATCAGGTCAAGGTATAGGACGACGCCACAGATGAGTCACAAAGGCCCGGCCTGGAGGAATCTCCGAGCCGGGCCTATTCATTTGGCGCTGGTGATGGTTCAGTCGTGCTGGCAGGCCTCGCAGACGCCGCCGAGCGTGATCTCGGCCATGTCCACCTGCATGGGCAGGCCGGAGAGGATGCGCGAAAGGCCCGGCTCCAGCAGCCTGGGGTTCAGGCACTGGGTTGCCCCGCAGCGCGTGCAGTGGAAATGCGAATGCCCGTGCGCGCCCTGGCCCAGGCAGTAGCGGAAGGCGCGTCCGTCTGCGTTGTGCCGCGCCGCGACCCCGCGTTCCACCAGCAGGTCGAGGATTCGGTACAAGGTCACGCGGTTCATGCGCCCGGCAAGTCGGACCAACAGTTCCTGAGGCGTCTGCGGGTGCAGCGCGCCGGATAGCGCCTGCACGACCAGCACCCGGTTCTCTGTGGCCGCGACAGCGCACTGCTCCAATCGAAGTGCCGCGTCCATGCTCCCTCCTAGCGCAGCGCCGAACGGAACGCCGCGGCGACGGTTTGCAGGTTGGCGGACCAGTCCGCAGCCAGCGGGTCGGCCACCAGCACCCGCGCGCCCAGTGCCTGGGCGATGCTCTCCGCAGTTCGCCTGGACATCTGCGGCTGCACGAAGATCACCTTGACGCCCCTGGTCCTGGCCTGGGCCACGATGCCCGCCAATCGCCTGGGCGAAGGCTCCTTGCCCTCATTCTCGATGGCCATCTGAGTCAGGCCGTAATCCCGCGCAAGATACCCCCACGCAGGATGGAACACGAGGAAGCTGCGCCTTTCCGCCGGAATCCCGGCGAACGTCGACCGCAACAAGGCGTCCAGGCTGTCGATCTCCTTCAGAAAAGCGGCCAGGTTTGCGGCATAGGCCTTGGCGTGAGGAGGGTCGGCCTTGGCGAACGCCTCGCTTATGCGCGTGGCCATGTGCCGTGCGTTGGCGGGCGAAACCCAGACATGCGGGTCCATTTCACCCTCGTGCCCGTGACCGCCTCGCGGCTGCTCATGGGCCTCCGGCATGGGCAACCGCGCCAGCCCCTGGTCCGTGCGCACCACGGCGAGTCTTGGGTTGGCGGCCTTGAGGCGCGGCTCCCAGGCGGTCTCGAACTCCAGTCCGGCGGACAGGTACAGGACTGATGCCGACAGCGCGCGCATCTGCGAGGGCTTGGGCTCGTAAGTGTGGGCATCGGCACCGGCCGGAACCAGCACAATGGTCTGGATATGTCCGCCGCCAATACGTTTGGCGAAATACTCCACCGGGGCAACGCCGACGGCCACGGTCAAGGGCTTCGAGACCTGGGCCGCCTGGACTCCGACGCACAGGCCAACCAGCAGAATCGTCAACAGAACAACAATCCGGCGCATGTATCCTCCCACAAGACGACGCAACTCTGTTGCACACCAAATGCAACACGGTTGCATCGCCGTCAAGCAAAAAGGGGAGCCGATTGCCCGGCCCCCCCCTTTGATCGCTCGAAGTGGAGTGTCTGCTACAGGTTCGCCAGCACGGCGTCGGCCATCTCCACGCAGCCCACCAGCTTGCAGCCGTCCTCACGGATGTCGCCGGTGCGGTAGCCCTGCGAAAGGGTCTTCTGCACCGCGCCCTCGATGGCGACGGCCAGCGGGGTCATGGTATCGTCGGTGAAGCGCAGCAGCATGGCCACGGAGAGAATGGTGGCCAGCGGGTTGGCCTTGTTCTGGCCAGCGATGTCCGGGGCCGAGCCGTGGATGGGCTCGAACAGGCCGGGGTTGCCCTCGCCGAGGCTCGCCGAAGGCAGCATGCCGATGGACCCGGTGATGACCGAGGCCTCGTCGGAGAGGATGTCGCCGAAGAGGTTCTCGGTGACGATGACGTCGAACTGGGACGGGTCGCGCACGAGCTGCATGGCCGCGTTGTCCACGTACATGTGCGACAGCTCCACGTCCGGGTAGTCCTTGGACACCTCGATGACGACCTCGCGCCACAGGCGGGAGACGTCCAGCACGTTGGCCTTGTCCACGGAGCAGAGCTGCTTGCGGCGCTTGCGGGCGGCCTCGAAGCCGACCTTGGCGATGCGGCGGATCTCGTGCTCGGAGTAGATCATGTTGTTGAAGCCAACGCGCTCGCCGTCACGTACCTCGACGCCTTTGGGGGTGCCGAAGTAGGCGCCGCCGGTGAGCTCTCGCACCACCAGCAGGTCGATGCCCTTGGCCACGATGTCGGAGCGCAGGTAGCAGGCGTGCTTGAGCTCCGGAAACAGGCTGGCGGGGCGCAGGTTGGCGAACAACCCCAGCTCCTTGCGGATGCCGAGCAGCCCGCGCTCGGGGCGGATGGACGGGTCGATGGTGTCCCACTTGGGGCCACCCACCGCGCCCAACAGCACGGCGTCGGAGGCCTTGCACAGCTTCACCGTGGCCTCGGGAAGCGGCCCGCCCGTGGCGTCGATGGCGCTGCCGCCGATAAGGGCTTCTTCCGTCTCAAACTTCTTGCCGAACTTGGCCCCGACCTTGTCCAGCACCCGCAGGGCCTGGGCAACGATCTCACGGCCGATGCCGTCTCCGGGCATGACGCAGATTTTCATTGCCAGCCCCCTACCGCTTCTCTGCCAGACGTTTCTTGACGTAGGGCACCAGGCCGCCCGCATCCAGCAGATCCTGCATGGACTGGGGCACCGGGGCGCAGATCACGGTCTCGCCGGTGGTCAGGTTCTTGATCTGACCGGCATCGAGATCCACCTCAAGCGTGTCGCCATCGTTGAGCCTGTCGGCGTCGTCGCCGACCTCAAGGAGCACCAGACCCATGTTGTAGGCGTTGCGATAGAAGATGCGGGCGAAGCTCTTGGCCACAACCACGGGGATTCCCGCGCCGATGATGGCGAGGGGGGCGTGCTCGCGGGACGAGCCGCAGCCGAAGTTTTCGTCGGCCACGATGATGTCGTTTTTCTGGACGCGCTTGACCCAACCGGGCTCAAGGCCTTCCATACAGTTGGCGCCGAGCTCCTGGGTGTCCGTGGTCACCAGGAACCGGGCCGGGATGATGGCGTCGGTGTCGATGTGGGCACCGACCTTGTGCACCTTGCCTGTGACGAGCATATATTTCTCCTTGTACGCCGCCCGGAAGTCCTGGCGGGCGGGGATTTCTTCTCGTTGTTCCGCCTGTCGGCCTACAGCTTGGCCGGCCTACAGCTTGGCCGGATTAATGATCTCTCCGGCGATGGCGCTGGCGGCGGCGACGGCCGGGCTGGACAGGTAGACTTCGCTCTGCAGGCTTCCCATGCGGCCGCGGAAGTTGCGGTTGGTGGTGGCGATGCAGCGCTCGCCCCCGGCCAGAATGCCCATGTGGCCACCCAGGCAGGGGCCGCAGGTGGGCGGGCCGACCACGGCCCCGGCGTCCATGAAGATGCTGAACAGGCCCTCGTCCATGGCCTGGCGCCATATCTTCGGGGTGGCGGGCAGGACGATGAGGCGCACGTTCTTGTGCGCCTTGCGGCCCTTCAGGATGGCGGCGGCCTCGCGCAGGTCCTCGATGCGGCCGTTGGTGCAGGAGCCGATGACGGCCTGGTCGACGCGCAGGTTCGTCAGCTCGTCCACGGGGCGGACGTTGTCGGGCAGGTGCGGGCAGGCCACCTGGGGCGACATCCCGGTGACGGACAGGGACAGCTCCTGCTCGTACACCGCGCCGGGATCGGCCTTGAGCGCCTTGTCGCCGGTACGGCCGTGGGCCGCGCAATAGGCCAAGGTCTTGGCATCCGCCGGGAACAGGCCGACCTTTCCGCCGGCCTCGATGGCCATGTTGGCCATGGTCATGCGGCCCTCGATGGAGAGGTTGTCGATGACAGGCCCGCCGAACTCCAGCGCCCGGTACAGCGCGCCGGACACGCCGATGCGGCCGATCAAGTGCAGGATCAGGTCCTTGGCGCCGACGAAAGGCTCGAGCACGCCCTCGTACTCCACGCGGATGGTGGGCGGCACCTTGAACCAGGTCTCGCCCAGGGCCATGGCGCCGGCGATGTCCGTGGAGCCCATGCCCGTGGCGAAGGCGCCCAGGCCGCCGTAAGTGCAGGTGTGGCTGTCCGCGCCGACGACGATGTCGCGCGGGCCGACCAGGCCGAGTTCCGGCAACAGCGCGTGCTCCACGCCGCAGTCGCCGCCCTCGTAGTAATGCGTCACGTTCATTTCACGGGCGAACTCGCGCACCACCTTGACCTGCTCGGCGGAGTCGATGTCCTTGTTGGGCGTGAAGTGGTCGCAGACCAACGCGACTTTATCCTTGTCAAAAACCCTGGTCGCGCCCATGCCCTTGAAGGACTTGATGGCCAACGGCGCGGTGATGTCGTTGGCGAGCACCAGGGACACGCGGCAGGTGACGATCTGCCCGGCGCGGGTGATTTCCTCATCCGTGTGCGCCTGCAGGATTTTTTCAGCTAAATTGTGGGACATTCGCTCTTCTCCTCCCTCATTTTCTCCAACCGATTGAGTGCGTTGATGAAGGCCATGGCGCTGGCGACGAGGATATCCTCGTTGGTGCCGCGGCCGACAGATCTCTTTCCCTCATGTTCGATGCGCACGGTCACAGTGGCCTGGGCGTCCGTGCCGCCGGTGACGGCGTTGATCTGAAAACGGTCCAGAGCGGGCGCGTAGCCCACCATGGACCCGATGCACTTGAACAGCGCGTCCACCGGCCCTTCGCCGAAGGAGGTGTGGCGGCGCACTTCGGCAACCTGCTCGCCGTCCAGCACCTCAAGCACCATGGCCGCGTGGGGCGGAACCCCGCCCGTGCCTGAGAACACGCTCATGTCCTTCAGACGGTACTTGTCGCGGCGGCGGTAGACCATCTCCAGCACAAGCGCTTCAACGTCCTCGTCGAACACGCGTTCCTTCTTGTCCGCAAGTTCCTTCACCGCGGAGAACACCACGGCGAGCTGTGCGTCGTCGAGAACGTAGCCGAGTTCCGTGAGCTTGGACTTGATGGCGTGGCTGCCCGAGTGCTTGCCGATGACCATTTCCGTGCCCTTGCGGCCAACGCTTTCGGGCGTCATTATCTCGTAGGTCAGCGGGTTTTTCAGCATGCCGTCCTGGTGGATGCCGGACTCGTGCGCGAAGGCGTTGGGGCCGACGATGGCCTTGTAAGGCGGGATGGGCTGGCCGATGATCTGCGAGAGGCGGCGGCAGGACGGGTACAGCTGCTGCGTCTTGACGCCGCAATCGAGCTTGTAGAGTTCGTGGCGCGTGTGCAGCGCCATGACGAGCTCCTCAAGGGAGGCGTTGCCCGCGCGCTCGCCGATGCCGCAGAGCGTCACCTCGGCCTGGCGCGCTCCGGCCCGGATGGCCGAGAGGCTGTTGGCCACGGCCAAGCCAAGGTCGTTGTGGCAGTGTACGCTGAAGATGGCATCCTTGCTGTTGGGCACCTTCTTGATGAGGTAGGCGATGAGCTCGCCGTACTCAAAGGGCTGGGCGTAGCCCACAGTGTCGGGAATGTTCACGGTGGTGGCACCGGCGCGGATGACCACTTCGCAGACCTGGGCCAGGAAGTCCCAGTCCGAGCGCGAGGCGTCCTCTGCGGAGAACTCGACGTTGGGGCACAGGCTCGCGGCGTGCCTGACGGCGGCCTCGGCCATTTCCAGCACCTGCTCGCGCGTTTTGCGCAGCTTGTGCGTCATGTGGATTTCGCTGGTGGCGAGGAAGGTGTGGATGCGCGGGTGGGCGGCGTCCTTGATGGCCTCCCAGCCACGGTCGATGTCCTTTGTCAGGGCGCGGCAGAGCGCCGCCACCTGGATATGGCTGACGGAACGGGCAATGGCCTGCACGGCCTCGAAGTCGCCCTGGCTGGCGGCGGGAAAGCCCGCCTCGATGATGTCCACGCCCAGAGCCTCGAGCTGCCGCGCGAGGCTGACCTTCTCTTCCTGGTTCATGGTGGCGCCCGGCGATTGCTCACCGTCACGGAGAGTGGTGTCGAAAATATACACGCGATCTGACATGAATCCTCCTCACGTGGTTAGAAACCGTAACTTTTAAATGAATGACTGGCAACACGCACAGGGAAGCACCCGCGCACGAGTACGTCCCAGAGGGCAGCTCCCAGGGCCAAGGACTTTTATGAGAAGAAAGGGAAAAAAGAAAAAGCCCGACCTACGAGGAGACCCGCTGGGACTCGCGTAGGAATAGGGCGGCGCTGATCAGCGCGGTGCGGATTGCGGTGTTATCGTCTGTCTTCATCATCATATGCTCTTTTGCGATCAGCCGATGGGGCTAGCGCGTCAGAAGACTATGTCATGCTCAAGCACACCTTGTCCAGGGCCAAAACCGGTGGCGAGCGGAAAAAAGCAACGAGCAGGTCTCAGCCTTGCTGGGTCTCCTTGGGCGTCACCAGCTTGGAACTGCGTGGCGAGAGGATGAACAAGGTATAGATGGGGCCAGAGATGAGGTAGCCCAGGAAGAACAGGAATCCGAGCATCTTGGGACGCGAGGCAACCATGACGAAGAGCAGGATGACCGTGACCATGGAGCTGAAGGGGTGGGCCTTGATGAACCCGTACTCCTTGAACGAGGCGTAGCGCATGGTGCTGACCATGAGGAAGGACAGCACGTACACAAGCACCAGGCAGGCCGTGGGCAGCACGTCGACGATCCAGTTCTCTGGCAGATGCGGGGCGAAAAGGATAAGCGTGGCGAGCGTGCTGGCCTGAGCCGGGATGGGCAGCCCAACGAAGAACTTCTTGCTGGTCACGGCGGACTGCACGTTGAAGCGGGCAAGGCGCAGCGCACCGCAGGCGATGAGCAGGAAGGACGCCATGAGCCCCAGAGTGCCGAAGGCATGCAACTGCCAGAGGTACATGGTCAAGGCAGGGGTTGCTCCGAAGGCCACAAGGTCGGCAAGGGAGTCGTACTGCACGCCGAATTCGCTGGTGGTGTTGGTTAGCCTGGCCACCTTGCCGTCCAGGCCGTCGAAGAGGCAGGACCCTAGCATGCACAGCGCCGAGTTCTCGTAAAGCCCCTCGATGGCCCAGATCATCCCCATGAACCCGAGGAAAAGGCTCGCGGTGGTGAAAAGATTCGGGAGGATGTACACGCCCTTGTGGCGCGGCAATGTCCTTTCCTTGACCATATGACTCCCGGGCAGCCCCGACTTGTACTACTTGCGGACGGCGATGGCCGTCTCGCCGGCGCGGACGGTCTCGCCCACGTAGACCTTAACAGCATAGCCATCGGGCAGATAGAGGTCAACTCGCGACCCGAACTTGATCAGGCCGAAGCGCTCGCCCCGGCGCAGGATGTCACCGGCCTCGGACCAGCAGACGATGCGCCGCGCGATCAGGCCTGCGATCTGCACCACGGTGAAGCGCTCAGCGCCGCGCCCCAGGACAAGGATGTTGCGCTCGTTGTCGGTGCTGGCCTTGTCCAGGCTGGCGTTGAAAAACTTGCCGGGGATGTAGCGGATGAGCTCGACGCTGCCCTCGACCGGAGCGCGGTTCACGTGCACGTCAAAAACGTTCATGAACACGCAGACCACCTGGCGAATCTCTCCGCTGATGGGGTCCGGCGCGAAATCGACCTTGCACACACGTCCGTCCGCCGGGGAAACCACGGCGTCCAAATCCTCGGGCGTCACGCGTTCAGGATCACGGAAGAAATGCACCACGAAACCGGTGATCACGAGCAGGATCAGCGCCAGAAGCCACCAGCCCATGGCGGCGAAGACGAGGGTGGCGAAAGCCGAAAGGCCGATGGAAGGCAGCCCCTCCAGGCTCAGTCCGATGGTCGGTTTGCGCATGCTCTTATGATCTCCTTGATGTCTTGAACGTATTCCAGTGCTGCTGGATTACCCGCCATTGCGCGCGAGGTCAACAAACATGCGCATGCCGACTCCCAGACATGCGCTTGGCAACAGCCTCAAGCAGGAGTAGAAGCAGCGCATGGAGCCGATCACCCACCTTGCAGCCGGAGTGCTGACCGCCCAGGCCTTGCGCCCGCGCCTCGGCAATCCGCGCGGGCTGACCGTGCTCTGCGCCGTGGCCGCCACCTGCCCGGACCTGGACATCGCCGTCGGCTGGCTGAACCCTGAATTCCATCTGCTCTACCACCGGGGTTTGACCCACTCGCTGTTCGCGCTGCCGTTCATTGCGATTCTGCTGGCCTGGTCGGTACGCTCCCTCGGTGCGGAGCTGTCTTTAAAGACCGGCTTCCTCGTGGCCAGCCTTGCCCTGGCCAGCCACCTTTTCCTGGACGTGTGCACCGCCTTCGGCACACAGATCTTCGCGCCGGTTTCCGACCTGCGCGTCAGCATTGAAGGCCTCTACGTCATCGACCCGCCGTTTACCGCGACCCTGCTTGCGCTGGCGTTCCTGGCGCGGAAGAAGTCCCTTCTGCCGGGATCACGCAAGGCCCGCCTTGCCTTGGCCGGCGTCGGCTGGATGCTCCTGTACCCTGTCCTTGGCATCGCCTTGAGGACGGACATGCAGGCCCGATATCAGCAGATGCTGACCTCTCGCCACGAAGCCTTCGACCGCGTGACCGTGACTCCGGACGCCCTGGCGCCGTATTATTGGAAGGTGGTAGTGGAGAGAGGGCAGGACATGCTGGTGACCACGGCCAATCCCTTCGACATATCTGCGCCCTACCCCGTGCTTCGCCTGAAGCGCGCCGACAACGCGGAGCTCATGCGGTTGGGGCAAGAGGCCAGCATCTTCGGCACCTTCGCCTGGTTCGCCAAGTTCCCCTTCGCCGAACCCGCGACTGGTCCCGAGGGCACCCGCGCCACGCGCTATGCAGACGCGAGCTTCCTGAACTCCGGTCCGGTGCTGCGCGCCCTGCGTGGCGACGCGCCGGTATTCGCGGAGTTCACGGCGATCCTCGACAGCACGGGGCGCCTCATGGCCTGGCGCGATGATCGGGGCCGGACGCACCCCGTACCCTCTGGCGGCGGGTATTAGCGACCGATGCCGTAGTGCTTGAGGCCGAAACGGGCCAGAAGCGAGCGCGAGTACAGGTTGCGCCCGTCAAAGATCACCGGTTCGGCCAGCTGCCGGGCGATGCCGGAGAAGTCCGGGTTGCGGAACTGGTTCCAGTCCGTGACCACGGCCAGGGCGTCGGCGCCCTTGAGGGCGTCGTACTGGCTGCCCACCAACTCCACCAGGGCGTTGTCGGCAAGCTCGGCCTGGGCGCGCTTCGTCGCCACGGGGTCAAAGGCCTGGACGCGCATGCCCTGTCCGGTCAGCTCGCGGATGATGTCAAAAGCCGGGGCTTCTCGAATATCGTCAGTGTTGGCCTTGAACGCCAGGCCCCACAGGGCCAGGGTGCGCCCGGCCACGCCGCCCAGTGGCGCGAAGTGGTCCAGAACCTTCCGCGCCAGCACGCCCTTTTGCCGGGTGTTGACCTCGTCCACGGACTTGATGAGCTCGGCCTCGTAGCCCGACTCGCGCGCGGTTGCCAGGAAGGCCTTCACGTCCTTGGGGAAGCAGGAGCCGCCGTAGCCCACGCCGGGATAGATAAAATCGTAGCCGATGCGATGGTCGGAGCCGATGCCCAGGCGCACCTCGGAAACATCCGCGCCCACTCGCTCGCAGATGTTTGCCACCTCGTTGATGAAGCTGATCTTGGTGGCGAGCATGCAATTGGCCGCGTACTTGGTCATCTCCGCGCTGCGCACGCCCATGATGATGAGCTTCTCGCGGCTGCGGGCGAAGGGCGAGTACAAGGCTTTGAGCATTTCCGCGCTCTTGGGGTTCTCGGTGCCAACGATGACGCGGTCGGGCTTCATGAAGTCCTTCACCGCGTCGCCCTCTTTCAAGAACTCCGGGTTGGAGACGACGTCGACATCGATGTCCACGCCACGCGCGGCCAGCTCTCGGGTCAGAATGACGCGGACGCGGTCGGCGGTGCCCACCGGAACGGTGGATTTGTTGATGACGATGAGCGGAGAGGTCACGGTGCGGCCGATCTCCTCGGCCACGGCGTCCACAAAACAGAGGTCGCAGACCCCGTCGTCGCCGGAGGGCGTGCCCACGCAAATAAAGGCGAACTCGGCCCCGTCGCCGTCAAAGGACAGGCCCTCGGCCAGGCTGGTGGTGAAGGTCAGGCGGCCTTCGGCGCAGTTGCGACGCACCAGCTCCTCGAGCCCGGGCTCGAAGATGTGGATGCTCCCGGCACGAAGGGTCTCCACGACCTTGGGGCTCTTGTCCACGCAACGCACGTGGTTGCCCATTTCAGAGAGGCAGGCCGCGGTGACCAGGCCAACGTAACCGGTGCCGACGATGCAAACATTCATATATTCTCCTCGCGAGGCGCGAAACTGTTCATGTTAACCGCCTTGGGGTACATTTCCCACTGGCTGATGTCAACGCGAGAACGGCTCCTCGGCGACTGCCCCGGCGGTTGCCTTTGCCACCCGGAAAGCGTAATATTGACTGTGCTCAAGCAATCTTTGGAGGTACAAATGCCCGTTCTCTGCGTCAACGTCGACCACATCGCCACCCTGCGCCAGGCCCGCCTGGGCCGCGAGCCGGACCCCGTTCTCGGCGCCCATGAGGCCGAACTGGGCGGCGCCACAGGCATCATCGTGCACCTGCGCGAGGACCGCAGGCACATCCAGGATCGCGATGTGGAGATCCTGCGCCGCACTGTCAACACCAAACTGAACCTGGAAATGGCGGCCACGGCCGAGATGCAGGACATCGCCCTGCGCATTCGCCCGGACACGGTGTGCCTGGTGCCGGAGAAACGCCAGGAGCTGACCACCGAGGGCGGGCTCAACTGCGTTGGCCGCGAGGGCGAGCTCTCGGCCTACCTGGCCCCTCTGCTGGCCCAGGACATCGAGGCCAGCCTGTTCATCGACGCCGACCCGGCACAGATCTCCGCCGCCAGCAAGACCGGCGCGCAGTTCATCGAGATCCACACCGGCCACTACGCCGACGCCGTCACCCCCACCGCCCGCAAGGCCGAGCTGGACAAGATCCTCGCGGGCATCGGCCACGCGCAGGAGCTGGGCCTCAAGGTCAATCTCGGCCACGGGCTGAACTACGTCAACGTGCTGCCCTTCGCCCGCGTGCCAGGCATCGTGGAGTACTCCATCGGACACAGCATCGTTTCCCGCGCTGCTTACGTGGGCCTGCGCCAGGCCACCCGCGAGATGGTCGACATCCTGCGCGGCTTCGTGGACTAGGCCGGGACGGGAGTGCGCTCATGATCCTGGGCATCGGGCTGGATGTTGCGGAAATCTCCCGCATCCGAGACTCGCTCACGCGCTTCGGCGAGGGCTTCACCCGCCGCGTGCTCACCGAGGCCGAGACGGCAGCCATGCCCAAGATCGACCCCGCCCCTTACGTGGCCGCGCGTTTTGCCGCCAAGGAAGCTGCCGCCAAGGCCCTCGGCACCGGCTTTGCCAGCGGCGTGACGCAAGCGAGCATCGAGGTCCGCAACCTGCCCTCCGGCGCGCCGGAGTTGATATTGCATGGCAAAGCCCTTGAAATTGCGGACGCAATGGGCGTAAAGAGAATGCATATCTCCTTGACCCACGGCCGCGACATCGCCGCCGCAACAGTGATCCTGGAGGGCGCCTAGGCCCCTGGCAAGCCCGTCCGGATTTCGTCGCAAGCACCTAGGAGGACAGCAATGCCCAGCCCCGCTTCTTCCACCCCCAAGCCTTCACAGGAGTTGGATCTGTTCGATCCGCTTCCCACACCGACGGAGATGGCGGCGTGGGACCGCTCCGCCATCGAGGACTTCGGGCTCAAGGCCGAAATGCTCATGGAGAACGCCGGGGGCGCCGCCCTTGATGTCCTGCGCGAGGCCTTCGGGCCGCTCTCCGGCACGAAGGTGCTGCTTGTGGCTGGCGGCGGCAACAACGGGGGCGATGCCTTCGTCCTTGCGCGCAGGCTTCTGGACGAGGGCGCGGAGCCGCTGGTGCTGCACACCAAGCCGGTGTCCGGCTACCGCGGCGCCGCCCGCTACCATCTGGATTTGGCCCGCCGCGTCGGCGTCCCCTGCCGCCACCTGTCCCCTGGGCGCGCCAAGAACGCGCTGTGCAGCTGCGAGGCTCCGGACATCATGATCGATGGGCTCCTGGGCACCGGCTTCAGCGGCGAGCTTTCGGCCGAGGCCCTGGACCTGGTGCAGGCCATGAATTCCCTGGGCGAGATATGTTTCGTCCTCGCGCTGGACAGCCCCTCCGGCCTGGACGGCTCAACAGGCCAACCCCGGCCCGAGGCGGTCCGCGCCGATGTCACAGTATCGTTCCACGCGCCCAAGCTGGGCTGCGCCCTGCCCCAGGCCGCACCCTTTGTGGGTCGGCTTGAAGCCCGCGCCATCGGCATCCCCCGCGCCGTGATGAACGCCGCGCCGCCGCGCCAGGTGCTGCTCACGGAGCGCCTGTTCAGCCTGCTGCCGGTGCTCGCTGCGGAACTGCACAAGGGTCGGGCCGGTCATGTGCTTGTGCTTGGCGGCAGCGAAGGGCTTTCCGGCGCGGCGCAGCTCTGTGCGCTCGGTGCGTTGCGCGCCGGAGCCGGCCTGGTCACCGTGGGCTGCCCGCGCGGCGTCGTGGCCGAGGTCAAGGCCGGCCTGCCGGACATCATGGCCCTTGGGCTCGGCACTGGCAGCAGTTGGACCCCGGACTGCATGGACTCGCTCATTCCTGCCCTTGGCCGTTACGACGCCGTGGTCATCGGCCCGGGCCTGGGCCGCAACAAGGAGGCCGCCGAGTTCCTCGCCCTGTTCCCCAGAGCCTTTGCCACAGCCTTCGACAAAGGCTGGGCCAGCCCGTGCATCTACGACGCGGACGCGCTCTACCACTTGGCCCAGAGCCCCGGCATCATGCGCGATCTGCCCAAGGACGCAGTGCTGACGCCCCACCCCGGCGAAATGGCCAGGCTGCTGGGCATGGGCATGGGCGAGCTCCAGGCGGACCGCGTCGCCGCCGCGCACCGCTTCCTTGCCACGCACCCGCAGGTGCTGACGCTCAAGGGTGCGGGAACCCTTGTGGGCATGGGCGACCTGCTGCACCTCTCGCCCATCGCCGCGCCGAACCTTGCCGTCGGCGGCTCGGGCGACGTGCTGGCAGGCGTCATCGCGGCGCTGCTGGCACGCGGCATCAAGCCGCTGCATGCGGCCTGCCTCGGCGTCTACTGGCACGGACTCTGCGGCCTGGCCCTGGCAACGGATTTCCCCTTCCGGGGCAACCTCGCAACGGAGATCGCCCACGCACTTCCACACGTCCTCAAGGAGAACACGCCATGCTGAAGGCCATCGACCTCATGACCCCGGACCCCGTCACCCTGTCTCCGGACACGGACATCCGCACCGCCGCGGCCCTGCTGCTGGACAAGAAGATCAACGGCGCGCCCGTTGTCGACGCCAAGGGCAGGCTCGTTGGCGTGCTCTGCCAGAGCGACCTTGTGGCGCAGCAAAAGCAGGTCACCATGCCCTCGGTCTTCGCCATGCTGGACGGCTTCATCGCCCTTTCAAGCCGCGATGACTTTGAGCGCGAGCTGCAGAAGATCGCGGCCACCAACGTCGCCCAGGCCATGACCAAGGACCCGAAGACCGTCAGCCCGCAAACGCCGCTGGAAGAAATCGCCACCCTCATGGTCAACGAGAAGCTCTACACTTTGCCCGTGGTCGACTCCGGCAAGCTTGTCGGCGTTGTGGGCAAGGAGGACATCCTGCGCACCCTGCTCGCAGGGAAGAGCTGACCGGAGAAGGAGCAGCTCATGCTCTTGCATCTGCCTGCACCGGACGACACGCTGGCCCTGGGCGCAGTGCTTGGCCGCGGCCTGGCGGCTGTTTCGCCGCCTGTGGCGCTGCTGCTCCAGGGCCAGCTCGGCTCCGGCAAGACCACCCTGGTGCGAGGACTCGTTTCCGCGCTGCCGGGAGCGGATGAGGCCGAGGTATCAAGCCCGAGCTTCAACCTTGTGAACATCTACCCCACAAGGCCGCAGGTGGCCCACTTCGACCTCTATCGCCTGGACACCGCGCGCGCGCTTGAGGAATTCGAGGAGTTGCTTGGTGTGGTCGGAACCTTGCTTGTTGCCGAATGGATCGATCGGGTGGAGCAAAAACTGTGGCCTGACGAGGCCCTGCACATAGAATGGGTAGCTGTTCCCTCTGGACGAGCGCTCGAAATCAGGGCATGGGGTAAGGCGGCCAGCGGCCTGCTCGAGTCCCTGGCTCCATCGCTCAACCATTGGCAGAAGGGTTTCGCAGTATGAAGAACATCGTGGTCCAGAAATTTGGTGGCACCTCCGTGCGCAATCTGGAGTGCATGAAGCAGGTGCTGAACAACGTTCGGCGTCCCCTGGCGGACGGCAGCAAGGTCATCGTGGTGCTCTCGGCCATGGCCGGGGAGACCAACCGACTGCTTGCGCTGGCAAAGGAGTGGTCGCCCGCTCCGGACCTGGCCGAGCTCGACAGCCTCGTCTCCACCGGCGAACAGATTTCCGTGGCGCTCTTCGCCATGATGGCCAAGGACGAGGGCATCAAATGCCGCTCCGTGCTCGGCTTTCAGGTGCCCATCATCAGCAACGACTCCTACGGCAAGGCCCGCATCGAGAGCATCGACAGCGAGAAGCTGGTGGCCATGCTTGAGGAATACGACGTGCTTGTGGTGGCGGGCTTCCAGGGCGTGGACGCCCACGACCGCATCACCACCCTCGGGCGGGGCGGGTCTGACACCTCCGCCGTGGCCGTGGCCGCGGCCCTCAAGGCCGAAGTGTGCGAAATCTACACCGACGTTCCGGGCGTGTTCACCACCGACCCGAACATGTGCGCCGAGGCTCGCAAGCTCGACCGCATCTCCTACGACGAGATGCTCGAGATGGCCAGCATGGGAGCCAAGGTGCTCCAGATCCGTTCGGTTGAGTTCGCCAAGAAATACAACGTCATCGTGCATGTGCGCTCGACCTTCAGCGACGAGCCCGGCACCTTAGTCACTCAGGAGGATGCAAACATGGAAGCAGTCCAGGTCGCCGGTGTCGCCTACGACAAGGACCAGGCCCAGGTCACCCTCGTCGGCGTGCTCGACGAGCCCGGCGTCTGCGCCTCGATCTTCACGCCCATCGCCGAGAGAAAGATCCTGGTCGACATGATCGTGCAGAACCCAAGCCGCGAAGGCCGCACCGACATCACCTTCACCGTGCCCAGGGCCGACCTGGACGCCACCCTGAAACTGATGGATGGCCTGAAGCCTGAAATCGGCTTCAAGGCGCTGCTGTCCGACAACAGCGTCAGCAAGGTCTCGGTCATCGGCGTGGGCATGCGCAACCATTCCGGCGTGGCGGCCCAGGCCTTCCGCGCCCTGCGCGACGAGAACATCAATATCCTCATGATCAGCACGTCGGAGATCAAGCTCACATGCCTCATCGAGGACAAGTACACGGAACTTGCGGTGCGCACCCTGCACCAGACCTTTCTCGGACAATACCAGGTAGGATGACCATGCGCCAGGCCAGCATCTACGATACGACCCTCAGGGACGGCACACAGGCGGAAGAGCTGAACCTCACAACAGAGGACAAGATCCGCATAGCCTGCAAGCTCGATGAACTGGGGATCAACTACATTGAGGGCGGCTGGCCTGGCTCGAATCCCACGGACAAGCAGTTCTTCAAGGAAATCAAGAATTACAGCTTGAAGAACGCCGTGGTCGCGGCTTTCGGCAGCACACACAACAACAAGACCACGCCTGAGAACGACCCGAACCTCAAGGCCATTCTTGATTCCGGCGTGACCGTGGCCACCATCTTCGGCAAGACGTGGGACTTCCACGTGACCCACGCCCTGCGCGTGACGCTTCCGCGCAACCTGGAGCTCATCAAAGGCAGCCTGGGAGCCCTGCGCGGAAACATGCGCGAGCTGTTCTTCGACGCCGAGCACTTCTTCGACGGCTTCAAGGCCAACCCGGAGTATGCCCTGGCGGCCCTCAAGACCGCGCATGAGTCCGGGGCCGACGTGCTCGTCCTGTGCGACACCAACGGCGGCACCATGACCCATGAGCTGGGCCCCATCATCAGCAGGGTCCAGCAGGAACTGCCGGGAGCGGCGCTGGGCATCCACACCCACAACGACGCCGAGCTGGCCGTGGCCAACTCGATCGAGGCGGTGCGCCTGGGCGCGGTGCAGGTGCAGGGCACGATGAACGGCTACGGCGAGCGCTGCGGCAACGCCAACCTCTGCTCCATCATCCCGAGCCTGGAACTCAAGATGGGCGTCTCCTGCATCGGCAAGGAGAACCTCGCAAAGCTCACCATGGTGGCCCACTACGTGGCCGAGACCGTGAACTTGCGGCCCTTCCCCCACCAGCCTTACGTGGGCGGATCGGCCTTTGCGCACAAGGCCGGGGTTCACGTGAGCGCTGTGGTGAAGAACCCCGAAACCTACGAGCACATCCGGCCCGAACTGGTGGGCAACGCCAACCGCGTCCTGCTCTCCGACCTGGCCGGGCGCAGCAACATCCTGTTCAAGGCCAAGCAGTACGGCTACGACCTGGACAAGGACGATCCGGCGGTCATGGACCTGCTGGCCGAGCTCAAGCGCCGCGAGACCATGGGCTACGAATACTCCGTGGCCGAGGCCAGCTACGAGATCCTGTTCTTCCGCATGATGGGCTGGAGCAAGCGCTACTTTCAGCTGGTGAACTACCGCGTGCTCGACGCCGTGAACGAGGAGAAGGAGCCCTTCTCCGAGGCGACGGTGATGCTCCAGGTGCGCGGGGAAGTCGCCCACACGGCTGCCACGGGACGCGGCCCGGTGAACGCGCTGGACGTGGCCTTGCGCCGTGCGCTCGAGCCCTCCTACCCCACCCTGTCGCAGATGCGCCTGCTTGACTTCAAGGTGCGCGTCATGAGCATCGCCAACAAGGACGGCGGCGGCACCGCCTCCTTCGTGCGCGTGCTCATCGAGTCCGGCGACAAGCAGGACCGCTGGACGACGGTCGGCGTCTCGCACAACATCATCGAGGCAAGCTGGCAGGCGCTTGTCGATTCCATCAACTACAAGCTCTTCAAGGACGACCCGCAGAAGTGGCCCCAGCCCGGCGGGAAGCACGACAAGACAAAGTAGCCCGATGCCCGCACCCATCGAGCAGCGTTGCGCCCCTTTTCGGGTCATCGTTCTCTGCGACAACGACTCCGGGCATCCCGCCTGCGGTTGCGAGTGGGGTCTTGCCCTGGCTCTCGACCTTGGCGGGCAGGGCCTCTGGCTCTGGGACACCGGCAAGACAGACCTGTTTCTGAGAAACGCCAAGGCTCTCGGACTGGACGTCGGCCTGGCGCGGGGGCTGGCCTTGAGCCACGGCCACTACGACCACACCGGTGGCCTGGCCGCGCTGTGTTCCAGAACGGCCTTTTCCGCGCCCATCTACGCCCACCCGACCTGCGCGCTCAAGCGCTATGCCGAGGAACCAGAGGGCAAGCCGCGCCGCGTCATCGGCCCGCCCGCGCCCTTGCCGGCGTTCATCCCGGCTTCTCCACTCACCTTTCTCGCTCCGGGCCTGACAATGATTGCGGATATCCCGCGCAGGCCGGGCAACTTCGAGGCTGTGCGCGGCTTCTCCCTTGATCTTGCCGGGACGCAGGCCGATGACGTCCCTGACGACGCCTTCCTGGTGCTCGAAAGCGCCCATGGTCCCGTGGTCATCCTGGGGTGTTGCCACAGCGGGCTGGCCAATTCCCTGGCTGCGGCGCAGGAGCGGCTCGGGTTATCGCGCATTTTTGCGGTGCTTGGCGGCCTGCACCTGTTCCAGGCCGGCCCGGAAGCCCTGGAAGAAACCGCGCGGACCCTGGAAGAGTATGACGTTCGCCGCCTCATCGCCGGACATTGCACCGGCCCGGATCGCCTCTCCCGCCTGGCAGAGCGCCTGCCGGGACGCGACGTTCTGCCCCTCGCCGCCGGTCAAATCTGGCACTTCTGAACCGTTCCACGCAACAGCTCTCTTTTCTTTGCAATTCCATTCAAGTCATGTATCTTGATTTCATGATACCCTCATCGAAGCCTATACGATCAGGAGGCATGCCATGAGCAGTGACGTTCTGCTTGATCTGCGCAAGTTTCTTGCCCCGGAAGCCGTGTTCGGCGTCGGCGCCGGCAAGCTCGCAGGGCGCTACGCGCACAACCTTGGCGCGCGCAAAGTGCTTCTCGTCACTGATCCCGGCGTGGCCAAGCAGGCCTGGTTTCCAGATATCGTCGCCTCGCTCGGGGAGCAGGGTGTCGGCCACGTGCTCTTTTCCGGCGTACGGCCCAACCCGCGCGACTCCGAGGTCATGAACGGCGTTGACCTCTACCGGTCCGAAGGCTGCGACGCCGTTGTCGCCGTGGGCGGAGGAAGCCCCATGGACTGCGCCAAGGGCATCAGCATCGTCAGCGTCAACGGTGGACATATCCTCGATTACGAGGGCGTGGACAACGTACCCGACCCCGGCCCGCCGCTCATTTGCGTGCCCACAACGGCTGGCAGCTCCGCCGACGTGTCGCAGTTCGCCATCATCACCGACACCACGCGCAAGGTGAAGATCGCCATCGTCAGCAAGGCCGTGGTGCCCGATGCCGCTCTCATCGACCCGGCGCTCACGGCGACGATGGACCATGAGCTTACCGCCAACACCGGCGTAGACGCACTGACCCATGCGGTGGAGGCGTATGTCTCAAACGCCCACGGCCCCATCACCGACTTGTTCGCGCTGGAGGCGGTGCGGCGCATCAGCCAACACCTTCCCACTGCGATCAACAACCCCGCAGACCTCAACGCGCGCGCGGGCATGATGCTCGGCAGCATGTACGCAGGCATCGCCTTCTCCAACGCCATCCTGGGCGCCGTGCACGCCATGGCCCACAGCCTTGGCGGCCTGCTCGACCTGCCGCACGGACAGTGCAACGCCATATTGCTTGACTACGTCATCGAGTATAACTTCTCCTCGGCGCCGGAGCGCTACACCGACATCGGCGTGGCGCTTGGCGCCAACATACCCGCGGGCGCGCCAATGGAGGAGGCGCGAGGACTTGTGCTTGCGCAGGTGCGCGCGCTCAAGGCCGCAGTGGGCGCAACAGCCACCCTGGGGTCCATTGGCGTTCAGTTGGATGATCTCGATCGCCTCTCCGAGTTCGCCATGAACGACCCCTGCATGGTCACAAACCCCAAGGCCCCGACGGCCTCGGATATTCGCGCGGTGTTCAAGAATGCCCTCTAACGACAATCCGGATGATCTTCGCGATCGTCTCATCGGCCTTGGCGAGCGCAGCATCGCCAAGAGCTACTACCCGGAACTCAAGCGCCGCCTTGAGGATCTGGAGCGCTTCCGTGCCGTTGTCGATCACGCCAACGACGCCATCTTCGTGTTTGAGACATCGGGATGGACCGTTGCCGACATCAACGAAACCGCGCTCTCCATCCTCGGCATGGAGCGAAGCGTAGCGGTCTCAGCTCACATTTCGACCTTCTTTCCACCCGAGATCGCCATGCGCTACGCAGGCGTGGCCGACGCCGCGCGGGCCGGAGGCGTGCAGAGCCACTACCGCAACGGGCATCTGGTGACGACGCTCACTGGCACGTCTGGGCGGTCGACCCCTGTTGAGATCACCGTCACCCTGCACAGCTTCGCGGGCGCGGGCTACGCCGTTGTTGTCGCACGCGATGTGACCATGCGCCAGCAGATGGAAGCCGAGTTGGACAAGAGCCGACGGCTCTTTGCCTCGTTCATGGAAAACTCGCCCGCCATGGCCTTCATCAAGGACACCGAAGGCTACTATATTTTCAGCAACCCGGCTCATTCCGCCTGGCTGGACTTGAAGCAGGAGCAGGTCATCGGCCGCACCGACCGCGACCTCATGCCCCAGGACGTGGCCGACATGTTGCGCGAAAACGACCGCTTCGTCCTTGACGAAGGCAAGCCCCTGCTCATCCTCGAAGAGGTTCGCAGGCTCAGCGGCGGGCCGCCTCGCTTCCACCAGGTCTCCAAGTTCCCTCTGGTGCAAAACGGAGTCACCTTCGGCGTTGCGGGCATCGCCGTGGACATCACCCTCCAGATACTGACCGAGCAGGCCCTGCAAAAGAGCGAAGACCGCTACCGCATCGTGGCCGATTACACCCACGACATGGAGTGCTGGGTCAGCCCCACCGGGGAAATGCTCTACGTCAGCCCCTCGTGCGAGCGCATCACAGGGTACGAGCGCGAACAATTCCTTAATGACCATGATCTGCTGGCGCGCATCGTCCACCCGGAAGACCAGGAAGCCTGGGCCAAGTTTCAGACCGGTGCCAACCAGGGCGACGACGACAGCCTGGACTTCCGCATCGTGCACAAAAGCGGCGACCTGCGCTGGGTCAACGAGACCAAGCGCGAGGTCATGAGCGGAAACGGCGGGTCGCTTGGCTCGCGCATCTCCATGCGCGACATCACCAGCCGCAAGGAGATGGAGCTGCAGCTCCGCCACCTGGCCCTGCACGACCCGCTGACGGCCCTGGCCAACCGCACCCTCTGCCTGGACCGCATGCGCCAGGCCATGGAGCGCGCCCGGCGCCGCCAACCGTATCACTTTTCCGTCATATTCCTGGACCTGGACCGCTTCAAGGTGCTGAACGACAGCCTGGGCCACGCCTTCGGCGACAAGGTGCTCATGGCCGTGGCCGAAGTGCTTCGCGACTGCGTGCGCGGCCTGGACACCGTTTCGCGCTTCGGGGGCGACGAGTTTGTCATACTCCTCGAGGAAATGGCGACCCCACGCGAAACCATCCAGGCCATCCAGCGCATCCGCAAGGCCCTTGCCGTTCCCCTGGCGGTGGACAACCACGACGTCCAGCTCACGGCAAGCCTGGGCATCACCCTGGACGCGCATGACTCCGACACCCCGGAAGACCTGCTTCGCAACGCCAACCTGGCCATGCACCAGGCCAAAAAGGCCGGGCGCAACCGCTTCAAGGTCTTCACCAAGGCCATGCTCGCCCGGGCCAGCAACCTGCTGAGCGTCGAGACCGACCTAAGGCGAGCCATCGCCCGCAACGAGTTCTTCCTGTGCTACCAGCCCATCGTGCGCCTGGACGGACAGGCCACTTTGCAAGGCTTTGAGGCCTTGGTGCGCTGGAACCATCCGGATCGGGGCCTCGTCTCTCCGGCCGAATTCATCCCCGTTGCGGAAGACACCGGCCTCATCGTCGACCTCGGGCTCATGGTGCTGCGCGAAGCCTGCGAAACACTCATGGCCTGGCGCGAGAAGTCTGAACTGGCCACGAACCTTGTCATGTCCGTGAACATCTCGCCCCGGCAATTCTCAGAGACCGTGCTGGTGGAAGACATACGGCGCACACTCGGTGAAACCGGGCTTCCTCCGGGAGCGCTCAAGCTCGAAATCACAGAGTCGGCCATCATGGAGAACGCCACAAGCGCAGTAGATAAGCTCAGAAAGCTCAAGGCGTTGGGCTGCACCCTGTCCATCGACGATTTCGGGACAGGCTATTCATCCATGAGCACCCTGCAGCAATTCCCCCTGGACAATCTCAAGATCGATTTAAGCTTTGTGCGGCGGCTGGACAGCAGCCAGGAGGGGCTTGAGATCGTCAAGGCCATCATCAGTCTGGCGCATTCCCTGCAGCTTGAGGTAGTTGCCGAGGGCGTGGAACGCGCCGAGCAACAGATGATCCTGACCGTGCTCCAATGCGAATACGCCCAGGGCTATCTCTACGCCAAGCCCATGCCCACCCAGCAGGCCTGGGAATATGTCCTGAGCTACGCTGGAGGCTGCAAGCCCACAAGCTAGGGCCGCAGGCCGGACAATTGGAAGCCCTGCCCGGGCGCACTCCACACCAGTTCAAGACCGCCCCTGTCCGCAGTGCTCGCGAGCGGAATGCCGCGCCTGACGAGTTCATCCACCACGGCCTGGTTGGGGAAGCGGAAATGGTTCAGGTAGCCGCAACTGACGAGCGCCTGGACCGGCGAAACGGACTCGTAAAGCATGCCTGACAGGCTCGACTTGGAGCCGTGATGCGGGAGCACCAGCACCTGTGCGCGCAGGTCACGCCCGCGTTCGATCATATCCTCAATGCCCTCGCGTTGGACATCCCCCGGCAAAAGCGCCAGAGGTTTGCCGTTCCACACCAGCCGCAGCACGAGAGAACGCTCGTTGGTCTTGTTGCCGGGGAAATCAGCCGCAGGATGCAGGGCTTCCAGCCACACGCCGGAGCCCAACTCCAGCCGGTCGCCGGGGCCTAAGGTCTCCGGTGCGGGGGCTCCAGCCGCCAGCGCTGCGTCAAAAGTCTCACCGACAACTCCGCCAGGCCATTGCCCGTTGGTGATGAAGCGCCCAACCCGGAAACGCCGCAGGATGTGCCCCAACCCCTGGGCGTGGTCCGCGTCCGGGTGGGTCATGACCACGGCGTCCAGCCTGGGCGGGCGCCCCCAGGCCAGGGTCGGCCCGACAACGGAACGGCCCATGTCGAAGGTCCGGCTGGCCGTGCCTCCGCCATCCACCAAGACGCGACGCCCGTTGGGCGCGCTCACCAGCAGTGCCTGCGATTGGCCCACGTCAAGCAGGGTCAGGCGCACCTCGGGCCGAGCTTGGGCCAGGAGCATGACAACCTGCGGCACGGCCATGACGAGCAGCCCCGTCAACACCAGCAGCAACGGAGCGGTATTCGCCCTTCGCAGGCAATACGGCGCAAAGGCCGTGACCAGCCCAGCGCCCAAAAGTTCCGGCCAGAGCGGCCTCAAGAATGCCCCGACGGGTAGCCAGCCCGCCACTGAGGCATGGTGCAGGGCCGCCAGCATGACGTCCTGCACCTGGGCCGCAGCCCGCAGCAGCCAGCCTGCTGCGATATCCAGGCCCGGCACGGGCAGCAAAGCCATGCCGAGCATGCCCAGCACCTGCACAACCAGTCCCTGCACCGGCACCCAGGGCAGATTGAGCAGAAAATTCGGCTGGTACACCCCGAAGTACGATATCACCACGGGCAAAAGCGCCAGGTTGGCGGCCAGGCTCATGGCCAGGGCATCCCAGCCAAGGCCGAGCGCCCGGTTGAGCCATCCTTCCCGGCGCGGCCAGAACCCTCTCAGCCACGGGAGCATTATGGCCAAACCAGCCACGGCCAGAGCGGACATCTGCAAGCCCACGTCATAGACCGAGAGCGGCGAGACCAGGATCATCAGCGCCAGGGCCATGAACAGGCCGTCGATGAGCGCGCGGCCGCGATCAAGCAACAGCAGCAGGCCCCAGAAACCGAACATGCAGGCCGAACGCACAAGGGACGGGCTGCCCTGCCCTACCCAGACATAGGCGGCGATGAGTGGAAGGGAGAGGAGAATGGCAAGTTTCTGCCGCGGGATGCGCAGAAAGAGCGATGGCCACGCCAAACCGACGGCCCAGGCCAGAGCCCAGCCCAGAAGCGCCACGTAAACCACGTTCAGCCCGGACAGGGCAAGGGTGTGGGCAAGTCCGGCCGCTCGCAGTTCCTCAGTAACGGAGAGATCAATGCGCGAGCGGTCGCCCATGAGCAGGCCCAGCAACACGGCCCCGCCCTGGGTTTCGGGCAGGTGCCGCAACAACCCCTGGCGCAGCGACTCACGCTCGTCCCACCAGAAGCGCTCGGGCCTCTCGCCCCAGCGGACGTAGGGCAGCGCGCCGCGCGTGTAGACCCTGTTGAACACCCCGCGCAACCGCTGCTGCCAGTCGAAGTCAGCCCCTCCCGGGTTCTGGAAACCACGCACCGGCCACAGCCGCGCCAGGACCTGCACCTCCTGCCCCGGAGCCGGACGGTAGTCCGCCTCGTCCCAATCCCAGGCGACCTGGCCGGACAGGGCCACCGTTGCGTTGTCGTCCATCTCGGCCTGAACATCAGACAGGAGCAACTCCATCCGGCCAAAAGGCTTGTCCGTGACCTCGGCAACGCGGCCACGCAGCAGCGCCTTGCTGCGGCCATCGGTGGCGGCGGCCGAAATGGGCGGAATGTCGGGCAGGACCAGGCGGGCATGCTGGCCGCCAAGAGTGAAGCTCGCGCACACCAGGGCCAGACTCAGCAGGCCGTTGCGCCAGCTTCTGACGCGGCAGGCCGCCAGCCCTATCCAAAGGAGCGCGGCCAGGGCCAGAGCAGGTTCCGCATGGCGCAGGCTCCAGATGCCCGCCACGTACGCCAGGAAGTACACCTGCCAGGCCAACAGGCCTGGAGGCTGGCCCGAGGCCTCAAGCTGGTCCTGGCGCTGGCTGGCGAGCATGCTCTCCCCGGCTGGTAGCTTCCCGCGTCCGGCTGCTGGGCTCTTGCCCTGCTATTCCTTTTCGCGGCGGATGCGCGCGCCCACGGCGGACAGCTTTTCCTCCATGCGCTCGTAGCCACGATCCAGGTGGTAGATGCGCTGGACCTCGGTGGTGCCCTGGGCGACAAGTCCGGCCAGGACGAGGGACGCGCTGGCGCGCAGATCGGACGCCATCACCGGCGCGCCAACAAGTTGCGGCACGCCGCGCACCATGGCGGTGCGGTCCTTGAGCGAGATGCGCGCACCCATGCGGCCAAGCTCGGACACGTGCATGAAGCGGTTCTCGAAGATCTTCTCCTGAATGGAGCCCGTGCCGGCGGCCACGCACATGAGAGCCATGAGCTGGGCCTGCATGTCCGTGGGGAAGCCGGGGTGCGGCTGGGTGGTCACATCCACGCCGACGAGCTCGCCACCGCGGCGCACCAGCACGGTGCCGCCCTCCTGGCGCTCCACTTGGACGTTCATTTCACGCAGCTTGGAGACAAGCGCGTCGAGCTCCTCCAGCGGGCAGTCCACCAGGGTCAGCTCGCCGTCGGTGATGGCCCCGGCCACAAGATAGGTCCCGGCCTCGATGCGGTCAGGCATGACGCGGTACTCGCAGCCCTTCAGCTCGCGCACGCCTTCCACCTCGATGACCGCCGTGCCGGCGCCCCGGATGCGGGCACCACAGGCTATGAGGAAATTGGCCAGGTCGACCACCTCGGGCTCGCGGGCGCAGTTCTCAAGGATGGTGCAGCCCTTGGCCACGCTGGCGGCCATGAGCAGGTTCTCGGTGCCGCCCACAGTCGGGAAGTCGAACACGATGCGCGCGCCGATGAGCGAGCCGCAAACGCCGTGGATGTAGCCGGAATCCAGGATGAAGCGGGCGCCCATGCGTTCCAGCGCCTTCAGGTGCAGGTCCACGGGCCGGGCGCCGATGGCGCAGCCGCCGGGCAGGGCCACCTTGGCCTCGCCCAGGAAGCCCAGAAGCGGCCCAAGGCAGAGCACCGAGGCGCGCATGGTCTTGACCAGTTCGTACGGGGCCTCGTGCTTCAGCTCCGTAACCTTGGCCGTGACGGTGTTGCCCTCGAAGGTCGTCTCACAGCCCAGGATGTTCAACAGTTTCAGGGTGGTAAAAATGTCGCGCAGGCGGGGCACGTTGGTCAGGCGCACGGTGCCCTTGACCAGCAGGCAGGCGATGAGGATGGGCAGGGCCGCGTTCTTGGAGCCGCTGACGTTGATGGTCCCCTTGAGGGGATGGCCGCCTTCGATGATGAGCTTATCCATGATGTGTCCTTGTGTTTCCCGGCCCGCTACGCGTCGGGCAGGATAATTTTCAGGATTTTGTCCTTGACCGCCGCAGGGCCATCGGATAGAGAACTTTTCCTCTTGAGGTGAATGTAGCTCAGTTGGCAGAGCACCAGGTTGTGGCCCTGGGGGCCGAGGGTTCAAGCCCCTTCATTCACCCCACTTGAGAACAACAAGGCCCCGCGCAAAACGGGGCCTTTTCTTTTGCCCTTCACAGCGACCGGACTGTGCTTGAGCCGGGCCAAAAAATCAAGCTCCATGCCCATGGCTAGCGCTTGCGCAGCTTGCGGTTGTCGCCCACGCGCACGGTGAGCTTTTCCTTGTCGAAATACTCCAGGAGCGGAATGGCGTACTTGCGCGACAAACCGGACACCTCGCGGAAATCCTGCGGGTGCATGTCCTCGTGCGTGGCGAAGAAGGCCACGACCTTTTCGATCAGGCCCGCCACGGAAGTGGCGTCGAAGTACATCTCCTCCTTGATCTTCACGAGCAGCCCTTCGTCCTGCAGAACCTTGAACACCGGCGCCGCCTCCTTGAAGGTCAGGTCCAGGGGTTCAAGCACGTCCTTCATGTTCGGCGGGGTCAGGCCTCCCGCGGTGTAGGCGTCCAGAAGCTTCTGGCGCAGGCTCGCGGCGTCCGAGGCGAGCGACACCTTGTGCCCGGGCAGGCGCAACATTTCCTGGTCCGCGGCTATGGCGCCCTTGCGCAGCAGGCCTTCCAGCACCAGGTGGAACAGCTTCGGACTCAGGCGCTTGCCCCAGGTGGAGGCGAGCCCGCCGCGCGCAACGCCTGGCTTCATGGGCTCGCGCGAATGGAAGTCGGCCAGATGCGCCAGCAGGCCCTCTGACAACGCCTGGACAACCTTGCCCGACACGTAGACGCGTGCCTCGCGGTCGATGAGAAAGGCCTCCTGCCGCCCGCCCATGAGCTGCAGCGCCTTTTCCAGCGCCTTGGATTCCATGCTGCTGGCAACCAGCAACTGCGCGAAGGACAGCCCGGCGTTGGCCGCCAGCTCAAGCTGCGCCAGCACGATGTCCTCCGGGGCTGAAGCGCCCAGGCTGCGCAAGGTCTCCACAGCCGGGGAAAAACGCTTCACCCGGTGCGGCAGGGGCGACAGCAGCCGCCCGCCGGCGATGGTCCTGAGCGGCGAAAAAGAGCGCGCCACCACGCGGTCGCCGAACACCCCGGCCAGGGGCTCGGTAAAGCGGATGCGGCAGATGGCGGTCTGGCCCGGTTCGAGCGCCTCGCCCTCCAGCATGTAGACCCTGGCCATGACCTCGCGCGCGCCGTGGTGGAAGTGCACTTCCTTGCGGTGCTTGATGGACCTGGGCGAAGACTTCAGGCAGGTCAGCTCCACGTCCCAGGAAAGGCTGGGAAACAGCGAGCCGGGCCGGGCCAGCACGTCCCCGCGCGAGAGCTCCTCCACCTCCAGGCCGGACAGGTTCACCGCCGTGCGGCTGCCGGCGGCGACCTCCTCCACCTGGGCGCCATGGGATTGCAGGGTGCGCACCTTGGTGGCCAGCCCCTTGGGGAACACGGTCACGTCCTCGCCCACCTTGATCTTGCCGGACACCAGCGTGCCGGTGACCACGGTGCCATAGCCCTTCATGGTGAACACGCGGTCCACCGGCAGACGGAACAGGTCCGAGCGGCGATGGGGCTGGAAGGCATCGACGAGCTTGGCCAGCTCGGCCTTGAGTTCCGGCAGGCCCGCCCCGGTGTGGGCGGACACGGGCAGGATGGGCGAACCTTCGAGGAATGAACCTTTGAGGTAGGTGGCCACCTCCTCCTCCACCATCATGAGCCAGTCCGGCTCCACCATGTCGACCTTGGTGAGGGCCACGACGCCCGTGGTGATGCCAAGCAGCGAGCAGATTTCCAGGTGCTCGCGGGTCTGGGGCATGATGCCCTCGTCCGCGGCGATGACCAGCACCACGAAGTCGATGCCCGCGGCGCCCGCCACCATGTTCTTCACGAAGCGTTCGTGGCCAGGCACGTCCACCACGCCAAGCCTCTTCACGCCAGACTTGCCGCCCGGCAGTTCCATGAAGGCGAAGCCAAGCTCGATGGTGATGCCGCGCTTCTTCTCCTCGGCCAGGCGGTCGCAGTCGATGCCCGTGAGGGCCTTGACCAGCGTCGTCTTGCCGTGGTCGATATGCCCGGCGGTGCCCATGATGACCGGCATTGATGTCTCCTAGCTCTTCAGGAAGGCGCGGAAGGCCAGCACCGTGGCGTAAAGGTCGGCCTTGCCCAGCACCTCAAACGGGCTGTGCATGGACAAAACAGCTGGCCCCATGTCGATGACGTCCATGCCGTACACGGCCAGGAACTTGGCCACCGTGCCGCCGCCGCCCAGATCGACCTTGCCCAGCTCGGCCATCTGCCAGGGCACCCCGGCCTTGTCCAGAATGTTGCGCAGATAGGCCACGTATTCCGGGTGCGCGTCGTTGGCCCCGACCTTGCCGCGGTGTCCGGTGAACTTGTTGAAGCACGGGCCGTAGCCGATGTACGCGGCGTTGCGCTTCTCGAAAACGTCCAGGTGGTCCGGGTCAACGGCGGCGTTCACGTCCGCGCTGATGGCCATGCCGCGCTGGAACACCTCGGACAGCCGCGCCTTGGGCTCCCAGGCCGCCAGCAGGTCGGCCACGGCGTACTCGAAGAACAGGGACTGCGCGCCGGTGCCGCCCTCGCTGCCGATCTCCTCCTTGTCCCAGAACAGCACCAACTGGGTGTGCTCCGGTGTCTTCTCGGCCAAGAGCGCCTGCAATCCGGCGAACACGCAGGAGCGGTCGTCATGGCCGTATCCGCCGATCATGGAACCGTCGAGCCCGACGCTGCGGGCGGGTCCGGCGGGCACCAGCTGCAGCTCGGCGCTGAACAGGTCGCTCTCGGTGACGCCGTAGCGCTTGTTCAAGAGCTCCAGCACCCGCTGCCGCACGCGCTCCTTGTCCTTGGCGTGCTTGGGGTCGCCCGGGTTGGCGGGCTCGTGCGCCACAACGGCGTTCAGCTTCTCGGCCTCAAAGGCGTCGGAGACCTTCTGTTCCGCATGCTTCTGGGCCAGATGCGGCAGAAGGTCGGTGATGGTCAGCACCGGGTCGGACAGCTCCTCGCCCACGCAGACATTCACGACGGTGCCGTCCTTCTTGACCACCACGCCGTGCAGGGCCAGCTCGCGCGCCAGCCACTGGTATTTGCGGATGCCGCCGTAATAGTGGGTCTTCATGAGGCCCAGGTCGGTGTCCTCGTACAGGGGGTGCTGCTTCAGGTCGATGCGCGGCGTGTCGGCATGCGCGCCAATGAGCCGGAAGCCCTGGGACAGCGGCTTGCGCCCGCGCCGCACCAGCAGGATGGACTTGCCGCGCAGCACGCGGGCGTAGGCCTTGGTCTTGGCGGTCAGCGTCTCGCTGAACCCGGCCTTCTTCACGGCGTCGAGCACGTACTCGATGGTCTCGCGCTCGGTCTTGCAGGTGGAGAGAAAGCGGATGTACGCGTCGGCGCAGGCGTTCAGCGCCTTGCGGTCGGCAGCGGAGGCATAAACATCCCAGCAGTTGCGGGACTCATGCCCCAGTTCTGGCTTCATTTTGCTCACGAATATGCTCCAGGGGGTTCAGGTGTCGTTCCGTGGTGCTTCAGTCATCGCCCAGGGCCTGACGCAAGGCGTCAAGAACCAGGGCGTGCTCGGAAATATCCAGCGTGCGCGGGTCCAGGCAAAAGGCCCCATCCTCCACGCGGCCCACCAGCGGCGGGTCCGTGGCCAGAAGCGCCTGGCGCAGCCCGTCGATGCTCAGCCGCGAGCCCTCGTTGAGGCGAAGCGCCACCAGCTCCGTGGGCAGGTCGGCCTCGGGGAAGGCCCCGCCGCCCACGCGTGACACGCCCCGCCGCACGGCCACATCGAGCCGCCCGTCGAGGCTGGCGGACAGGTGCTTCCGTAAAAGCCCGGCCAGGCGCGAGGCCTGGGCGCGCAGACTCGAAAGCGGTCGGGTCATCATGGCCAGGGTGGGCACCCCGGCCTTGGCCAGCTCCGGGTCCAGGTACAACCGCAGGGTGGCCTCCAGGGCCGCCACGGTCAGCTTGTCGATGCGCAGGGCGCGGTTCAGCGGATTCTTCTTGATGCGCTCGATGAACTCGCGGCGTCCGACGATGATGCCCGCCTGCGGCCCACCCAAGACCTTGTCCCCGGAGAAGGTGACCACGTCCGCGCCGTCGGCTATGGCCTCGCTGGCCGATGGCTCGCCGGGCAGGCCGTCGGCCTCGAAACGCATGAGGCTGCCGCTGCCCAGGTCCTCGATGACCGGCAGGCCGAAGGTGGAGGCCAGGGTCTTGAGTTCGCCCAGCGGCACCTCCTTCACGAAGCCCACCTGCCGGAAGTTGGAGGTGTGGACCTTCATGAGGGCCGCGGTTTCCGAGCCGATGGCGGCTTCGTAGTCGCGCAGGTGCGTGCGGTTGGTGGCGCCGACCTCGCGCAGGATGCACCCGCTCTTGGCCATGACCTCGGGGATGCGGAAGCTCCCGCCGATCTCGACCAGCTGCCCGCGCGAGACGATGACCTCGCGGCCCTTGCACAGGGTGTCCAGCACGATGAGCACGGCGGCCGCGTTGTTGTTCACCACCAGCGCGGCCTCGGCCCCGGTAAGGCGGCAGAGCAGCGCCTCCACATGGGAGTAGCGGCTTCCCCGCTCCCCAGTGGCGAGGTCGAACTCGAGATTGGAATAGTGCGCGGCGGCCTCGGCCACTGCGGCCACGGCCTCTCGGGCCAGGAGCGAGCGTCCCATGTTGGTGTGCACGACCACGCCGGTGCCGTTCAGCACGCGGCGAAAGCGGGGCTTGGCCCCCTGGCGCACAAAGGCCAGCATGCGCGGATAGAGCGCGGTGAGCGAAAGCTGCGCCGCGTCGGAAAAGGCACCGGCGCGGATCTCCTCGCGCACGAGGTCGAGGAAGGAGTTGACCAGATCCTTGACCAGCGGACGCGGAACGCCCTGCAGGACCGGCTGCGCCGTCTTGCCGATGCGGACGGTGTCCGCGGCCAGGGCGGCCAGGCACTGGTCAACGGCGGGAAGGTGGCGAAAAAGTGTGCTCACGGCAGATCCTCCAATGGGGACGAGGCGGCTTTGCCGCGGAGATGTTCCGGGCGCTCCAGCAGGCCAGGGTGATTAGTATAAAACTCGCCCAGTAAATACAAGGAACCACAGACAAGAACAGGACCGGCACAATTCGCCAGCGCCGCAAGGGCTGCGTTCACGTCGAGAGCGGGCACGGCCCCCGGACCAAGGAGACCGGCAAGCTCATCCGGTTCGCAGGAGCGCGGGCAGCTCGGGATCCCCGCCGCCATGACCGCGCCCGTGGTGAGGCTGCGCACCAGCGGCAGCATGGCGTCCAGCGGCTTGTCGCGCAGGCAGCCGAACACCACGGCGCCAGGCCGGATGCCGTCCGCATCGAGCGAGGCCTTGAGGGCCGCCAACCCGTGGGCGTTGTGCCCCCCATCCAGGATGAGCTCCGGCAGCCCCGCTCCGGCAGGAACATGCTGCATGCGGCCCGGGATGAACGCCTGGGCAAAGGCGTCTCGGCAGGCGGCCTCGATGACCGGCAGGCGGAGCCGCGCGGCCCAAACCGTAAACGCCGCCAGGGCCAGGCGCGCGTTCTCCTGCTGGTGCAGTCCGGGCAGGCCAAGGCGCAGGCCGGTCATGTGCGGCGCGAAGACCTTGCCGTTCGGGGCGGGCGCCACGCGGCCCTTGGCGCGCGAGTAGGAGAGCACCTCGCCCACGCTGACCAGCTCCGAGCCGACTTCCGCGGCCACGCGCCGCAGCACGGCCATGGCCTCCGGCTCCTGGTGCGCGGTGATGGCCAGCCCGCCCGTCCGCATTGCCCCGGCCTTGTCCAGCGCTATCTCGGCCAGGGTGTTGCCGAGGACATTCTGGTGGTCAAGCCCGATGGGGGTGAACACCGTGAGCGCCGGGGCCAGCACATTGGTGGCGTCATAGCGCCCCCCAAGCCCGGCCTCCATCACCGCCACGTCGCACTTCGCGTCCTCGAAGGCCAGGACGGCCAGCGCGGTGAGCAGCTCGAAATAGGTAAGGCCGAGGCCCTCGGTCCGGCTCAGCACTTCGGCGCCCAGGCGCGCCCAGGTTTCCTCTGACAGCAGGGCGCCGTCCACAAGTATTCGTTCGCGGACGCTGACGAAATGCGGGCTGGTGTAGAGCCCAACGCGCAGGCCGTGGGCGCGGAGCAGCTCGGCCAGAATCGTGGCGGTGGAGCCCTTGCCGTTGGTGCCGACCACATGCAGCACGGGAAAGCGCGGACGACCGGCGCGCGCCACAAAGGCGGCCATGCGGTCCAGGCCAAGATCCATGTGGAACAGGCCCAGATTCTCCAGGTGTTCTATGAAATCAGGAAAGTTAGGCGCTTTCGTCACGGACGACCTTTGGACACGGCCCTTGACCGCGCCCCGCAGCTTGTTTAGTGAATTGTTCCCCGTGCGTGCCAGTAGCTCAGGTGGATAGAGCAACGGCCTTCTAAGCCGTCGGTCGAGGGTTCGAATCCTTCCTGGCACGCCATTTCTACCAGAACCCCTCCCCGGACACAAATTTTTCGGTTTGGCCGACTATTTCATGCGCAATGCTGGACACATCCCTGCGGGCATTGTACAAACACAGTATGAAAAACCAGAAAGCCGACACCAGCGCCGATGTCATGCAGACTGGCATCCTGCTCGACACCGGCACCAACGAGCTGGAGATTTTGGAGTTCCACATCGACAGTGACGCTGGCCCAGGTGGCCAGGGCGAGCGGCACTCCTTTGGCGTCAACGTGGCCAAGGTCATGGAGGTCATCGAGAGCCCTGGCCTTGAGCCTCTGCCGGGAGCTACCCACCCGAGCTTCAGGGGCATCATTCCCCTGCGCAGCCACATCCTGCCCGTCATCGACCTGGCTGTGTGGCTGAACATCAATAAGGCGCCCGCTCCGCTGGACAACGTCATCGTCACCGAGTTCAGCAAGGCTGTCACCGGGTTTGTGGTCTCTGGGGTAACTGGCATCCATCGCGTGGGCTGGCCCGAGGTCATCCCGCCCGACGGCTATCTGCCCAAAACCGGCATCCAGGCCATCATCGGCCTTGTGGAGCGGGATGGACACTTCATCCAATTGCTGGACCTTGAGACCATCATCGCGGACCTTTCGCCAGCACAAGAATTCGATACTTCGGTCGAAGCATTCGTGGCGCATCGAGAGCTGAAGGCCCTGGTGGCCGATGACTCCGCCACCATCCGCCTGATGCTGCAAAAAAGCCTGACCCGCGCAGGCATCACGCCGACCATCACCTCAAACGGGCACGAGGCCCTGGAAACCGCACGCGCGCTGGCCCGTCAGGCCGCTGCCGAGGGCAGGCCCATTCACGACTTTTTGGACATCGTCATCTCCGACATCGAGATGCCCCTTATGGATGGCTTCACCCTGACCAAGAACATCAAGCACGACGCTGTATTGCGCGACCTGCCTGTTGTGTTGTACTCATCCATCATCACCGCTGAACTGCGCCACAAGGGCCAATCCGTCGGTGCCGACCGCCAGATCTCCAAGCCCGACCTGGAAAGCATTCCACAAACGGCAGTGCAGCTGGTGCAGGAGTATGAACGCAATCGGGGGTAGCACCATGCTTGAAACCGACCCGGAAGTGTTGGCCGCCTTTGTGGAGGAGGCCTCAGAGCGCATTGTCGCCCTGGAGTCCGGGCTGCTTGAACTGGAACGAACCGCCCGCGCACCGCAAGCGGACCTCCTGAACGCAGTCTTTCGCGATGCCCACTCCATCAAGGCTGGGGCAAACCTCCTGCATTTCAGCACACTTGAAACTGCAGCACATAAGTTGGAGAATGTTCTGGACAGCCTGCGCAAGGGCCAACTTTCCGCGCGCGAGGACGTAACCCAGGCCTTGTTCGACGGGGTTGACCTGCTGCGCAAGCTGCTGGACAGCCCGGGTGCCCCTGCCCCGACAGACTATCAGGAATGCTTGTCCAAGCTGGGGGAACTCGCCAAACGGCGTGCGGGGATTACATGACCGGTTCAAGACTCATCCTGGCCGGACTGCTGCTGACGGCAGGCATCATGCTCAGCGCCTGCGCAGCTGCCAGGCCGACCACTCCAGGTCCATCCGGCGACCGCGGCAACCTTGGCGCTGATCTGGTCCGCGAGTCCGCTCGCGCCCTCAAGGAGCTGCGGACCGCAACCAGGCAACAGATTCTCGACTACGCCCTTGAAGACGCCCATGCGGTCATTGTGCTCCCCGGCGTGTACCAGGCGGGATTCTACTATTCCATACACGGCGGAAACGGCGTCATCGTGGCCCGCACCAGCAATGGCGGCTGGGGCTCGCCTGCCTTTGTTGGCGTCGGCGGGGCCGGGTTCGGGCTGCAGATCGGGCTTGAAAAGCAACGCCTCGTACTTGTCGTGCAGGAGCGGGGAATGTTTGAGGACATCCTTGAGCATGGGCTGAACTTCGATGTGGTCGCAAAATACGATGCGCTCGGAGTTCGCGAAGAGGCCCAGCGAGGCTCGCTCACAGGAAACCGCCCGGTGGCGGCCTTCACCGACGGGGTCGGGCTCATGGCCGGAGTCGCCATGCGCGGCGCGCTGCTTACGCTGAACCAAAGCCTTACCGAGGCCTACTACGGGCAGGGCCATGGAGCCGCGAAGGCCGTGATGCAGAGCAAGGAAGCGCCAGGGCTGGAAGTATTCGAGCTGTGGGGCGCGCTCGACGTGAACCTGCCAAGGCCTCGGGGAGATATTATTCGGAGTAAGTAGACGCCGCTCCGGCAGATGGGCGGGAGGTCAGCAGACGGGCGGACGCACCCGATTGCGGACGGTCTTGATGATCCAGACAAGCATGATGACGCCGAACAGGCCACCGGCCACCCACCACTTGGCTTCCTGAAGGAAGCGCTCCAGCACATCCCCCAGGTAGTACCCGCCGACACCAAATGAAACGGCCCAGATCGCCGCGCCGATGCCGTTGAGCGCGAAAAAACGCCAAGGCGAAATACTTGTGGTGCCGACGGCAAAAGGCGTGATGTTTCGAAAGCCGTAAAAGAACCGGAAGGATATCAGCACCAGCACCTGGTGCTTTTCCAGCAGTTTATGCACTCTCTCGATGCGGCATTCCCATTTCTTGAGGCGTGTTTCCAGAAAACGCTTGTTGTAGCGCCCAATGTAAAAGGCCGTCTGGTCTCCGGCGAAGCTCCCCAAAAATGCTGACAGAATGCACAAGGGCAAAGACAAATGCCCGTTGAAAGCTGCAAAACCGGCAATAATGAGGATGGTCTCACCCTCAAGAAAGGTGCCGATGAACAGCGCCAGGTAACCGTAGGTGGAAAGGTAGTAGGTCAGGTCCACGCTGCCGCCTGTGATCTCAAAGGACGACTGCGAACGCGAAGGAGTTCCGGCCCGGATGGACCGGAACTCCCGGCATGATGCGGTTTTTTGAGCGCGAAACAGTCACTAGGCGCTCTTCTGCTCCTGTTTGGGAGCCTCAGCCTGAGCCGGAGCGGCCTGCGGCTGAGCAGCCTGAGGCTGAGCAGCCTGGGCTGCCTGGGTCGGCTGGGCCTGGGTCGGCTGCTGTGCAGGAGGGGCAACCGTGACTTCTTCCTGAGCAGACAGGGCGCCCTTGAATTCACGGATGCTTTTTCCAAGGTTGGCCGCAATCTGCGGCAGTTTGCCCGGTCCGAACAACAGCAGGGCAATGACTAGGATCAGAAGCAGGTGCATGGGCTGAAACAGTTCGCCAAGCATGATGGCCTCCAAGGGGTTTGGCTGGATTGAAGCATATCCTACCCGCTGAGGTTTGAAAACCCCCCCGGGCATCGGCGGCGCGGAAATCCTAGAGTTCGACCTGGCTACCCAGTTCCACCACTCGCCCGGGAGGAATGCCGAAGAATGTTGTGGCGTTCCAGGCGTTGCGCGACATGTAGGCAAACAGGTTCTTCCGCCAGGACGCCATCTTTGTCGGCCCGCCCGTGAGCAGCGTCTCGCGCCCAAGGAAGAAGGTGGTGTTCGACAGCTCAATGTCAAGGCCGTGGGCGCGCGCAAGGCGCAAGATTTCCGGCACGTTCGGAGTCTGCATGAACCCGTAGCGCACTATGATGCGGAAAAAGCCGTGCCCAAGGCTGGTTACTTCCAGACGCGAATCGTCCGGCACAAAGGGCATCTCCGTCGAGGTGATGGAAAGCAGGATGATCTGCTCGTGCAACACCTTGATATGCTTGTAGTGGTGCAAAAGGGTGATGGGCGTGCCGGTGGTGGAGACCGACATGAACACTGCCGTGCCGGGGATGCGGATGGGCCGGTCAAGGGCCACAAGGCTCTCCAGGAACAGATTGATGGGCAGCCCCATGGCGGCAAACTGCTTGCCCAGCCCCTTCTTGCCATCGCGCCAGGTCAGCATTGCGGTCATGATGATCGCGGCGACAGTGAGGGTGAACCAGCCGCCGTCGAGAATCTTGAGGAGGTTCGAGCCGAGGAACGACAGGTCGAACAGGAGGAAGAGAGCCAGGAGGGGCACGGTCTTCCAGGCAGACCAGCGCCAAAGCATGGACATCACGAAGAAGAAGAAGATCGAGGTGATGGTCATGTCGATGGTGACGGCAATGCCGTAGGCCGCCGCAAGTCCGCTGGAGCTCTTGAAGGCCAGCACAAGGCCAAGGCAGGCCACCATCATGGCGTTGTTTATGCCGGGCAGAAAGATCTGGCCCTTTGTGTGGGCCGAGGTGTTGACGATGCGCATGCGCGGGCAGAATCCCATCTGCATGGCCTGTTGCGTCAGCGAGAACACGCCGGAGATCATGGCCTGGGAAGCGATGACCGTGGCCATGGTGGCCAGGGCGACCATGGGATACAGCAAGAAGCCGGGCACCAGGCCGTAAAACGGGTTGAACGACTTGTCCGGCTCGGCCAGCAGCAGCGCTCCCTGGCCGAAATAATTCAACAGGAGCGCGGGCAGGACCATGCAGTACCAGGACAACCGGATCGGCACGCGGCCGAAGTGCCCCATGTCGGCGTAGAGCGCCTCGCCGCCGGTGATGCACAGCACCACCGAGCCCAGCACGACCATGCCGTGGAGGTGGTTCTCCATAAAGAATAGGACGGCATAGTAGGGATTTACGGCAGCGAGAATGCCGGGTTGCTTGGCGATGGCCACCAACCCGAGTACGGCCAGGGTGGAGAACCAAACGATCATGATCGGTCCGAAAACCTTGCCGATCTTTTCGGTGCCGTGCTTCTGCATCATGAACAGCGTGATGAGAACCAGGCAAGTGCCGGGGATGATGATCGGCGTTGCGGCATCCGTGGCGACGCTCAAACCCTCCATGGCCGAAAGCACGGAAATGGCGGGCGTGATGATGCCGTCGCCATACAGAAGCGCCGCTCCAAAAATGCCCAAAAATACCACCAAGGCATATTTCGCCTTGCTCTTGCCCTCGACAGCCTTGTGCAACAGCGCCAGCAGGGCGAAAACGCCGCCCTCGCCCTTGTTGTCGGCGCGCAGAACGAACATGACATACTTGATGCTGACAACGATGGTCAGCGACCAGACGATGAGCGAGAGCACACCCATTATATTTATGGGGAGCAATGGAATGGCATGCGGGCCGTGGAAGCACTCCTTCACGGCATACAAGGGGCTGGTGCCGATGTCCCCGTACACGACGCCAAGGGCCGCCAGGGCCAGGGCCATGGTACGCGCCTGGCCATGGGGGTCGTGCCCTTGGGCGGAGTGTTCGCTTATGCTGTGAGAAGCCTTGTCTTCGGGCGTCTGCTTTGGCGATTCATCGGTTCCGGAGACAGGCAAAATATTTGTCACTCTGAGGCAACCTCCAGGGCTGGGGCCTGCATGCTGAAGATGCTGCCAATTAAGGATGTGCCTGAACGCGGCTTGCATCCTTACTGAACGCCAAGCCACACTGTCAACGAGGTCCACCCGACGGAGCAGCGAAATAGGTGAATTTACATTTTTATCAATCCGTGCCGAACAATAAAAGTTAGCTGGTGTAAACCATGCACATTCAGAGCATCAATCCCAAGGCCACAATCTGCTTTATGAGATTAAATACAATAAATTTAACAATTAATCTTGTTAATAACAAAAGGTAGGTGATGACAATTACAGACTTCAATTATTATACTTTTTAGTCATTACTGTCATTACGTCAAAGCCGATCACCGAATAACATCGCCCGAAGCAATCATATTACAAAAATTTTGTATTTAATTTCAGGAAATTATACATACGCACGAGCACTCGACAGCCATCGCTTGACGTATCCATAAGCGCTTGATTTACAAATTTGAAACACCCACTACGTCGCCATTGTTTGTATAAATAATTTATAATTAAATTTCAAACTGTTATACTAATGGCCCGGTTCATGCTCTCCATCGCAAAGTGTATTCACCACTTCTTTTCGGAGGGCATCATGTTTAAGAAGATTCTCCTGGCTCTTACTCTGGCTCTGGTCGTCCTTGCGGGGACCGGTACGTGTTTCGCGGGCGATCCCCCGAAGCCGGACCCTTCTGGCGCGTCAATTGGAACCGCGGCTGACGTTGTCAACGCTACCAGCGGCGCACCAAGCGCCGAGGACATGGAAAAGATGGCCGCGGCGGAACCCCTGGCCACCAAGCTCGCCGACGTCATCGGCCATAACCGCATCGCCATCAACATGACCTGGGTGCTTATCTGCGGCTTCCTGGTCATGTTCATGCAGGCCGGTTTCGCCCTGGCCGAGACGGGCTTCACCCGCGCCAAGAACGCGGGCCACACCATGGGTATGAACATGATGGTCTACGCCATCGGCATGCTCGGCTTCTGGATTTGCGGTTTCGCCCTGCAGATGGGCGGCAGCGGCGGCGCGGCCTCACTGGGTGGCGGCGGCGTGCTTGATTCCGAGTTCGTCATCAACCTTTTCGGTAAGGACTTCGGCCTGTTCGGAACCAAGGGCTTCTTCCTTGGCAACGACGTGTACGACGGCACCGTGCTGACCATGTTCCTCTTCCAGATGGTGTTCATGGACACCACGGCCACCATCCCCACGGGTTCAATGGCTGAGCGTTGGACCATGAAGCACTTCTGCGTGTACGGCTTCTTCATTTCCATGTTCGTGTACCCGCTGTACGCCAACTGGGTTTGGGGCGGCGGCTGGCTGTCCCAGCTCGGCGCCAACTTCGGCCTGGGCCACGGCCTGCTTGACTTCGCGGGCTCCTCCGTCGTGCACATGACCGGCGGCGTCGCCGCCCTGGCTGGCGCCATCGCCATCGGACCGCGCCTGGGCAAGTTCCGCGCCGACGGCACCGCCAACGCCATCCCCGGCCACCACATCCCCATGGCCATCGCCGGCTGCCTCATCCTGGCCTTCGGCTGGTTCGGCTTCAACGCCGGGTCCACCCTGGCAGGTGGCGATATGCGCATCGGCGTCGTGGCCGCCAACACCATGCTGGCCTCCGCGGGCGGCGCCATGACCGCCATGCTCTACATGTGGATACGCTTCGGCAAGCCCGACATCTCCATGGCCGCCAACGGCCTGCTCGCCGGCCTGGTCGCCATCACGGCTCCCTGCGCCTTCGTCACCCCCATCATGTCCGTCGTCATCGGCGGCGTTGGCGGCATGCTCCTCTGCATCAGCGTCCTGTTCATCGAGAACGTACTCAAGATCGACGACCCCGTGGGCGCCATCTCCGTCCACGGCGTGAACGGCGCCTGGGGCATGCTGGCTCTTGGCCTCTTCGCCGACGGCACCTACGGCGACGGCGTCAACGGCGTGAAGGGCGCGGTCACCGGCCTGTTCTACGGCGATGCCAGCCAGCTCTTCGCCCAGCTCATCGGCATCACCACCAACATCATCTTCGTCTTCGTGGTCATGTTCATCTTCTTCAAGGTCTCCAACAAGTTCGTGAAGATGCGTGTGGCCCCCGAGATTGAGCAGGAAGGTCTGGACATGGCGGAAGTGGCCGTCATCGGCTACCCCGAGTTCTCCATCAACAAGACCCACCGCTAGGCTTAAGGAGATTCGCCATGAAGAAGATTGAAGCGATCATCAAGCCGCACAAGCTTGACGAGGTCAAGGACGCCCTGGACAAGGCCGGCGTGCATGGCATGACCATCACGGAGGTGAAGGGCTACGGACGCCAGAAGGGTCATGTGGAAATGTACCGCGGCGCTGAATATCAGGTGGTGTTCAAGGCCAAGGTGAAGATCGAAGTGGTTGTCCCCGACGCCATCACGGCCACCGTGGTTGACTCCATACGCGCAGCCGCCAACACCAACGCCATCGGCGACGGCAAGATCTTCGTCCTCAACGTTGAAGAAGCTGTCCGCATTCGCACCAACGAGCGCGGCGAGACGGCGGTATAGCTCTCCCTCCCATGCGGTGCGGCCGTGCGTGTTGAGGGACGCGCGCGGCCGCCTTTCACTCCGGCCCCTGCCTGTAACGCCCAGGCAGGGGTCTTTCAATGTCCGCGCAACCGCCAGTGGGAGTAATTCCCCCCGGTCCGTCGGCACACTCAGCTCCCAGGCCGCTCAAAAGGGGTCAGATGCGAGGCGCATGAGATTATTCAAGCCCAACACGCATTGCACATACGCGAGGGCTTGAAATCTTTGCGGCAACGCAACGGATGGTGCGTTTCAGCGGCCTGGAGGCTAGTCCACGATCTTCAGGTCAAACGCCGCGATGGAGTACAGCACCGGCACCATGAGCAGGGTGACGAAGGTGGCCACGGTGAGCCCGCCGATCTGGGCGTAGCACAGGGGCTCCCAGAGCGGGCCGCCGTGCAGGGCCAGCGGAATGAGCGCAAAGACCGTGGCAGCCACGGTGATCATGACGGGTCGCAGGCGCATGATGCCCGCGTCGAGGATGGCCATGCGAAGGTCGTCGCCCTCCTCCCGCCGCTCCTCGATGAAGTCGAAGAGCACGATGATGTGGCTCACGATGACGCCCATGAGGCTCACGATGCCGAGGTAGGCCATGAACCCGAAGGGCGCCCGCGCCAGGAACAGCGAGCCGAAGGCTCCGGCCATGCCGTAGGGCACCGCTGCAAAGACGATGAGCGGCTTCACGGCGTTCTTGAACTGGAACAGGAGCGCAAGGTAGATGGACAGGATCGACACGGCCATGACCATGCCCATCTCGCCGAAGCCCTTGGTCTGCTCCTCGTACTCGCCTCCGATCTCTACCTTGTAGCCCGGCGGCAGTTGCGCCTTGAAGGCCTCCAACTGCGGCGCGATGCCCTGGATGACCTCGCTTGAGAGCACGCCGGGCGCGGTGAAGCAGGACACGGTTATGGTGCGGAAGTGGTTGCGCCGGGCAATCTTCTCCGTCTCCAGTCCCCAGGAAACCGTAGAGATTTGGCCGAGCGGCACCTTGCCCGACCCGTCGGCGGAGGTGACGTAGAGGTTCTTGATGTCCTCCATGCCGGCCCGTTCCTCCATGCGCAACCGGGCGAAGACAGGCACCTCGATGCGGCCCTCGCGCATGCTCGTCACCATGAACCCGTTCATGGCCGCCGCGGACGACCGCGCCACGTCCTGATTGGTCACACCGGCCAGGGCGGCCTTGTCCGGGTCGATCTTCAGGTGCGCCCGAAAGATCTCCGCGCCCCAGTTGTCCTGCACGCGGTCGGTGTCGTCCCTGTCGCGGAGGATGCCCTTCAGCTTCTCGGCCTGGGCTCGCAACGTTGGTATGTCATCGCCCGAGAGACGAAGCTGCACGGGGATGCCCACGGGCGGACCGCTCTCCAGCCTGCGGGCGCTGACGCGCACGCCCGGCATCTCGGCCGTGAGCCTGGGCTGCAGGTAGCGCATGAAACCTTCGGTGTCGTGCACGTTGTTGATCTCGAGCAGGATCTGCGCGTAGTTGGGCTGCCCCAACTCCGGCGTCACGGAGAACCAGAAGCGCGGGCCGCCGGCGCCGATGAAGGCTGTCATGGACTTGAGGACCTTGCGATCCTTGCCGCCTTCCTTCGGGTGGTCGATGGCATACTGGGCCGCAGCCTCGCTGATGAGCCGGTCCGCCTTGCGCGCGGCCTGGTCCGTGGCCAGCACCGAGGCGTCCTCGGGCAGCCAGATGTCCACGTAGGCCAGGTGCGAGAGGTCGTAGGGGAAGAACTGGTCCTTGAGCTGGGCCTTCATCACAAAGGCGATGACCACGATGACGAGGGAGACGGCGAGCGCCTTGAAGCGGTGCTCGATGAGCGCGCTGGCCAACCGGTAATAGCGCCCGGTGAGGCCCTGGGTGCGGAGGTCGGACAAGCTCTTGCCAGCGTTCTTGCCGGGCCGCAGCAGGTACTGCGCGATGTACGGGATGAAGGTCATGGACACGATGCGCGAGGCCACCAGCGAACAGCCGATGACCACCGGCAGCGAGTACAGGAAGCGGCCCTTGTCGCCGGAGAGCATCAGGTACGGCAGGTAGGCGACGATGTTCGTGATGGTGGCGTACATGATGGCCTTGGCGAGCTTGGTGGGGCCGAGCCAGGCCGCCACGTCAAAACTCTTGCCAGCGCGAATCTCCAGCTTGATGGCGTCGTTGGCCACCACCGGGTCGTCCACCAGCAGCCCCAGGGCCAGGATCAGCGCGGCGATGGAGATCTGCTGGATGTCGATGCCGAGCAGGTTCATCATGCCAAAGGTCATGGCCAGGGTGATGGGGATAGACAGGGCCATGAGCAGGGCCGAGCGCCACTCGCGGAACCCCACGAAGGACACCAGCACCACCAGGATGATGGCCTCGTAGAGGCTGGTCATGAACAGGTCGACCTTGTCCTCCACCTGCTGAGGCTGGTCCGAGGTGCGCGAAAACACAAGGTCGGCCGGCAGGCGCTTCTTCAGGTTCCCCAGAGTCGCGTCCACCGCCTCGGAAAATTTCCGAATCTGTTCGCCGCTTTTCATGGTGATGGCGATGGTCACGGCGGGCATGCGCGCCCAGTCGCCCTGCGCATTTCGAACGACGTGGTAGTGGCGCTTTGCGGGCGGGCTCAGGTAGCCGCGCTCAATGTCCACCATGTCGCGCAGGTAGGCCAGGGCGCCGTTCTTGGCCCGGCCCACGGCCACACCGCCCAGTTCGTGCTCGTCCGTTATCTCGCCGGAGGGATCCACCAGCATGGACTTGCCTGCGGCCTCCACGACGCCGCCGCCCTGGCGGATGTTGCGCGCGCCAAGAACCTCCTTGATGCGCCAGGGGCCGAAACCATAGGCCGCCAGGCGCTCCTGCGAATAGTTCAGGTACACGGCCTCGTCGCGCACGCCCCAGCGGTTCACCCGTGAGACATCCGGCAGGGCCTGCAAGGTGCGCATGATCTCATCCGTATACGCCTCAAGCTCTCGGTAGCCGTAGCGGCTGCCAACCACAGGAGCCAGCGCCTGCTCGACCTTGGACGGATCGCGCACGATGGCCGGGGGCCACGCGTCCGGGTGGAACTCCGAGGCGCGCAGGCGATCCTCGATGAAACGGTGCACGGCCCCAATGATCTCGGCGTCGTCCTTGTCCGTGCGCATGTCCAGCAGGGCGAGGCCAGGGGTGAAGCTCATGCGCACGTCGCCGCCAAGCCCTTTGTCCGCGAGGTACCGGGCGAAGAGCTCCACCTTGCGGCGCACCGAAGGCTCCGTCGCCGTGGCCGGCAGGACCTCCACCAGCGTCACGCGGCCTGCGTTTTCTCCAGAGGTGGCGTTGTCGGCTCCGCGAAGCTTGAGAATGCCCTGCTCCACCTGCTTTGCGCGCAGGGACAGCTCCACCTCGCCCTCCAACGGGGAGGCCACGGTGAGCATGAGCGTCGTCGCGTCACCGAAATCCTTGATGAAATTGACCGGGCCAGCCCCTTCCGGCAGACCGCTCACAGAGGCCAGCTTGAGGTTCAGGTCGTCAAAAACGTCCGCGGGGCTTTTGATCTCGTCGTACAGCTTGATGATGACAACGGCCAGGCCCGTGCGTGTGGTGGACTCGATGCGGTCCACCTTGTCGTTCTCGGCGATCTTCTCTTCCAGGCGGCGCGTCACCAGATCCTCGACCTTCTCGGCAGAGGCGCCAGGCCAGGAACAGGTCACGGCGGCCACGCGCATGGGGATGTCCGGGTCCTTGCGCTGCGGCATCCGGAAGTAGCTCACGGCGCCCCAGATCATGATCGCCACGAGCAGCACCAGGGCTATTTGCCGATTTTCGACAAAGAAGCGCGCGGTGTTGTGCTTCTCAAGAAGCAGTTTCTCGTCCTTGCCGTGCATGGCAGGTTCCTTGATGGCCCGCCTGACGGGCGGGGTGAGGAGAGATGCGGTCTGGCCTTACGGAACCACAATGATGGCTGCGCCGTCGTTGACCAGCGTGGCCCCGGCGGTGATGACCCGCTCGCCCAGCTTCAGCCCGCCGCGCACCAGCACGCTGCGCCCGGTGACGTCGCCAAGCTCCACGCGGCGCGCCTGCGCCACGGTCTGGCCGTCCTTTTCCGCTGCCACATAGACCATGTACCCCTTGGGGTCGTCGGGCGGGCGCACAACGGACTGCAAAGGAACACTTGCCACGGTCGACGAACCCTCCGCGGTCGGGGACGCTCCCGCGTCCTGTCCGCCGAGCCCCTCAAGACGCACAGTGGCGATCATGCCGTCCTTGAGCAGCGCGTCGGGGTTGGGAATGGTCAGCTCGATGTCGAAGACGCGGCTCTTGGGGTCAGCCGAGGGCGAAACCGCCGTGACCTTGCCGGAGAACTCGCGGCCCGCGAGAGCGTCCACGACAACAGTCAGGGGCGAACCGGGCTTGATGCGCGCCTGCATGGTGTCGGGCACGCCGAACACGGCCTTTACGGACGAGAGGTCCACCAGCACGAAGGCCTTGGTGCCGCTTGAAACCAGGGTGCCGTGCTCCACGCTGCGGCTGGCCACCACGCCGTCCAGGGGCGACTTGAGCTGCGAGTCGGCGAACTGGATGTTGGCCTGCTCCAACTGGGCGCGCGCGCCGTCGAGCTTGGCGCGGGCCACGCCCAGGCGCTCCTGCGAGCGGTCGAACTCGCTCTTGGCAAGATAGCCGCCCGCCACAAGGGACTGCGAGCGCTCGAAATCCTTTTGCGCCTGCACCAGCGAGGCCTTGGCCTCCTCCATGGCGGCGCGGGCCTGGTTGGCGCGGGCGGCGTGGTCCTGCGGATCCAGGCGTGCCAGCACCATGCCGCGGGAGACCTTGTCGCCGGCGCGCAGCTCGCGCTTGGCTCCGTCGGGTCCCGGCACGGCGACGATCTCGCGCACGTAGCCGCCGACCTTGAAGGCCAGCTCCACCTGCTCGCGCGGGGTGATGTTGGCCGAGTAGCGCAGGCCGGAGGCCTCGCCGGCGCCTTCAACGGCCTTCACCCGAACCGGAACCGGGGCGCTGCGGGGCGGCTTGGTCTTGGAGAATGTGTTGGCGGCAACGGCAAGAGCGATGACCAGGATCATCACCCCAACAACCAACGTTTTTCTGCTCACCGGGAGATTCAGCTTCATGGCGCTACTCCTTGAAACCCTTCATGCGCTCAATGCCTGCCAGCGAGTACTCGAAGATGAAGTTCGCCAGCAGCTCCACGCCCAGGCTCTCCAGGGCCATCTCCGGGCACATGCGGCGAATGACGGCCCGCATATGGTCGAACAACAGGCAGTAGCCCACCACCCCCGCCGCGCAGAGGTGCGCGGAACGTTCATCGCTCTCAGGCATCAGCTCGCGCACGATGCCCAGGAGAACCTCATGCTGGGGCATGATGAAGCGCTCCATGATCACGTCGAACTGGTCCGAGGGGTCGATGAACTCCTTGGTGAGGAGCATGCCGAGCTTTTCGTACAGCGGGTCGCCGTCGCCGAGAAACTTGTACAGCAGGGAGCGCACGTAGGCCTTGAGGCGGTCCTTGGCAGGCGCGCCGGGGGCAAGGTCCATGTCGATGGGGAACCGGAGATGCGCGGCTTGCATGTACTCGGCCAGCACGGCCATGAACAGCTTCTCCTTGCTGCCGAAATAGTAGTTCACGGCCGCGACGTTGGCCCCAGCCTTGGCGCAGATGTCACGCACCGTGGCCTCCTTGACCCCGCGTTCGGCGAACACCTCGCGCGCGGCGGCGAGCAACCTCTCCCTCGTTCCGGCGTCAGCTTGATCCTGCATGGCAACCCTCCAAACATCGTTTGACACATGGCGTTAAAACGCTGTTTAATACCGTGTTCATCGCCTGTCAACCGTCTTGCGAAATAAAGGAGCGCACCTTGAGCGGTCACGTTGTCGGCTTGTCAGAGTGCTGGCGCGTAAGGTAGGATGAAAAAAACGACCCCCGCGAGGATTCCATGCCCTACAAGGACTTGCAGGATTTTCTGAAGCATCTGGACAAGAACGGCGAGATCAAGCGCATCGACGCGGAACTCGACCCCTACCTTGAAATCGCCGAGGTCACGGACCGGGTGAGCAAGAAATTTGGCCCTGCCCTGCTCTTCCAGCAGGTCAAGGGGTCCAAGTTCCCGGTGCTGACCAACATGTTCGGCTCCTACAAGCGCATGAACATGGCGCTGGACAGCGAGAACCTGGACGCGCTGGGCGAACGCATCCACGAATACCTGGAGATCGAGCGGCCCGACGGCATCATCAAGAAACTGCAGATGATTCCCAAGCTCTCCAAGCTCACCAACATCTTCCCGGACCACGTGAAGCGCGGCTCCTGCCAGGACGTCGTCCTCACCGGAGACGCGGTGGACCTGTCCATCCTGCCGGTGCTGACCACCTGGCCGGGCGACGCCGGACCGTTCATCACCCTGCCGGTGGTCTTCACCAAGAACCCCGAGACCGGCGTGCGCAACGCGGGCATGTATCGCATGCAGGTGTACGACAAGAACACCACCGGAATGCACTGGCACCGGCACAAGGGCGGGGCCTATCACTACCACCTGGCCGAGAAGCTGGGCAAACGGCTCGAAGTCGCCGTGGCCATCGGCCCGGATCCGGCCGTTACCTATGCCGCCACCGCGCCAATCCCCGACGAGATCGACGAGATGCTCTTCGCGGGCTTTTTGCGCAACCAGCCGGTGGAGCTGGTCAAGTGCAAGACCGTGGACCTGGAGGTTCCGGCCACCAGCCAGTTCGTGCTGGAAGGCTATGTCGATCCCAAGGAGCGCCGCCGCGAAGGTCCCTTCGGCGACCACACGGGCTACTACTCCCTGGCCGACGACTATCCGGTGTTCCACGTCACGGCCATCACTCACAGGAACGACGCCATCTACCCCGCGACGCTCGTCGGCCCGCCCCCAATGGAGGACTGCTTCATGGGCAAGGCCACGGAGCGCCTGTTCCTGCCGCTCATCAAGAAGCAGCTGCCCGAGGTCATCGACATGAACCTGCCGCTGGAGGGGGTGTTCCACAACCTCTGCTTCGTCTCCATCGACAAGCGCTACCCCGGCCAGGCGCGCAAGGTCATGTACGCGCTGTGGGGCATGGGCCAGATGATGTTCACCAAGATCATCGTGGTGGTGGACAAGAACATCAACGTGCAAAACGTCTCCGAAGTCCTCTGGCGCATCGGCAACAACGTCGACCCCAGGCGCGACATCGCCATCCTCGAAGGCCCGCTGGACGCTCTCGACCACGCCTCGCCGCTGGCGTTCTACGGTGGGAAGATGGGCATCGACGCCACCAAGAAAGGCCCGGAGGACGGGCACTACCGCGAATGGCCGAGCACCCTGCGCATGGACGAGGGCGTCAAGGCCAAGGTCGACGCCCTGTGGGACAAGCTGGGGCTCTAGCCGCCCCGGAGCCCGCAACCGCCGCGCAACCGCCGACGCAACCGCACCTCCGTCCCGGCACGGCAAGGCCGACTTGGCCCCCGTGCCGGGACATGTCGCAGGCAACCCAAAGGCATAGAACCGCGTGAGAACCAACGCTCCGAATAGCGCGGCGAAGCGCCTTGCCTCGCTCCTGGCCTGCTGCCTGCTTGCCTTCACGCTGCTGTCCTGCGGCGACAAGGACAAGGCGGAGCGGGAGCCTGGCGAAAAGGCCCAGGAAACCGCGCAGCCCAGGGGCAACACCCGCGAGGACTCGTTCCAGGGCGCCAAGCGGACCCTCGAACGGCTCGTCTACAGCGACCACCGCATCACCTTCTACTGCCAGGCGCCTTTCGGCGAGGATGGCGCGGTCAGCCTGCCGCCCGGATTCACCACGCCGAAGCACCGCGAGCGGGCCAGACGCATCGAGTGGGAGCACGTGGTCCCGGCCGAGAACTTCGGCCGCACGTTCCCGGAATGGCGCGACGGTCACCCGGACTGCCAGGACAGGCGCGGCCCGTTCAAGGGCAGAAAATGCGCCGAGCGGGTGAGCAAGGAGTACCGGTTGATGCAGGCGGACATGTACAACCTCTACCCGGCCATCGGCGCGGTCAACGCCTTGCGCAGCAACTACAGCTTCGCCATGCTGCCCGGTGCGCCCAATTCCTTCGGCACCTGCGCCATGAAGATCGAGGGCAACAAGGCCGAACCGCCGGAGCACGCCCGAGGCGCCATCGCCCGCACCACGAAGTACATGGCCTGGGCGTATCCCCGCTTCAACCTCAGCCGCCAGCAGGAGCAGCTCATGAACGCCTGGGACGACATGTATCCCGTGGATCAGTGGGAATGCACCCGCGCCAGGCGCATCGAGGACAGCCAGGGCAACGAGAACCCCCTGGTCAAGACGCAGTGCCAGCAGGCAGGGCTTTGGCAATAGCAGCGGCGCGACCGTGCGCATTGCAAATCGCGTGGAGTTTCCTTACGCTAGATGTGGCCGGGAATTCATGGTCCGGCAAAGGGAGAATATGACCACGCAACGCATCCTTCTCGCAGTCACCGGGGCCAGCGGCCCGCAGTACGCCATGGCTCTGGCCCGGGCGCTCAGTGGTCGCGAGGACATCGAACTGCACCTGATCTTGTCGGAGGCGGCCAAGAAGGTCATCGCCCTGGAGGCCGACTTCGGCCCCGAGGATCTGCTCAAGCTGGCGCACGCGAGCCATGACGAGAAGAACATCGCCGCAGGCCCGGCCAGCGGCTCCTGGCGGCACGCGGGCATGATCGTGTGCCCCTGCTCCATGGCCAGCCTGGGGGCCATCGCCCACGGCCTGGGAACCAATCTCATTCACCGCGCCGCGGACGTGACCCTGAAGGAAGGCCGCAAGCTGGTGCTGGTCACCCGCGAGACCCCGCTCAACCTTATCCATATAAAGAACATGCTCGCCGCCAAGGAGGCCGGGGCCGACATCGTGCCCGCCAGCCCGGGGTTCTACCACCGGCCCAAGAGCATCGACGACCTGGTGAACCATCTGGCCGGGCGCATCCTCGACCAACTGGGCATCGACAACGCCTTGTTCAAGCGCTGGGGCGAATAGCCGCCAGTTGATGACAGGAAGGAGGAACGGCCATGCTGCTCACCTGGTTCGGACATTCCAACTTCATGCTGCAGGAAGACGGTCTCACGGTGCTCATCGACCCGTTTTTCGAAGGCAACCCCAAGGCTCCCACCGGCTGGAAGAAGTGCATCGGCCACGTAGACGCGGTTCTCGTCACCCATGACCACGGCGACCACGTCGGTCAGGCGGCGGAGATCGCGCAAGGCACCGGGGCCAAGCTGGTGTGCCTTTTCGATCTCGCCCCGAAGATGCAGGCCAGGGGGCTGCACGCGGAACAGGTCCTCGGCATGAACATGGGGGGGACCGTCCACATGGGCGCGTTGCGCGTAAAGATGGTCCAGGCCGTGCACTCCTCGGCCACAGGCTCGCCAGCCGGTTTCATCATCAGCTTTCCCGGCGGGTTCTGCGCCTATCACTCGGGCGACACGGCCCTGTTCTCGGACATGAAGCTCTTTCGCCGCTTTTTCGACATCGACCTGGCCATGCTGCCCATGGGGGGCTGGTTCACCATGGACGCCGTGGAGGCCGCCGTGGCGTGCTCGTTTCTGCACTGCAGGAACGTGGCGCCGATGCACTGGGGCACCTTCCCGATCCTGGCCCAGGAAACCGACGCCTTTGCCGTTGCGCTGAAGGAATACGCGCCGGACACGCATCTCGTTGCGCTGACTCCGGGCGTGCCCGTGGAAGTGGCCTAGCCGTCCTCCGCTGCTGGCGCAGGAGAGCCAAGGGCCAGGACAATGCGAGCGGCCAGGGCCGGGCCGACGCCGCGCACCTGGGCCAAACGCTCTGGCCCGGCCTCGCGCATGGCGTCAAGCGATCCGAACGCGTCCCAGAGCCGTCGCGCCAGGGCCGCCCCAAGGCCCGGGACTTCCAGCAGCGCGCTGTCCAGGCGCTTCTTGCGTCCAGCCTGACGCGTCTTGCTGATGACGAAGCGGTGGGCGGCGTCGCGCACGCGTTGCAGAAACAGCAGCGCCGGACTTCCGGCCTTGAGCGCCACGGGGTTCCTGCGGCCGGGCCGGAACACCCGGTCCTCCAGCTCTCCGGCCCTGCGGCTCGGCCCCTTGGCGATGGACGCGCACTCGAATTCCTCCCCGGCACCGGCCTCGGCAAGCGCGCGCACCACCGCCGCCAGTTGCCCACGCCCCCCGTCCACCAGCAGCAGATCCGGCCAGGGCGGACCGGACTCCACGCGCCGCAACGCCCACTGGGCCAAGGCAGCATAGTCGTCGCCCGTGCCCTCGGCGCCCGGAAGAGCGTAAACCCGGTAATCCGGCTTCACCGCGACGCAGTCCTCAAACACCACCACCCCGGCGCGCACGCTCCCGCCTGCAAGGTGCGAGATGTCGACGCATTCGATGCGCCTGGGCGCGCGCGGCAGGTTCAGGGCGCGCTCCAACTGCCCCGGCACGTCCTGGGAGGAATCGGCGCGGTGGGCAGTGAGTGCAAGGTTGGCGGCCATGTCGAGCAGGCGGCGTTCATCCTCGCCGCGCGGCTTGGCCAGGCGCACCGGGCCGTCACGGCGCTCGGCCAGCAGCTCAGCCAGCTCGCCCGACAACTCTCCATCGGAAATGTCGTGCGACAGCACAATGCGCCCGGGGATGTAGCGCCCCTGGCTATAGAACTGAGGCAGGAAACTCCCCAAGGCCTCAGGGATGTCAGCCTTGCCCAACCCCCGCCAGTGGTAGGTCTTCTGTTCAAGCAGCTGCCCGGCCCTCACGAACAGCATCCCCAGCCCAAGGCCGTCACCAGCGGTAACCACCGCCAGCACATCCCGGTCCAGGGCATCGCGCAGCACCGAGGCCTGGCCTTCCAGCGTCTTCTCGATGGCGGCGATCTGGTCGCGCAGCAGGGCCGCTTCCTCATAGCGCAGCTCCGCTGAGGCCTTAAGCATGCGAGCCTTCAGGTCGCGCACCAGCGAGCCCGAGCGACCGGAGAGGAACTGCTCCACCTGGGCCACCATTTCATGGTAGCGGGCGGGATCGACGGGCAGGCAGCACGGACCGAGGCACTGGCCGATCTGGTGATACAGGCAAGGCCGCACGCGATTCTTGAAGGAGCGGTCTGAACACCGGCGAAGCGGGAATATTTCCCCGACAAGCTTAAGCGTCGCACGCGCAGCGGAAGCCGAGGAAAACGGACCGAAATAGGCGGAGCCGTCGCGCAAGACCTGGCGGGTCATGGTCAGGCGAGGGTATTCGGAACGCTTGTCCAGCTTGAAGAGAAGCGAGCGCTTGTCGTCCCGAAGGACGATGTTGTAGCGGGGCCTGTGCTTCTTGATGAGGCTATCTTCAAGGAGCAGAGCCTCTTTTTCAGTGGAAACAAGCAGCAAATCAATATGGTCGACCTTGCCCAGAAGAGCGATGGTCTTGGGGGCATGGTCCGAACTCGCCCGAAAATATGAGGCAAGGCGCTTGCGCAGGCTTTTGGCCTTGCCGACATAAAGGATCCGCCCGGAGCCATCCTTCATTAAATAGACGCCCGGAGCCTCGGGATAGTCCTGGGCGGAAAATGCTATCATTCTTTTCAGCTCCAAGGAGTTAAGAAATACAATCCGCTGAACAACGTTGGGAAATTTGGTATACAATTAAAAAGTTCCGTGGTGAAAGCTAAAAAACTTGACGGTAAAAAAAATTTAACTTTATTTCAAAAAATGCCTTCTGAGGTATTGAACATCGTCCGAATAGAGGCTAGAAAAGCATCGGTAACGTGGTTCAGGCTCGCGATTAGAACTTCTACCAAAGGAAGGAAAGGATGAACAAGAAATTTGCACTGCTCATGGTGCTGGTGGCTGCCCTGGTCATGGGCACCATTTCCAGCGCCGCCGCAGCCGAGATCAAAGCCAACGGAGCTTGGCAGATCGAAGCTGACTTTAACGTCAACAACGACTTCCAGAAGAAGGGCGGCGTCTCCGAAGACAAGACCTTCAATATCGCTCAGCGCGTGCGCCAGAGCTTCCAGTTCATCGCCAACGAGAACCTGAAAGGCGTCCTCGAAGTCCAGCTTGGCACCGCCAACTGGGGCACCGGCGCCCTGGGCATCGGCGCTGGCCGCTCCGCCAGCCTGACCGCCACTGGCTCCGCCTCCGCTGGTAACGGCAACTTCATGCTCCGCAAGGGCTATGTTGACTTCAAGTGGCCCGGCACCAAGGTCAACTTCCTCGTCGGCTTCCAGAGCCTGTCCCTGCCCTCCGCCGTTGGCGGCGGCAGCCCGGTTCTTGACGACCACTTCGCCGCCGCTGCGGCTGTTGTGCCCGTCACCGACGGCCTGTCCCTGGTTGGTGGCTTCGGTCGTCTTTACGACGCCAACTCTGCCACCTCCACCACCGCTGGCAACCTGTCCGGCTCCCACAACAATGGCGACGTGGCCTTCTTGATCGCCAACGTCGACATGTTCAAGGGCTTCTCCATCAAGCCTTGGGTTGCTTACGCCTCCCTGGGCAAGGACGTCGCTGGTGCCGGCACCGGCGCCACCGCGCTGGCCGGTTTCGCTGGTGCCAACTCCTCCGCCAACGAAGGCGTTCGCGCCTACTGGGGCGGCGCCGCCTTCACCATGACCGCTTTCGACCCCTTCAAGGTCATGGCTGACTTCAACTACGGCAAGGCCACCTGGAACAACCAGAGTTCCCTCAACAACGCCAAGGGCGGCCGTCAGGGCTTCCTGGCCGACATCGCTGTCGACTACACTGGCCTTTCCATGATGACCCCCTCCGTGTTCTTCGCTTACTCCAGCGGTGAGTCCGGAAACAGCACCGATGGTGGCAAGTCTGACCGCATGCCTGTCGTCGGCACCCCGCAAAACTACGCTCTGGGTTCCTTCTGGCTGCAGGGCGGCGACAGCTTGAACATGTCCTACAATGCTCCTTCGACCACCATGGGTTACTGGGCTCTTGGCCTGTCCCTGAAGGACATCAAGCTCATCGACAAGCTGTCCCACACCGTGCACCTGATCTACTTCAAGGGCACCAACGATCCTGACTTCCTGAAGGACACCACTGCTGGCAACGGCGTCACCTACAGCAACTTCCTGACCAACAAGGACTCCCTGTGGGAAGTTGACGTGAACACCAAGTACCAGATCTACGATGAACTGTCCCTGGGTCTGGAACTCGGCTACATCAACCCCAGCTTCGACAAGGACACCTGGGGTGCTGTGAACGCCGACTACAGAAACTACGGCAGCACCTCCGCTTACAAGGCCAGCCTGCTGGTCAACTACAGCTTCTAGTTCTCTGTCACGAGCCTGACCACAGGGCCGACGCGCAAGCGTCGGCCCTTTTCTTTGGTCAACAAATCCCCAAGGCAGCTGAATACAAAAATCCGTACAGTAAAAATATTTTTACTTTGGGTGCTGTTTTCTCTTGATTCTGTCATTTCCGTTTGCTAGAGATCAGTTGAAGAATGGCTGATGGTGGTTCACACAACCGCAAAGAAGGGAAGGATAACATGAAAAAGCTTTACGCGATTGCCTTGCTCGGACTGATGGTCCTGGGCCTGGCTGCGACCGCTTCCGCGGCCGACATCAAAGCCTCCGGCAAATGGCAGATTGAAGCGAACATGCAGAACGCCGACTTCATGGACAAAGGCGCTTCTACCAGCGAAGACAAGACCTTCAACATTGAGCAGCGCGTGCGCACCGCCTTCCAGTTCATCGCCAACGAGAACCTGAAGGGCGTCCTCGACCTGCAGATCGGAGCTGCCAACTGGGGTACTGGCGCACTCGGCATCGGCGCTGGCCGCTCTGCCAGCCTGACGGCCACTGGCGCTGCCTCTGCCGGCAACGGCAACATCATGCTCCGCAAGGGCTATGTTGACTTCAAGTGGCCCGGCACCAAGGTCAACTTCCTCGTCGGCTTCCAGACTGTGTCCCTGCCCGCGGCCTTCGGCGGCGGCAGCGCCATTCTGGACGATCAGGTTGCGGCCGCCCTGGTCAGCACTCCGATCACCGACAACATCTCCCTGCTGGCTGGTTATGCCCGCCCCTACGACACCAACAGCTCCGTCAGCACCACCGCTGGTAACCTGTCTGGTTCCGGCACCTCCGGCGATGTTGTTTTCGCCGCTGTGCCCCTTAACTTCAAAGGCGTGAACGTGACCCCGTTCGCCGCTTACGCCAGCCTTGGCTCCAAGCTTGGCGCCCCCGGCCTGGTTGGCCTGGTTGCCGGCAACAGCACCAGCGGTGAAGGCGCTCGCGCCTACTTCGGTGGTGTCGCCGCCACTGTCACCATGCTCGACAACTTCAAGTTCATGGGCGACTTCAACTACGGCAAGGCTACCTTCAACTCCCTGTCCACCCCCAATCTTGGCAGCACCACCCGCTCCGGTTGGATGGCTGACATCGCCGTTGACTACACTGGCCTGAAGATGATGACCCCGTCCGCCTTCTTCGTGTACTCCTCCGGCGAGAAGGGCAACTCCACCGAGCACGCCGGTTCCAACCGCATGCCCAGCCTTGGCAACCCGCAGAACTGGGCCGTTGGCTCCTTCTTCTTCGGCGACCGCAACTTCATCAACGGCTTCCCCGGCAGCGCTGGCTACGTGCAGCGCGTGATGGGCTTCTGGACCGCTGGCGTGTCCTTGAAGGACATCAAGCTCATCGACAAGATGACCCACACCGCCCACCTCTTGTACGTCAAGGGCACCAACGACAAGAACTCCATCAACGAAGACATGGGCAACAACATCAACCTTGCCAACAACATGAACTACGGCGGCTTCCTGACCACCAAGGACTCCCTGTGGGAAGTGGACTTCAACACCAAGTACATGATCTACGACGAACTGGCTGTTAACCTCGACCTGGGTTACATCAACGCCAACTTCGACAAGGATCTGTGGGGCGCTTCCTCCAAGACCGCTGCTGCTGACTACCAGAACTACGGTAGCAACAACGCTTACAGCGCCCGTCTTGGCGTCGCTTACAGCTTCTAGTTAAGACCAGACCAACCACCTGACGCCTTCAGGGGCCGGAGCATATGCTTCGGCCCCTTTTCCTTTTCAAGTAAAATATTTTGTACAAATCCACGAAACTCGCTTGATTTCCCTTGCATAATCGCATAGGAAGTGTTCACTCACATTGACTCAATTTTCTGAATATAATTCCTGAAGGGGTTGGTAGCATGAAAAAATTCTGGGTTCTCGGACTGGCTGTATTCCTTCTTGTCGCGTCGGCAAGCTTGTCGTTTGGCATGGAGATGAAGGCCAAGGGCTACTGGTGGATCGAAGCCCAGATGAAGCAGGGCTGGGATTTTCTGGACAAGGGCGCCATCAGCGAGGAAAAGCCCTTCAACCTCGAACAAAAGATGCGCACCCAGTTCCAGTTCATCGCCAACGAAAACCTGCGCGGCATTCTTGATACCCAGATTGGCGCCGCCAACTGGGGTAATGGCCTCTTCGGCATCGGCGCTGGCCGCTCCGCCAGCCTGACCGCCGCTGGCGCAAACTCCGCTGGCAACGGCAACATCATGCTTCGCAAGGCCTACATCGAATACCGTTGGCCTAACACCATGACGAATATTTCGCTCGGTTTCCAGACCGTCACCCTGCCTGCGGCCTTTGGCGGCGGCAGCGCCATTCTTGACGACCAGGTGGCCGCTGCGGTTGTGAGCGCTCCCATTACCGACAACGTCTCCATCCTGGCTGGTTACGCCCGTCCCTACGATTCCAACAGCGCTGCAAGCACCACCGCTGGCAATCTTACCGGCTCTGGTACTGCCGCTGATATCGTCTTCGCCGCCGTGCCCCTTACCTTCAAGGGTTACAGCATCACGCCTTTTGCCGCATACGCCAATGTGGGTTCCACTTCCGTGAACGGAAACGGCGCCGGTACAACTGCTGGGTTTGCTTCCGCGAACAGCTCCGCTGGTGAAGGAATCCGCGCCTACTGGGGTGGTATCGCCGCTACTGTGACCGCGCTGGAAAACTTCAAGATCATGTCCGACTTCAATTACGGCAAGGCCACGTACAATAACCCCGTTGCCCAGAACGGCAAGGGCGGTCGCTCCGGCTTCCTGTTCGACTTGGCGGTGGACTACACCGGCCTGTCCATGATGACCCCCCAGGTGTTCTTTACCTACTCCTCCGGTGAAAACGGCAACAGCTCCAAGGGTGGCGGCTCCGAGCGCATGCCCGTGGTCAATGCTCCCCAGAACTGGACCATCGGCTCCTTCTTCTTCGGCGAGCGCCTCGAACTTGGCGGCTCCATCAACAACACCGCTGGCTACACCAGCAACACCCTTGGCTACTGGGCCCTCGGCATGTCCCTGAAGGACATCAAACTTATCGACAAGCTCAGCCATGACTTCAACCTGCTCTACGCCAAGGGCACCAACAACAAGGACTACTTGTACGAGTCCGGCGGCACCGTGCGCAACGCTAACTACGCAGGTTTCCTGACCACCAAGGACTCCTTGTGGGAAGTGGACTTCAACACCCGCTACAAGATCTACGACGAGCTGACCCTGCTGGTGTACACCGGCTACATCCATGCCGACTTCGACAAGGACGTCTGGGGCGCCTCCAGCGTCACCAACGCTGCCGACATCCAGAACTATGGCACGAGCAACGCCTACAAGCTCGGCGTCGGCCTGAACTACTTCTTCTAGACCCAGATAAGCGAGCATGACCATCAGGGGCCGGGACGCAAGTTCCGGCCCTTTCTTCATCGCTCACAGTATTCGCGTCCGACGCTTCGAACTCGACTTTCGAGCCCCCCTGGGGTAGCTTCTCATCACCAATTCAAGGTGCTCATCAACACTTCATGCTATCGAGGTTCCGCATGCCCTGTCGTATTGCCCGCGTCCCTGCCGAGTTGGACTGCCCAAGCGTGCTGGCTTGGCTTAAGGAGCGCAAGGATCCTGGCCTGGATGTTACCGGCACCGTCCGCAACATCCTTGACGATGTTCGCCGGCATGGCGACCAAGCCTTGCGCCGCTATACACGCCGCTTCGATGCGCCCAATCTTCCCGCGCGCATGGGAGTTCCGGTTCGCGCCATCCGCTCAGCGCTCAGGGAAATCCCTGAAGCGGACCTGGACATTCTGCGCGAAGCCATCGCCAATGTTCGAGACTTCCATGCCAGGCAAGCCGAGCAGTCCTGGTTCACCACCGCCCCGGACGGCAGCGTGCTCGGTCAGATGGTCCGGCCCGTCGACCGCGTTGGCCTGTACGTGCCCGGCGGCCAGGGCGGCGAGACACCGCTCATCTCCAGCCTCATCATGAACGCAGTGCCAGCGCAGGTGGCAGGAGTCACGGATATCGCCGTGGTTTCGCCCCCGCGCAAGGATTCGACCCTGAACCCATACATCCTGGCCACCGCCGCCCTGCTCGGCATAACCGAGATACACCGCGCCGGCAGCGCGTGGGCAATCGCGGCCCTGGCCTATGGCACAAAATCCATCCGCCCCTGCGATGTCATCGCCGGACCCGGCAACATCTACGTGGCCACCGCAAAAGCCCTGCTCGTGGGCGAGGTCGGCATCGACATGATCGCCGGGCCGAGCGAAATCGTCATTCTGGCCGACGACACGGCCAACCCGGCCTGGTTGGCCGCAGACATGCTGTCCCAGGCCGAGCACGATCCCCTCGCAGCCGCGTTGTGCATCACGGCGAGCCAAAAGCTTGCAGAAGGTGTGCGCAAGGCGCTGGCAGAGCAACTCCCGAAGCTCTCCCGCAACGATCTGGCCCGCAAGGCCTTGGAGCTCTGGGGTGGCGTGCTCGTGGTTGACTCGCTTGAGGCGGGGCTGGACCTTGTGAACGCCATCGCGCCGGAGCACCTGGAGCTTGCCGTGGACGAGCCCTTCGCCCTGTTGGGCAGGATTCGCAACGCCGGGGCGATCTTCCTCGGCCAGCACTGCCCGGAGCCTGTCGGAGACTACTTCGCTGGTCCGAATCACGTGCTGCCCACCCTTGGCACCGCTCGCTTCTCTTCGGCCCTGTCCGTGCAAACGTTCTGCAAAAAGTCGAGCATCATCGCCACCACGCCGGAGTACCTGCGTCAGCACGGGACCAAAATCGCCCGCATGGCGCACCTTGAAGGCCTGACGGCGCACGCCAGAAGCGTCGAATGCAGACTCGAAGATATCTAAAACAGACCGCTAACGGTCCTAAACCTTTCAGCAAACGCAACGGAGCATGACATGCAATGCGTCATCAACACTGACATCAAGGATTATCCGCTGCTCTCGCGCGGCAAGGTGCGCGACATCTACGAGATCAGCCCGGAGACCCTGCTCATTGTCACCACTGACCGCATCTCGGCCTTTGACGTGATCATGGACGATCCCATTCCGCACAAGGGCGTGGTTCTGAACCAGATCACCCTGTTCTGGATGGAGAAATTCGCAAGCCTCGTACCCAACCACCTTTTGGCGACTGACGTGAAGGACTTTCCCAAGCCCTTGCAGGCCCACGCCGACCTGCTGGAAGGCCGTGCCGTGCTTGTGCGCCGCGCCAAGCCTCTGGCCATAGAGTGCATCGTGCGCGGCTACATCACCGGAAGTGGCTGGAAGGACTACCAGAAGTCCGGCCAGGTCTGCGGCCACACCTTGCCCGTGGGCCTGCGCGAGTCCGACAAGCTCGCCAAGCCGCTGTTCACGCCGTCCACCAAGGCCGAGCTCGGGGAACACGACGAGAACATCTCCGTGGCCGACGCCATGCGCATCACCGGAGAGTCGCTGGCCACCCAGGCCCAGGATCTGGCGCTGTCCATCTACTCCGCCGGGCGCGACTACGCCGAGGGACGCGGCATCATCATCGCGGACACGAAGTTTGAGTTCGGCACCGTGAACGAGGGCGGCAAGGAAGCGTTGATCCTCATCGACGAGGTGCTGACCCCGGACTCCTCGCGTTTCTGGCCCATGAGCGACTATGCGCCCGGCCGCGGCCAGCAGAGCTTCGACAAGCAGTTCCTGCGCGACTGGCTGGAGCAGATAAAGTTCAACAAGCGCCCTCCCGCCCCCAAGATCCCGCAGGAGATCATCGACCAGACCAGGGCCAAGTACCTGGAGGCCTATCGCCTGCTCACCGGGCGCGACCTGGGCGTATAAGGAGCAATCATGGACGCTGGATGGATTCTTCTGGCCGTGGTGGTGGCGTGGTTCGCCATCTCCAGGCTCGTGCCGGGCATGGGCGGGGGCTGAGGCCCCAAGAAGGAGTGCGGCTGGACGCCGCCGAAGGATGCTGACAAGAAGGACAAGAACGCTCCAGACAAATAGCAACCACTGGCAGGATTGAGCGGGATGACGTTGCAAGGCGGTATGGCCGCGCACGCTCAGCTCACGCTGGCGCCTTGACGGAATCTCACTGTTCATTTTGAGTACGTCCGAAAGGCAGGGCTAAGCCCCTGAAACCATGACCTTTGGTTGCCAGCGGACGAGAGCGGGGTCGCCAACAAGGCTTGACAGAGCCGAATTGAGCGAGTAAGAGCACCCCTCTACCTTGCTCTTCCCTTGTGCGGGGAGGGCCAAAGCCCAAAAGGAGATTTACATGCTCAACAACTACGAGACTCTGCTGCTCTTGAGTCCGGAACTGGCGGAGGAAAACCGCAAGGAGATTCTTGGGAATCTCACCGGAATCATCGAGCGCGACGGGGGCAAGCTGACCCTCGTCGATGACTGGGGCATCAAAACCCTGGCCTACCCCGTCCGCAAGCTGACGCGCGGCCACTATGTCCGCCTCGAGTATGTCGCCCCTGGCGCGCTCGTTGCCGAACTGGAACGCAACGTCCGCATCACCGACGGCATCTTCAAGTTCGTCACTGTCCGCCTGGGCGACGCTCCCGCCGCGCCCGCGACCGAGGAGGCGTAGTCATGGCTTTTCGCAAGAAGTTCACCCCGAAGAGGAAGTTCTGCCGTTTTTGCGCGGACAAGAACCTGCCGCTTGACTACAAGCGTGCGGACATCCTGCGCGACTACATCACGGAACGTGGCAAGATCATCGCCCGCCGCATCACCGGTACCTGCGCCAAGCATCAGCGCAGCCTGACCACCGAGATCAAGCGCGCCCGGCAGATGGCTTTGCTGTTCTACACCACCGTGCACAGCACGGACGTCAAGAAGAAGACCGTCTAGGAGGGCATGACCATGAAACTCATCTTGCGCGCCGACGTGGAATCCCTGGGGCGCCTGGGGGACATCGTCGCGGTCAAGCCCGGCTTTGGGCGAAACTACCTGATCCCCCAGGGCCTGGCCATGATGGCTTCCGAGGCCAATCTGAAACAGTTTGAACTGGAGCGCAAAAAGCTGGCCGGACAGGCCGACGCCCTGCGCGCCGAGGCCACCGACCTGGCCACCAAGATCGCTGCCGCCAACGTGGCCATCACGGTGCGCGTGGGCGAGGGCGACAAGCTCTACGGCTCCGTTACCGCTGCCAACATCGCCGAGGCGCTGCTCGAGCAGGGCATCGACATCGATCGCCGCAAAATCGAAATGCCCGACGCCATCCGCGCCCTGGGCGAGTACGAGATCGACATCCGCCTGCACCCCGACGTGAAGGGCGAACTGAAACTGCGCGTGATAAAACATGGACAGCAGGAAAAAGAACCCGAACTTGAGCAGCCCGAGGCATAACAAGGGCAAAAAGCGAGAAGACGGCGCGGAGGCCCTCGAACGGGCCTCCGCCGCTCTTTCGCGCAATGTCCCCCCCCAGAACCTGGAAGCCGAACAGGCGGTTCTCGGGGGGGTTTTTTTACGTAATTCGCTCTTCCACTCCCTGGTGGACCTCGTCACTTCCGACGATTTCTACTCCCCGGCCCACCGCATCATCTTCCGCGCCTTTGAGACCCTGAACGCCCAGAACGCTCCGGTTGACCTTATCACCGTGAGCGAACAGCTCTCGCAGTCCGGTGACCTGGAAAGCGTTGGCGGGCCAGTGTATCTGGCCGAGTTGACGAACTCCCCCGTGAGCGCGGCCAACGCCATGCACCACGCGGCCATCGTGCGCGACAAGGCCGTTGCCCGCAGGCTCATCGAGGCCGCCAGTGACATCATCGGCAACTGCTACGAATCCCAGGACGTGGAAGGGCTTCTCGACCAGAGCGAGCAGGCCATCTTCAAGATCTCGGATGTGCGCAGCAAAACCACCATGCACTCCAGCAAGGACCTTGTAGTCCGGGTCTTCAAGGAGCTGCAGAAGCGCGTGGGTCGGCAGGCGCTGGTCACCGGCACCACCACCGGCTACGACAAGCTCGACGAGATGACCGCCGGCATGCAGAACTCCGACTTGATCATCGTCGCCGGCCGCCCCAGCATGGGCAAGACCGCGTTCGCCCTGAACCTGGCGCTGAACGCGGCCATCAAGGGCGAGACGCCCACGCCCACAGCAATTTTCTCGCTGGAAATGTCCATGGACCAGATCATGATGCGTCTGCTGTGCTGCCAGGGCAAGGTGGACCTGGGCAGCCTGCGCCGCGGCTATCTGGAGGACAAGGACTGGGCCGACCTGTACGAGGCGGCCGATGTGCTCTCCAAGGCGCCGCTTTTCGTCGATGACACGGCTGCGCTCTCGACCATGGAGCTGCGCGCGCGCTGCCGCAGGCTCAAAAGCGAGCACAACCTGGGACTGGTGGTGGTGGACTACCTCCAGCTCATGCGCGCCAGCCGCGACATCGACTCCCGCGAACAGGAAATCTCAGACATTTCGCGCAACCTGAAGGCCTTGGCCAAGGAACTGAACATCCCGGTCATCGCGCTCTCGCAGCTCAACCGCAAGGTCGAGGAACGCAGCGACAAGCGCCCCATGCTTTCCGACCTTCGCGAATCCGGCGCCATCGAGCAGGACGCCGACGTCATCATGTTCATCTACCGCGATGAGGTCTATAACAAGAAGGAAGGCAACCCCAAGGCGGGCGTGGCCGAGATCATCATCGGCAAGCAGAGAAACGGCCCCGTCGGCGAAGTCGAGTTGCACTTCCTGAAAAATTACAGTAGATTTGAAAACCTTACAGCTACGCCATATCCTTCGGAATATTTCCAGTCCAGCTGACACGAAACACCGCGCCTGAGGGGGAGCACATGCATTACGAAGCCGCAGAGGGCCTGGCCAAAGAATCCCTACGGAAACTGCAGACCGAGCGCCTCAAGCGCACCATCTCCACCTGCATGCGCTCCAGCTTCTACGGTTCCCGCCTGGGCGCGCTGAACATCCGCCCTGAAGACTTCACCTCCCCAGACGACATCAGGAAGCTGCCCTTCACCACCAAGGACGACCTGCGCGGCAACTACCCCTACGGCCTGCTCTGCCAGCCCATGGACCAGTATGTGCGCCTGCACGCCAGCAGCGGCACCACGGGCACGCCCACCGCGATTTTCTACACCCAGAACGACATCGATTCCTGGGCCGGGCTTGTCGCCCGCTGCATGTACGCCGTGGGCCTGCGCAAGGGCGACGTGTTCCAGAACATGAGCGGCTACGGCCTGTTCACCGGCGGGCTGGGCATCCATTACGGCGCCGAGCGCCTGGGCCTCCTGACCGTTCCCGCGGGCGCGGGCAACTCCAAGCGCCAAGTCAAGCTTCTGCGCGACTTCAACGTCTCCGGCATCCACATCATTCCGTCTTACGCCCTGCACTTCGCGAATTTCCTGAAGCAGGAAGGCATCGACCCCAAGAGCCTCAACTGGCGCATTGCGCTCATCGGCGCGGAGCCCCACACCGAGGAGATTCGCCAGCGCATTCAGGATCTTCTGGGCATCAAGGCCTACAACTCCTACGGCCTGACCGAGATGAACGGCCCGGGTGTGGCCTTTGAGTGCGAGAAGCAGGCGGGCATGCACCTCTGGGAAGACGCCTACATCGCCGAGATCATCGACCCCGAGACCGGCGAATGGGTCAAGGAGGGCGAGGTGGGCGAGTTGGTCATGACCACGCTCTGCCGCGACGGCATGCCCCTGCTGCGCTACCGCACGCGCGACCTCACCCGGTTCATCCCCGGCGACTGCGCCTGCGGCCGCACCCACAGGCGCATCGACCGCATCACCGGCCGCGCGGACGACATGCTCATCATCAAGGGCTGCAACATCTACCCCATGCAGATCGAACAGGCCCTCATGTCTCTGCCCGAGGTGGCGCAGAACTACCTCATCGAGCTCTTCAAGGAGGGCGAGATGGACCAACTGCGCATCAAGGTGGAGATCAAGGACGAGTATTTCGTCGAGGACATGCGCGCACTGACCGCCTTGCAGAAGAAGATCGCCTCGCGCCTGCGCGACGAGGTCCTCGTCACGCCACGTGTGGAGCTCGTGCAGCACGACTCCATCCCCAAGAGCGAGGGCAAGGCCGTGCGCGTGGTTGACCTCAGGGACAAGTAATGGACCTGCTCTGGGGCCTCAGCGTCGGCCTCGTCCTGTTCTGCTTCCTCTGGCTCAACCTGCTTTCCCTGCCGGGCAACTGGCTCATGCTGTCCATCCTCGCCCTGGCGGCGTGGATCGTCCCGGAAGGCCGCATCGACTGGAGCTTCGTGGGCTACATGGCAGCTCTGGCCCTGCTGGGCGAGGTGCTGGAGATCGCAGCCCAGGTCATTGGCGGCAAGAAGCACGGGGCCAGCAAGGCGGGCAACCTGGGCGGCATCGTGGGCAGCATCGGCGGGGCCATCCTGGGTGTGCCCTTCGGCCTTGGCCTGGGCAGCCTGGTGGGCGCGTTGCTCGGCGCCTGGGTCGGTTGTTTCGTTGTCGAGCGCCTGCGCCACCCTGACCCCACCGCCGCCTCCGCGGCCGCCTGGGGCGTCTTTTGGGGCCGCAGTTTCGGCCTTGTGGGCAAGCTGGCCATAGGGGCCACCATCATCGTCATGAGCATCAGCCGGTTCGTGGCCTAGCGCCCGCGCCGAACATATTCACGCCAAGGAGTTCGCCATGTCCTTCCCCACCTACCGTGGTCATATGCAATACGTTTGTCTCGGCTGCGGCGCCACCTACGACATCGGCGAACTGCACTACACCTGCCCCCAGTGCAGCGGCGTGTTCGTGCTGCGCGACCTGAATTTCGACCAGCTCAAGAAGACCTCCGGGGCCGAGTGGCGCAAGATCTTCGACGAGCGCGCCGCCAGCAAGATACCCGCCCTGCGCGGCATCTTCCGCTTCTACGAGCTCATGGCCCCCGTGCTGGAGCAGGAGGACATCCTGTACCTAGGCGAGGGCAACACCCCGCTGGTGGACTCCCCCCCGGCCCTGCGCGCCGAACTGGGCCTCAAGACCGTGTACAAGAACGACGGCCAGAACCCCAGCGCGTCCTTCAAGGACCGTGGCATGGCCTGCGCCTTCAGCTTCCTGAAGAGCCTCATCCGCACCCAGGGCTGGACCGAGGTCCTGGCCATCTGCGCGAGCACCGGCGACACCTCGGCCTCGGCCGCGCTGTACGCCTCCTACGTTGGCGGAGCGGTAAAAAGCGCGGTGATCCTGCCCGCGGGCAAGGTCACGCCGCAGCAGCTCGCCCAGCCCCTGGGCAGCGGCGCCGTGGTGCTCGAGGTCCCCGGCGTGTTCGACGACTGCATGAAGGTGGTCGAGCACCTGGCCGACAACTACCGCGTGGCCCTTCTCAACTCCAAGAACGCCTGGCGCATCCTGGGCCAGGAGTCCTACGCCTTCGAGGTGGCCCAGTGGTACGACTGGGACATGAGCGGCAAGTGCGTGTTCGTGCCCATCGGCAACGCAGGCAACATCACCGCCATCATGGGCGGCTTCCTCAAGCTGTACGAACTTGGCATCATCACCGCCCTGCCACGCGTCTTCGGCGTGCAGTCGCACCACGCCGACCCGGTGTACCGCTACTACGCGGCAGACGCCAAGACCCGCGAGTACAAGCCCGTCACGGTCAGCGCCAGCGTGGCCCAGGCGGCCATGATCGGCAACCCGGTGAGCTTCCCCCGCGTGCGCCATTTCGCCGAAAAGTTCGAGGCCATCGGCGGCACCGGCTCCTTCCAGGTGGTCCAGGTCACCGAGCAGCAGATCATGGACTCCATGATCCAGGCCAACCGCTTTGGTCACATCGCCTGCACCCAGGGCGGGGAATGCCTGGCCGGCGCCAAGCGCGCGCTGGAGCTCGGCCTGGTGAACGCCGAGGACACCGTGGTGCTCGACGCCACGGCGCACCACCTGAAGTTTATCGGCTTTCAGGAAATGTATTTCGAGAACAGCTTCCCGGCGGAGTTCGGCGTCACGCCCAAGCCGGAGCTGGCCAACCGGCCCGAGCTCATCATCACCCAGGGCGACAAGGATCGCCTGTCCGACAAGGACTACGTGGTGCAGGCCGCCGACAACGTGGTCGCCCGCCTTGGCCTGGCCAAGAAATAGCCTGTGCTGGATTCCCCCGAGCACGACGTGCCGAAAAAAGACCGCGCGGACAGGATGATCGCCCAGCAGGGGCTGGCCGAATCCAAGGAAGTGGCCATGCGGCTCATCATGGCCGGGGCGGCGCATTACCTGAAGGACGGGCAGAAGGTCCCCGTGGACTCGCCAGGGCAACAATTTCCCGAGGACACGGAGTTCAGCCTGCGCGGGCAGGACCGCTTCGTCAGCCGGGGCGGCTACAAGCTGCTCACGGCCATCGAGACCCTGGGCTTCAACCCCTCTGGCAAGACCTGCCTGGACGCGGGCGCGTCCACCGGCGGCTTCACCGACTGCCTGCTGCAGTTCGGCGCGACGCGCGTCTACGCTGCGGACGTGGGCTACGGGCAGCTTAGCTGGAAGCTCCGTAGCGATCCGCGCGTGGTGGTGCTGGAGCGGCTGAACCTGCGTGAGCCGCCCCAGGAACTCTTTCCCGAGCGACTGGACGTGCTTACCGCCGACGTCTCCTTCATCTCGCTCACGGCCATCCTGCCGGGCTGCCTGGCGCTCTTGAAGCCCACGTGCGAGCTGGTGCTGCTGGTGAAGCCGCAGTTCGAGCTTCCCGCCGGGCGCACGGACCGGGGCGTGGTGCGCGAGGAGGCCGACCGCCAGGAGGCCGTGGACGGGGTCGTCGCCTTCTGCCGGGACACGCTGGGCTTGACGCATGTCGGCACCGCGCCTTCCACCCTGCTCGGCCCCAAGGGCAACCAGGAATTCCTGGCCTATTTCAAGCGCTGAGCCTCAACACATCTTCTGTCCGGCAACCGTCATCGCGCTTGGATCCGTGATGACGGCGCCGTTCTGCGCCCCGGCGACTAGGCACGGGGATTGCTCCCTTGTGCGCATCGGGACGGCCACTCCCCTTGACTTGAAACGCGCTCTTGCCCAATGTGTCAGATATGGTTGCCAGTATCGACGACCATGAGCCGCTTTCGCCAAGAAGCGGGCGAGACGTGCCAACCTCAACCCCGAAGCGCCATGACAACCACCCAAGACTCCATCGCGTCCAAGGCAAAGGAAGTTGCTCGCGCCGCCATGCGCCCCAGGTTCGTGCGCTACGGCCTGTCAACCGTTGTTGCGCTCCTGCTTCTGTTCGGACTTCTCGGGTACTTCTGGCTTCCCGGCTTCGCCAAGGCGAAGCTTGAGGCGCTGCTGAGCGACGAGTTCGGTCGTCCGGTTCACGTCGAGCGCATCGAAGTGTCGCCCTACACACTCTCGGCCGCCATCAACGGGTTCTCCATCAGCCAGGCCAACGGCACGGAGGCCCCGCTTTTCGGCTTTGACCGCCTCTACGTGGACATCTCCTCCCTGAGCCTGGCGCGCGGCATTCCGGTGGTCAGCGAGGTGCGCCTGTCCGGCCTCAAGCTGCATCTCATCCGCGAGGCCTCAGGCCGGTACAACATCTCCGACCTGCTGGACAAATGGCTCGCCGGGCCACCAGAGCCCAGCACCCCGCCCAGCCCCACGCCGGAATTCTCGGTGTCGAACATCACGCTGGAGGGCGGGTCCGTGGTCTTCGAGGATCAACTCCAAAAAGGCCGCCAGGAGGTCACGGAGATCAACCTGGGCATCCCCTTCGTGGCCAATACCTCGGGCGCGGTGCAGAGCGACGTGCTGCCGAGCTTCGCGGCCAAGGTCAATGGAGCGCCCATCGCCCTGACGGGAAAATTGCGGCCTTTCGCACCGGGCAAGGACGCTGCGGTTGAATTCAAAATCAATGATTTCGACCTAATGCGTGTATTCCACTATGCCCCGCCAGATATGCCGGCACAACTGGAATCCGCGAAGCTCGACACCGACCTCATGGTCGAGTTCGTCCAGGAGGGCAAGGATTCACGCGTTCGTGTGAGAGGCGTGGCAACGCTGCGCGAGATCGCGCTGATCCGCGCCCAGCCCGGCGGACCGAGGCTGCGCCTCACGGTGGGCAAGACCAGCCTGAAGCTTGACGAGGCGACCCTGGCCGGACTGGTCCGCGCCAAGTTCGGCGTCACGGACCTGGCCCTGGCCAAGGCTGGCGACAAGCAGCCGTTCCTGGGCTTCGCCGAACTGGATGTCAACGGCATCAGCGTCTCCAAGTCCGAACGCCAAGCCACCGTGGATGAGGTTCGGCTGAGCAAGCCCTTTGGCGTTGCCCGCAGGCTGGCCAACGGCACGCTGGACATCCAGGCGGCCATTGCCGCGCCGGGAGCCCCGGCCAAGACCCCTGGCAAGGCCGTCGCGAAGCAGGCCTCCAAGCCCGCACAAAACGCCAAGGCGGCGGCCTCCCCTGCGGCCTGGAAATGGCAGGTCAAACGCATCGCCGTTGCCGACGGCACCTTGCGCTACTCCGACGAGACACTGCCCAAGGTCCGCCCCCTTGTGGCCGCGGACCTGGCCCTTGGGCTCGACGGCCTGGCCAGCGGCGCCGGTCAGACGGCCAAGCTGGACTTCTCCACGCGCATCAACGAGCACGGCAGCGTCAAGATCGCGGGCACGGTACAGCCCGAGCCTGTTCGCGCCGATCTGGACCTGGGCCTGAGCCAGGTCGACCTCGTGGCCCTGCAGGGCTGGTTCACCGGCGACCTCAACGCGGTGCTGACCAGGGGCGACGTCTCGGTCAAGGGCAACCTCAAGGTGGGCGACCCGGACACCTCCTTCACGGGTGAGGTGGCCCTCATCGACCTCAACGTGCTCGACAAGGTCAACTCGACAGACCTGCTGCGCTGGCGCAGCCTCAAGCTTTCCGGCCTGTCAGCAGGAACCTCCCCGCTTCGGTTCGGCGTGGACGAGGTGGCGCTCTCCAGCTTCTTCGCACGACTGCTGCTGACTCCCGAGGGGCGCCTCAACCTGCAGGACGTGGTACGCAAGGAACCCCCGGCCAAGCAGGACCAACCCGGCAAGGGCGACAAGCCCGCGCAGGCCGAAAAGACCGAGCCGAGCGCCAAGTCCGCCAAGCCCTCGCCCAACATGACTGTTGCCGGAGCGGCACCCCCGGCGGCCAAGACCGAAACCGGCTCGCAACAGCCAGGCCCGCAGATCCGCATCGGGAGGATCGTCCTGAGCGGCGGCAACATCAACTTCACCGACCGCTTCATCAAGCCCAACTACACGGCCAACCTGACGGACCTGAGCGGCCGCATCGGGAAGCTTTCCGCTGGCACGCCAACGGAAGTTGCCATCAAGGGCAAGATAGACCGCACCGCGCCACTTGAAATCAGCGGCAAGATGGACCCGCTGAGCAAGCCTCTCAGCCTGGATATCCAGGCCAAGGCCAAGGGCATCGAGATGTCGACCTTCAGTCCCTATTCCGGGCGGCACATCGGCTACGCCATCCAGAAGGGCAAGCTCTCCGTTGACGTGCACTACATGGTGGAGAAGGACGCCCTCAAGGCCGAGAACAACATCTTCCTCGACCAGCTGACCATCGGCGACAAGGTGGACAGCCCCGACGCCATGTCCATTCCCATCAACCTGGTGCTGGCCCTGCTCAAGAACTCCAAGGGCGAGATCGACATCAACCTGCCCATCCAGGGCTCGCTGAACGATCCCCAGTTCAGCCTGGGCGGCGTCATCGCCAAGGTGATCCTGAACCTCATCGTCAAGGCGGCCACTTCGCCGTTTACGCTCCTGGCCTCCATGTTCGGCGGCGGTGAGGAACTGTCCTACATCACCTTTGAGCCTGGACAGTCCACCCTGCCCCCGGCTGCGGAGAAGTCCCTGCAGACGCTGGCCAAGGCGCTCAGCGAGCGCGAGGCGCTGAAAATCGAGGTGACGGGCGTTGCGGACCCGGCGCTGGAGCAGGAAGGGCTCAAGCGAGCCATCCTTGATCGCCGCGTGAGGTCCGCGAAGGCCACGGAAATGGCGCGCCGGGGGAAGGCCAGCGGAGGTCTGTCCGATGTCACCGTGACGGAGGAGGAGTACCCGCGCTATCTGGAGCGGGTGTACAAGGCCGCAGACATCAAGAAGCCGCGCAACCTCATCGGAATGGCCAAGGGCCTGCCCCCGGAGCAAATGGAGGCCCTGCTGCTGAGCAACATCCAGGCCACCCCAGACGACCTGACCAGACTGGCCAAGGACCGGGGCGTTGCAGTGCAGGCCTGGCTGGTGGAAAAGGGCGGCATAGACCAGGGCCGGGTGTTCCTGCTGGCGCCAAAGACCGGCGGCGCTGCCCCCAAGGGCGTTCCGGCTGGCGGGCGTGTCGACTTCACCCTGAGATAGCCTGACAACGCCGCCTGACTCCAGGCGTGCCAACAAGCAAAAGGCCGGAACTGGTGTCGCCAGTCCCGGCCTTTTTGCCGTTATCGATGGTGCGCGTTGGCGCCTGCCCTAGGCGACCTTGCCGCCGTCGTCCACGGTGCCGGCAGCGGTCAAAAGGCGCGTCACCTCGGCATCCTTGGCCACCAGGATCATGCCCTGGCTCTGGATGCCCCTGAGCTTGCGCGGGGCCAGGTTGGCCACAACCACCACCTGCTTGCCCACGAGATCCTCCGGGCTGAAGCGATCGGCCAAGCCAGCCACGATCTGCCTCGGCTCCGGGTCGCCCAGGGCCACCTGCACCACCAGGAGCTTGTCGGCGTCCGGATGCTTGGCGGCGGAGAGCACGGTGCCCACGCGCAGGTCGAGCTTCTGGAAGTCCGCGAACTCTATGGAGTCCGCCGGTCCAACGGGTCCTTCCGGAGCCTTTGGAGGAGCCTTCTTTTTGGGCTCCGCAGCCGGGGCCTTGGGAGTTTCCACTTCCAAGGCCGCAGGCGGCGCAGGCTCAGGCACCTCCACCCGCGGGAACAGGTTGGAAGTCTGGAGCACGGCCAGGCCGGAGTCGAGCAGCCCCCACACCTCCGGCTCCTTGGCCAGGTTGACCTTGTCCAGGTCGAAGCAGCAGCCGAGTTGCTCCAGCATCTTCACGCTGGCTTCGGGCATGACCGGCCACAGGTGCACGGCGATCTTCCGCATGTGCTCCAGCAGCATGTACATCACCGTTCCCAGGCGGGCCTTGTCCTTGTTCTTGAACAGGGTCCAGGGCGCGCTTGTGTCGATGTACTTGTTCAGGGCGCGCACCAGTTCCCAGAGGGACTCCAGCGCCCGGGCGGTGCGGAACTCGGCGAAGTGGCCCTGGAAGTTGCGCATGGCGTCGCGGCCCAGGCGCTTGAGCTCCGCGTCCTCCTCGGTCTCCGCCGTGGGGCTGGGCACCTTGCCCTCAAAATACTTGTGCGTCATGGACAGCACGCGGTTGAACAGGTTGCCGAGATCATTGGCCAGGTCGGCGTTCAGGCGGCCAACGAGGGCTTCCTCAGTAAAGGAAGCGTCGCTGCCGAAGGCCATCTCGCGCAACAGGAAGTAGCGGAAGGCCGAGGTGCCGTAGGCGTCCACCATCTGCTTGGGCTCGACGACATTGCCCAAGGACTTGGACATCTTGGTGTCGCGCACCAGCCAGTAGCCGTGGACGTTGAGGGACTGGTACGGGGCGAGTCCGGCGGCCTTGAGCATGGTCGGCCAGAACACGGCGTGTGGCTTCAGGATGTCCTTGGCCACGATGTGGTTGGCGGGCCAGAACTTCTTGAACTTCTCGCCGCGCGGGTAGTTCAGCGCGCTGACGTAGTTCAAGAGCGCGTCGAACCAGACGTAGCAGACGAAGTCCTGGTCAAAGGGCAGCTCTATGCCCCAGGTGAGGCGACTCTTGGGCCGGGAGATGCACAGGTCCTCCAGCGCGCCGGACTCGAGCAGGCTCAGCACCTCGTTGCGGTAGCGCGCCGGGCGGATGAAGTCGGGATTCTGGTTGATGTGCTCGATGAGCCAGGCCTGGTACTTGGACATGCGGAAGAAATAGTTCTTCTCGGCGATGTATTCGGGCCTGGTCTTGTGGTCCGGGCACATGCCGTCCACAAGTTCCTTCTCGGTGTAGAAGCGCTCGCAGCCGAAGCAGTAGTGCCCGCCGTACTCTCCAAAGTAGATGTCGCCAGCCTCGTAGACCTTCTGCAGCACTTTCTGCACGGTTTTGATGTGCTCGGGATCGGTGGTGCGGATGAAGTGGTCGGGCTTGGCCCCGAGCATGGGGCCGAGGGCGCGGAACAGGCCGCTGATCTGGTCGGCGTATTCCTTGGGCGACTGCCCGGCCTCATCGGAGGCCTTGGCGATCTTGTCGCCGTGCTCATCCGTGCCGGTGAGGAAAAAGGCCTCGTCGCCCATGAGCCGGTGGAAGCGGGTCATGGCGTCGGCCAGGATGGTGGTGAACGCGTGGCCCAGATGCGGCTTGGCGTTGACGTAGAAAATGGGCGTGGTGACGAAGAAGCGGCTCAATCTCGACTCCTTGGAGCGTTTCCAGACCTGGGTGGTGGCGGCCCTTGCGGACCTAGGCAGGCTTGGGGCCTCTGCCTTTGCGGCGCTTGCGCCGGGGACGCGAACGCCCGGCGTCGCCCTCGGGCCTTTCCGGACGGTCTGCGCCGGGCTCGAGAGCCTCTCCCGCAGCCCGCTGGGGCGCCTGGGTCTCAGCGCCGTCCGGTGCCTGCACGCGCGGTTCGGGCCGGTCGGATTTTTCTGGCCGGTCGGGCCGGTCGGATTTCTCTGGCCGCGGCGCGCGCTCCGGCCGGGACGGGCGGCCCGTGGACGGCCTGCCGCCGCCCTGTCGCCCCTGACGCTCCGGAGCATGGCCTTCCGGCGCCTGGGCTGCGCCCTCCGGCGAAATCTGGCGGTTCACCAAATCCTTCCATTCTTCGAGGGTAAACTCGCGTTCCCCCATATCCTCAACCCATACAGAAATGGATTTCTTGAAGAAATTGGCGCGCAGCACCTTGGCGTTGCCGATGGCCGTCTGGATGCGCTTGCCGATCTTGGGGCACTGCTTGTGGAATTCCTCGTAGCCCTTCTGCTCGTAGCTCAGGCAGCACAAGAGCCGCCCGCAGATGCCGGAGATCTTGGCCGGGTTCAGGAACAGATTCTGCTCCTTGGCCATTTTGATGGTCACCGGCGCGAACTTTCGCAGAAAACGGCGACAGCACACAACCTGCCCGCAGTTGCCGATGGCCCCGATCATCTGGGTCTCGTGGCGCACGCCGATCTGGCGCAACTCGATGCGCGTGTGGAACTCGCGCACCAGGCTCTTGATGAGCTCGCGGAAATCGATACGGTTGGGCGCGGTGAAATAGAAGATCATCTTGCTGCGGTCGTGCAGCACCTCAACGTCCACCAGCTTCATGTCGAGGTTCTGGCTGGAGATGCAGCCCCGGCAGAAGTTGAAGGCGCGGCGCGCCAGGCGCTTGTTCTCGGCCCCGGTCTCCAGGTCCTGCGGACCAGCCAGGCGGAAAATCGGCTGCAACCCGTCGGCGTTGAGCGGACGAGGCTGATACTGGGCGGCCTGCTCCAGCGAATACACCCCGCCGCTGGGCGCGGTGGCATCGTGCGCCTGCTCCGAGGCATTGCCGGGCGTCTCTAGGCCCTGGTCGGGCGTTGCGGGGGCGGCGGCGTCATCGTGCCAGTCCGCGCCTACCAGCACGGATTCGAAGGGGGCCGGGGCGTTCTCCGCGGGTGCGACGACGACAACGTGAGCGTCCTGGTGGACGGCCTCAGGGGCGGCGACGAGCGCCACATGGCCAAGGGCCAGGCCCTGGTCGGTCTCCACCAGCACTGACTGCCCCGCGCTCACCACATGGGCGCCCGAGGCGAAATAGCAGACCGGTCCGTGGTCGCTGAACTTGATCCCGAGAATCTGAGTCATGCACCTGTCCTGTGTGCCGCTTTAGGCCAAGGGGCCGTGCGGCTTCGTAGGCTTCATTAGCCGACTTTTCGTCGAAGTTCAAATGTCGCCAAGGGGCGAAGGAGCCCCAAAAAAAACGACGGAAGCCAACGGCCAGGCCGCTGCCCCCGTCCGCCCGTCCTGTCCTTTGGACCGGACCGAGCGTTCTATGCGGTCCGGCTAGGCCGAAAGCCCCAGTGCGCGGACCTCAGCCATGAAGCGCTCCTCGTCAATGGGCTTGACCAGGAAGCAGTCTGCCCCGCCGAGGAAGAACGCGTCGTTGGTCTCGCGGGAATCCTCAAGCATGCTGATGACAATGATCTTGCAACGGCGCTCGCTCTCCAGGCCAAGGTCGTCCTCGTAGCCGCGCATCTCGCGCAAGGCCTGTTGCCCGTCCATCTCCGGCATGACCAGGTCCATGCAGACCAGATCGTAGGGGCGCCCGTCATCCAAAGCTTTTTTGAAGGCCCCAAGTGCCTCCTCTCCGTTGACCGCGATATGGCATTCCGCAACGGGCCGCATCATGTCATGGAGCATGACACGGCTGTAGAAATCGTCATCCACGATGAGTACGCGCATCCGTCCGTCCCCCCATTGTTCCCGCACCGGTTGCCTTTTTCCGGGCACAAGCGGGTTTGGCATTTCCTGGCGCAGAAATCAAGTCCAGCCGGGCATCCAAGCAGGGTTGCCCAGGTTCGTCGAGGCGGAGGTGAGATGGAACGGGCTAGAGGTCGAAGCTGGAATCCTGGGCCACGGCCAGGCAGTCTGGAACCGGGCCGGAACCGGCGCCGGCGAAGACTGCGCGACAACGACGCACCATCTCGTCCACGCCGTCGTCAGTCCGCTCCTGGTTGTGATGGAACAGGCCAAGGGTCTTCACGCCGGCGGCCAGGGCAAGCCTCGCGGCGTCATCGACATGCGAATGCCCCCAACCAAGGCGCTCCGGGTACTCCTCGGGCGTGTACTCGGCGTCGTGCACCAGCAGGTCCGCGCCACGGCAGAAGTCCGCGTATTCCTCGAAACTGCGCCCGCCCCGGTGAGGATGCGAAAGCTCGTTGTCCGTGAGAAAGACGAAGCTCCGCCCGTCCTCCTCCACGCGGTAGCCCGCGCCAAGGTTTGGATGCGAAAGCGCGATGCGCCGCACCCGCAGGCTGTCCACCTGCATCACGTCTCCCGGCCACTCGCGGCTGACGATGGTGGAGGGCAGGTTCACGAAAGGCACCGGAAACAGCGGCGGCGCCATGACCCGCCCGAGAAGCTTGGCAATGCTGCCCTGCAGCCCGGGGCTGCCGTACAGGCTGATTCGCGCGCTGGGGTTGTAGAGGAGCTTAAAGAACGGAAGGCCCAGCACATGATCCCAGTGGGTGTGCGTGAACAGGAGCGTCAGGTCGAGCCGCCCCTCCTCGGTCAATCGGCAGCCCAGCCTGCGGATGCCCGTTCCCGCGTCGATGACCAGGAGCGCATCGTTCTTTGAGCGTATCTCAATGCAGGTGGTGTCGCCGCCATAGCGATTGAAGTCCGGCCCGGAAACGGGAATTGAGCCACGCGCACCCCAGCAACGCACCTTCACAGCGCGCACCGCCAGCGTCTTGGCAAGTCGACCGAATTCAGGAGACTCATCTTTTGCTACTTATCCATACCGCGCAGCAATGGCAAGGCCCGCGACCATGCCGGAAGCCCCGGCGGGGTCTTTGCTTCCGCAGGCAGTTGGGCTAAACTTGCACGTTGCACGCAACACAGCACAAGGAGCAGCCTGCCGTGAAACACACCATCTTCGCCCTGGTGGCCAACCGCACGGGCGTTCTCGCCGACATGGCCAACGAGTTCAAGAAGCGCAACCTGAACATCCAGAGCATCTCCTGCGGCGAGACGGAGAACCCGGAGGTGACGAGCATGGTCATCTGCCTGGAGGCCCCGGACGACGACATCGACGTCATCACCGGCGCCGTGGCCCAGATGGCCAACGTCATCAAGGTCGACGACCTGGCGCGCAAGGAGTTCCTCGACCGCGAGCTGGTGCTCATGAAAATTCAACGCGGAGCCGAGAACCTCTCGCAGCTCATGCAGATCCTGGAGGTCTTCCGCGCCAGCGTTGTGGGCATGGGCGAAAAGAGCCTCACGGTCGAGCTTTCCGGCGACTCCGAGCGGGTTGACGGGCTGATCAAGATGCTCGCGCCGTTCGGCATTCTGTCCATGGCCCGCACCGGCAAGATCGCCCTCAAGCGCGGAGACGACTAGTGAACACCCCCCGCCTGACCAGCCTGGACCAGGTGGTGCGGGCCGTGAAGGCCCGAGGCAGAGCGCCTCGCGTGGCCATCGCCCCCTGCGACGAGGAGTTCGTGCTGCGGGCGGCGCTGCAGGCCGCGAAGGAAGGCCTCGCCGAGCCGATCCTTCTTGGCGACATGAACCGCACGCGCGCCGTTGCCGAGCGCCTGGGCCTGGATATTGGCGCCTTCGAGCTTCAGGACTGCCCGGACGACACGCAGGCGGTCACGCTTGCCGTGGACTGTTTCCGCCAGGGCCGGGCCGAGCTCATCATGAAGGGGCTCGTGGCCACCAGCGCCGTGCTCAAGGCCGTGCTGGTCAAGGACGCCGGGCTCGTTCCGCCAGGCGGCATCCTGAGCCACGTCACCGTATTCGACGCGCCGGGCCGCGCCCCGGGCCAGGCAGGGCTCATGCTCCTCACCGACGCCGGGGTGAACATACGCCCCACCCTGCAGCGCAAGGTGGAAATCCTCAAGAACGCGCTGGCCGTGGCCCGCAGCCTGGGCATCACCCGCCCGCGCGCGGCCATGCTGGCCGCTACCGAAAAGGTCAACTACCCGGCCATGCCCGCCACGCTGGACGCGGACATCATCGCCAAAATGGCCGACTCCGGCGAATTTGACGACGCCTTCGTAGCCGGTCCGCTGGCGCTCGACCTGGCGGTTTCCCCGTCGGCAGCCGCCATGAAGGGGGTGGCAGGCCCGGTGGCCGGTCAGGCGGACATCCTCTGCACCCCTGACATCGAGTCCGGCAACATCCTCTACAAAACACTGAACTCACTTATGAACCTGACCCTTGCAAGCGTCGTCGTCGGCAGCCGCGTGCCCATCGTCGTCCCCTCGCGCGGGGACACCGAGCACTCCAAGTTCGCATCCATCGCCCTGGCGGCCTATATCGCCGGAGGCCCGCAATGACCCAGAGTCCCCCGCGCGTGCTGTGCATCAACCCCGGCTCCACCTCCACCAAGGTGGCAGCCTATGACGGCGAGACGCAGCTGTTTTCCGAGGACATCAGCCACGACAAGACCGCCCTGGAGTCCTGCGGCAGCGTGCAGGGCCAACTTGCCCTGCGTCGCAAGGCCGTGGCCGACGCGGTGGCGCGCCACCTGGGCGAGACCGTGTTCCAGGCAGTGGCCGGTCGCGGAGGGCTGCTGCTGCCTTTGCCCGGCGGTGTCTACGCCGTGTGCCAGTCCATGCTGGACGACCTGGCCCAGGCGCGCTACGGCGAGCACCCCTGCAACCTGGGCGCGGCCCTGGCCACGGAGTTCGCCCAGGCCTCCGGCTGTCCGGCCTTCGTGGTGGACCCGCCCGTCACCGACGAGCTGCGCGAGGTGGCGCGCCTGACCGGCCTGCCGCGCATCCGGCGGCGCAGCGTCTTTCATGCCCTGAGCCAGCGCTCCGCGGCGCAACGGGCGGCAAAGGGGCTGGGCCTGCGCTACGAGGCCGCCAAATTCGTGGTTGCCCACCTGGGCGGCGGGGTCAGCGTTGGCGCGCATGACAGGGGCCGCATCGTCGACGTGACCAACGGCGTGGACGGCGAAGGCCCCATGAGCGCCGAGCGCGCCGGCACCTTGCCCAGCCTTGCGGTGCTCGAGCTGGTACGGCGCGGAGAGGACCCGGCGGCGCTCGCCCGTGAGCTCTTGACCTCAAGCGGCCTGTACGCTCATGTCGGCACCAACGACCTGCGCGACATCGAGGGCCGCGCCGCCGCTGGCGACCGCCACGCCGAGGACGTGCTGCAGGCCCTGGCCTATCAAGTGGCGAAGTTCGCGGCCGCCATGGCCGCTGCCCTGTACGAGGACGATGCCGCGCCTGTCGACGCCGTGGTGCTGACCGGAGGCATGGCCAAAAGCGCGCCCCTCTCGGCGGCCATACAGCGCCGGGTGGCCTGGTTGGCGCCGGTGGTTATCCTGCCCGAGGTGGAGGAGATGCGAGCGCTTGCGGCGGGTGCCCTGACAGCGTTGGCTGGGGCCGCGCCCGTGCGCGTCTATGGTCAGAGGGAGGGGTGAGGATGCAGCTCGATAACGGGCAAAAACGCGTGCTGGCCGCCTTGGGCGTGCTGGCGGTGGTGCTCCTGGCGGGCACTTTGGCGCTCATGCATGTGGAAGGCTTCGACTTCGCCGATTCGCTCTATTTCAGCGTGGTGACCATGTCCACCGTGGGCTATGGCGACGTGGTGCCGCACACCGGCGCAGGCCGCGTCGTGGCGGGCATCATGATCCTGACGGGCGTCGGCTCGTTCATGAACGCCGTGGCCGCCGCCTCGGACCATCTGCTGACCCGGCGCGCCCAGAAGGAACGCAAGGAAAAGCTCAACATGGTCATCGGGGTGTTTTTCAGCGAAGCGGGCATCCGCCTGTTGCGCAAGCTTGCGCTGCTGGACACCGACCTCGCGAGCCTGCGCGCACGCCTGCCCGAGGCCGACAGCTGGTCCGAGCAGTATTTTCGAAAGTATTCCGCTTCAATGGCCCAGCACGGCTTCAAGGTCGCCGCGGACGCCGCGGCCCTGCAGGGCATCAAGGACTTCCTGACCGAAAAAAGCCCGCTGCTTGTGCGGCTGCTGGAGAATCCCAACCTTCTGGAGCATGAGACGTGCACAGACCTGCTCTGGGCCGTGCTGCACATCAAGGAAGAGCTGGAGTTCCGCTTCGACCTCAGCGCGCTGAGCGTCGCTGACGCCACCCACGTGGGCGGCGACCTGGAGCGCGCCTATCGGCTGCTGGCCCTGCAGTGGCTGGACTATATGCGCCACCTCAAGGCCAACTATCCCTATCTGTTCATGACCGCCGCGCACCGCAACCCGTTCCGCGAGCAGGCGGAAGGTTGAGCTAGCTCGGCAGCTCCGAGGTGCAATGCGGACAGCGCGTGGCCTTGAGGCTGATGGTGCTGGCGCAGAAGGGGCATTCCTTGGTGGTGGGCTCGGCCGCGGGCTCCTTGCTCTTTTGCATGGCCTGCAGGCGGTTCATGGCGCGGACCACAAGAAAAATGGCCATGGCCACGATGACGAAGTTGATGACCGTGTTGGCAAAAAGCCCAAGGTTCAAGGTCACTGCTCCGGCCTTCTTGGCCTCTACCAAAGCGGCGTAGGGGCCGGGCGTGGCGCCGTCGCGCAGGGTCAAATAGAGGTTGGAAAAGTCCACGCGCCCCAGCAGCAGCCCGATGGGCGGCATGAGCACATCGTCCACCAGGGACTTGACGATGCCGCCAAAAGACGCGCCGATGACGACACCGACGGCCATGTCCACCACATTTCCGCGCATGATGAACGCCTTGAAATCTTTCAGCATCCCGAACCTCCGTGCAATTGTGGGTCTTTCCCGACCGGACCTCGGCCAGAGCGATTTCTAGCACAAGGCATTTGCTGGCGTAAAGCCGAGCCTACGCAAAAACGCCTCCGCTCACTTCCAATTCAAATCCGATGGTGCTATGAAATCTGAAAGAATAAACGCACCACGAACCCACGGAACGCCATGGCAGCCAAGCCCACCCCCAAAGCCGCCGAAACCTCCACTGTGACGGACCGAACCACCAAGCGGACCATAAACGGGGCTGAACGCCGCTACCAGAATCTTCTCCATTCCTCGCCCATGGGCATCCATCTTTTCCGCCTCGATGGGGACGGGCGGCTCATCTTCACCGGCTCCAACCCCGCAGCGGACACTCTCATGCATACGGACAACAGCCGTCTGCTCGGACTGCCCATGGAGGAGGCCTTCTCGGGGCTGAAGAACACCGAAGTGCCCGAGCGCATCCGCGAGATCTGCGCCGGGGGAGCGGCTTGGCGGACCGACCACCTTGAATACCGCAGCCTGGACATCGCCGGCGCCTTTGAAATGCACTGCTTTCAGGTCGAACCCGGCCTCTGCGCGTGCATGTTCCAAGACCGTAGCGAGCATAAGCTCATGGAGTCGCGCCTGCGCCATTTGACCCAGCAGGATCCGCTCACCGGCATCGCGAACCGTCCGATGTGCCTGGAGCGCATCGGCATCGCCCTGCAGCGCGCCAAGCGCCGCGCAGACTACCGCCACGCCATCATCTACATCGACCTGGACCGCTTCAAGAACATAAACGACACCCAGGGACACCACGCCGGGGACGCGGTGCTCGTCGAGACGGCCAAGCGCCTGCGCGCCAGCGTGCGCGAACTGGACACGGTTGCGCGCATCGGCAGCGACGAGTTCGTGGTGCTCATGGAAGAGTTCGACAGCTACAAGCGTCCCATCCAGGCCGTCAAGCGCATCCGCCAGGCCCTGGCCGCGCCCTTTTTGCTGGAAAATGAGGAGATCACCGTCACCGCGAGCATCGGCCTGGCTCTCGGGCAGGACCTGGCCAGCAGCGCCGAGGAAGCCCTGCGCAACGCCAACCTGGCCATGCACCACGCCAAGGCCCTGGGCCGCAACCGCATCAAAAGCTTCACCCAGTCGCTGCTGCGCCAAACGCTCAACGTGGTGCGCCTGGAAAACGACATGGACCGGGCCATCGCCCGTGGCGAATTTTTCCTGGAATTCCAGCCAATCCTGCAGCTGGGCAAGAACCGCCAGCTTTTCGGCTTCGAAGCCCTGGCCCGCTGGCGGCACCCGGACCGCGGGCTCATCATGCCCGGCGAATTCATCCCCATCGCCGAAGACTCCGGCAAGGTGGTCGAACTGGGCTACTGGGCACTGCGCGAGGCGAGCCGCATCCTCACCAAATGGCGCGAGCGCTACCCGCACATGCAGGACGCCATGATGTCCGTGAACCTCTCGCCGCAGCAGGTGCCCAAGACCGACTTTTTGCCGCGCATGCGCGAGATATTGAATGAGACGCGCCTGCCCGCCCGCAACCTCAAGCTTGAGGTCACCGAGACAGCGCTCATGCAGAGCGGTACATCGGTGCTGTCCAAGCTGCACGAGCTGCGCGACATGGGCGTGTCCTTCTCGGTGGACGACTTCGGCACCGGCTACTCCTCCCTGTCCTACCTGACGCGGCTGCCGCTGGACCACCTGAAGATCGACCTGTCCTTCGTGCGCATGCTCGAGACCGGCAAGGACAACCTGGAGATCGTGCGCGCCATCATCCAGCTCGCCACGAGCCTGCGCATGGACGTGGTGGCCGAAGGCGTTGAGAACGCCAACCAGCACGGCATCCTCACGGACCTCGGCTGCGAATATTTCCAGGGCTACCTGTTCTCGCGCCCGCTGTCCGAGGAGCGCGCCGAGGCCTTCGTGCAGACCTTCACCTCGGAGGCCATCACCTCCTGAGCGCCCGGCCATGATCACCAACGCGGTTACTGCCGCCCTTGCTGGCGCGGCCTTCGGCCTTTCCGCGGGCATCACCCCCGGCCCGCTGCTGGCGCTCGTCATCGCCCAAACCCTGGCCCACGGCCCCCGCGAGGGCGGCAAGGTGGCGTTGGCGCCCCTGCTCACCGACTCGCCCATCATCCTTGCCGCGCTCCTGTTGACCAGCAGCGCGGCAAGTCACGGCACGCTCCTTGGCGGCCTCACCCTTTGCGGGGCGCTCTTCCTGATGTACTGCGCGCTGGGCTGCCTGCGCTTCACGCCGCCTGGCTCCAGGCCCGATGGCCCGCAAGCTCGAAAGGCTCCGGGCAGCATCGGCAAGGGGGTTCTCGCCAATTTCCTCAACCCCGGCCCGTACCTGTTCTGGATGACCGTGGGCGCGCCCCTGATCATGGAAGCCCGCGCCCAGGGCTGGCTCACGCTGGCCAGCTTTTTCCTGGCCTTTTTCCTGACCATCGTCGGGTCCAAGTTCGGGGTGGCGCTCCTGACCTGGCGCACCGGCCCGGTGCTGGGCAGCCGAGGCTACCTGCTGGCCATGCGGGGGCTTGGCGTCATGCTGCTGGCCTACGCGGGCTTCTACGTCCGCGACGGCCTGCGCCTGCTGCTGTTCTAGTCGGAATCAGGAAGATGCCGGCTGCGGGTTCTCGGCCTGCGCGTTCCCGGACCTTGGCGCCTCGTGGTCGTGCCCCTCGCCGCCGGGCATCAACGCGCATTCGCGGAACACCCTGTTCGGGCAGCAGGCGCAGCGCTCCGGGTCGAGCCGGGGCACCATGTGCGCGATGGCCTGTCCCTCGGACTCGAAGATGTGCTCACCCCCCAGGCGTTTCAGGCACAGGCCGCGGCGCAGCACCTCCAGCACCTCCTCCTTGAGCGAGCAGAAGAACATGTCGCGCCCCGAAAGCTTGAGGCTCAAGACCTCGTTGTAGAGCATGTGGCAACCGCTGGCGTCGATGAAGTTGATGCCGTTGCCGACGATGAGGATGTGGCACTGCTCGGGGAAGCTGTCCATAACGCGGTGCAGCTCCTCGGAGATATGATTCACCGCGCCGAAGAAGATGCTCCCGTCCAGGCGCAGGATCTTGATCTGCGGACACTCCTTGAGTTCCTTGCGGCGCACGTTTCGCAGCGGCCGCCGAGGGTTGTCCAAGTCCGGGGCAAGCACCGTGAAGTTCGGGTGCGAGGTGCGCTTCAGGTACATGAGGAGCGAGAGGATGACCCCGCAGAAGATGGCGAATTCCATCTGCACGAAGAGGATGCCGAGAAAGGTCACGGCAAGGATGCCGGTCTCGTTCCTGTCCGTGCGGATGATGTGCCGGATGCCGTGCAGGTCCACCAGGTTAACGGCCACAAGCAGAATGACGCCCGACATGGCCGCCACGGGCAGGTAGGCCGTAAGCGGCGCCACCAGCAGCACGATCCCGGCCAGCAGCAGGGCCGAAAACACCGCCGCCAGCGGGGTCTTGGCGCCAGCCTCGAAGTTGAGCCCGGTGCGCGTGAAGGAGCCCGACGAGGCGTAGGCCGAGAACAGGCTGCCAAGCACGTTGGCCAGGCCCTGGCCCACGAACTCGCGCGAGTTGTCGATCATCTGCTGGGAGCGGGTGGCCACGGCGCGGGCGATGGAAACGGCCTCGGCCAGGCCGAGCATGGCCACGGCCAAAGCCCCCGGCACCAGCCGCCGCAGGTCGTTCAGCCCGAAGTCCGGCAACGTGAAGGGCGGCAGGGACGCGGGCAGCGCCCCCACCAGCAGCACCCCATGCTCCGGCCCGTCCACGGCGAAGCTCAGCAAGCTCGCAAGGATAAGTGCCAGCAGAAGCTTCGGCAGCTTGGGCCAAAAGCGTCGGATGACCACGGCGATGAGGATGGTGAACGCGCCCAGGCCAAGCACATAGGGTTTGGCCTCCGGCAGGGCGCGCAGCATGCTGCCCCAGGTGGACAGGAAGGTGCCGCCGCGCGGCAGATCAAGCCCCAGAAAAGTGCCCAGCTGGCTGGTAGCGATGAGGATGGCGGCCCCTGCGGTGAAGCCCGTGACCACGGAATGTGACACGAAGTTGGCCACCGCGCCAAGGCGCGCCAGGCCCAGGCCCAATTGGAACATGCCGGTCAAAAGCGTCAGCGTCAGCACCAGGCGGATGTACTCCGCGCTGCCGGGATCGGCCAGGCGGCTCACATTGGCGAAGACGACGAGGGAGATGGCCGTGGTGGGGCCGGACACCAGATGATAGGACGATCCGAAAAGCGCGGCGACGACAACCGGCACCATGGCCGCGTAGAGTCCGTAAACCGGCGGCAGGCCGGCGATGGCCGCAAAGGCCACGCCCTGGGGCAGCACGATGACCGCGCCCGTGAGTCCGGCCCAGAGGTCGGCCTTGAGGGTCCGCCGCGACACCTGGGGCCACCAGGCGAGGAACGGCAGCAGACTCAGCAGCCGCTCGATCATCCGCTCCGTCTTCTTGGCCCAGGGGCCTTTGGGCGGGATGAATTCACATTGTTCCATGGGTCTCCCGTCAGCTCTGCGGTTTTCCCCTATCTTCGTATTCCCTAGCCCAAACATGCCGAGGATGCCAGTCTGAATTTGTCTGATTGATCGGACATCCGTGCCGATGACGGCAAACCCGCACCGGCTCAAGCTTTCGAGCTTCAAGGGGCTGCCTTTTTTTCAGACATAACCGCTCCAAGTAATCAAGGCTCGCCCATCAACAACATCAACACACTAAAGTTACAGGCAAAATAGTTGCGCGTTCTTTTTGGCACACAAGTTGCCATCGAAACCATTTTGATCTACGTGTTGAAATACGCTACCAACCGCCCAAACCTTCACATCACAAGAAAGAGGGATATGAGCATGTCAAAAAAGATGAAGACCATGGACGGCAACTCGGCCACCACGCATGTGGCCTATGCAATGAGTGAGGCCGCTGCAATCTACCCGATCACGCCTTCCTCCACCATGGGCGAGATCGCCGACGAAATGGCCGCCAAAGGCATGAAGAACATTTTCGGACAGGTGGTGAACATCCGTCAGATGCAGTCCGAAGCGGGCGCCGCCGGAGCCGTCCACGGCTCGCTGTCCGCAGGCGCGCTAACCACCACCTTCACCGCCTCCCAGGGCCTGCTTCTGATGATCCCAAACATGTACAAGATCGCGGGCGAGCTTCTGCCCGCGGTGTTCCATGTCTCGGCCCGCGCCCTGGCGGCGCACGCCCTGTCCATCTTCGGCGACCACCAGGACGTCATGGCCTGCCGCCAGACCGGCTTCGCCTTCCTGGCCTCCTCCTCCGTGCAGGAATGCATGGACCTGGCGCTGGTGGCTCACTTGGCCGCCATCGAGTCCAGCGTTCCCTTCGTGCACCTCTTCGACGGCTTCCGAACCAGCCACGAAATCCAGAAGATCGAGGTCATCGACCAGGCGGACATGGCCAAACTCGTCAACTACGACAAGGTCGCAGAATTCCGCAAGAAATCCATGAACCCCGAGCATCCGGCCCTGCGCGGCACCGCCCAGAACCCGGACATCTACTTCCAGGGACGCGAGCGCGCCAACCCCTACCACAACGCGGTTCCCGGCATCGTGAAAGAGGCCATGAAGAAGGTCGGCAAGCTCACGGGCCGCAAGTACAAGCCCTTTGACTACGTGGGCGCCCCGGACGCCACCGAGATCATCGTGGCCATGGGCTCCGGCTGCGAGACCGTGCAGGAAGTCATCAACATGATGCTGGCCAAGGGCAAGAAGGTCGGCCTCATCAAGGTGCGCCTGTACCGCCCGTTCGACGCCGCCTCCTTCTTCGCCGTGCTGCCCAAGACCGTGCAGAAGATCACCGTGCTCGATCGCACCAAGGAGCCCGGCGCCCTGGGCGACCCGCTGTACCTCGACGTCTGCACCGCCCTTGTGGAGCGTGGCAAGGCCATGCCGCAAATCATCGCCGGCCGCTACGGCCTGGGCTCGAAAGAGTTCCGCCCGAACATGGTCATGAGCATCTTCAAGAACATGGCCAAGGCCAACCCGAAGAACCACTTCGTGGTGGGCATCGAGGACGACGTCACCAAGACCTCGCTCCCGGTCGGCCCGGCCCTGGCCACCACCCCCGCGGGCACCGTGCAGTGCAAGTTCTGGGGCCTCGGGTCCGACGGCACCGTAGGCGCCAACAAGAGCGCCATCAAGATCATCGGCGACAACACGCCGCTGTTCGCCCAGGGCTACTTCGCCTACGACTCCAAGAAATCCGGCGGCATCACCGTGTCGCACCTGCGCTTCGGCAAGAAGCCCATCCAGTCCACCTACCTGGTGGAACAGGCCGACTTCATCGCCTGCCACAAGTCCAGCTACGTGAACATTTACGACGTGCTGGAAGGCATCAAGCCCGGCGGCACCTTCCTGCTGAACTCCACCTGGACCACCGTGGCCGACATGGAGGCCAACCTGCCCGCGGCCATGCTGCGCACCATCGCGGACAAGAAGCTCAAGCTCTACACCATTGACGCGGTGAAGATCGCCTCCGCTGTGGGCCTGGGCAACCGCATCAACATGATAATGCAGACGGCCTTCTTCAAGCTGGCCAAGGTGCTGCCCATCGACAAGGCCATCTCGCTGCTGAAGGATTCCATCAAGAAGGAATACGGCAAGAAGGGCGACAAGATCGTCAAGATGAACGTGGACGGCGTCGACCAGACCCTGGCCAACCTCATCGAAATCAAGGTCCCCGCCTCCTGGGCCAAGGCCAAGGACAAGTCCGTGATAACGGACAAGGTTCCCGCCTTCGTCTCCGACGTCATGCGGCCCATCCTGGCCCAGAACGGCGATGCCCTGCCCGTCTCCGCCTTCACCCCGGACGGCTCCTTCCCGGTGTCCACCAGCCAGTACGAAAAGCGCGGCGTGGCCATCAACGTGCCCCAGTGGGTCAAGGAAAACTGCATCCAGTGCAACCAGTGCGCCATGGTCTGCCCCCACGCGGCCATCCGCCCCGCCCTGCTGAACGACGCCGAGGCCAAGAAGGCCCCCAAGAGCTTCGAGACCATCCCCGCTCTCGGCAAGGAGCTCAAGGGCTTGGGCTTCCGCATCCAGGTCAACTCTCTGGACTGCATGGGCTGCGGCAACTGCGCCGACATCTGCCCGGCCAAGGAGAAGGCCCTGGTCATGAAGCCGCTGGAGACCCAGACCGCCCTCCAGGTTCCAAACCAGGTGTTCTTCGACACCGCCGTCAGCATCAAGGGCGACCTGCTGAAGCGCGAGAGCCTGAAGGGCAGCCAGTTCCAGCAGCCGCTGCTTGAGTTCTCCGGCGCCTGCGCGGGCTGCGGCGAGACCCCCTACGTCAAGCTCATCACCCAGCTCTTCGGCGAGCGCATGATGATCGCAAACGCCACGGGCTGTTCCAGCATCTGGGGCGCCTCTGCCCCGGCCAGCCCCTACTGCGTCAACAAGGACGGCTTCGGCCCGACCTGGAGCAACTCGCTGTTTGAAGACGCCGCCGAGTTCGGCTACGGCTACACCATGGCCATCAACCAGCGCCGCGCCAAGCTTGTGGAGCTCATGGGCCAGGTTCAGGGCTCCAGCGCCTCACCCGCCATCAAGGCCGCCGCGGCCGAATGGCTGGCCGGCAAGAACGATCCCGCAGCCTCCCGCGCCGCGGGCGACACCCTGAAAGGCCTGCTGGCCAAGACCAAGGACCCGCTTTTGGCCGAAATCGCCAGCATGGGCGACCTGCTGACCAAGAAGTCCGTGTGGATCTTCGGCGGCGACGGCTGGGCCTACGACATCGGCTTCGGCGGCGTGGACCACGTGCTGGCCAGCGGCGAGGACATCAACATCCTGGTCATGGACACCGAGGTTTACTCCAACACCGGCGGCCAGTCCTCCAAGGCCACTCCGCTCGGCTCCATCGCCAAGTTCGCGGCCAGCGGCAAAAAGACCAACAAGAAGGACCTGGGCCGCATCGCCATGACTTACGGCTACGTCTACGTGGCCAGCATCAGCATGGGCGCGGACAAGAACCAGACCCTGAAGGCCATCCTCGAGGCCGAGGCCTACCCCGGCCCGTCCTTGGTCATCGCCTACGCCCCCTGCATCAACCAGGGCATCAAGAAGGGCATGGGCAAGAGCCAGGAAGAGGGCAAGCTGGCCGTGACCTCCGGCTACTGGCCTCTGTACCGCTTCAACCCCGACCTGGCCGAGAAGGGGCAGAACCCCTTCAAGCTGGAGTCCAAGGCCCCCGACGGCACCCTCCAGGCCTTCCTCTCCGGCGAGAACCGCTACGCCGCGCTGGAAAAGGCCATGCCTGAAGAGTCCAAGCGCCTGCGCGCCGACATCGAGACCGCCTACATGAAGCGCTACCAGCAGTTGATGCTGCTGGACGACCCCAAGCGCGCCTGCGTTGAAGGCGGGCTGGACATCCCGACGGCCCCGGCCGCTCCGGCTGCCGCCCCCGCAGGCAACGCCAAGCCCTGTGCCATGTCTGACAGCGGCCACTCCGCCAAGCCCTGCGACGACGGCCGCGGCGGCAAGTAACCGCTCGAAGAACCGCACCTGAAACCAAAGGCCCCGGAACGACTGCTCCGGGGCCTTT